>JARXAC010000013.1:0-7977 GCA_029866065.1 Flavobacterium sp.
TTTTCGGTACTAATGCTATCCCTATTTATTACAGAATCGTTCCTATGGAGACAAAGAGGAGTTACTTTTTTTATTGTAATGTATTGTGTATTAAACATTAAAGTGAAATCTGAAAAACAATTTCCATTTAATACAATATTATAATAATTTTAACGTTTTTTAACACAACATGAAGTAAAACGAAATCGAATCCAAATATGAAAAGAATTTTAATTACCGGAGCAGCAGGGTTTTTAGGCTCCCATTTATGTGATCGTTTTATAAAAGAAGGGTACCATGTTATCGGAATGGACAACTTAATTACGGGAGATTTAAGAAACATTGAACACCTTTTTAAACTCGAACATTTTGAATTTTACCACCACGATATCACTAAATTTGTTCATATTCCAGGAGAATTACATTATATTTTACATTTCGCATCTCCAGCAAGTCCAATAGATTATTTAAAAATCCCAATTCAAACTTTAAAAGTAGGGTCCTTAGGAACCCACAATCTTTTAGGTTTAGCGCGTGTTAAAAACGCTAGAATTTTAATCGCTTCTACTTCGGAAGTCTACGGGGATCCACTAGTACATCCACAAACCGAAGAATACTATGGAAATGTAAACACCATTGGTCCACGAGGTGTTTATGACGAAGCAAAACGTTTTCAAGAATCGATTACTATGGCATACCATACTTTTCATGGTGTGGAAACCAGAATAGTGAGAATTTTTAACACCTATGGCCCTAGAATGAGGCTGAATGACGGTAGAGTTATTCCAGCATTTATTGGCCAAGCGCTTAGGGGAGAAGATTTAACCATTTTTGGTGATGGAATGCAAACGCGTTCTTTCTGTTATGTAGACGATCAAGTAGAGGGGATTTTTAGACTGCTTCACTCTGATTATGTTTACCCAGTAAACATTGGAAACCCAGATGAAATTACAATCAAAGATTTTGCAGATGAAATCATTAAATTAACAGGGACCAATCAGAAGGTAGTTTATCAACCACTTCCAATTAACGACCCATTACAACGCCAACCCGATACCACTAAAGCAAAAAATATTTTAGGATGGGAGGCAAAAGTTTCTAGAGAAGAAGGAATGAAAATTACTTATGATTATTTCAAATCACTATCCAAAGAAGAGCTTTTAAAAGAGGAACACAAAGATTTTACTGGATATATAAAATAAAATGACATCAGCTCAATCAAGTAGATATTCAAAATATATTAGACCAATAAGCACCATATTTGACTTATTAGTAATAGCTGTTTTGGGAATTTATTTTTTTGAAGGATTGGTAGTAAAACTAAACAATCACATTGGATATTTACTAATTTCTTGGTCTGTAATTGCCTTTCTAATTAAATTTTATGAAGTCTTCAGATTTACAACCCCCGTTGAAATTATCACAAAGATTTTAAAACAATGTTCGTTATTTTCCCTACTTATAATTGCCTATTACCCTTTTATGCAGGAAGTTGTTTTTAATGAAAATGCGGTTTTACTTTATATAATTATTTGCACAACTTTAGTTACAATATTTAAATTCTTGTTGTTCTATTATTTAAAAAAATACAGAATAATCACTGGAAGTAATTATAGAAACGTTGTTATTATTGGCCATACCGAAGAATCGGTTCGCTTAAAAAAACTTTTCGAGGACAGAATTGATTATGGCTACCGATTTTTGGGTTATTTTTCAAATAAAAGCAAATCACCAGAAGTTTCAGGAAATTTAGAAGATTTAAAAACATTCGTGCTTAATAATAAAGTCGACGAAATATACAGTTCATTAGAAGAAATGACAAACGACCAAACCGTTAACATGGTTGAATTTGCCGATTCTAATAAAATTAATATTAAATTTATTCCAGGGTCAAAAGAGATTTTCTCTAAGAATTTAAAGATAAATTATTTAGAAATGTTCCCGGTTTTAACTATGCAAAAAACAATTTTGCACGAACCGATGATTAAAATAATTAAAAGAACTTTCGATGTTGTTTTTTCCTTATTTGTGATCATTTTTCTGCTTTCTTGGATAGTTCCAATCTTGACAATTTTAATCAAATTAGAATCAAAAGGGCCTGTATTTTTTAAGCAAGGCAGACCAGGTTTAGAAGAAAACGAATTTTATTGTTACAAGTTTCGTTCGATGAAATTAAATGAAGATACCGAATCAGAAGCCTCAAAAAATGACCCAAGAGTTACGAAAACTGGAAAATTTATGAGAAAAACCAGTATGGACGAGTTGCCACAATTTATCAACGTGTTGTTTGGCGACATGTCGGTTGTTGGTCCAAGACCGCACTTATGGTCCCAAAATAAATCATATGGAAATAAAATAAAAAAATACATGGTTAGACACTATGTAAAACCAGGTATCACCGGCTTGGCTCAAGTTAAAGGATTTAGAGGTGAAATTGAATCGGATGACGACATGATCAACCGAATTAAATTTGATGTTTACTACATCGATAATTGGTCGCTTATATTAGATATTAAAATAATTGTCCAAACAGTTATCAATATAATTAAAGGAGAAAAAAAGGCCTATTAAACCTTTATTTTTTTAAATTTCATCTAGTTTAAAAAATTAATTTTTAAGAATTTTATTTTTTTGAGTTTTAATGCCAATTTAAACTCAAAAGAATTTATTTTTGCAACACACAACAATCACAACAAAATGACTATTTTATTACTAGGTTCAGGAGGAAGAGAGCATGCATTAGCATGGAAAATGCTTCAAAGCAAAAAGTGCACGAAATTATTTGTTGCCCCTGGAAACGCTGGAACAGGAAGCATTGCTTTCAATGTGAACTTAAAAATCACCGATTTCGAAGCAATTAAATCATTTGCCCTGAGCGAACAAGTAGAAATGGTTGTGGTAGGCCCAGAAGACCCATTGGTAAATGGGATTTTCGATTTTTTCCAAAACGATTCCGAATTAAATCATATTCCGGTTATTGGACCGTCTAAAAAAGGTGCGCAACTGGAAGGAAGTAAAGAATTTGCCAAAGAATTTCTTGTAAAACACAATATTCCTACAGCCGGTTACGACAGTTTTACAAAGGAAACCGTGGAAAAAGGATGTGCATTTTTGGAAACGCTTCAATCGCCGTATGTTCTAAAAGCAGATGGATTAGCCGCTGGAAAAGGAGTTTTGATTATTAATGATTTAGCCGAAGCAAAACAAGAATTGAGAAACATGCTAGTGGATGCAAAATTTGGCGAAGCAAGCTCAAAAGTAGTAATTGAAGAATTTTTAGACGGTATAGAATTAAGCTGTTTTGTATTAACGGATGGCGTCAACTATAAAATTTTACCCACAGCAAAAGATTATAAACGAATTGGGGAAGGCGATACCGGATTAAATACCGGCGGAATGGGAGCCGTTTCGCCAGTTCCCTTTGCGGATGCAATTTTACTAGAGAAAATTGAAAATCGAATTGTAAAACCGACTATTGAAGGTTTAAAAAAAGACAATATTAAATATAAAGGCTTTGTTTTTATCGGATTAATTAACGTGAAAGGAGAACCAATTGTAATTGAATACAATGTTAGAATGGGTGATCCCGAAACTGAAGTGGTAATTCCAAGGTTAAAATCGGATTTGGTTGAATTGTTTCAGGCCGTTGCCAACGAAAAACTGAACGAAATTAATTTGGAGGTAACCGATAAAAGCGCAGCAACTATAATGGTAGTTTCTGGAGGATATCCGGAAGAATATGTAAATGGGAAAGTGATATCAGGAATAGAAACGGTTAACGATTCTCTCGTTTTTCACGCAGGAACAAAGAAAGATAACGATACTATTATTTCGAACGGAGGAAGGGTTTTGGCAGTTACTTCATTAGGGGATAATTTTGAAGAAGCCATAAAAAAATCGTATCAAAATATAGAAAAACTACATTTCGATACGATGTATTATAGAAAAGATATCGGTTTCGACCTTTGATAAATTCTTTTTAGAATTTTATTTAAAGAAAGAATGAGCCGTTGTATCTTGATATTCTTCGTTGTTGGCTTTGTGTAATTGCAATTGTTTTATCCAATAAACCATTGCAGCACCACAAATAATTATGAAAATCCAATTAATAATATTGGCAGCAAACCAATTTTCTAATTCTAATTCTCTTAAATAATTTTGTGGAATGAAAAAAATGTTTTCAAATAACCATTGTATTCCTTCAAAAAATGCTTTCATCTTAGTTCAAGTATTATATTTACATTTGCAAAAGTATAAAATATCCATATGATTACAAGTCTTTTTAAGAAATCTACCCCAATTAATTTTGCATTTGTTTTTTTAATGCTATTATTTTTCTTTTTAACTACTCAATTTCATCAAGTTGGAACCTTTTTTTCATTTGGTTTCCTAGCCAAAAAAACTATTTTATTTATCACCATTCTTGCTTGTTTCTTTACTGGAAATTTTATCATTAAAAAGAACGGATTGAGCAAAGATAGCGCTTACATGGTATTATTTTATTTATTGTTGCTGCTTTTCTTTCCTTCAGTAATGAATAATTCTAAGTTGTTTATTGCCAACTTTTTTATTCTTTTGGCGTTAAGAAGGCTTTTCTCTTTACAAAGTTCAAAATCCCAAAAAGAAAAAATATTTGACGCTTCATTATGGGTTTTTGTGGCCTCCTTATTTCATTTTTGGAGTATACTTTTTATAATATTAGTTTTTATTAGCATTCTATTTCACACCGCAAGAGATTATAGAACCTGGTTTTTACCGTTTATTGCCTTTTTTGTTTCAATGGTAGTATTGTTCTTTTTTGATTTGGTTTTTGATTTCAATAATGTGGGGATATTAATTGCAAACTCAGTCAGCGATTTTGAAATCAACTATTTTATTAATAATTATCAAAACCTAGCGTTATCTCTTTTTGCCCCAATTTCACTCTTTTTTATTGCTAATTTAGGACTTACTATTTCTAATCGCCCAATAATTCTGCATTCTACCTATAAGAAAATCCTCGCTGCGTTTTTTATTGGACTATTGGTTTTTGTATTTTCACCAAATAAAAGCAATGAAATTCTGATTTTTACTTTTGTGCCACTAGCTTTTGCAATGACTATTTTTGTTGAAACACCGCAATCAAAGGCGAAAACAGAATTGTTCTTTTTAGCGGTGGTAGGCTGTAGTTTATTTGCGTTTTTCTCTCAATTATAATTTGCTCCCAAAAGCCAAATCACCAGCGTCTCCTAGTCCCGGAATTATATAATTTTTTTCATTTAGCTTTTCATCGATAGAAGCAATCCAAAGATGACAATAATCTGGCAAATGTGATTCCAAGTTCTTTATCCCTTCCGGCGCGGCAACAACTACAGCCAAATGAATTTCTTTTGGAACTCCCTTCGAAATCAATTTATTAAAAACCGCAACTATTGATTGTCCTGTTGCCAACATAGAATCAACCAAAATTAAATTGGCTCCATTGATTTGGGAAACTGCTTCGTACTCTATTTTTATTTCAAAATCACTATCGTTATTGGGATGAAATCTATAGGCGGAAATAAATCCGTTTTCTGCATCATCAAAATAATTCAAAAAACCATTGTGCAATGGTAATCCCGCTCTTAATATGGAGCAAATTATTATTTTGTCATTAATTTCTGAAGATTTTTTAACGCCAAGTGGAGTGGAAATTTCCCAGCTTTTATAGTCCAATTCTTTACTCATTTCATAGGCCATAATTTCGCCAATACGCTCTATGTTTCTTCTGAATCGAAGGCGGTCTTTCTGAATATTTTGATCTCTTATTTCTCCAAGAAAATGATTTAAAACGCTATTTTTTTCAGATAAATGATGAATTTTCATAAAATTGGGATTAATATTTCAACGTTAAAAGTATAAAAAGTATCTTTGTCTTTTAAATAACAAAGATATGTTTTCAAAATTAGCTTATTCAGTATTTGAACAAAGTATTCAAGATTATCATCAATTTGATAATGTAGATCAACCAATTAACAACCCTTTTCCGAAAGATAAATTTGAGCATTTGTTGTATCATAAAAATTGGATTGATACGGTTCAATGGCATTTTGAAGACATTATTCGTGACCCAAATATCGACCCCGTTGCAGCGCTAACTTTAAAAAGAAGAATTGATGCTTCCAATCAAGAACGTACGGACATGGTGGAATATATTGACAGTTATTTTTTACAAAAATACAGCCATGTTGCTGTTAAAGCTGGGGCAAAAATCAATTCTGAAAGTCCGGCTTGGGCTTTTGATAGACTGTCCATTTTGGCTTTGAAAATTTATCACATGAATGAAGAAACAAGTCGTGAAGGAGCTTCTGCAGAACACCGTCAAAAATGTCAAGAAAAATTAAACGTGCTTTTAGACCAAAGGACCGATCTTTCTTCAGCAATTGAAGATTTATTAACCGACATTGAAAATGGGGACAAATTCATGAAAGTGTACAAGCAAATGAAAATGTACAACGATGATGATTTAAACCCGGTTTTGTATCAGAACAAAAAATAATTGACACCTTAAATTGTCAAAACCAATAGAACATATAGCCGTCATGAGACTCTCCGCAATGGGAGATGTTGCCATGACGGTTCCTGTTTTAAGGGCTTTTAAAGCAAAATATCCCAACGTTAAAATCACCGTTATTTCAACGCCATTTTTTCAACCTTTATTTAATGATCTTCCTAATGTAAATTTTTTACCTTTTGATAAAAAAGGAAAACACAAAGGATTTTTAGGATTGTTCCGATTGTTTCTAGATTTAAGGAAAATTAATATTGATGCTTTCGCCGATTTGCATAATGTTTTGCGTTCCAAAGTAATCAGAGGGTTATTTGCCTTGAGCGGAAAAAAAGTGGCTTTCACCGATAAAGGAAGAAAAGAAAAAAAAGAAGTTACTCGTGCGGTAAATAAAATTTTCAGACCACTCCCAACCGTTTTTGAAAGACATGCAAAAGCGTTTGACGAACTTGGTTTTCCAATCAATTTATCGAATCCTACGTTTCCTGATAAATCGAAATTTTCACCAGAAATTTTATCCATTGTAGGAGAAAAAACCCAAAAATGGATTGGGATTGCGCCATTTGCTCAACACGATTCTAAAGTATATCCTTTGGATTTAATGGAAAAAGTAATTGATCAACTGGCAGAAAATTCCGATAATAAAATTCTACTTTTTGGCGGTGGTAAAAAGGAAATCGAAACCTTAGAATTACTTTCTAAATCGCATAATAACGTAATTTCTGTAGCAGGCAAATTGAAATTCAACCAAGAAATTCAGCTCATTAGCAATTTAGACGTAATGTTATCCATGGATTCTGGAAACGGACATATTGCAGCCATTTTAGGAATAAAAACCATCACGATTTGGGGCGCAACGCATCCGTATTTAGGATTTTCACCTTTTAATCAACCAGAAGAAAACAGCTTGGTTTCCGATAGAAATTTATACCCAAAACTCCCAACCTCCATTTATGGAAATAAAAAAGTAGAAGGTTACGAAAACGCTATGCGCACGATTTTACCTGAAAGTGTAGTTGAAAAAATCAATCAATAGCGATTTCACTCTTTTAAATCTGCAATCTAAATTCTCAAATCATAAATCACTTAAACGTCGTCAAAGTCAACAAAAATCGTATCGGACGTAGGATGTGCTTGACATGTTAAAACCAATCCTTCGGCCAATTCTTTGTCGGTAAGTATAGAATTTTTCTTCATTTCAGCAGTTCCCACGGTTACTCTGGCCATACAGCTGCTACAAATTCCGCCTTGGCAAGAATAGGGAGCATCAATTCCTTGTTTTAAAGCCGCATCCAGTATAGTTTGCTTTTGTGACATTTCGAAAGTCGTTTCTTCATCGTCTACTAAAATGGTGATTTTGGTATGTCCACCTAAAGATTCTTGGATTTTATTCTCAGAAGTAGAGCTGGTAAAAAGTTCGAATTTTATATTTTTTTCAGAAACATTGTACTCTTTTAATACTCCCGAAACGG
>JARXAC010000048.1:0-27882 GCA_029866065.1 Flavobacterium sp.
ATTTCATGGGGTTTGGGGAAATTTTGATGTAAAAATCACAATTGATAAAGACTATGTTTTGGGTGGTTCTGGGTATTTGCAAAACAAAAACGAAATTGGTCACGGCTATCAAGATGCTGGAACTAATGTAGTTTATCCAAAGAAAACGAAAACCCTAACTTGGCATTTTATTGCGCCAAATGTTCACGATTTTACTTGGGCCGCCGATAAAAATTATCTTCACGATATTGCGCAAGTTCCTAATGGTGCAACACTTCATTTCCTTTACAAAAACAATCCTAAAATTATTGAAAACTGGAAAAAAGTGCAATCTAAAACTGTTGAATTGATGGAGTTTTATAATGCTACCGTTGGGAAATATCCTTACGAACAATATTCTGTAATCCAAGGCGGCGATGGCGGAATGGAATATGCAATGTGTACTTTAATTTTAGGCGAAGGCACATATAACGGGCTTCTGGGTGTTATTGCGCATGAATTGGGGCATTCGTGGTTCCAACACATTCTAGCTTCTAATGAAAGCAAACACGGATGGATGGACGAAGGGTTTACTTCATTTATAGAAGATTTAGGCATGAATGAATTAGCCGAAAACAAATCGGAAAACCCATTTGAAGGAAGCTATAAAAGTTATATAAATATGGCCAACTCTGGCAAGGAACAACCGCAAGGAACTCATGCTGATCGATTTGACGAAAATAGAGTTTACAGCATCACCTCTTACAGTAAAGGCGAAGTTTTCTTGGCACAACTTCAATACCTCATCGGAAAAGAAAATTTATATAAAACATTGAAGCGTTATTATTCCGAATTCAAGTTCAAACATCCAACTCCAAATGACATCAAAAGAACTGCAGAACGAGTTTCGGGGGCAGAATTGGATTGGTATTTGACCGATTGGACGCTGACAACAAATACCATTGATTACGGAATAAAATCAGTGAATGAAGAGGGCGATGCCACAATAGTAAATCTAGAAAGAATAGGAAGAATGCCAATGCCAATAGATCTTGAGGTAGAATATTTAGATGGGTCGAAAGAAACATTTTATGTGCCTTTGCGAATGATGAGTTATGTAAAAAACAATCCAAATCCAGCAGTGAAAAGGACGATTTTGAACGATTGGGCTTGGGGAAATCCCAACTATCAATTTAAAATTGTAGCTACTAAAAACAGTATAAAAAGAATCACAATTGATCCTAGCGGTTTTATGGCCGACGTGAAAAAAGACAACAATGTTTATGAATTGAAATAATAATATTTCTATTTGTTTTGCATTTTATATCTTTGATTTCAAATAACCAACATGCAACTACCTTCAAATAAAAAAATCTACTTTGCATCGGACCAACATTTTGGTGCGCCAACAGCTGAATTGAGTTTTCCTAAAGAACAAAAATTTGTGGCTTGGCTGGACGAAATTAAAGGGGATGCGGAAGCTTTATTTTTATTGGGCGATCTATTCGATTTTTGGTTTGAATATAAAACAGTTGTTCCAAAAGGGTTTGTTCGGGTTTTGGGTAAACTGGCCGAAATTCGCGACAGCGGCATCCCAATTTATTTCTTTGTTGGAAACCATGATTTATGGATGAGCGATTACTTTGAAAAGGAGCTTAATATCCCTGTTTATCGCGATAACAAAGAATTTACTTTTAACAATAAAACTTTCCTAATTGGTCATGGCGACGGAAAAGGACCAGGAGATAAAGGCTATAAAAGAATGAAACGTGTTTTTACCAATTCCTTTTCAAAAGCTTTATTTCGCTGGATCCACCCGGATATTGGCATGAAATTAGGTCAATATTTATCTGTAAAAAACAAACTGATTTCAGGTGATGAAGACGTGAAGTTTTTAGGTGAAGAAAACGAATGGTTGGTGCTTTATTCCAAAAGAAAATTAGAAACAAAACACTACAACTATTTGGTTTTTGGTCACCGTCATTTACCTATGAAAATTACTGTGGGAGAAAACTCCGAATATGTCAATTTAGGCGATTGGATTGGTTATTTTACCTACGGCGTTTTCGATGGAGAAAATTTTGAGATTAAGAAATTTGAAACAAAATAAATCACTGTAAAAAAAGGAACTGCCGTTAGCAACCATCCTCCAAAACCACAAAGCAATTCAAAGAAAAGGTGGGAAAGTGTCCCAAAAAAACGCTCCTGAAAAGAAGCGATAATTTCCTCAACGGAATGATGGGATTGAGGAACTGAAAAAATATACTCTCCAATATTGATAAACGGGATGATCAATAAAATTTGCAAAGGCCACGTTAAGTAACTAATTGCAATCATTATTGGCAAATTCAGTTTTCGTTTTAATGAAAGTACGGTTAATAAAATTGTAGTAAACCCAAGAATTGGAACAATTGAAAATAGAGCAGCGACCAGGATGCTTTGCGTTAATTCAATTGGTGTTAAACCTTGTTTAAACAACGCAACTATCTTTAATTTTAAAGCGTTAATATTCCAATTTTTACTCGTTTTCATCAATGTCTTTTTGCAAATCTAATTTTCTAAATGTTGGCGAAGCAAATCCTGTAAAAACTACAATAATTAAAGTCATCGTTCCCCCGAAAACGACTGAAGTGACTGTTCCCATTAACTTTGCTGTTAATCCGCTTTCAAAAGCCCCAAGTTCATTGGAAGAACCTACAAAAATGGAATTTACCGCAGCAACCCTTCCGCGCATGTGATCGGGAGTTTTTAATTGTAAGATGGTTTGTCGAATTACGACCGAAATTCCATCCACAATTCCGCTAAAGAATAATGCTGCAACCGACAACCAAAATAAAGTAGAAATCCCGAAAACTATCATGCAAATTCCAAAAGCAAAAATGGAAAATAACAGCTTCATTCCCGCATTGGAATCCAATGGAACATAGGCAGAAATAAACATCGTAATAAAGGCTCCTAATGCAGGTGCCGCTCTTAAAACACCAAATCCCTCAGGACCCACTTTCAAAATATCTTGAGCATATATTGGCAATAAGGCAACGGCTCCTCCAAATAAAACGGCTACCATATCTAAGGATAATGCGCCTAAAATGGTTTTATTATTGTAAACAAATTTCAATCCTTCTTTAAGACTTTGGATTATCGGTTCACCAATTTTTGGATTTAAAATGGGCTTGGTACTAATTTGGCTTAAAGCAATTAATGCTAAAACTGAACCAACTAAGACCGAAAACATCGACCCGTAAACGCCAATCATATTGATAGAAAATCCGGCAACCGCAGGTCCCAAAACGGAACTGATTTGCCAAACTGAACTACTCCAAGTGGCGGCATTGGAACGGTCACGTTTTGGAACAATTAAGGAAAGTAAAGAAAAAATAGTTGGTCCTAAAAATGCCCGAACTAAAC
Organism: Flavobacterium sp.; assembly: GCA_029866065.1. Classification (GTDB taxonomy): domain Bacteria; phylum Bacteroidota; class Bacteroidia; order Flavobacteriales; family Flavobacteriaceae; genus Flavobacterium. The sequence goes on from JARXAC010000048.1 coordinate 3,367, forward strand.
CACCGAGAAATATTAAAAAGTAAATGGAATACAAAATTGTTTTCGCTGATAAATTGCCTCTAAAAGGTTCCCAAGTCAATAAAAACAAGCCCAAACTAATTACTAAAAACCCAATTATACATTTAAATAACAATCCCTTTTTTTCATTTTGATCGACAAAATGACCGGCAAATAAAGCCATCAAAATAGCAGGAACGACTTCCATTAAGCCTACAATTCCTAACGAAAGGGCGCTTTTAGTCAAGCTATAAACTTCCCATTCAATTACAATAAACTGCATGGACCAAGAAAAAACCATAATAAAACGAAGCAATAAGAAAATATTGAATTCTCTTATTCTCAACGCTGCATAGGGATCGTTTTTTGCCATTTATTGTTCGTGATTTTTAATATCTCTCAATCGTAATTGAATTGAAACGGTGCCGTTCCATTCGTTTTCATCTATGCAATAAGCCGCATCCAAAGGCTTTTTATTGGATACTAAATCCATTTTATTTCCCATTCCGAAACCAATTGCAGCAATTCCCTCAGTCCCGAATCCCGAAGTTTCGGGACAGGATTGCTTTACAAATAGTTTTAAGTGCGATTGATCGGCGCCCATTAATTTTGGAAAACCAGTGTCGTAAATATTTTTAGACATAAAAATAGGTGTCATATTTAACGGACCAAAAGGTTCAAATTGATTTATAATTCGAAGAAATTTTGGGGTGATTTGTGGAAAATCAATTTCTAAATCGATGGCGATTTCTGGCAATAATAGTTCAGGATCAATGGTTTCTGAAACTACTTTTTCAAATGCTTGTTTGAAAGCCCCGTAATTTTCTTCTTTTAATGTCAATCCGGCCGCGTACCTATGCCCTCCAAATTGTTCCAAATGTTCCGCACAAGCTTCCAAGGCATTATATACATCAAATCCTTTAACTGATCGTGCCGATGCCGCTAATTTATCTCCGCTTTTAGTAAAAACCAATGTGGGTCGATAATAGGTTTCTATCAATCTTGAGGCCACAATTCCGATAACTCCTTTATGCCAATTTTCTTGATAAACAACTGTGGTAAAACCCTCGGTTTCGTTATTTTGTACTATTTGCGAAAGCGCTTCAATGGTAATTTGTTTGTCTAATTCCTTTCGGTCAGAATTATTTTTTTCAATTTCTGAGGCAAATTGTTCGGCTTGCTCAAAATCAAATTCTGATAATAATTCCACCGCCTGATTTCCGTGTTTGATTCTTCCCGCCGCATTAATTCTGGGCGCAATTATAAATACAACATCAGTAATATCAAGTACTTGTTTTTTTATTTGATACGTTAGTGCTTTAATTCCTGGCCTTGGATTGGAGTTAATTACTTGCAGTCCAAAAAACGCCAGTACCCGATTTTCTCCTGTCATTGGAACGATATCGGCTGCAATTGCGGTGGCCACCAAATCAAGGTATTCCGTTAAATCTTCAATGGTTTGATTTCTGTTTTTCCCTATCGCTTGAATCAATTTGAAGCCAATTCCGCATCCACACAATTCATCATAAGGATAATTACAATCGTCTCTTTTTGGGTCTAAAACGGCTACTGCCTCTGGCAAAAATTCTCCTGGTCGGTGGTGATCACAAATGATGAAATCGATTTTTCGCTCTTTGGCATAAGCCACATGATCAATCGATTTTATGCCACAATCTAAGGCAATAATTAATGAAAAACCATTGTCGTCTGCGTAGTCAATTCCTTTAAAAGAAATTCCGTAACCTTCGTCGTAACGATCTGGAATATAAGTAGCTACATCGGGATAATACGATTTTAAATAGGAGGATACTAATGAAACTGCTGTAGTCCCATCGACATCATAATCGCCAAAAACGAGAATTTTTTCTTGTTTAGCTATCGCCAATTCAATTCTTGCAACCGCTTTATCCATGTCTTTCATCAGATAGGGATCGTGCAAATGGTCTAAGCTAGGTCGGAAAAAATTTTTCGCCGCATCAAAAGTTTCGATGCCGCGTTGCACCAAAAGTGTGGCCACATAATCTTCAATATTAAGGGCATTGGCAAGTTCGGTAACTTTTTGTGAATCGGGGTTTGGTTTTATTTTCCAGCGCATAGTGTTATTTTGAATGGGTAATAGGTCTATATTACTTCGTTGGTTTTCCTCCAACAATTACTACAATTTCTCCTTTTGGTGGTTTGTTTTCAAAGTGAGTGAGGACTTCTCGAACGGTTCCTCGGACATTTTCTTCGTGTAATTTTGACAATTCTCTTGAAACGCAAATTGGTCGATCTTCGCCAAAATAAGTAATAAATTCTGTTAAAGTTTTCACTAATTTATGTGGCGAAACATACAAAATCATCGTTCGAGTTTCTTCGGCTAATGCCAAATATCGCGTTTGTTTTCCTTTTTTGTCAGGCAAAAATCCTTCAAAAACGAATTTATCATTTGGCAATCCGCTGTTGACTAATGCGGGTACAAAAGCAGTGGCTCCAGGCAAACATTCAACCGTAATTCCGTTTTCAACACAAGCGCGCGTCAATAAAAATCCGGGGTCTGAAATTGCTGGGGTTCCTGCGTCAGAAATCAATGCCATCGTATCGCCCGCTTTCAATCTTGAAATTAAATTCTCAATTGTTTTGTGCTCGTTGTGCATGTGGTGGCTGTGCATGTGGGTGCCAATTTCAAAATGTTTCATCAATTTTCCACTGGTACGGGTATCTTCAGCCAAAATTAAATCCACTTCTTTCAGCACTCGAATGGCACGAAAAGTCATGTCTTCCAAATTTCCAATAGGCGTGGGAACGATATATAATTTTGACATAAAAATAAATTAAATTCAAAGGCATTGGGAAATTTAAATGGGGATTAAGCGAATTTCTTTTCTACAATTTCCATAAATCGGTTCACATATTCTTCTTTCCCTTCCCAATTATCATAGTCTGGTTTGACCATGTCTTCAATGAAATTTTGGGCTTCTTCAAAAGTGTCAAAAGTGCTCAACTGAGAAACTACACGGTTTAAGTCTTCGCTGCTTCCGGCAAATAATTGTTTTTCAAATGCAATTCTGTCGTTCAATCCAAAGGTTATTGTTTTTGCAAAAGCTTCGTTGATACTTATTTCGTTATCAAATTCAAAATTTGGAATTGCTTTTTCTTCCTCTTCCATTTCTTCTGAAGCTTCCATTTCAAAACCAGGATTAAAAATGGCCTCTTCGTCTTCTGTTTCTTCTTCATCGTCCGATTCTTCCTCAACTTCTTCTTGAATTGGATCAAACACACGTTCAAAAACAGGCTCAGAATTGGACCCCATCAAATCTTCAAAAGAAATTTGTTTTGCTTCCGTTTTTGGTTTTTTATCTTCTACTTCTTCCACATTGAAAAGCTCAAAGTGAGGCTCGAATTCTACTTCTTCTTCTGATTCCTCTTCATTTTCTTCTTCTTCAGCTTCTACCTCGTTTTGAAAATCATCCTCCTCGTCTTCTTCTTCGACCTCTTCCTCTTCTTCTAGTTCTTCCTCTGTTTCTTCTTCTTCCATTTCCTCTTCCACCTCATCTTCGATTTCTTCAACTAATTCCGGTTGGATTTCAATTTCTTCAAGGGCAACGGCAACTTCTACCTCCTCAAGTTCCGGTTCGTTTTCCAATGCATCGTTGACTAATTCTTGAATTTTTGAATTTCCAATGGTTGGTTTTACATCCGAAAAGTTATCTTCAACAAATTTCAAAACTGACAATTTTTCATATAGTTTTTGAGTTTCTAAATGCAATTGCGCAAGATCTTCTTTGTTTTTTAACTTTAAAATTCGGTGTGCTATACTAATTAAATCAGCTTCCAACTTTTTTTTCATAACAATAGTATTATTTTGTGTGAGGTTTTTCAGTTTAAAATGTCTTCTTTAATCTATTATTTAAGCAAAGGAAGAAGTAACCTTTGATAAAAATTTTCTACATTTGAATCGACGTAAAAGTATAAAAATTTTATTTCGATTCGTTAGCGTTACAAAGTAATAAAAACTATTCATTTTAAGAGCAAGAAAAGTAAAAAAATGTTTCTCGAAAATACAGTAAATCAGAAAGAACAATTTGGATGGATTGAAGTCATCTGCGGATCAATGTTTTCGGGCAAAACGGAAGAACTTATTCGTAGATTGAAAAGAGCGCAATTTGCAAAGCAAAAAGTAGAAATTTTCAAGCCTTCAGTGGATACTCGCTATCACAATGAAATGGTGGTTTCTCACGATGCAAATGAAATCCGTTCTACTCCGGTTCCTGCTGCTGCAAATATTGCAATATTGGCTCAAGGTTGTGATGTAATTGGAATTGACGAGGCGCAGTTTTTTGATGATGAAATAGTGAAAATCTGTAATGATTTGGCAAATCAGGGGATTCGAGTAATTGTTGCTGGACTAGATATGGATTTTAAAGGAAACCCTTTTGGCCCGATGCCCGCCCTTATGGCAACCGCGGAATATGTTACAAAAGTACACGCCGTTTGTACAAGAACAGGGAATTTAGCCAATTATAGTTTTAGAAAAGCCGATGGAGATAGTTTGGTTTTGCTAGGGGAAACCGAAGAATACGAACCGTTGAGTCGTGCGGCCTATTTTTATGCGATGAGAGAAAATCAGGAAAGCAATAAGGCGTCAAAGAAACCAAAAACTAAATAACCACTATTGAGTTTAAACGCTGAAAATATTGCCCCAATTTTAGATGCCAATTGGTTTGGAAGGTCAAATTCTAAGGAAATTTCTCATATTTCTATAGACAGCCGCTCGATGCAAAATGGCGTTGAAACTTTGTTTTTTGCATTAGTTGGTCCCAATAATAACGGTCATAATTACATTGCTGAATTAATTCAAAAAGGGGTTCAAAATTTTGTAGTAACTTCAATTCCAGAAAATTTAAAAGCAAAAGCAAATTTTCTTGTGGTGAAAAATACCCTTGAAGCAATACAAAAATTTGCAAGTTATTACCGAAATTTATACCATTTCCCAATAATTGGAATCACAGGAAGCAATGGAAAAACAATTGTTAAAGAATGGCTTAATTTTCTTTTGAGTCCTGATTTTTCAATAATTAGAAGTCCGAAAAGCTATAATTCACAAGTGGGCGTTCCGTTGTCAATTATTTCAATTAATGAAAATCACAACCTTGGAATTTTTGAAGCTGGTATTTCTACCACCAATGAAATGAGTAAGCTGGAGCAAATTATCAGACCAACAATTGGAATTTTAACCAATTTAGGTTCTGCTCATGATGAAGGATTTTCCAATTTTGAAGAAAAAATTAAAGAAAAAATAGCGCTTTTTGTAAATGCTGAAATCTTAATTTATAAAAAAGACAAAGCGATTGACGCATTTTTAAACTCCAATTTAAAAACCTTCTCGTGGTCTTTCATCGATGAAACCGCTAATGTTTTTATTTCACAAAAATCGCTTTCAGATAAAACAACACTCGAAGTAAATAATTCAGGCCAGAAATTCGAAGTTACCATTCCGTTTAAAGATGATGCTTCCATTGAAAATGCCATTAATTGCCTGATGGTTTTATTGTATTTAAAATACGATACTTCGGTGATTCAAAGCCGATTGGAATTGCTTTATCCCGTGGAAATGAGACTCAAAGTAAAAACTGGAATTCACAATTGCACCCTTATTGACGATAGTTATAGTTCTGATTTTCAATCGTTAAAAATTGCCTTGGATTTTCTTGAAAATCAAAAACAACATACCAATAAAACAATCATTCTATCCGATATTTTTCAAAGCGGCTTGTCTAATGACGATTTGTATTCCAAGGTTTCAGAGTTAATAGTTTCTAATAAAATCAATCGTGTTATTGGAATTGGAGATACCATATCTGACTATAAAAACAAGTTCGAAAACTGCATTACTTATAAAAATACCGAAGCCTTTATTGCCGATTTTAATTCGCTTAATTTTAGCAGTGAAACCATCTTAATTAAAGGGGCTCGACTATTTGAATTTGAAAAAATCGTGCATTTATTGGAAGAAAAAACACATGAAACGGTACTTGAAATCAATCTAAATGCCATTAGTCACAACTTAAATTATTACAAATCTAAGTTGGAACCTACCACTAAAATTATGGTTATGGTTAAAGCTTTTGGTTATGGAAATGGCGGTTTTGAAATTGCAAAATTATTAGAACACCACCATGTCGATTATTTAGGTGTGGCTTTCGCCGATGAAGGAATTACATTGAAAAATGGTGGAATTAAGTTGCCGATTATGGTCTTAAATCCAGAAAACACTAGTTTTTCAGCGATTATCCAACACCATTTAGAGCCTGAAATTTACAGTTTGAAAAGCTTGAATTCCTTTATACAAATAGCAAAAAACAATCAGTTAGAAAATTATCCTATTCACATAAAATTGGATACTGGAATGCACCGATTGGGATTTGAAGAAGAAAATATTGAGGCGCTAATTGCTATTTTGAAAGACAATAAATCGGTAAAAGTGAAAAGCATTTTGTCACACATGGCAACGAGCGATTCTATGGATAATAGCGATTTTGCGCTTTACCAAATTCAATTATTTGAGAAATTAGCTGCAAAAATTAAAGCTGAACTAAATATAAACCCGATTCGACATTTATTAAATACTTCAGGAATTAGTAATTTCCCAGAAGCGCAATATGATATGGTTCGCCTTGGAATTGGGCTTTACGGCGTTTCAAACGATCCTCAAGAACAACGATTTTTAGAAAATGTGGGGACATTAAAATCCATAATTTCTCAAATAAGAGTTATCAATGAGGGGGAAAGCGTGGGTTATGGCAGACGTTTTATAGCTCAAAAAAAATCCACTATAGCAACAATTCCTATTGGTTATGCCGACGGAATTTCAAGACAATGGGGAAATGGAGTCGGATTTGTAACTATAAACGGACAAAAAGCTACGATTATAGGAAGTATTTGCATGGACATGTTGATGGCTGATGTTTCGGAAATAGATTGTGCTGAAGGCGATGAAGTGATTTTGTTTGGTGAAAACCCAACGGTAAGTTTTATTGCTGAAAAACTAGGAACGATTTCCTATGAAATCCTAACCAGCATTTCCCAACGAGTGAAAAGAATTTTTTATAGAGAATAATTAAAAACCATTTTTATGAAAATGATATCTGAATTTAAGGACTTTGCGATGAAAGGCAACGTGATTGAATTGGCAATTGGAGTTGTTATTGGGGCGGCTTTTGGAAAAATTATCAGCTCTTTAATTGACGATGTGATTACGCCACTTATTTTAAAACCTGCTTTGGAGGCCGCAAAAATTACAGAAATCGATCAATTAGTGGCTTTTGGAGGAGTGAAATATGGCGTTTTTATTTCGGCGCTAATCAATTTTATAATCGTTTCCTTTGTATTGTTTTTGGTAATTAAAGCCGTTAATATTTATAAAAAGAAAAACGGAATTGAAGATGATCAAGAAAAGAAAGGGCCAACACAAGAGGAATTGTTAACAGAAATTCGAGATTTATTAAAAAAATAATACCGCTACATTATATATTCTAATTTAAACCACGCCAAAGGCGTGGTTCTTTTTTGTCATGATTGTTATTTTAAAATGAAGATTATGTACTTTTGCAGAGCAAATTAATTAAAATTAACAAAGTATGAAAATTGCAGTTGTTGGCGCTACAGGAATGGTTGGAGAAATTATGCTAAAAGTTTTAGCGGAGAGGAATTTCCCTGTAACTGAATTAATCCCCGTAGCTTCTGAAAAATCAATTGGTAAAGAAATTGAATTCAAAGGAAAGAAATATAACGTTGTTGGGATGCAAACCGCAGTGGATAGAAAAGCCGATATTGCTTTATTTTCAGCTGGTGGCGACACTTCTTTAGAGTGGGCTCCAAAATTTGCGGCAGCTGGAACTACGGTAATTGATAATTCTTCGGCGTGGAGAATGGATCCAACAAAAAAATTAATTGTCCCTGAAATTAATGCTTCTGAACTAACAAAAGAAGATAAAATTATAGCAAATCCAAATTGCTCAACAATTCAAATGGTGCTTGTTTTAGCGCCTTTGCATAAAAAATACAATGTAAAACGCGTGATCGTTTCCACCTATCAATCAATTACTGGTACCGGAGTAAAAGCGGTGCAACAATTGGAAAATGAATATGCTGGAGTTCAAGGCGAAATGGCTTATAAATACCCTATTCACCGAAATGCAATTCCTCAATGTGATAGTTTTGAAGACAATGGTTACACCAAAGAGGAAATGAAATTAGTTCGTGAAACTAAAAAAATATTAAGCGATAACTCCATAAACGTAACCGCAACTGCTGTTCGTGTACCTATTGTTGGCGGACATAGTGAAGCAGTAAATGTGGAGTTTTCTAATGCTTTCGACGTAAACGAAGTGCGTTCTATTTTGGAAAATACTTCAGGAGTTGTGGTTCAAGATAGCACTGACAATTTTAGTTATCCAATGCCCATTTATGCAGAAGGAAAAGACGAAGTTTTTGTAGGTAGAATTCGCCGTGACGAAAGCCAAGAAAACACTTTAAATATGTGGATTGTAGCTGATAATTTAAGAAAAGGCGCGGCTACCAATACCGTTCAAATTGCAGAATATTTAGTAGTGAATCATTTGGTTTAATAAAAACTATTGGTCCTAAATAAATTAAAATACGAAAGTTGAAAAAGAATAAAATACTTATCCATTTTTCTATAGTGATTGCAATATTGTTTTCAATATTGTTTCAATCACACGATTCGTATGCGCATTTTGAAAAGGAAAAGGCCGAAACGGTTTGCCATCATAAAAGTTCATCGAAACACCAAATCACCCACCAACACCATTCATTGGAACATTGTTTTGTGTGTGAATTTGCTTTCAGTTCGGCAGCACCATTTTCTCTTTTTGAATTTAATATCCCAAAAATAGTATTTAGGACGCAGAATAGTTTTTACTATTCTGATGTTGTTAAAATCCATACTAATAATTCAAATCTACTTCGAGGGCCCCCTGTTTTTAATGTTTAATCGGAAATAAATCAGTAATAAAATGCTGATTTAAAAAATGAAACCACAACATTAAAAAAACAAAAATGAAGAAGATACTAATTGCCCTTTTCATAGGGTTTTCAGCATTTGTAAATGCGCAAAATAAAATATCAGGAAAAATTACAGATAAAGATAATAATCCAATAAAAGGGGTGAATATATTCGTTTCGGAACTACATAAAAGTTCAGAAACAGATGAAAATGGAGCGTACTCAATTAATAGTTTTCCCAATGGAACTTTAAAAATCACCTTTACATTTATCTGTTTTACATCCCAAAATAAAACTCTTTTGGTCCAAAATGGGGAAAATAAATTGGATGTAGTTTTTGAAACCTCTCTGTTTCAAATGGACGAGGTAATTGTGGCGACTTCCTTTCATAAATTACAGTCTCAAAATGTAATGAAAGTGGATCATGAAAGCATGAAATCGTTACAACAAAAAGGAACTTCAACCTTAATTGAAGGGCTGGCAACACTCCCTGGAGTTTCACAAATTTCAACAGGAACTTCCATTGGAAAACCAGTTATTCGAGGGTTAAGCGGCAATCGAGTTCTCGTTTATTCTCAAGGCGTTCGTGTTGAAAATCAGCAATTTGGTGACGAACATGGGCTAGGGTTGAACGATGCCGGGGTGGAAAGTGTGGAAATTATTAAAGGTCCCGCTTCCTTACTTTATGGATCGGATGCATTGGGCGGTGTGCTCTATTTTAACCCTGAAAAATTTGCAAAATCAAACACCTTTGAAGGAGATTTTAGTCAAAAATTATTCTCAAATACACTAGGAAGTACTTCTACATTGGGCGTAAAAACATCATCTGAAAATTGGAAATATTTAGTTCGAGAAAGCAATACTATTCATTCCGATTACAGAATTGCTGACGGAAATCGGGTGACCAATACAAGATATAATGAACAGGATTTAAAAACTGGAATTGGTTATAGCAACTCTGTTTTATCTAGCGTTTTTAGATATAATTTCAATAAATTGGATTTAGGGATTCCTGAAAACGGAATTGCCGAACAATCTTCGAGCTCTACTACCGAATATCCAAAACAAGCGGTCACCAATCATCTTTTAAGTTTAAATTCTACCCTATTTTTAAATAAATCTAAACTAGATATCGACTTGGGATTTATCTCCAATAACAGAAGCGAGTTTGAGGATAGTGACGTGGCAAATTTGCATATGAAATTGAATACTTTAAACTATGATTTGAAATATCACCTACCAAAAGCAGGAAATTTAGAGTCTATTTTTGGGATACAAGGTATGGCGCAAACCAATGTGAATTCTGGAATTGAATACTTAATTCCTAATGCTAAAACGAACGATTTTGGGGTGTTTGGAACGGCAAATTACGAATGGAATTCGAGTATTTTACAAGCGGGAATTCGTTTTGATAATAGAAATATTACCACTGAAAGCTATGGGATTTCAGGGGATGAAGGCTCGTTTGAGGCGGTTGCAAAAAACTACAACAGCTTTAATGGGTCGCTAGGCTACAAAACTAATTTAACTAAAGAATTTACGTTGAGAGTTAATTTGGCTTCTGGATTCCGAGCGCCAAATTTAGCAGAATTGACTTCAAATGGCGTTCATGAAGGCGCCAATCGATATGAAATTGGAAATAGTAATTTAGCAACGGAACAAAACGTACAAACGGATTTAAATTTAGAATATCAAAACAGCCATTTTGAGTTTTTTGCCAACGGATTCTTCAATAAAATCAATAATTATATTTATTTAAATCCATCGCCAATAACCATTGCGGGTTACGATGTGTTTAACTATTTTCAAACTGATGCTATGTTGTATGGTGGAGAATTTGGACTTCATTTTCACCCACACCCTTTGGATTGGCTTCATTTTGAGAGTAGTTTTGAAACAGTAACAGGCGAAAAACAATACCGAGGTCTCGGGAATTTCTTGCCGTTAATCCCTGCTAACAATTGGAATAACAGCTTGCGCGCAGAATTCAAAATTAAAAATTGGTTGAAAGACGGCTTTGCAACATTGAATGTTTCCAATACTTTCGACCAAAAAAAAATCAGCGGGTTTGAAACCTATTCCGAAGGATATACATTGGTTAATTTGGGAATTGGCGGTCAAATTAACATTGGGAAAACCCATTTTAATTTTAATCTTAATGGTAATAATCTGTTTAACAAAAACTATATCGCCCATTTATCAAGATTGAAAAATGACGGGATTCCAAATATTGGAAGAAATATCGTTTTGGGAATCAATTTTAATTTATAAAAGAATTCATTGCAATTAAATGTGTTTATTTTAATAATAAACTCGCTATTTTTGTGTAAAACTAATCTCTTATGAAAAAAATAATTTTAGTAATGGCGGTAACCACTTCCATTGCCACGTTTAGTCAAAATCAAAAAATGGAGCCATTAACCTACCCAGAAACAAAGAAAACAGCAACCATTGATACTTATTTCGGTACTGAAGTTAATGATCCTTATCGATGGTTAGAAGACGACAAATCTGATGAAACAGCGGCTTGGGTTAAAGAAGAAAATAAATTAACTTTTGATTATTTATCTAAAATTCCTTTTAGAAATAAAATCAAAGAGCGTATGGAAAAACTATGGAATTATGAAAAAATTTCTGCTCCATTCAAAGAAGGTGACTACACTTATTTCTATAAAAATAATGGGCTTCAAAACCAATCGGTATTGTACAGAACTGATAATTCCGGAAAAGAATCGCTTTTTTTAGACCCCAATACTTTTTCAAAAGACGCTACAACATCTCTAGACGGGGTGAGTTTTTCCAAAGACGGTTCTAAGGTTGCCTATTCCATTTCTAAAGCAGGAAGTGATTGGAGAACGGTAATTTTTATAGATGCCAAAACAAAAAAAGAAATTGACACTCCCCTTATTGATGTAAAATTTAGCGGACTTTCTTGGAAAGGAAACGAGGGGATTTTTTATTCTAGTTATGAAAAGCCAAAAGGAAGTGAGCTTTCGGCTAAAACAGACGAACATAAATTGTACTTTCACCAATTAGGTACCGCTCAAAAAACAGATTTAGTAATCTTTGGCGACAAGGAAAAACGTCGCTATGTGGGCGGAAGTGTTTCTGAAGACGATCGTTATTTGTTTATTTCTGCAGCAAATTCTACCTCTGGTAATGAACTGTATTTAAAAGACCTAAGTAAGCCTAACGCTGCAATTATTCCTATTGTAAGCAACTTTGATTTTGATGTTGACGTAATAGACAATTTAGGATCAAAATTATATATCCTTACCAATATAAACGCTCCAAATAAAAGAATTGTAAGTGTAGATGCAAGTAATCCAGGTATTGAAAACTGGGTTGATTTTATCCCAGAAACCGACAATGTGTTTTCGCCAAGTACTGGAGCGGGATATATTTTTGCAACTTACATGAAGGATGCTATTTCGTTAGTAAAACAATACGATTTTAAAGGGAAATTAATTCGAGAAGTACCTCTTCCAGGTATTGGAACTGCATCGGGTTTTGGCGGAAAAACAAAAGATTCTGAATTGTATTTCTCTTTTACAAATTATACTACGCCGGCAACTATTTACAGTTTCAATCCTAAAGAGGGAAAGGCTACCAATTATAAAAAACCAGTAGTTGATTTCAAAAGCGAAAATTATATTTCAACGCAAGTCTTTTATACTTCAAAGGATGGAACTAAAATTCCTATGATTATTACCCACAAAAAAGGGTTGAAATTAGAAGGAAAAAACCCTACTATTCTTTATGGATATGGCGGTTTCAATATTAGCTTAACGCCTAGTTTTAGTATTGCCAATGCGGTTTGGCTTGAAATGGGAGGGATATATGCTGTTGCCAACCTTCGCGGAGGTGGAGAATACGGTAAGAAATGGCATGATGCAGGAACCAAACTTCAAAAGCAAAATGTATTTGATGATTTTATAGCTGCAGCTCAATATTTAATTGCCGAAAATTACACTTCTTCTGATTTCTTAGCTATAAAAGGAGGTTCCAACGGTGGATTATTAGTTGGCGCAGTAATGACACAAAAACCGGATTTAATGAAGGTTGCGCTTCCGGCTGTAGGAGTTCTAGATATGTTGCGATATCACACCTTTACTGCAGGAGCAGGATGGGCTTATGATTATGGAACTGCTGAAGATTCAAAAGAAATGTTTGAGTACATCAAAGGTTATTCTCCTGTTCAAAATGTGAAAATGGGTACAAAATATCCTGCCACTTTAGTAACAACTGGAGATCATGATGATCGTGTGGTGCCGGCACATAGTTTTAAATTTGCTGCGGAATTACAAGCAAAACATGTGGGAAACAATCCCGTTTTAATACGAATAGAAACCAATGCGGGTCACGGAGCTGGAAAACCGGTTTCAAAAACAATTGAAGAAGCTTCCGATATTCAAGCTTTTACACTTTACAATATGGGATTTAATAGCTTGCCATAAAAGTGAATCGAGTTGTTGTAAAAAAGCAGGCTAATAGTAATTAGTCTGCTTTTTTTAATATTCTATTTTCCCTAAATTCCGCATTGCCTTAACAATTTTGCCTTTTCTTTTGTTGATATACACCGTGGAATTGGTGGCTTTGTATTTTCTTGGGTTGGGTAATATGGCGGCTATTCCTGCGGCTTCTCTTGGCGTAAGACTAGACGCGCCTTTGCGGTACCAATATTCCGTTGCGGCTTGCGCTCCATAAATTCCATCGCCCATTTCAATAGAGTTTAAATACACTTCCATGATTCTTTCTTTGCCCCAAATTAATTCAATTAGTACCGTAAAATAGGCTTCAAAACCTTTACGGATGTAACTTCTGCCTTGCCAAAGAAAAACGTTTTTAGCCGTTTGTTGAGAAATGGTGCTTCCTCCTTTAATTTTTTTTCCTTTTTGGTTGTTTTTTAAGGCCTTTTGCATTGCTATAAAATCAAAGCCGTGATGGGTTAAAAAAGTTCCGTCTTCGCTTGATATTACGGCCTTTTGAAGGTTTTTGGAAATTTCTTCTATAGGAACCCAATCGTGATTGCAAACCATTTCTTTTCCGTCCATTTTCATTTCTATAGCTCTGGTAACCATTAGTGGTGTAATTGGAACCGGGACAAATTTGAATAGAACAACCATTCCAATTGATATTCCTAAAAACCAAAGAAAGAGTCTAAAGACTATTCGGGTAAATTTTTTCCACATATAAATTATATTAAATCGGCCAATTCAGTACCTATTAAACTGCCAATTGCAACTCCCATTCCACCCAATCGAACGCCACAGTAAACATTATTAGAAATGGGTTCCACAATTGGATTTTTTGAGGATCCAAGCCCCATAATTCCACTCCAACGATGGTCGATAGTAAATTCTTGATTTGGTAAAATTACTTCTTTTAATAACTTTTCCAAATGGTTTTGAATTAATTGCGTTTCGCCAAATTCATCGGTTGCTTCGCCTTGAAAATCTAAATTTCGGCCTCCGCCAAAAAGGATTCTGTCTCCAAAATTTCTAAAATAATAATAGCCTTTGTCAAAATGAAACGTGCCTTTTAGGTGTAAATTTGGAATGGGCTGGGTAATTAAAACTTGAGCTCTTGCTGGTTTAACGTCGCCTTTTGTAAGTTCGGAAGCATAGCCATTGGTAGCAAATAATAGCTTTTGGGTTTTGAATGAAAAATCTCCAAGTGCTACCTCAACATGGATTCCATTGTCATTAAAGGCCGTCACTTTTTGTTGGTTCAAAATCAAAATATCATTTGCAGCAGCTTGTTTCAACAATTCTTGCATCATGTTTCCAGTGTCAATTTGCCCCTCAAAAGGGTTAAAAATTACACTTTCGTAAATGCCATTAAACCCAAAACGATCTATTTCTTTGGAATAAACATCGGCTTTAAATAAAGGCTGTAGGACTTCGTTGATGAACGGAAGTTTACTCATACATTCCAAATAATCCGATTCGTGTTCTTTTAAAAACAACTCATATCCCCCAAATGGCTTGAAATCTAAGTTATCGTCGCCTACCCGTTTTCGCAATAATTTAAGTCCTTCCCAACGTTTTTGAATCAGACGAATAACTTCTTCTTCGGAATGGGATTTTAGGTCGTCTATAATTTCCGACAAACTTCCAAAACAGGCAAAACCGGCGTTTTTAGTGCTCGCCCCTTGAGGCAATACGCCTTTTTCTAGCACAATTATTTTACTATTAGGAAATCGTTCGCGAAGTCGTAATGCGGCGTGAAGGCCCACAATTCCGCTTCCTACTACGGTATAATCAACATTGGTAAACCAATTTTTTATTTCCCAATAACTGAGCTGCATCTTTTTTTATTTCAAATGTAATTAATCTTGGGATAAAATAATAATGTAACTGTTCAATCACTACTATTTCATCCATAGAAAATTAAATATATTAGAAAAATTGAGTACTTTTAAAACTTGAAAAATAATTATAACTATGAAAAAATTACTGATTTTAACATTAATTACTATGAGTGTAAATGCGGTTGTAGCTCAAAATTTAATGTCGCCTGAATTACTCTGGAAATTGGGCAGAATTTCGCCATTAGGAATTTCTAAAGACGAGAAAAATATTATTTATAAGGTATCAACGCCTTCTGTTGATGAAAATAAATCGAATTCTAAGTATTATTCTGTGCCTGTAAATGGTGGAAATGCTATTGAAATTTCCGATTACAAATCGCTTTTAGCCGATAAAAATATTTCTCCTGATGGAAAATATACCGTTTATAACGAAGAGGTAAAAATTGACAAGGTTCACGGAAAAGACTTCTATCCCAATTTAGATAAATCCAATGCTCAAATCTATAATGGATTGGATTACCGCCATTGGGACGCTTGGAACGAAGGTAAATTCAATCATGTTTTTTATAAATCAAACGGAGAAAAATCAGTTGGAATTGACATTATGAAAGGCGAAAATTTTGATGCGCCTCAAAAACCATTCGGTGGTGACGAAGATTACATTTGGTCGCCAGACAGCAAAAGTATTTTGTACGTATGCAAGAAAAAAGCAGGAACGGCTTATGCAATTTCTACCAATACTGACATTTACGAATACCATCTTGAAACTGGAATTACAGAAAACAGAACCGAAAGCAATTTAGGATATGATACCAATCCAACATTTTCTCCAACAGGAAATTTAACCTGGTTGCAAATGAAACGCGACGGTTATGAAGCCGATAAAAACGATATTGTGGTTAGCTTTAAAGGAACAACTATTAACCTCACGGCAAATTGGGATGGAAGTGTAGAAAGTTTTGTTTGGAGTAAAGACGGAAAGACTGTTTATTTTCAAGCGCCTGTTGACGGAACGCTTCAATTATTTGTAATTGATTTTCCGGGTTTAAACAAAAAATTGCCGCAAGTAGTTCAAGTTACAAATGGTGATTTTGATGTTTCCGGATTGGTAGGAATTGTAGGCGATAAAATCTTCGTTACCAAATCGGACATGAACCACGCTGCCGAATTGTATTCGTATGATTTAAAGAAAAAAGTTTGGAATCAATTGTCCAATGTGAATACAGCAACCTACTCCACATTGGCGTTAAGCAAAACCGAAAGAAGATATGTAACCACCACCGACGGTAAAAAAATGTTGGTTTGGGTAATTTTACCTCCCAATTTTGATGCTTCAAAAAAATACCCAACGCTATTATATTGCCAAGGGGGTCCACAATCTCCGTTAACCCAATTTTACTCTTTCCGTTGGAATTTCCAATTAATGGCCGCTAACGGATACATTGTTGTGGCACCAAACCGAAGAGGAATGCAGGGGCACGGGGTAGAATGGAATGAGCAAATTAGTAAAGATTGGGGCGGTCAAGTAATGAAAGATTACCTTTCGGCAATTGATGACGTGGCCAAAGAAAATTATGTTGACAAAGCGAGATTAGGATGTGTAGGAGCCAGTTACGGTGGTTATTCAGCGTTTTATTTGGCCGGAATTCACAACAACAAATTCAAGACTTTTATAGCTCACGATGGGGTTTTTAATACCACAAGTATGTTTGGAACTACAGAAGAAGTCTTCTTTAACAACTGGGATTTTGGAGGTGCTTATTGGGAAAAAGACAATAAAGTAGCTCAAAAAACCTACACCGAATTTAATCCCGCAAGCCACGTAGATAAATGGAATGCGCCAATTTTAATCATTCAAGGAGGAATGGATTTTAGAGTTCCAATTGGGCAATCGCAAGAGGCATTTCAAGCAGCACAATTGCGCGGTATTAGAAGTAGATTTCTATATTTCCCAGAAGAAAATCACTGGGTTTTGAATCCTCAAAATGCACAAGTTTGGCAAAAAGAATTTTACAAATGGTTGAAAGAAACATTGTAATTTTTTGAAATTTTATTACAAAAACCACGGGATTCGTTCCGTGGTTTTTTATTTGAATTGCATTCGTACCTTTGTAAATCAGAATTAGAAACTAAAAATGAATTTCACCTATTCAAAAGCCGAAAAACTAAAAAGCAAAACGACAATTGATTTACTTTTTTCAAAAGGAAAATCGGTGTCGAAATATCCCTTGCGATTGGTTTATATTGAAGGTGATTTTGGTGAGGGCGTTCCCGTAAAAATGGGAGTTTCAGTATCTAAAAAACATTTTAAAAAAGCGGTTGACAGAAACTATTTTAAACGGGTGCTTCGAGAAACGTATCGTCTCAACAAACATTTATTATTGGATAATTTAACAACGCCTTTTTCGTTTATGTTTCTATATCAAAGCAAAGACCGACTGACATTTGAAGAAATCAATATAAAGACCATTCAACTGTTCGAAAAGTTTTTGGAAGCCCAAAAAACAGAAATAAAATAAAATTATACCATGTACAAATTCCTAAAAAAAAGATATATAATTCCGGTGTTAGCAAGCGGAATGCTTTTTATTGGCGTAAGCTTTAAGGACGATTTTTTCGAAGTTGCCAAGCAAATAGAAATCTTCACCACGTTATTCAAAGCGGTAAATAGTAATTATGTAGACAAAGTAAATCCAGGGGATTTAATGAATAAAGCCATCAAAAGTATGTTGGCCGACTTGGATCCCTACACGAATTATTTCAACGAACAAGATGTTGTAAAATTCAAAATAAATAATACTGGCGAATACACCGGAATAGGCGCTGTAATTACTCGGAAAGAAGCCAAATTAATAGTAAAAGAAATCTACAAAAATTACCCAGCTGACAAGGCGGGACTAAAAGGCGGTGATGAAATTATTTCAATTGGAGACATCAATTTAGCCGATTACAAAGAAGACGCGAGCCAATTATTGAGAGGCGGAAAAAATGCAAAAGTCGACATAAAATTTATTCGACAAGGGAAAACACTGTCGGCACAATTGATATTAGAAGAGGTGGACATAAAAGCGGTGCCTTACTTTAGTAAAATAGATGATAAAACAGGCTATATTGCTCTTAATCAATTTACGGTTAAGGCGGCGGCACAAGTTAAAGAGGCACTTGAGCAATTAAAAAAAGAAGGGGCAGAGAAAATTGTATTGGATTTAAGAGGAAATCCAGGCGGTTTATTGAATGAGGCGGTTAGTATTTGTAATTTATTTGTCCCTAAAGACGAGGTTATTGTTACTACAAAATCCAAAACGGAGAAACACAATATTACTTTCAAAACTACTAGAGAACCTATAGACACTGAAATTCCACTGGTGGTAATTGTTGATGGGAAAAGCGCTTCAGCTTCTGAAATTGTTGCAGGAGCGTTGCAAGATTTAGATCGAGCGGTTATTATTGGCAGTCGAAGTTTTGGAAAAGGGTTGGTTCAACGACCAATTGATTTGTGTTATGGCACTCAAATTAAAATTACCATTTCCAGATATTATACCCCTTCTGGAAGATGCATTCAGGCATTGGATTATTCGAATAAAGACAAGGAAGGAAAAGCGGTTAGAACTGCATCCACAGATTATAATGCTTTTAAAACCAGAAAAGGACGGACGGTTTATGATGGCGGGGGGATTTTACCTGATATTGTTTTGGACGAAACAAAACTCAGCAATATTTCCGAAGCCTTGATTAAAAACGACGGGATATTCAATTTTGTAACCGAGTATTATTATAAAAATCCAAATTTAGGAACTACAATTCCTGTAATTTCTGATTTGGATTTTAGTAATTTTAAAGGGTTTTTAAAGCGCGAAAAGTTCTCTTTTGATACCGAAACTGAGTTGGCACTAAAAAAGACTTTAATGGCTGCAAAAAAGGAAAAATTAGACACGTCAATAGCAAATGAATACCAACAATTGCTTTCGGCATTGCAAAAAAGTGAAGAAAATCTTTTAAATCAAAATCAAAAGGAGATAAAAAATCTAATTCTCGATGAGATAATCAAGCGATACCAATACAAAGAAGGGCTTTATTTGTATTATATTAAAAATAATTCAGAGATAAAAAAAGGAGTTGGGATTTTGAATAATGAAATAGAATACAACAAGATTTTAAATTAAATTTTCTTGGTGATTTTCATTTCTATATGAGGAATATCGTCTTCTAAATACTCTTCTGAAGTGGTAATAAACCCATGAAATTCATAAAATTTCTTCAAATACAATTGGGCTGAAATAGTAATATTATTCTCCTTAAACTGCTTTTTTATTTCTAAAATCGATTGGGTTATTAATTTGTGGCCGAAATTTTTATCTCTGTGTTTTTCAGCAACCACCACTCTTCCAATTGAAGAAAATTCGAAATAATCGCCGGGTTTAAACAATCTTGAATGTGCGATAATTTCGTCTTCAAATTCTCCAAATAAATGCAACGCCTTTTGATCTTTGTTGTCAATATCTTGGTAAACGCAATTTTGTTCTACTACAAATACTTCTGATCTTAATCTCAATATTTGATATAATTCTTGCGTTGAAAGCTCGTCGAATGTTTTTGTTTTCCAAATAATTGGCATCTTAATCTATTTATTTTTTTATGAATTTAACCGATTTTATTATCGATTCCAATTCAAACATTAGGTCTCTTTTTTTCATTGAAGGCGCATAACAAAATCCTTCTAAAACTAAAATTCTGCGGTTTCTATAATCTTTTATGCAGTAATTTATAAATGGCCCCGACATAAAATCATTTTTCATTTCCCAGGTTCCTTTGGTTTCAAAAGCATTCCTTTTTCCCAATTTGACATTAATAAAATAGGGAGAATAAGCCTGCTCGGTAATCATTTTTGAATAGCGTTCGGTTCCATGAATATAAAGCGCACCAATAGAATCTCTTGTTCTAATAATGTTCTTTAGTATACTTGATTTATAGCTCGCTTCAATCTTATTTATAGGTACCTGATAGATTACAATACTTGTACTTCCGCCCGTGTTTTCTTTTTTATACCACAAGAATTTCTTTTTCGTTAGAACATTGTTGTACCCATTTGGGATGTTCAAGTCGATTTTAAATTTCTTTTTTATCTGGGCGGTTTTTATCAATGAAGTGTCGATAATTCTTTGGTTTTCGACAATTTCAGTTTCGCGCATTAGCCGAATAATTTCAGAGGTGTGCTTTTCTATAACTGCTACTATTTCGTTCGTAGTTCTTCCAGATATATAGAAAATGTTTTGTGGCGTTGCAAATTCATTTTTCTTAATTTCAAAACCACTAGCATTCGATTTTTTAATTACAATACTGTTACGGCTATTTACAACAAACCCTTCCAAAAACTTGATCGGATATTGATTGATGGTAAACTGTGGTTCTTCTTCTGGAAGACCAATTACCGATGAGGCAAATTTGTTTCTAACCGAATCTCCGATTGCGCCTTTCCAAAGCTGATCGTCTATTAAAACTGAAATGGTATTGATGTCGCCAGTCGTTTTTGCATTGGAGTTATCGCTACTGTTTTTACAAGAGATGAAAAACAAAGTAGTAAGCAACAAAAAAAAATGGACTTTATTCATATTGTTATAAATGAATTAAAGTCCAAATTTAAGTAAACATATTGTATTAACCGCTAATTTTTAATTTCATTCCCGGTTTAAGATTTTCATTGCTTATGCCGTTCCATTTTTTAATATCTGAAATGGTAACCCCAGGATATTTTTTAGCAATTTTATAAAGTGAATCTCCTTTTTGAACATAATAGTGCTCATCCACTTTTTTGACTCTTTTAGCCGACTTGGCTTTTTTATTTGGCTTCTCTGCAACTACAATTTCAATTCTAGAAACTATTATAGTGCCTCCTAATTGAATGTTATCATCTGTAAGGTTGTTCCAAAGTTTAAGGTCTTCAGCGGATACTTTATGTTTTTTGGCAATATTGCTTAGATTATCTCCTTTTAAAACTACATATTCCTGGGTTTTATATTCTTTTTTTTCAGCAACTTCTGAATCGGAATTTTCTTTATCCGCTACAACTTCATTTTTAGGGTCTGTCGCTTTTTTATCGGATTTAATTTCTTTCTTAACTTTTGAAACTACTCGTTCTGTAGTCTTGATTTTTAATACTTTTCCTGAGGCAACGGTATTCTTTTTTAAGTTGTTCCATTTTTTTAGATCCGATACTGAAACGTTATATTTGTTGGCTATTGAACTTAAATTATCGCCTTTTCTAACTTTGTGTTTCTTAGTTGTATTTACAAATGAAACTACTTGCTCTTCTTTGTATTTCGTTTCTGCAACTTCAGGTTTTACCTCTTCAGTAACAGGTTCTTTTTTAACTTCCGCCACTTCCTTAATTTCATTGTCTTTGGGTTTTACAACTACATTATCATAGCTATAAATTTTTAAAATTTTTCCTTTAGTCGTGTAAGTTCCTTTAATGCGGTTCCATTTTTTTAATTCCGATAGCGTAACGCCAAACTTATTCGCAATTTCACTCAAACTGTCGCCTCTCTTTATTTTATAAAACTTCGTTTTAGTTACAATTTGACTTTCTGTTGCTTCGTTAGAATTGTCTTTAGAGGCATATCTACTTTCATACGAACGTTCTCTTTTGCTAGTTTCATAATTTACATAAGCATAAATTTTATCCTCATTTGAAGTATATATAGCCACTTTATCATTTGGCATGCGCAAATAATGATTTTCCCCCACAATATATGGAATTACATCTCTTTTGTAAGCGGGATTTAGCAATTGCAATTGCGACACCGGAATATCTATTAAATCTGAGATTTGCTTGAAAGTGATTTCTCTTTTTACCATTATGGTATCAGTAGCAAAATACTTAATTGCCGCTCTGTTGGGAACAATTCCGTGCTCTTTGTGGTATTCATAAATGTACATCGTAGCTAAAAATGCCGGAACATATCCTTGCGTTTCTTTAGGTAAATACTTTCTAATATTCCAAAAGTTTTGCTGACCTCCCGATCTTCGAATGGCTTTCGCCACATTTCCTGGGCCCGAATTATATGACGCTAAAACCAAGTCCCAATCGCCAAAAATTTTATACATATTCGACATGTACAATGCCGCTGCATCACTCGCTTTTAAAGGATCGCTTCGGTCGTCAACATAAGTGTTAATGTTTAATCCATATTGCTTTCCTGTTTGAAACATAAATTGCCACAATCCCGTAGCTCCTACTCTTGAAACCGCTTTTGGGTTCAAAGCCGATTCTACCACTGCTAAATATTTTATTTCTAAAGGCACATTTTGTCTTGCCATGGCTTCTTCAAACATGGGAAAATAAAATTCAGAAATAGCCATTAATCTTTCAAATGATTTTTTTCTGTTTTTTAAAAATGATTTTATGATGTTTTCTAGCCCTTGATTGTATTCAATATTAAATGGCGATTTCGCGTCCATTATGGCAAGTCTAGCTTTCAATAATTCGGTTGGTAATTCAAAATCTACTTTTTTATCGATATTAATGTTCTTAATATCTACCGAAATATCGTTGTATATATCTAAATTCGTTAATTCTTTCATCCATAAACTATCAACACAAGATGCAATATTGTCTTGAACAAAAGTGGCTTTTATAGAATCAAGGTAAGCATTTTTTGAGTCTTTTTTCAAAGCCTCCGTTGGGCCTTGAGCAAAATTATTTAAAGATAATAAGAGAAAAAAGCTGAGGGTGATTTTTTGTATATTCATATATTTTAATGTCAAAATGCTACATTTCAATTCATTAGGTATTTCACAAATCTAATAGTAATAAACGTAAAAAAATATAAATTAGTGTTAAAACTAATTTTTATTCCAATATTGCAGCTACTCCTGGTAAGGTTCTTCCTTCCAACATTTCAAGCATGGCGCCGCCTCCCGTAGAAACGTAGCTCATTTTTTCTTCCAAACCAAATTGTTTAACCGCCGACACAGAATCGCCACCACCAACTAAAGAAAACGCGCCGTTTGCGGTAGATTCAGCAATGTAATTTCCTAAAGTAATCGTTCCATTGGCGAAAGCTGGTAATTCAAAAACACCTAATGGGCCGTTCCAAAGTATGGTTTTCGAATCCATAATTACTTTTTTGAAAGCGGCTAATGATTTTGGTCCCGCGTCAAGCCCTTGCCATCCGTCAGGAATTTCTCTCACATCAACTATTTGTGTTTGCGCATCGTTAGAAAAAGCGTCTGCGGCAACCACATCTACAGGAATATGAATTTGCACGCCTTTTTCTTTAGCGATTTTCAAAGTGGCTAAAGCCAATTCCATTTTATCGTCCTCACAAATTGAGTTTCCAATTTTCCCTCCCAATGCTTTCACGAAAGTGAAGGTCATTCCGCCGCCAATAATCATGTGATCTATTTTATCTAAGATATTCTCGATAACCGTGATTTTTGAAGACACTTTTGAACCTCCAAGAACTGCAGTTACTGGTTTTTCGCTGTTTTTCAAAACTCGGTTCAAACTCTCGATTTCTTTGGTCAGAAGCGCACCAAAGCATTTTTTACCTTCAAAAAATTGAGCTATAATTGTAGTTGAGGCGTGCGCTCTGTGAGCCGTTCCAAAAGCATCGTTTACATAAATATCGCCTAAAGTCGCCAATTGTTTTGCAAACGCCACATCACCCGCTTCTTCTTCAACATAAAAGCGAAGGTTTTCAAGTAATAAAACTTGGCCTGGTTGTAAATTTTTCGCTGCAGTTTCAGCAATTTCACCCACACAATCCGATGCAAAAAGCACTTCTGTACCTAGGATTTCCGTGGCTGTTCTCACGATGTGTTTCAATGAATATTTTTCTTCAACCCCCTTTGGCCTTCCAAGGTGCGATAGTAAGATTACGCTTCCGCCTTCGGCAAGAATATGGTCTATGGTTGGTTTTGCAGCTTCAATTCTAGTGGTATCTGTAACGTGGAAATTATCGTCTAGAGGCACATTAAAATCGACTCTAATTACGGCTTTTTGGTTTTTAAAATTGAAGTCTTGAAGCGTTTTCATTGAAATGGGTTTTGTTAAAAATTAAATTCAGCGCAAAGATAGTAATTTTATTTTTTTGGGCAGGATTGGGATTTTAGAGTTCTGATTTTAGATTTAGAACCTGATTAAAATAAAAATGGACCGCAGAAATTTGGATATAAATAATTACTATATTTGAAATAAA
>JARXAC010000008.1:0-66815 GCA_029866065.1 Flavobacterium sp.
TACTCGTACTGGTTATCCATTAACGCCACTTTCAACTGTTACTACTAAAACTCGTAAGCCATATAGATTAATCTATCCAACTTCTGAGTATGTAGCTAACTCTGGAAATGTGCCAAATGTGGTTGAAGCCGATGTATTTGCTATCAATGCTTTCACTCCTTTCTGGAAAAGATAATTGATTGTAATTTTAATTCAAACCCCGCTTTATGCGGGGTTTTTTTATATATTTGCAAAATGGAAAAAGAACACTTAATATTTGGAATACGCGCGATAATTGAGGCTATTCAGTCTGGAAAAGAAATTGACAAAGTCTTTGTTCAAAAAGAAATTTCCGGAGAATTAATGAAGGACTTAATGAAAGTGATGAAGAGAAATAATACCAATTTCACCTATGTTCCTGTTGAAAAATTAAATAGACTAACCCCAAATAATCACCAAGGGGTAGTAGCAAGTATTTCTCCAATATCTTTTTACGATTTAGAAACATTAATAGAAACAGTTTTAGAAAATGGTAAAAAACCATTATTTCTTATTCTGGATCAAATTTCGGATGCTAGAAATTTTGGCGCTATCATCAGAACTGCAGAATGTACCGGTGTAAATGGAATTATTATTCAAAAATCGGGAGCTGCCCCCGTTAATGGTGATACAGTAAAAACTTCTGCTGGAGCCGTTTTTAATATTCCTATTTGTAAAGTAGAACATATTAAAGATGCGATATTCTTATTGCAAGCAAGCGGAATTAAAACCGTAGCAGCTACTGAAAAAACCGATCAAAATATTTATGATATTGAATTGAACGAACCTTTGGCTATTATTATGGGTTCTGAAGATAGAGGAGTTAATCCTTCGGTATTAAAAATTGTAGATGAAAAAGCAAAGCTTCCAATGTTTGGAACAATAGGTTCCTTAAATGTTTCCGTAGCC
The DNA here is from genome assembly GCA_029866065.1 of Flavobacterium sp. GTDB lineage: Bacteria > Bacteroidota > Bacteroidia > Flavobacteriales > Flavobacteriaceae > Flavobacterium. Next base: position 928 of record JARXAC010000008.1, read on the forward strand.
TGTGGTGCTTTTTTATATGAGGCAGTTCGTCAAAGACAATAATTGGAAATAACATTTTCTAAATGGATTAAATCGAAAGTTTTAATCCAATTTTTTTTCTTTGAACTCGTAGTTTACAGAATTACTTGAATTGTAATACGATTCGCATTCCGGTTCTTCTTCAATAACTGGCGGATTTACAAAAATCCCATTTTCATCAAATCGCTGCATAAACTTATCTTCAGATGGGTTGTAATCCGGCTGTTGCCAATCGTACTTGATGAGTTTTTTATATTCGGGTGTTTTATAAATTAATGCAAATAAAAAACCTGTAATTAATCCCGCGAGGTGCCCTTCCCAAGAAATTCCTTCTTTTATATTAGGAAAAATGTACCAAACCATACTTCCATAAACTAAAACTACAAGAAGTGAAAGGGCAACTAATCGATAATATTTAGTTATAATTCCCTTAAAGAAAATAAAACTAGCCAAAACATAAATCAAGGAGCTAGCACCAATGTGAATAGCATCTCGACCGATAATCCAAGTTATGAAGCCCGAAAGCAAAATACCATTGACCACAATTTTAAAAAAAAGATCTCTATAGAAATACTGTAATGCTGACAATAATATTAGCAGTGGAATGGAATTATTATAAAGGTGTTCTAAATTTCCATGAAGAAATGGGGAGCAGACAATACCAATTAATCCGAAGAAAGTTCTTGGAAAAATTCCAAGTTGTCCTAAATTTAAGTGAAAACGAATGTCAACCCAAAATAATATCCACAACGCAATTACCAATAAAAATGGTATTAGGATTACGGAAGGTGAAAATTTAAAATGGCTGTCGTTCATGAAATATTTTTTATTTAATTCTATACAAGGTAATCAAAAATAAAACCAAAAAAATTAGGTGCTATTTTGTCACAATAATCTTGTCATTTCGACTGAAGAGAAATCTCATAATCCAAAACTTGATGTGATTTCTCCTTCGTCGAAATGACAAAAAAGAGAAAAAATATGTACTTTTACGACATGAATCAACCATTAGCGGAGCGTATTCGCCCACAAAAATTATCCGACTATATCAGTCAGTTGCACTTGGTGGGGCCAAATGGCTCGTTGACACAACAAATCGAGAAGGGAATTATACCTTCATTGATTTTGTGGGGGCCTCCTGGAACGGGAAAAACTACGTTGGCACAAATAATTGCTCAAGAATCAAAAAGAACTTTTTATGAATTAAGCGCCATTAATTCAGGTGTAGCAGCCATTCGAGAGGTGATCGATAAAGCAAAACAAAGTGGCGGATTGTTCACTACAAAAAACCCCATTTTGTTTATTGATGAGATTCATAGATTCAGTAAATCACAACAAGACTCATTATTGGCAGCAGTTGAAAAAGGTTGGATTACATTGATAGGAGCCACTACTGAAAATCCAAGTTTTGAAGTGATTCCAGCTTTATTGTCTCGTTGTCAGGTTTATGTTTTGAATGCATTTTCAAAATCAGATTTGGAAAGTTTATTGCAGCGAGCAATTAAAGAAGACCACTTTTTGAAATTGAAAAAAATTGAATTGCAGGAAACAGAAGCAATAATTAGACTTTCAGGCGGCGATGGTCGAAAGTTGTTGAATATATTTGAATTGGTTGTAAACGCTTCTAGTGAGGAAATAATTATAATTACAAATGAAAAAGTATTGCAATTAGTACAACAAAACACGGTTTTGTATGATAAAACTGGTGAACAACATTATGATATTGTTTCTGCATTTATTAAATCAATTCGAGGAAGTGACCCAAATGGTGCGGTATATTGGTTGGCTAGAATGATTGAGGGTGGTGAAGATGTTAAGTTTATTGCCCGCCGAATGTTGATTTTATCGAGTGAAGATATTGGAAATGCAAATCCTACGGCATTCATAATGGCAAACAATACTTTTCAAGCGGTTTCAAACATTGGTTACCCTGAAAGCAGAATTTTATTAAGTCAATGCGCCATTTATTTGGCTACTTCTCCAAAAAGTAATGCGAGTTATATGGCTATAAATGAGGCGCAAAAAGTGGTGAAACAAACTGGAGATTTGCCAATTCCTATTCATTTACGAAATGCCCCCACAAAATTAATGAAGGAGCTGGGTTATGGTGAAGATTATAAATATTCGCACGATTACGCTAATAATTTTGCAGAACAAGAGTTTTTACCTGATGAAATTTCAGAAACAAAACTCTATAATCCTGGCGATAACGCTAGAGAAAATGGCAATCGCGAATTTTTAAAAAACCGCTGGAAAGATAAATACGATTATTAATAAATAAAGTGTTTTATTAATTAAACTTTAAAAAGTTACATTTAATTTCTTATAAATCAACTGTTTATCTTTATAATATTCGAAAAAAATCTCTTGTCCTTTTTTAATAACTACTCCATTTATCGAATTTGAATTTGCAATAAACACATTTTCATTTGAAGTTTTATATAATTTTAATACTATTGTTGAAGTTTTAGGATCTATTAATAAAAACCCCAATTTGATTGTCTCGGCAACTAATGAATTCTCGAATTCTAAATTACTTTCAACGATAATAATTCCGTTTTCTTGAATTTTCAATGTCGAGTCCTTTGTAATCATTTTGTAATTAGCAACTTCTTCACTTCTACCTTTTTGTATTCCACTAAACTTATATTCCAATTTATCAAATGAACTAAACGCCACTCGTAATGCTTGGTTATAGGCAACTTGATATTCTTTTTCCCTGCTTTTTCCTTCTAAGGAAGTAAATAAAATAGCATTTTTACAATCTTTTAAAACTACAATCAATTTCGTTGAGAACATATTTCCAGTATTTTGGACATCAACATATACTTTATTGCAATTGCTTTCCGCGACTTCAGTTGGTAAAATATCAGTATCAAAATAGCTTACAAAACCGTATTTTTCCATTAACATTTTTGTAAGTGTATTTAAACGGTATTGATCTTTGTCTTTTAAAAATTCGAATTTTGAGGGTACAATGGCATATTTATAATCATTTACAGATTGAGCAAAACCAATGCTTGAAGCTAAAAATATCATTAGAAATAGTGCTTTTTTCATAATTTAAAGGTGGTTTTTTAATTCTAATAAATGAGAAATTTGTTTGACATTATCGTATGATTTTGAAGGATCGATGTTGAACAAAATAGCATCCATTCCAAAATTTAAGGCCCCTTTTACATCGGCTTCGATACAGTCCCCAATCATTATACTATTGGATTTAAAAGCATTCGCTTCAGTAATCGCAAAGTCAAAAATTTTAGGATTTGGTTTTTTTACTCCAGCCATTTCCGAATTGGTTATCGTAGTAAAATAATGGTCAATATTTGAATTTTTTAATTTATTGTCCTGAATTTCCTGAAAACCATTGGTAATAATATGCAAATTGTATTTTGGTTTTAAATAATCTAAAATCTCAATTGCCCCATCAAAAAGGTGATTGAATTTTGGCAAATATTCGATGTACTCTTCCGATAAGAATATTATTTTATCATCGTCAATTTCGTAATTTACTAGTTGAAAAGTATCTTTTAATCTCCCTAAACGCAATTCTAATTGGGTGATTTTATCTACCCTATACCACTCCCAATATTTGATATTTATGGGTACATAATGAAATAAAAAAAGCTGTAAATCGACATTAATCGTATGTTTATTGAAAATAGTTTCAATAGCCAAGGCGGAATTTTTTTCAAAATCCCAAAGTGTGTGATCTAAATCAAAAAATACATGGTCTATTTTCATAATTAATTTTTATTTGCTTTAAGCTTATAAAATTCCTTCATCTGCAAAACTCAAATATCCGTGTTCGCCTATAATTAGATGATCTAAAATGGTAATGTCTAAACTTTCGGCTGCTAATTTTATTTTCTTTGTAATCTTAATATCCGCTTCGCTGGCTTTCAAAGTTCCTGAAGGATGATTGTGACAAAGTACAATTCCTGTAGCACCAATTTCGAGTGCATTTTTGAAAATCAATCGAACATCGACCAAAGTTGCTGTAATTCCACCTTTACTCAATTGCGATTTTGAAATAATAGAATTGGAATTATTAACGTAAATGATCCAAAATTCTTCGTGAGGCAATTCTCCAATTATGGGCTGCATAATTTCAAAAATCATCTTACTTGAAGTTATCTTCTTCAATTCAATGGCTTCCTCTCCCCTTCTTCGACGTCCCAATTCCATTGCTGCAATAATAGAAATTGCTTTTGCTTCGCCAATTCCTTTGAAAGATACCAATTGCGCAATCGATAATTTTCCTAAAGCACTTAAATTATTGTCTACACTTGACAAAATCCTTTTGCTCAATTCGACGGCACTTTCATTTCGACTTCCCGAACCAATTAAAATCGCAATAAGTTCGGCATCGCTTAAAGCAGCTTTTCCTTTTAACATCAATTTTTCTCGAGGGCGGTCGTCTTCTGACCAATTGGTAATTGGGAACGAATTATTTTCCATATTTATATAATTAAATGGCGTTTAAATAGTAGGTGAAAAATAATGCTAATTTATATTATTCAATCAATCCTTTAACTTCATCAAAATTCAATCCTCCATAATTTCCAGAACTCATCAATAATAAAGCTGAATTTTCAAAATTTAAATTGAATAAATAGTCTTTAAAAGCTGCCGGATTGGTATAAATAATCAAATCTTCACGGTTGAACGCTTGTGCGATTTGCTCATAAGTTACTTCTTCCAATTGTTTTATTTTCACCGCATCAGGCGAATAAAAAACTACGGCAACATCTGCAAATTCTAATGCACCTTGATATTCTTTAAGAAATTCAGCGTTCAAACTGCTGTAGGTATGCAATTCCAAACAGGCAACTAGTGTGCGATTTGGATATTGTTCTTTTACAGCTTTAGTTGTTGCAGCCACTTTACTCGGCGAATGTGCAAAATCTTTATAGGCTACTTTTGTTTTGCTTTCTGCAATTTTTTCTAAACGCTTTGAGGCACCTTTAAAATTTGCTATTGCTTCATAAAAATCGGCTTCATCTACGCCCATATTTTGACAGATCCATTTTGCACCTGCCAAATTATTCAAATTATGCGCTCCAAAAACTTCAATAGGCATAGCGCCTTCTGGGGTTTCTAATAATGTAACTCCCTCTCTTACAGAATATTTAGGTGTTGAATAGGGTAATTTACGGATAGGATTTGAGGCTGCTTCCGCAACTCTTTTCACTTCTGAATCGTCTTCATTGTAAACCAAGATCCCACCATTGGTAATCATTTTAATGAAAATTTCGAACTGCTCTACATAATTTTCATACGTTGGAAACACATTAATATGATCCCAAGCAATTCCAGAAATCAGGGCAATATTGGGTTGGTACAAATGAAATTTTGGACGTCTATCCATTGGCGAAGACAAATATTCATCCCCTTCAAGAACAATAAAATCATTCTCTTCTGTTAAATGAACCATAGTGTCAAATCCTTCTAATTGGGCGCCAACCATATAATCTACTTGAATATTATGAAAATGCATAACGTGCAATATCATCGATGTAATTGTAGTTTTCCCATGTGAACCACCAATAACAACTCGTGTTTTATTCTTTGATTGTTCGTATAAAAATTCAGGATAAGAATATATTTTCAACCCTAATTGTTGTGCTTTAAGCAATTCTGGATTGTCGGCTTTGGCGTGCATTCCTAGAATTACTGAGTCAATGTCGGAAGATATTTTTTCAGGAAACCAGCCCAATTGCTCCGGCAGGATTCCTTTTTTTTCTAATCTGGATTTTGAGGGTTCAAAAATAGCATCGTCACTACCTGTGACTTGATATCCTTTATTATGTAATGCCAATGCTAAATTGTGCATCGCGCTTCCTCCAATTGCTATAAAATGAGTACGCATTATTTAACTTATTTATGAATATATAATTTCTTAATTTTTTATTTCTTCTAAAATTGACTTTGCTTTTTCCGGCTGTCCCATTTTATTTTTATACAAATTAGCCAGAATTCGATAGGCATTTTTAGATTTACTAATTTCAACTGCTTTTTTATATTGAATTTCAGCTTCTTTAAATCTTCCAAAATATTCGGCAATATGACCTTTAGAAAGATACCCGTCAACAGCCGATATTTGAGCAATTTCATTTGCGTAAATCAGTGCCTTTTTTTCACTTCCTCCCACAATACCAGGCAATTGCAAATAAAATTCAACTAGAGCCGCTCTAGCTTCAATGTGTTTTGGGTTTAAGGAAATCGCTTTTTCAAACGAAGATTTTATCTCTGTAATCATTCCAAGTGCCTTAAACTTATTACTTTCCTTCGCTTTCATTCCCATGACGCCACCATATTTATAATGATAATTAGCTTCCGTAGGTTTTAATTGTTTCAATTTATTATAATAATAAATGGCATTATCCCAAGATTTATTTTGTCCTGCAATATCCCCAAGATATTCAATTGTTTTAATATTATTTGGATTGTCTTTCAAATAATTTTGAAACAACACTTTTGACTGCTCAAAATTCTTTGAAGAGTATAATTTCTCTGCTTTATCGAAATCCGTTTGAGAAATTACAAAAATTGGAATTAAGTATATAAAAAGAAATAAAAATCGTTTCATTTAGAGAGATTTCAATAATAAATTTGGACCTTGTCAAAAATAAGAAATTAAGATTAGATTTTCTTTGAAATAATTAAAGGATTTAGATAATTTTAATTATTATTAAATTATAATTGTATATACGAAAACCTTAAGATATTTATGAAATTTTATTTAATTTAGCGTCATGAAAAACATAATAGTTACAGGTACTTCTAGAGGGATTGGACTAGAATTAGCATTGCAATTTGCAAATGCTGGACACCACGTTTTAGCGCTGTCTAGAAAAACACCTCAAAAATTAATTGAAAATAGCAATATTACTTGTTTCTCTTTAGATTTATCAAAAGAGGAAGATTTTTCGCAAGTCGAACAATTTTTAGCTACTTCTTGGAGGAAAATAGACGCTATTGTTCACAATGCAGGTACTTTATTATTGAAACCATTTGAAGAAACCACATCAGAAGAATTTGAAAATATCTACAAAGTAAATGTTTTTGGAGTTGCCAATTTGACTCGAATTTGTTTGCCGTTCCTTCAAAAAGGAAGCCACGTGGTAACAATAAGTAGTATGGGCGGCATTCAAGGTAGTATGAAATTTGCAGGTTTATCTGCCTATAGTTCTAGTAAAGGCGCGGTAATTACCCTTTCAGAATTATTAGCAGAAGAATACAAAGAAAAAGGAATTGCCTTTAATGTATTAGCCTTAGGGGCAGTGCAAACAGAAATGTTGGAAGAAGCATTCCCAGGATATAAAGCTCCATTAACAGCAATTGAAATGGCCAACTATATTTTTGATTTCACTTTAACAGGGAATAAATATTACAACGGAAAAGTATTACAAGTTACTACATCAAATCCATAAAAAACACATTCTTGAACGAAACATTATCAAAATATATTCCTGAAAACGCTGTAAAACCAGTGTTTGATCTTATTGTTGCCAATCAAGTGCACCTAAAAATAGTTAACGAAAGAGTAACTAGACATGGCGATTATAGAAAAGGTAGTAATGGAAAACATGAAATTACTATAAATGCCAATTTGAACAAATACAGATTCCTAATTACATTAATTCACGAAATTTCCCATTTGGTTGCCTTTGAAAAATTTGGCAGAAATATTAAACCTCATGGTGACAAATGGAAATATAGCTTTCAAATTTTAATGGTTCCTTATATACTTCCTGAAATTTTCCCGTCTAATTTATTGCCTTTGTTAGCTCGGCATTTTAAAAACCCTACAGCGAGTAGCGATACTGATGCAACATTATCATTGGCATTAAAACAGTATGACGAACAAAACGATAAAAATTATATCTTTGAAATCCCTTATGGAAGTGTTTTTAGGATTTCAAATGGAAAGATTTTCAAAAAAATGGCTCAAAGAGTAAAAAGATACGAATGTGTAGAAATAAATTCAGGGAGAATTTATTTATTTAATCCAAATGCCGAAGTGGAGCTTTTAAAAATTAAAAATGAATAAAAATTATTTTGCCATATTAATGGCTGGTGGAGTAGGCTCTAGATTTTGGCCAGTTAGTACAGCTGAATTTCCAAAACAATTTCATGACATGCTTGGTTCAGGAGACACCCTAATCCAAAAAACATTTAGTAGATTATCGAAGCTTATTCCTGCTGAAAATATTTTAATTCTAACCAATGAAAAATACAACAACTTGGTTTTAGAACAATTGCCAATGGTAAAACAAGAGCAAGTTTTATTGGAGCCTGCAATGAGAAATACTGCTCCTTGTATATTGTATGCTTCATTAAAAATAAAAAAACAAAATCCAGATGCTGTAATGGTAGTAGCTCCTAGCGACCATTGGATTGAGGATGAAAAACTTTTTACAGAAAATTTAAAACAATGTTTTGACTTTTGTTCCAACGAAGATTCGTTGGTGACTTTAGGAATAAAACCTACTTTTCCAAATACTGGTTTTGGATATATTGAATACAATAAATCGGATTTAAATTTAATAAAAACTGTAAGTCAATTTCGCGAAAAACCCGATTACGAAACTGCAAAATCATTTCTTGCTAGTGGAAATTTTTTATGGAATGGAGGAATTTTTATCTGGTCAGTAAAATCTATAGTTCAAGCCTTTGAAAAATTTCAACCTCAAATGACAGGCTTGTTTTTGAAAGGATTTGAAAATTATAACACCAATTCTGAGGCAGCATTTATTAATGAAAATTATGTAAATGCTGAAAATGTATCTATCGATTATGCCATTTTAGAAAAAGCGAAAAACGTTTATGTTTTACCTGCAACTTTCGATTGGAATGATCTAGGAACTTGGGGTTCATTGCATGAAAAATTGGATAAAGACGAAAATAATAATGCCGTTGTAAATGCAGCTGTTTTATTGAAAAATTCTTCTAATAATATTATAAGTACTTCGAAAGATAAATTAGTAATTATTGACGGTTTAGAAGATTTTATTGTGGTTGATAAAGACAATACGTTGCTCATTTATCCAAAATCAAAAGAGCAGGAAATAAAGGGTTTAGTGGCTAGTTTAAAAAAGTAAATTATTTACCCATCAAGTAAGCTTCACGAACTTTTTTAAACAGATTGGAAGAATAAACAAAATCAACAATGGCTTGATTATCGGTCCTGAAGATTTCTTCTTTAGTTCCCTCCCATGCCTTTATTCCGTTTTTTAGAAAAATGATTTTTTCGCCAATTTCCATAACGGAATTCATATCATGAGTATTTATCACTGTTGTAATATTGTATTCTTCCGTGATTTCTTTAATCAAATTATCAATTAAAATCGCCGTATTTGGATCCAATCCAGAATTTGGTTCGTCACAAAATAAATACTTCGGATTATTTACAATAGCTCTGGCTATAGCAACTCGTTTTTGCATTCCACCAGAAATTTCAGCAGGAAATTTTCCATAAGCATCAACTAGATTAACTCTTTTAAGAACAAAATTTACACGGTCTTGAATTTCAGATTTTGAATTATTGGTAAACATTTTTAGGGGGAAACCTACATTTTCTTCAACTGACATGGAGTCAAAAAGGGCGCTTCCTTGAAAAACCATACCAATTTCTGTTCGTAATTCTCTTTTGTCTTCTGTCGATAAATTAGAATAAATTCTTCCATCAAATGAAATTATACCCACTTCTGGCGAATGAATTCCAAGTAAACTTTTTAGCAAAACTGTTTTACCAGATCCACTTTGTCCAATTATTAAATTGGTTTTACCGGTCTCAAAAATAGTCGAAACTCCTTTAAGGACTTTGCTTTCGCCAAATGATTTTTCTAAGTTTTTTATTTCTATCATTAGGTCAAAAGTAGTTGCGTTAATATATAATTCACTGCAATTATTGAAACAGAAGCCCAAACAAATGATACGGTACTCGCTTTACCCACTTCAAGAGCGCCACCTTTCATATAATAACCGTGAAAAGATGGGATTGTAGCTAGAATAAGTCCGAAAATAAATGTTTTTATAAATGCGTAGGAGATATGAAATGGGATAAATTTTTGTTGCAGTCCGGAAACAAAATCAGCTTCAGTTCCAAAACCACCATAAACTGCAGCAATATAACCCCCAAGAATTCCTATAAACATTGAAATTCCAATTAGAAAAGGATACAATAACAATGCAACTAATTTAGGAAAAACCAAATAATTTAGGGAGTTTACACCCATCACTTCCAAAGCATCAATTTGTTCTGTAACACGCATGGTTCCAATACTTGACGTGATGAATGACCCCATTTTTCCTGCCATTACAATAGAAATAAAAGTAGGTGCAAATTCTAAAATTACAGATTGTCGAGTTGCAAATCCAATTAAATATTTTGGAATTAAGGGATTCGTTAAGTTTAAAGCCGTTTGAATTGCTACAACTCCACCAACGAAAAAGGATATAAACGTTACAATTCCTAATGAACCTATAATTAAATCGTCAATTTCTTTATATATGAGAATTTTCATAACCGACCATTTAGTTGGCTTTTTGAAAATTTCTCTCCACATAATGAAGTATTTTCCGATTTGTGATATATAACGAAGGAGCATCATAAAATAAATATATTAGCGAAATTAACTATAAGTTACGACTTTTGAATTAATAGCGATGTTAATTTAAAAAAATCAATCATTTAATTATTTAAAGATTTTTTCTTTCATCTTTTTCCATCGATAATTCCTTATAAATTTTGCTTGTTCATCAGTAACTAATAGTGGTTTATGATTTAATTTCGCTTTCCAAAAACCTTGGATATAATCAAAAAATAACAACGGTTTTCCTTTCAAAAAAGCCAATTTCAAAGAAGCAATTGCTGTAATAAAAAAACCATAACCAATTGAATAGAAAGCTTCCCCTTGTTTAAATCTAGCAGTTTTATTATAATTGGCACCGGTAGGTTTTAGATGTTTGACTTTTAAAGTGGCATCGGTAACTACTTTCCACCCATAAAATTTACAAAGCAATTCATCAACGGTGTCCCAACCCATAGCTGGTTTTAAATTTCCTATTTCAAGAAAACACTCTTTTCTATAGGCTTTAAAAGCCCCGCGAATATGATCTTTATCTGTTAAATTCTCTAATATCCATTCTCCATTTTTTTCAATGTAGGCGAAACCTCCAGCCATTCCAATTTTACTATCACTTTTAAAATGAGCTAAAATTGTTTCAAAATAATTTTCAGGCAAAATCAAATCGGCATCCAATTTTACAACAATATCATATTCTGAATCAATAGTTTCAAATCCTTTATGAAACGCTTGAATTACTTTACTTCCTGGCATATGAATCGCCTCTGAAGTTTTATTTACCAATGAAATATAACTATATTCTTTGATAAAACTTTCAACTATTGCAGCCGTTTCATCGGTAGAATTGTCATTCACAACTACCACTTTTGAGGGCGAAACAGTTTGTGAAACTAAAGATTCTAAAGTTAAAGCTATAAAATCGGCTTCATTATGAGCAGGAATAATTAGGTAATATTTCATTTTTTTATAAAGTCTACTGCAAATATCATTATTTTTGTAGTGATTAAAAAATAACTTTCATTTGAAAAAGAAAATAGCTGTTGTTATTGTTACTTTTAACGGGGAAATTTGGATAAAAAAGAATTTGAATTCTCTGCTTAATTCAAATTGTCCTATTGATATCATTATCGTTGACAACGAATCAACAGACGAAACAATCAATATAATAAAGGAATTCAGCGCTATTGAACTTATTCAAAATAAAAATAATTTAGGTTTTGGCAAAGCCAATACTATTGGAATTGATTTGGCTATTAAAAAAGGCGCCGACGCCATTTTCTTATTAAATCAAGATACTTGGATTTATGAAAATACCATTACTAATTTAGCTGAAGCCTTATTCAAAAATCCGAATTTGGGCATTGTTAGTCCAATACATTATTCTGCAGACGAAATAACTTTAGATGAAAATTTTAACACCTATTTCAATAGATACAATAAAGAAGAGGACTCAGAATCTCTTCGAATTGTGCCATTTATTAACGCAGCAGCTTGGTTAGTTTCAAAAGATTGTTTTACAAAAACAGGCTATTTTGATCCAATATTTAATCATTATGGTGAAGATAGAAATTTTTGTGACCGAATTAAATACCACGGATTAAAAATTGGAGTTGTGAAAAATGCTGCTATATGCCATGATCGTATTGTAAAATTAAATTCAAATAAAATTGAATTACAATCCAAGTATTTGGTTTTAAATCAGATGATTAATTGTAATAATTCCCTTTTAATCTCCCTATTTCAAGGATTAAAATCGGTTTTTGGGTTATCTAAATTTCATTTTTCAAGTCAAGGTGTATTAAAAACAATTTCTTTATTTATTAAACTCCTAATGTATTATTTTAACTTAATTTTGAATATTAGAACGATAATACAAATTCGTAAAAATTCAATTAAAGGTATAAATGGTGTTTTACCGCTATAATTATGTCAAATAAGGAAACTCACAAACAAGCTTTTTTCTTTACCATAATTAATTATGTAGGAATACTTATCGGAATTGTTTCCACCCTTTTCATTTATCCTAAAAATAAAGAAATGCTTGGGATTTTTAGATATGTAGAATCTTTAGCGCAAATTTTATTTCCAATAATGCTTTTAGGAGCTTCCCAAACACTAATCAAATTTGGACCAAAATTAGATTCCAATCAAGAAAAACAACTTTTCTCCTATAGTGTATTATCCATTTTTTCAATAGGATTAATTATAGTTTCTTTGATAGGATTAGCTTCATTAATTCCAGTTTTATCTGGTTTTAAATATATTTATTTGGCTTTCCCCATTGGATTATCACTCGCTTTAATTGATTTGTTTAAAAAACAATCAACCATAATTGGAAAAATAGCAATCCCCACATTATTTGATAATATTATCCCGAAACTTATATTACCATTGGTTTTTATATTGGTTTTAAACCAATTTTATACTATCCAAGAATCGTTACTTTTCTATATTATTGCCTATGGATTGATAGTAGTTTTAATTGGGATTTATCTGTTTTATTACTTCAAACCAAAATTTAAATTCGAATTCAAATCGTTATTTTCGGAGATTAGTAAGAAAGAAATGTACCGCTTTTCAATGTTTGCATTTGCTGGAAGTTTAGGATCCGTATTTGCCTTTAGAATTGACTCCATCATGATTCCAAAATTTATTTCCATGGAGGCAAATGGCACTTTCAGTATCGGAGTTACATTGGCTTCAGCCCTTGCGGTTCCTGCTACTGGAATTTTTATTTTGTATGCACCAATAATTTCAAACTTCATAAAAAACAATCAAATTTCAGAACTCGATTTAAAATACAAAGAGATTTCTAAGCTACTTTTCTTTATTGGAGCGCTACTTTACAGTTGCATTTTCTTAGGAATTGAGAATTTATTTATGCTATTACCCACACATGAAAATTTAATGGATTCCATTCCTGTGATTTTAATCTTGGGATTCAATGTTTTGATTAATATGGGAACTGGATTTAATGGAGAAATTATTACCTATTCTAAATATTATAAATTCAATTTGATTGCGATAGGATTGCTAATTTTATTGAACGTATCTCTTAATATTCTATTTATCAGGGTGTTAAACTACGGAATTGAAGGAGTTGCCGTGGCTTCATTAATATCAATGTTGCTATTTAATTTTTCAAAATTGCTATTTATTTATAAGAAATTCAAAATAGTACCTTTCGATAATTCCTATATAAAATTAATATTGGTATTTGCGTCGGTGCTATTAATTAGCTATAATTTACCGATTTTAAACAATCATTTATTGAATTTAATTTACAAAACCGTATTTTGCTTGTCATTAAATCTATTGGTTATTTACAAACTAAAATTAGTTTATTCTTACCATTTTTGGCTTGAAAAAACGATTCAGAAATTGCGATTCTAATACCTGTAAACAAAAGCGTTGATATTCATACCTGCGCCTACAGAAGCAAAAAGTAAAACATCACCTTTTTTTATTTCATGATTTTCAAGTTGATTATTCACTAATAAATCATATAATGTTGGAATTGTAGCCACACTACTATTTCCTAAAAAGTTAATACTCAAAGGCATAATTCCTTCAGGTGGAGTTTGGTTGTATAATTTATAAAAACGATTGATTATAGCCTCATCCATTTTTTCATTGGCTTGATGAATTAGAATTTTCTTCACCTCTTCAATTGCAATACCACTTTTTTCTAAACAACTTTTCATGGCGGTAGGCACATTGCTTAAAGCAAATTCGTAAATTTTTCTACCATGCATTTTTATATAAAAAACATCAGGATCTAAATTAGTATTGTACGATTTTCCATAAAAAAGGTAATCTTTTTCAGTATAAGTATAAGACGCACTTTCGTAAGATAAAATTCCGCAATTTTCATCGGTGTTTTCTACTATGGTTGCTCCTGCTCCATCAGCATAAATCATAGAATCTCGATCGTGAGGATCCACCACTCTTGATAATGCTTCTGCGCCAATAACCAAACATTTTTGTGCCATCCCCGATTTTATTAAGGCATGGGCTTGAAGCATTCCCTCAATCCAACCTGGACAACCGAAAAGGATATCAAAGGCGACGCATTTTGGGTTTTGAATTTGTAATTTATTTTTTACACGAGCGGCTAAACAGGGCAAAGCGTCCGATTGAATGGTGCCACTTTTTATGTCACCAAAATTATGAGCAACTATAATATAATCTAACGACTCAGGGTCAATTCCTGCATTTTTTATTGCTTTATCAGAAGCCAAATAGGCCATGTCGGAAGTAATAATTGAGGGTTCAGCATACCTTCTTTCTCCGATTCCGGTGATTCCTTTGAATTTTCCTATTACAGTTTCATTGCTATAAGCAAAAGGGGTACCATCTTCGTTCATGAAATGATGATCGCTAAAATCTAAATTGCTTACAATTATTTCTGGGATGTAACTTCCGGAACCAGTTATTTTTATTTTCATCTTTTTGAAATATAATTACAAGCTAATTTAACAATAATAATTGTCAATTAACGTTAAATTAACCTTGAGAGGAGTGTAATTATGAATTAAGCAAATTTTGAGTTCAATACTTATTGATTATTTATTTTTATTGTCAATATTTATTTTAATTTGCATTACGGTTGCTAAACTTAAAGCTTGGGTTTTGATTTTCTCTGCATTGTTTCCAATAAAATTATTATCAACAGCGGCATTAAAATGGTTCAGCCAGATAGTGAATATTTCAGGTGTTAGCTTTTCTTTTTCATTAATATCCAGGTGAATTTTTGTTAGATTATTGAAATATCCGCCGGTATCGAAAATTGCTTGTGACCAAAATGTTACTAAAATCGGCAAATGTTCTTCCAGTTTAATTTTCACCACATCTGTAAAAATATAACTAATGGAAGAATCTGATAATAATCTTTGATAGAAATTATCTACTAAAAAATATAAATCGTCTTGTGTTTCTATGTCTTTCATATTCAAATATAAAAAAATCCATCTCAAAATTTGACTTCTGAGATGGATTTAACTAATTATTGTTTTGTTGTTAACTTTCCATATACGCTTCAATTGGAGCACAAGAACAAACTAAATTTCTATCTCCGTAGGCGTCATCAGTTCTTCTAACGGTAGGCCAAAATTTATTTTCAGAAATGTATTCTAATGGGAAAGCGGCTTTTTCACGAGTGTAAGGAAAATTCCAAACGTCTGCGGTAACCATCATTAAAGTATGAGGTGCATTTTTCAAAACCGTATCGTGATCATCAATTGTGCTTACTTCAATTTCTTTTCTAATTTCAATCATGGCATCACAAAAACGATCTAATTCTTCTAAATTTTCACTTTCTGTAGGCTCAATCATCATGGTTCCTGCAACTGGGAAAGAAACGGTAGGCGCATGAAAACCATAATCCATCAATCGTTTTGCAATATCGGTAACTTCAACTCCTTTTTGCTTGAATGGTCGGCATTCTATAATCATTTCGTGAGCGGCATGTCCCATTTCACCAGAATATAAAGTATCATAATGGCCGTTCAAACGCTCTTTAATATAATTTGCATTTAAAATAGCATATTTAGTGGCATTGGTAACTCCTTCAGCTCCTAACATTGAAATGTATCCATAAGAAATCAAACATACTAATGCTGATCCCCATGGGGCTGCAGATATTGCCGTAATGGCATTTTCTCCTCCAGTACAAACTACAGGATTTGAAGGTAAAAACGGAACTAATTGAGGGGCTACGCAAATTGGGCCAACTCCAGGACCTCCTCCACCATGTGGAATCGCGAATGTTTTATGAAGATTCAAGTGGCAAACATCAGCACCAATAGTAGCTGGATTTGTTAATCCTACTTGTGCATTCATATTGGCACCATCCATATAAACCTGACCTCCATTATCGTGAATTATTTGAGTAATTTCTCTAATAGCACTTTCAAAAACTCCATGCGTAGAGGGATAAGTTACCATTAAACAAGAAAGTTCGTCTTTGTATAAAATTGCTTTTTCACGTAAATCGTCCACATCAATATTTCCGTTTTCAAGTGTTTTGGTAACAATAACTTGCATACCAGCCATCGCTGCAGACGCCGGATTCGTTCCGTGAGCTGAAGATGGAATTAAGGCAATATTTCTATGGTGGTCACCACGAGAATGATGGTAAGCGCGAATAACCATTAGTCCTGCATATTCTCCTTGTGCTCCAGAATTAGGTTGTAAAGTAGTTCCAGCAAAACCGGTAATTTCATTTAATTGTTGTACTAATTTAGTCAACATTTCTTTGTAGCCTTGCGCTTGATCTAGAGGAACAAATGGGTGAATATTATTCCACATTGGATTACTCAAAGGCAACATTTCAGCAGCTGCATTCAATTTCATTGTACAAGAACCCAGCGAAATCATGGAATGATTCAAAGCCAAATCTTTTCTTTCTAACATTTTAATGTAACGCATCATTGCAGATTCTGAATGATATCTATTAAACACCTCGTGTTTTAAAAATTCTGAAGTTCTAATTAAATGTTCTGGAAAATGATTTGTAGAAGTTAATTCTTGAATTGTCGTAGCCTGAGTTCCATTTGCTGCAGCAAAAATTTGAATAATTTTATTTAAATCGGAAATACTAGTTGTTTCATTTATAGAAATTGAAATTGTAGTATCGTCAATATAATAGAAGTTAATTTCATTTTGCAATGCCAATGCGTTCACTTTCTTAACGTCAGCTTTTAAAACAATGGTGTCAAAAAAGGCATCATTGGTTTGCTCATAACCTAACTTTTTCAATTCATTCGCTAATGTAGCTGCAGAAGCATGCACTTTATTGGCAATATATTTTAATCCTTTTGGACCGTGAAAAACAGAGTACATTCCTGCCATTACAGACAATAATACTTGCGCTGTGCAAATATTAGATGTTGCTTTGTCTCTTTTAATGTGTTGTTCACGCGTTTGCAATGCCATTCTTAACGCACGGTTTCCATTGGTATCAACCGTAACCCCTATGATTCTTCCTGGCATACTTCTTTTGTACTCGTCTTTTGTGGCAAAAAAAGCTGCGTGCGGACCGCCATAACCCAACGGAATTCCAAAACGTTGTGAAGTTCCTAAAACAACATCAGCACCCATTTCTCCTGGAGGAGTTAATTTTACTAAGCTTAAAATATCAGCTGCAACGGCAACTTTAATTTCATTTTCTTTAGCTTTAGCAATAAAAGAAGCGTAATCATGAATTTGTCCAAATTTCCCTGGATACTGTAAAATCGCACCATAATAATCGGATGAGAAATCAAAAGTTTCATGATTTCCAACCACTAATTCAACACCAATTGGAGCCGAACGTGTAATTAAAACCGATAATGTTTGAGGTAAAATTTCTTCAGAAACGAAGAATTTACAGGTATTATTTTTCTTTTGATCACGAGTTCTAACGTCAAATAAAAGGGCCATTGCTTCAGCGGCAGCGGTACCTTCATCAAGTAACGAAGCATTTGCAATTTCCATTCCAGTTAATTCAATAACCATAGTTTGAAAATTCAAAATTGCTTCCAAACGTCCTTGAGCGATTTCAGCTTGATAGGGAGTGTAGGCAGTATACCAACCTGGATTTTCAAAAATATTTCTTTGAATTACAGCAGGCACAATCGCTTGATTGTAACCTAATCCGATGTAGGTTTTAAACACTTTATTTTTATTTCCCAATTCAGCAATATGATTTGAAAATTCATATTCCGTCATCGCAGGTGCTAAATTCAGTGGTTTTTTTAATCGAATATCTTCTGGAATAGTTTCAAGAATCAATTGATCAAGTGACTCCGCACCAATTGTTTTCAGCATATGTTGAAGCTCATTTTCATTTGGTCCAATATGTCTTAAAGCAAAAGAATCTGTTTTCATATAATAGTAAAAGTATTGTTATTTAGATGTGCAAATTTATGTATTATATTAGTAATTTTAAGGGTTTTTAAACCCAATTTCTAAGTATTTTTCAACTAAAAGCCATTCTTATTAACACTTTGATTATTTTTGTTTAATGAAGTCTTTAAAACAACTTTTTGATTTTTACCTCGATTCTAGTATTCATGTTGCTTTATCATGCTTTGCACTTGTAAATTGCACTTACTTAATCTTAAACATTTCAATAAATTATTCAGTCGCCTTATTTGCTTTTTTTGGAACAATTGCAGGCTATAATTTTGTAAAATTTGATGCTTTGGCTCGATCAAAAAAAAATAAGATGAATTGGAAATTAAAAGCAATCGCAGGCCTCAGTTTTTTATCTTTACTTATTGGAATCTACTACTTTCTAGCGCTTCAAAATATCACAAAAATTATAGCGGGCTTAGTTTTACTATTGACCATCTTATATACCCTGCCCTTTTTTCCAAATAAAAAAAATGCTCGAAATTGGGCTGGTTTTAAAATATACATCGTAGCTATTTGTTGGGTTGCCGTGACTTTAATTTTGCCAATACTAAATTCTGACTATAAAATACAATCTGAAATAGCAATACTAATCCTTCAAAGATTACTTCTAATTTTTTCTCTAATATTAATTTTTGAAATTAAAGATTTAAAAAATGACGATCCACATTTAAAAACTGTACCTCAGCAAATTGGGGTAAAAAATACAAAAACTCTCGGTTTCATTTTGTTGGTTATCTTCAGTGGATTGGGATTTTTTAATAGTAATTTTCAATTTTTAGAATTGCAATTGAATTTTTTCATTGCCATTGTCATTGGGGTATTTCTATTTTTTAGTACTGAAAACCGTTCAAGATATTACACTGACTTTTGGGTGGAGAGTATTCCTATTGTTTGGTGGTTGCTTTTTCTCTTCATTCAATAATAATAAATTGTCTCCGTCTTGAGTTTCCCCTTCGGGGGTTAGGGGGCTAAACCTGCTCTTCTCAACAACGCATCTGGTTTTGGTTCTTGACCTCTAAAACGTTTGTACAAAACCATTGGATGTACTGATCCTCCCATAGAAAGAACATTTTCTTTGAATTTTGTAGCCACTTCTTTATTGAAAATTCCTTTTTCTTGGAAATAAGCAAAAGCATCTGCATCAAGCACTTCCGCCCATTTATAACTATAATAACCCGAAGAATATCCACCTTGAAAAATATGCGAAAAAGCAGTACTCATCGCGTTTTCTTTAACTTCAGGATACAATTGCGTTGCTGAAAATTGTTCGATTTCAAAGGTTTTTATATCTTTTATATTTGATGGGTCTTGTCCGTGCCAACCCATATCTAACAACCCAAAACTCAATTGGCGCATCGTTGCCATTCCTTCTTGGAAGCTGGCACTTTCTTTGATTTTTTGGACCAATTCCATTGGAATCATTTCGTTAGTTTGATAATGATAGGCGAACATAGCCAATGCTTCCGCTTCATAACACCAGTTTTCCATAATTTGACTTGGCAATTCTACAAAATCCCAATATACGCTTGTTCCTGACAAACTTGGAT
The DNA here is from genome assembly GCA_029866065.1 of Flavobacterium sp. Classification (GTDB taxonomy): domain Bacteria; phylum Bacteroidota; class Bacteroidia; order Flavobacteriales; family Flavobacteriaceae; genus Flavobacterium. Next base: position 20,987 of record JARXAC010000008.1, read on the forward strand.
AAGTGGTATTGGCCAAGATTCCGTGCAAACCGTGACCAAATTCATGAAATAAAGTCGTTACTTCATTAAAAGTCAATAAGGATGGTTTTGTTTCTGTGGGTTTTGTAAAATTGCAAACATTGGAAATGTGAGGTCTTTCATTTTTATTGTCTAAGACATATTGCGACTTAAACGAGGTCATCCAAGCGCCGTTGCGTTTTCCTTTTCGTGGGAAAAAATCAGCATAAAAAATGGCAACTAGTTGATTGTCTTCGTCTTTTACTTCATACGTTTTTACTTCTTCGTGGTATTTATCGATATCAAAAATCTCTTTAAAAGTGATGCCATATAATTTTTGAGCAATTGTAAAAGCACCGTCTAAAACTTTTTCTAATTGAAAATAAGGCTTCAACGTTTCGTCGTCTAAATTAAATAATTGTTGTTTCAATTTCTCAGAATAATAAGCGCCATCCCATTTTTCTAATTGGTCAATTCCGTCTAATTTTTTGGCGAAAGTAGTTAATTCGGCAAATTCTTTTTGAGCGGAAGGTTTGGCTTTTTTCAATAAATCATTTAAAAATGAAATTACTTGTTCTGGCGTTTGCGCCATGCGTTCTTCCAAAACATAATGTGCGTGGGTGGCGTAACCCAAAACTTGCGCTCTATCAAAACGCAGTTTGGTAATTTTTAAAACGATCTCCTGATTGTTGAATTCATTGTTTTGAAAACCACGCGCTCCAAAAGCAATTGCCATTTCTTTACGCAATTCCCGATTATCAGAATACGTTACAAATGGAATATAACTTGGATGATCCAAAGTAAAAATCCAACCTTCTTTTTCAAGGCTTTTTGCCAATGCATGTGCAGCTTCTATGGTTCCTTCTGGCAAACCTGCCAAATCCTTTTCATCGGTAAGATGCATTTGAAACGCTTGGGTTTCGGCCAAAACATTTTCGCCAAATTGCAAACTCAACTTCGATAATTCTTTGTCGATTTTTCGTAGAATGATTTTTTTATCTTCGGATAAATTAGCGCCATTTCTAGAGAAACTTTTGTATTTTTTATCTAAAAGTGTAGTTTGTTCTGGGTTTAGATTTAAAGCTTCTTTTTGTTTGTAAACCGCTTTCACTTTTGCAAATAAAGCCGCGTTCAAGCGAACATCATTTCCAAATTCGGACAGTAATGGTGAAACTTCTTGTGCAATTTTTTGCATTTCGTCACTGGTTTCGGCAGAATTCAGGTTAAAGAAAATACTAGAAGCCCTATCCAATGTATCACCTGTAAATTCCATAGCTTCGATTGTATTTTCGAATGTTGGTTTTTCGGAATTGTTTACAATGGCATCAATTTCTGCTTTAGCAATTTCGATTCCTTTAATTATTGCTGGAAGGTAATCTTGATTTTTAATTTGAGAAAAGGGCGCAGTGTTGTATTTTGTATTGAAATATTGAGTTAAGTTGTTCATGTTTTTGTATAGAATTTATTTCGCCAAGATTCACATAGTAACACAAAGACTCACAAAGGTTAAAGTAAAGTAAGTCGAAAGATTCTTGGCGAATCTTCGCGTTCCTTTGAGTATCTTAGTGAAAATTTTTTATTTTTTAAGATTCTCAGAAGATTTATTCACGGATTCTTTCAAGCCTTCTTTGTACAAAATAATTTTATCCAATACACATTTGTCTTGTGTACCAATAATTTGAGCAGCAAGAATTCCAGCATTTTTGGCTCCGTTTAAAGCTACGGTTGCAACAGGCACGCCGCCTGGCATTTGTAAAATAGACAACACGGAATCCCAGCCATCTATAGAATTACTAGATTTTATAGGCACTCCGATAACAGGAAGTGGCGACATTGACGCTACCATTCCTGGCAAATGAGCCGCTCCCCCAGCACCAGCGATAATCACTGAAATTCCTCGAAGATGGGCGTTTTTACTGAAATCTACCAATTTATCTGGAGTTCTATGAGCCGAAACAATATCGACTTCGAGTTCGATATCAAAACCATTTAGAATATCTATTGCATCTTGCATTACTGGCATGTCGGAAATACTTCCCATTATTACGGCTACTTTCATAATATTCTTTATTTTATAGGTAATTTCAAATATTTACACAAATTGAATTTGTGTTAATTTGTGAAATTTGTGTTTTAATATTCATTACTTATTACCCTAATTGTGTTTTTAACTTTTTCAGCAATTTTTCGAGCTTCGACCATATCCTCATTTACGATAGTCACGTGTCCCATTTTTCGGAAAGGACGCGTTTGTTTTTTTCCATAAATATGAGGGGTTACACCATTCCAACCCAAAATCGTTTCTATATTTTCGTAAACTACATCGCCTGAAAATCCTTCTTCACCGACCAAATTTACCATAATTCCCGCCACTTTACTATCGGTATTTCCTAGGGGTAAATTTAATATGGCTCTGATATGGTTTTCAAATTGTGAGGTAAAACTTGCTTCAATAGTGTGGTGGCCCGAATTATGCGGACGAGGAGCTACTTCATTAACGATTATATCATCGTTGATAGTTTGAAACATCTCCACCGCTAAAAGTCCAACATGATTGAACTTTTCGGAAACGTTTAAAGCAATTGCTATTGCTTTTTCAGCCACTTTATCCTCAATTCGCGCCGGACAAATTACATACTCTACTTGGTTTGCCTCCGGATGAAATTCCATTTCTACCACGGGATAGGTTCTAATTTCTCCAGACACGTTTCGGCAAACTATAACCGATAATTCATTTTTAAAGGGAATTAGCTCTTCTGAAATACATTCTACGTTGGGTAAATTGTCTAAATCTGAAAGCACTTTTATAATTTTTACTCCCATTCCGTCGTAACCAAATTCAGTGCATTTCCATACAAATGGTAATTTTATATTTTGAATATCAGAAATTAACGCTTCTAAATTTTCAAATCTTTTGTAGGGAGCAGTTGGAATATTATTTTGAGAATAAAAATCTTTTTGAATGCCTTTATTCTGAATTAATCGAAGAGTTTTTGGTGATGGAAATACTTTAACGCCTTCGCTTTCTAGTTTTTCTAAAGCGTCAAGGTTGACCAATTCAATTTCGAACGTTAAAATATCAACTTGCTGTCCAAAATAATAAACCGTATCAAAGTCCATTAAATCTCCTTGAAAAAATTTATTGCAAGCAATTTTACAAGGCGCTTCATCACTCGGGTCGAGAACATACGTTTGAATGTCGAATTTTCGGGTGTCAAACAACATCATTTTACCGAGTTGACCGCCACCGAGGATTCCTAATTTAAAATTGGAAGAAAAATAATTCATTTAAAATAAATTTTTCACAAAGATACTTTAAAAGAGTAAAAATAAAAAGATACGCTATTTAAAATTATCTACGAACAATTATTTTCTTAGTAAAACTACCATTATTGGTCTCTACTTTTAAGGTGTAAATTCCTGTTGCTAAATTTTGAACATCTATAGAATAACTATCTGAAGTCATTGGATTTCTATACGTTGCCACTAATTTACCATCCAAAGAATACACTGAAACTACATTTATAGAATTATTAATTGAGTTTATATTTACCGTTTCCACCGTTGGATTTGGGTAAACTACAATGTCATTTCTATTTCCAAAATCGTTGGTAGAAAGTATGTTATTCGAGTAACAGCCTGATGGAACCGTGTTTTCAACTTTTATCAAATTACTAACTTTATTATTAGCATAACCTTGATTCGTAGTAGTATTATAAAAAGTCAAATCTAATGTTTGGTTACTTGTTCCAAACCAATCTTGAAGAATTGTACTAAAAACTCTGCGGTAATCGTGTTGTACCGTTTGCACTTGGAAATTATTTGCCGATACTGCTTCAGAAAGAATAATATTTGTTCCTGAAACTCCTGGATTTATTGATTTTCCAAAAACGAACATTGGAGCAATTTCTCCGTGATCGGTTCCTAAATTTCCATTTTCTCCTGCTTTTCTTCCGAATTCAGAAAATGGAACAGCAATTACATCATCCCCTAAATTCTGATTATTTAAATCGGTTATAAAAGAATTTATAGCTTCTGAAACTTGGGTCAAAAGATTGGCGTGTGTTCCTAGATGGGTGTTTGTGTTTGAGGCAACTTGAACGTCATGAGTATCAAAACCGCCAATTTTTACCAAATAGACCTTTGTTTGTAGACCCCCGGAAATGAATTTAGCTACCGTTTTTAATTGGTTAGCCAAACTTGTTGAAGGATAAGTAACATTCGAAGAATTTGTTCCTGCACTAAAAGCTGTAGAAATACTTTGAGCATATAAGTTCGTCTCTGCATCGCTAGCCATTATAAATCGAATTAAATCTCCATATTCTGAATTTGGAATTGTTGATGGCGGAGCGCCTCCCAACCCGTTTAAAACAGAATAAAAACCAGCAGGGTCTTGCCCATTAATATTAATTGACATTCCGTGCTCAACTTCTCCATGGAAACCTAAAGAATTATCGCTACTTCCTAATTGAATCCCTAAGGGAAAATTTGCGGTTAAGAAATTGCTGTAATAATTTTCTAAAAATCGTCCAATCCATCCACTATCAATATTGTTATTGGCAGCCGTTCCGTCTCCACCTGTCAACCATAAATCGGTTGATTTGAAGTGGGATTTATCTTGAGAAGCATATCCTACTCCTTGAATTACTCTCATTAAGCCGCGGTCATACAAACTCTTGAATCCTGTTAATGAAGGGTGAAGTCCTATTTGCTTTGCCAATGGTAAAGTAGTATCTAAATTAATTACTCCATTGGTTTGACCTGCATTATTTAATTTAATGTTCGGACGCAAAGCTGCATAAATATCGTATTGATTTAATGGAACTACGGTATTTAAACCGTCATTTGCTCCAGACAATTGTACCAATACTATTTTTTTTGCATTTACATTCGGACACGAAGTCATTCCTGCCGATTTAAATAATGCAAATACTTCCGTTGGCAAAAGCGATAATGCAGATGCAGATGCGGTGAGTTGAATAAAATTTCTTCTTTTCATATAAAATAGTATTAAAACATTTGAGATTCTGGTGCTCTCAAAATATTTGTTACCAATAATTTCAATCTTGATTCTACCACTGTATTTACACCGGTAGCGATATAATCATCCCAAGCATTGGTCCAATAAAAACTAGCCATCCCTTGAAGTAAAAAAGTACTCATAAAATAGTTAACCCGGTTGGCATCTGGATTTTGAGCAAAAAGGGCATTACACAATTCAGATGTTAAAATAAATGGATCATTCGCAACGGTAATAATATTTCCGTATCTAACTACATTTGAAATATTAATTTTAGTTATAATAGTTGCATTTCCACTAATTCTATTAATTCCATCTAATAATGATTCCCCTAAACGATACCTCGAAATTAAATTGGTTGCAGAAATCCAATTTTTATCAAAACCTGGGGCTTGATAGTAGGCTGGATGTCCGGCAACATTTTCAGGATTAAACAGCATCATATTCGATCCTGTCAAAAAGCTATTGTAGACAAAAAGTGACCAAAATTTGTAATAATAATCGTATGCACTTGTATTAGGATCTGAAATAGTTGCTTTTAAAAAAGTACAAATTTCAGAAAGTTGATTTAGAGGTGATTTTATCATTCCACCGATAGTTTCATTAGTAGAATCGGAATCATCTAAATCATAAAAATGCTTACTTTCTAATAATTTTCTAATTATTGGAGCAATTTCATAACCATTGTTATAAAATTCTAAAGCCAAAGGAGTAATAATGTCCGTTTCAACTTCAGGAGTTATGGTTCCTTTTACAAAATAAATGTACATTTTACGACAAATATTTTTAGCAGTTGCTTGTTGATTAAAAATCATATTTACAAAAGCGTTCAGCTCGGTATCCATTCCCACATCATTGGTTGCTGCAGCAATCACAGTGTTATTAAAGGCACTACTGAATGTTTTTGGACTGGTGTGATGCAACGAAAATACGTTATAGCCTTTTGGCAAAGAAGTATCTGGATCAATAATCGTTCTGGTATTCAATCTCCTAAAACCGGTTAATACACGAGCTGCTTGAACTACATCAGCTTCGGTATAAGTGGTGTAATTCCCAACGCCTATTTGAGGTCCTTTACCGATGGTGAAAAGCTCAAAAAACTCCCTTGCATAATTTTCGTTTGGCGCTGTTTTGGTATTTGAAGTATTATTTAAATAATACAACATATTATTGTTCAACGTCATTTTTTTAGCTAAAGTTTTATAATTCCCATAGGAATAATGCAAAAGCAATCGAATGTAATCGTAAAAATCAGTTGCTGAGGACGAAGCATCTATCTCTACTGTAAAACATGTGGATAAAAAATGAGATAATTTGTACTTTAAATTAGGGCTATTAATAGCATTGTACCACCACCATCCTGCAACCATTGCGCTTTTCCTTCCCTGATTTGCAAATGAGGTTGCCAATGCGGTTGATTCTGTCCAAAAACCATCAGGAGCACTTGTAGGTAGAGGGTCGTACGGCAAATTTACTAAAGGAGTACTTGTTGACAATAGTAAATTTAATCCCTGATTAGGTGTTAAAAGAGCATATTGATCAATTGAAGATCTATGGTATACAAAAGATGCTCTTCTTAATAAATGTTTTGCGTTTTTTTGTCCTAAAATGCCGGTATGAGGGTCTAATGAAGCCATAACTATTTGATTAATACCATTTAGAATCCAAAAATACAAATTAGTTTAATATGAAATTAACATTTTTAAAAAAAAATTCAATTAATTAATTTTTAAGGATTTATTTACTTGAAAAATAAAATATATAGGCGGTTTATCTTTTGTAAAATGGGAATTCTATATCTTTGCTGCTTATAAAAATCAGAAAATTGATACAATTACACGACAAACAATTTATACCCTTTATTTCTGCTAAAGAAATAGATTTTGCAATAGCAACAATAGCCTCAAAAGTTGAAGCTGATTTTGCGGATGAAATTCCTGTATTTGTTGGGGTTTTAAATGGCTCTTTTATGGTAGTTACCGATTTTATGAAACACTATAAAAAACCATGTGAAATGAGTTTTATTAAATTAGCATCTTATGAAGGAACTTCTTCAACTAATGAAGTAAAACAATTAATTGGATTAAACGAAGACTTATCTGGCAGAACCGTAATTATAATTGAAGATATCGTAGACACAGGAAATACAGTTGCTGAATTGAAAGAGTTATTCAAAAAGCAAAATGTAAAACACCTGAAAATTGCCACTTTGTTTTTCAAACCTGACGCGTATAAAAAAGAAGTGAAAATAGATTATATTGGAATTCGAATTCCAAATAAATTTATCGTTGGCTTCGGATTGGATTATGACGGTTTAGGAAGAAATTTACCTGAAGTATATCAATTAAAAGAATAAATAACTACAACTACAACACCATTACATCATGATTAACATTGTCTTATTTGGAAAGCCAGGTGCTGGAAAAGGAACTCAAGCAGAATTTTTAAAAGAAAAATACAATCTAACTCATTTATCAACAGGTGATATTTTTAGGTACAATATAAAAAACGAAACTGACCTAGGAAAACTAGCCAAAAGTTACATGGACAATGGAGATCTAGTCCCTGATGAAGTGACCATAAAAATGTTACAAGATACAGTTGAGAAAAATCCGGATACTAAGGGCTTTTTATTTGACGGATTCCCTAGAACATTAGCACAAGCTGAAGCTTTAGATGCTTTTTTAGCTACTAAAAATTGGAATATAAGTGCAACAATTGCATTGGAAGCAGACGATGAAATCTTAATTAAAAGATTATTAGAAAGAGGAAAAACAAGCGGACGTGTAGACGATCAAGACGAAGATAAAATTAGAAATCGTTATCAAGAATACAATGAAAAAACAGCTCCATTAATGGGTTTTTATAGCAACCAAAATAAATTTTATCCTGTTAATGGAATTGGTTCTATAGAAGAAATTACCCAACGATTGAGCGCCGTAATTGAGCGTTTATAACTTTTATTACGCACTAATTTAGAATAAAAAAAAGAAAATGACTGAAGGAAATTTCGTAGATTACGTAAAAATATATGTTTCCTCTGGAAAAGGCGGAAAGGGTTCTACCCATTTGCACAGGGAAAAATTTATTGAAAAAGGAGGTCCTGATGGTGGTGATGGAGGTCGAGGTGGACACGTATATCTAGTTGGAAACAAAAGTCTTTGGACCTTATTTCATTTAAAATTTGCAAGACACGTAAAAGCAGGACACGGTGGCGATGGTGGCGGCGACCGAAGTACTGGTGCAGATGGCGATGATAAATTTATAGAAGTCCCTCTAGGGACCGTAGTCCGTGACAAAGAAACGAATGAGATTTTATTCGAAATTACTGACCATGGCGAGAAAAGAATTGTAGCAGTTGGAGGGAAAGGCGGTTTGGGAAACTGGCATTTTAGAAGCTCAACCAATCAAACGCCGAGGTATTCACAACCTGGTTTGCCTTCTACAGAAGTGGATATGATTTTGGAATTGAAGGTGCTTGCCGATGTAGGTTTAGTAGGTTTTCCTAATGCTGGAAAATCGACATTGCTTTCTGTATTAACCTCAGCGAAACCAAAAATTGCAGATTACCCGTTTACTACTTTAAAACCAAATCTTGGAATTGTGGCGTACCGTGATTTTCAGTCGTTTGTAATTGCTGATATTCCGGGAATTATCGAAGGTGCCGCAGAAGGAAAAGGTCTTGGTCATTACTTTTTACGACACATCGAAAGAAATTCAACTTTGCTGTTTTTAATTCCTGTAGATACTCCAAATATTAAAGAAGAATACGATATTTTAGTCAACGAATTGACAAAATACAACCCTGAAATGTTGGATAAAGAACGTATTGTAGTGATTTCAAAATGCGACATGTTGGACGACGAACTCAAGGCAGAATTGAAAACCCAGTTGGATAAAGATTTCGCAGGAATGCCCTATTTGTTCATTTCATCCGTTGCGCAACAAGGACTTACCGAATTAAAAGACAAACTTTGGAACATGCTTAATAGGGAAGATGAACTACCTGAAAATAGTCATAATCTATAAATTAAAAAGCCATCTGAAGATGGCTTTTATTATATTAATCATTATACGTATCAAACAAATATTGTAGCGTTTTTGGGATATCGTTCGCCTCAATTTTTGGATATTCGATTTTCCCATTTAGCCAATTTTCAATTTCAACATGAAAATGATTTCCCACTTTGCTAAGCACCGGAACTCCCAGTAATTTTAAAGCAGCCGCATTACATTCTTGTTCGTAATGCTTTTGAATAGGAATACTAAGCACCTTTTTTTTCAAATACAATGCTTCGGCAGGAGTTTCAAATCCGCCACCAGTAATTATTCCATGACTAGTGATTAAACTATCGTTGAATAGTTTTTGGTTTACCGGAAAATAAGTAATATTTCCAATAGTATAAGGATTTTTTATATCATTTAAAAACCAATGAAATTTCATGTCGCTTACTTTTCTAAAGGCTGTTTCTAAACACTCTTTATCAAAGGAAGGAAGGTAAACAGAAATGTGATTTAAATCGGTAGGAGTAGCATTTACAATATCATCTTTAATTATTGGAGGATGAATAAACGTATCGTATTCTTTAAAATGCAGTCCCAAATATTTATTTGCTGGAGCATATTTTTGCAAAACTAATTCTCCCATTAAATTACTATTTTCTGATCTAGGCGTTAACTTCGATTTAAAACTCGCTTGATGGCCAAATTGTACCGACCTTACTTTTTGGAGTTTTGAAGCCAGAGCGGTAACCGAATCAAAATCGTTAATCACCACATCGTAATCAGATAAAGGAAGTGCTTTTGCATCGCGATACATTTGCACGGGATTAATGTTTTTTGCAGTATCCCAATAGTCCAAACCTCCACATTTAGTATAATGCAAACTACAACCTTTGCTTTTAAATTTAATTGGAATATCAACATTCAAACTGGCATTATTACCACTCATAAAAAAGTCGACTGTACCAAATTTTTTTAAATACGGATACAACTGCACTGCCCTACTTATATGTCCGTTTCCCGTAGCTTGTATTGCGTAAAATATTTTCATTTGTGATTAAAATCTAGTTAGGAAAGAATTTTAAAAGCGTAATCTTCTGAAACCAATTCCTCAACTGCTTCAGAATTCTTGTAATGCTCTTTTTTGTACTGATAAATGCTCCATTCGGAATTTTTATATTCTAGAGCCGTTAAGTTTTCAACCCAATCGCCACTATTTAAATACATTACCGATCCGTTTTCATTGGTAACCACTCTCTTTTGAGGATTATGAATGTGACCACAAACCACATAATCGAACTTTTTATCGATGGCAATTTCTGCAGCCGTTTTTTCAAAATCGGAAATGAACGCCACAGCTTTTTTTACACTGTCTTTCACTTTCTTAGAAAAACTTCTCTTTTCTTTTCCTAATAATACCATTACCCAATTCAAGAAACTATTTATTAATATTAACAAATCATAGCCCTTACCGCCAATTTTGGCCAATATTTTAGCATATCCTTGTGTAGAAGAATCGAAAACGTCCCCATGGAAAATCCATGCTTTTTTTCCATCTAAATCTAAAACTAATTTGTCTACCAATTCGAATTTGCCTAAAATAAGGTCCGAATATTTTCGCAACACCTCATCGTGATTTCCGGTGATATAAATTAATCGAGTGCCGTTGGCTGACATTTTTATAATGTGACGCAAAACATTCATGTGGGACGAGGGAAAATAACTTTTGGAAAAGTTCCACATATCAATGATATCACCGTTTAAAACTAAAGTTTTGGGTTGAATAGATTTTAAATATTGGAGCAATTCGGTAGCTTGACATCCGTAGGTTCCGAGGTGAACATCACTTATTACTACTAATGGAATTTTTCTTTTATTTTTCATTTTTAGTTTTAACAAAATTGCTATTGTAATGTTAATTTATCGTGTTTTTAATTTTATCATAAGGTTATCTATTTTTACAAAAGTTAATAAATTGAGAACAGTAAATTATTATTAAAATCATCACTTTTTAAACCTTGAATAACAATAGAATTGTGAAAATGAATTATATTCGCAGTTCCTAAAAAAACTAATTAAATATGAAAAAATTTATTTTATCCCTAATAATTGGGGTTCTATTGATTCCTACAACCGTTAAGGCCGATGAAGGAATGTGGTTTTTAATGTTCATAGAACGTTTGAATCACCGAGACATGCAAAAAATGGGGTTGCAATTGACTGCTGAAGAAATTTACAGCATCAATAACCACAGTTTGAAAGATGCAATTGTTCAATTTAATGGCGGTTGTACTGCCGAAGTAATTTCCAAAGATGGTTTGGTATTAACCAATCACCACTGTGGATATGATGCCATTGCTGAATTGTCTACTGCCGATAAAAACTATTTGAAAGACGGTTATTGGGCTGCCAATAGAGCTTCTGAAATGAAACCTTCCAGCTTATATGTTCGTTTTTTTGTTCGTATGGACGATTGTTCCAAAAGAATTTTAGCAAAAGTAAATGATAAAATGACAGAGGCTGAAAGAGAAAAAGCCGTAAATCAAGAAATTGCTGCTATTGAAAAAGAAAATAATGAAGGTGGAAAATATACCGTTTCTGTTCGTCCGTTTTTTCAAGGAAATGAATATTACTATTTTGTTTACCAAGATTATAAAGACGTTCGTTTAGTAGGAACTCCTCCAGAAAGTCTTGGAAAATTTGGTGGCGATACTGACAACTGGGAATGGCCTCGTCACACAGCCGATTTTTCTATGTTTAGAATTTACGCTGACAAAGACGGTAATCCTTCAGACTATTCTACTTCTAACGTTCCATTAAGTCCAAAACACTATTTACCTGTAAACTTGAACGGAGTAAAAGAAGGCGATTTTGCAATGATATTGGGTTATCCCGGAAGAACTAACCGTTGGATGCCTGCTGCTGGAATTGAGCAAAACGTTAAATTTGCTTATCCTGCTTGGGTTGAAGGTGCTAAAACTGGTATGGACAACATGAAAAAATACATGGATCAAAGTGATGCACTTCGATTAATATATGCTTCAAAATTTGCTTCAACTGCCAATTATTGGAAAAACCGTCAAGGGATGATTGATGCTTTAAGCAAATTTCAAACATCAAAATCAAAAGCAGCACAAGAAGCTAAATTCAATAAATGGGCTAACAAAGCAGAAAACAAAGCTAAATATGGTAATGTTGTAGCTACAATAAATGCTTATTACGCGTTGACAAATGAAAAATCTCGTCACGATAATTACCTACAACAGTTAATGAGAACCTCATCGTTTGGAACAATTGGTCGTTCTTTAGGAAGACAATTGGATGCTTATGCAAAAGCAGATGGTGCAAAACGTCTTACGATGGCTCCAAAAATTATTGAAATGGCTGATGGCTTCTTTAAAGATTCTTTCATCCCTGCTGAAAAAGATATCTTAACAGCTCAATTAAAATTATATGCTACAAAATCTGTAGGATATGGAATTGCTCCAATGGTAGAAAAAATTGGAAAAGACAACAACTACGATTATTCTAAATTTGTAAATGCTGCTTTTGAAATGAGTGTTTTAACTTCATTAGATAAAGTAAAAGCATTTTTAGATTATCCAAGCGATGTTGTTTTGGCAAGCGATCCTTTGTATTTACTTTCAAATGATTTGGTTGCTCATATGAATGCTAAATCGGACGCTATTGCAAAAGCACAAAATGATTATGGTGCTGCCTTCCGTTTATTAGTAGAAGGTTTGAGAGAATCAAAAATTGGAACTATAAAATACCCGGACGCGAATTCAACTTTGCGTTTAACTTATGGAAAAGTCCGTTCTTTACCTGCTGACAAAAGAAACGATGCGAAAGTAAATAACTACACTACTTTAGACGGTCAAGTAAAAAAATACAAAAAAGGGGATGAAGAATTTGATTTGCCAGCTCGTGTATTAGAAATGAACAAAAATAAAGATTACGGTCGTTTTGCAGATAAAGACGGTTCACTACATATTAATTTCTTAACTGACAATGACATTACTGGAGGAAATTCAGGTTCGCCAGTATTGAATGGAAAAGGGGAATTAATAGGATTGGCATTTGATGGAAACATTGAAGCGATGGCTGGTGATGTAATCTTTGATCCAAAATTACAACGTACTATTAATGTTGATATCCGTTATGTCTTATGGGTTATTGAAAAATACTCAGGTGCAAAACACATTGTTGATGAAATGACATTGGCAAAATAATATCTTACGATTCTAAAATAAAAAAGTCCTAAAACGAAATGTTTTAGGACTTTTTTTTATGTGAATAATTGTTTAAGCTATTAAAGTTCTTGAAATTACAATGCGTTGGATTTCAGAAGTGCCCTCATAAATTTGAGTTATTTTAGCATCCCGCATCATTCTTTCCACATGGTATTCAGCAACATATCCATTTCCACCATGAATTTGAACGGCTTCAATTGTGGTATCCATTGCGGTTTGAGATGCAAATAATTTTGCCATAGCTCCCGATTGAGAAATATCTTGACCGGCATCTTTTTCAGAAGCGGCCTTTAAAACTAACATTTCAGCGGCAGCAATTTGAGTGGCCATATCAGCTAATTTAAAAGCAATAGCTTGGTGTTTAAAAATTTCTTTGCCAAAAGCTTTTCGATCTTGAGAATATTGTAAAGCCAATTCAAAAGCACCTTTTGCAATTCCTAATGCTTGCGAAGCAATTCCAATTCTACCTCCGTTTAACACTGCCATTGCAAAATTAAATCCGAAACCATCATCACCAATCCTATTTTCTTTAGGGACTTTCACATCGGTAAACATTAACGAATGCGTGTCAGAACCACGGATTCCCATTTTCTTTTCTTTAATTCCAATTTCAAAACCTGCCCAACTTTTTTCTACAATAAAAGCGTTTATTCCTTTATGGCCTTTTTCAATATCTGTTTGGGCAATAACTATATAGGTAGAAGCTGAATTTCCATTGGTAATCCAATTTTTTGTACCGTTCAATAAATAGTGATCTCCTTTATCGATTGCAGTTGTTTTTTGAGAAGTAGCGTCAGAACCTGCTTCAGGTTCCGACAAACAAAATGCCCCTATAACTTCACCTTTTGCTAGTGGAACTAGGTATTTTTGTTTTTGTTCTTCATTACAATATTTTTCAATACCAGCACAAACCAATGAATTGTTAACGGACATGATTACCGCTGCAGACGCATCGATTTTTGAAATTTCCGTAATCGCTAGAATATAAGAAATACTGTCTAAACCAGAACCTCCATATTTTGGATCTACCATCATTCCCATAAATCCAAGTTCAGCCATCATCTTCACTTGTTCGGTTGGAAATTTTGAATGTTCATCTCTTTCAATTACACCTGGCAACAATTCCATTTTAGCAAAATCTCTAGCTGCTTGTTGAATCATTAAATGCTCCTCTGTAAGTTTAAAATCCATAATAGGGAATAATAATTGTGATTAATATAAAAAATGCAAACAAATATACTTCTAAATTATCAAATTCTCAAAATGATTTATTAATTTTAGCCGATGATTCATGAAAAATATAACATAATTGGAGTAATGTCGGGCACTTCGCTTGACGGAATTGATATAGCACACCTTAATTTTGAGATAATAAATGGAAAATGGAATTTCCAAATACTTGAATCTGAAACTATTGGCTACAGCCAAGAATGGATTGGGCAATTAAAAATTGCGGTTGGATTTTCAGAATCAGAATTATTGTATTTGAATAAAAAATACACCTTATTATTAGGAAATACTATTTCTGAATTTATTTCAAAATACCATCTTAAATCTATTGATGCCGTTTGTTCTCATGGACATACCATTTTACACCAACCCAAAAATGGTTTTACATTACAAATTGGAAATTTACCAGAAATCGCTACAATTTGTAACCAAAAAGTTATTTGTGATTTTAGAGTTCAAGATATTGAATTAGGTGGTCAAGGTGCGCCTTTAGTTCCTATTGGCGACCAACTATTATTTTCAGAAGCTGATTATTGTTTGAATTTAGGTGGTTTTTCAAATGTTTCCTTTGAGGAAAATGCAAACCGAATTGCTTTTGATATTTCTCCCGTGAATACTGTTTTGAATTTTTATGCCAATAAATTAGGTTTGGAATATGATGATAAAGGAACTATTTCAAGTTCCGGAAAAATAAATTCTGACTTATTAAAAGAATTAAATGCATTGGAATTTTATAACTTATCCTATCCTAAATCGTTAGGATTTGAATTTGTAAAAGAAATTGTTTTGCCAATAATTGAAAGTCATGAAATTTCAATAGAAGATAAATTAGCCACATTTACCGAACATATTGCCATTCAAATTGAATTGGCAATACCAAATAAAAAAACCAAATTATTAATTTCCGGTGGTGGCGCTTATAATGATTTTTTAATTGGTAGAATTCAATATTATTTAAAAGAAACTTTATTAGTAATTCCTGAAAAGAAAATTATTGAATTCAAGGAAGCACTCATATTTGGATTACTAGGGGTTTTAAAATTAAAGGATGAAATCAACACGTTAAGTAGTGTAACAGGAGCTTCCAAAGACCATAGTTCAGGAAAAATATACAATCCATAATAATACTATAAAAATTTAAAGTTGCCTATATTTGCAATATTAAAAAACAAAAAAAATCAATGAAAGATTTACTAAAAAAATTCGAAAATAAAGAACCTGAAATTATTTTTAACTGGAAAGATCAAGAAACGGAAGCGGAAGGTTGGACAGTAATCAATTCCTTACGTGGTGGCGCTGCTGGTGGTGGAACAAGAATGAGGAAAGGGTTAGATATGAACGAAGTTTTATCGTTAGCCAAAACTATGGAAGTGAAATTTTCGGTTTCTGGCCCTGCAATTGGTGGTGCAAAATCTGGAATTAATTTTGACCCAAATGACCCAAGAAAAAAAGGGGTATTACAGCGTTGGTATAAAGCAGTTTCGCCTTTATTGAAAAGTTATTATGGAACTGGAGGCGATTTAAATGTTGATGAAATTCACGAGGTAATTCCAATGACAGAAGAATGTGGGGTTTGGCATCCTCAAGAAGGTGTTTTTAATGGTCATTTCAAACCATCAGAAGCGGATAAAATCAATAGAATTGGACAATTGAGACAAGGAGTGGTGAAGGTGATTGAAAATCCTATTTTTTCACCTGATGTAACTCGGAAATATACCGTTGCCGACATGATTACCGGTTATGGCGTTGCCGAAGCAGTTCGTCATTTCTATTCTATTTACGGAGGTGATGTTAAAGGGAAAAAAGCGATTGTTCAAGGTTTTGGAAATGTAGGTTCGGCCGCTGCTTTTTACTTGGCAGAAATGGGCGCAAAAGTAATTGGAATTATCGATAGAGATGGCGGTCTTATTAATGAAAACGGATTCACATTTGAAGAAATTAGAACCTTATTTTTAAATAAGGATGGAAACAAATTGGTTCAAGATAATATGATTCCATTTGAAGAAATAAATCAAAAAATATGGACAATTGGCGCTGAAATTTTCACACCATGTGCTGCTTCAAGATTAGTCACTCAACAACAAATTGACAATATGATCTCCTCAGGATTAGAAGTCATTTCTTGTGGTGCCAACGTTCCATTTGCAGATAAAGAAATTTTCTTTGGTTCAATTATGGAACAAGTAGATCAAAAAATTAGCTTGATTCCTGACTTTATATCAAACTGCGGAATGGCAAGAGTATTTGCTTATTTTATGGAGAAAAAAGTTCAAATGACCGATGAATCCATTTTCAATGATACTTCAAATACAATTAAGAATGCTATTGCAAAAGCGCATTCGTTAAACAATTCAAAAACTAATATTAGTGCTACAGCATTTGAAATTGCGTTAAAACAATTGGTCTAATTTAGTAGACTATCAGAAAACAATTTTTTGATTTCTTTTTCGTTTTAATTATTATATTATCTTTATAAATCAATTTCACAAAATGAACCTATTTCAAACCGAACAAGAAAAAAAATCATTAATCATTACAACAACAAGTTTTGTTTTGCTTTTTTTATTGTTTTTCTTTTTAAAATTTAGCGACAGCTTGCCTCTTCCTGAAATGGAAGGCGGTGGTGGCGGTGGAGAAATCGCAGTGAATTTTGGAGATAGTGAATTTGGTTCTGGAGATAACTTTGATTCTAAGGAAGTCGTAACGGCTGATACTGATAAAGCTGAAGATACTCCAACCGAAGAAAAAGAAATTATCGTTTCTGAAAATGAAGAAGCTCCAGCCGTTGTGGAAGTGAAGAAACCAAATACTAAAATTGAAAAGAAAGCAGAAGAAAAACCGGTAGTTAAACCAACACCAAAGCCTTCAAAATCGGCTTCTGATGCCGTTTCAAATTTATTAAACGGTTCCAATAAAGAAGGAGATGGAAAAGATAAAACTGCCGGAAATAAAGGAAAATCAAATGGCGACATCAACTCAAAAGGGTATAATGGCGGTGGAGGAAGTGGAACTGGTTCGGGTGGCGGTAATGGTTCAGGCGAAGGCTTAGGTTCTGGAAGTGGTTACGGAACAGGAAGCGGAAGCGGAGCTGGAAATGTTAAAGGAAGCTGGAAATTGGATGGAAGAAAATTGAGCTCAAGTAGCAAACAAGTTCAAAAATGCAATGAATACGGCACGGTTGTCGTACAAGTTAAGGTAAATAGAAATGGAAACGTTATAGCTGCTAAATACACTAAAGGTACCGATAATACAAGCGAATGTTTGTTAGAGCCAGCATATGCTACAGCAAAATCATATAAATGGCAACCAGATCCAGATGCGCCAGAAACCCAAATTGGATATATTACTATCAATTTTAAATTGGGTCAATAATTCTCAAATTATCAAACTTTTCTAGATTTAATGAACTATCAAGAAACTTTAAATTGGATGTTCAATCAACTACCCGTGTACCAACTACAAGGTGCATCAGCCTATAAAGCAGATTTGACAAATAGTATATTACTATCCAATTATCTTGGAAAACCTGAAAATGATTTAAAATTCATTCACGTTGCAGGAACCAATGGAAAAGGGTCAACCTCTCACCTACTTGCTTCTGTTTTACAAGAAGCAGGTTACAAAGTGGGACTATATACGTCACCACATCTTAAAGATTTTCGAGAACGCATAAAAATTATAAGTCCCGAAGTTTCGGGAGAAATTACAGAGGAATTTGTTTGTGAATTTATTGAAAAACACATTAATTTCTTTAAAGAAAATAAATTGAGTTTTTTTGAAATGACCGTTGGATTGGCATTCGAATACTTCAAAAAAGAAAAGATAGATATTGCAATAATCGAAGTGGGATTAGGCGGCCGATTGGATTCTACCAATATTATAACCCCATTGATTTCGGTTATTACCAATATTGGAAAAGACCACGTTCAGTTGTTAGGAAATACACTTGAAGCTATTGCAAATGAAAAAGCAGGCATTATTAAAAAGGATATTCCAGTGGTTATTGGAGAATATATAGCTGAAACGAAACCCGTTTTTTTAGCTAAAGCCAATAAAATGGAATCTGAAATTTACTTTGCTTCGAAAACAATTTCAGATGTTTACCCCTCCGATTTAAAAGGCAATTATCAAATTTCAAATAAGAAAACGGCTGTTCAAACTTTAAGAATATTAAATTCAATTCCAGGATTTGAAGTTTCTGAAGCAGCTATAAAAAAAGGTTTTTTGAACGTTGTAAAAAATACGGGACTTCAAGGAAGATGGCAGCAATTGAATAGTGCGCCAAAAACAATTTGCGATACAGCGCACAACAAACACGGATTAGAAATTGTAATTAATCAGTTAAAAACGGAGCAATTTGACACTTTGCATTTTGTTTTTGGGGTAGTAAATGACAAAGATTTAGACGAAATCCTCCCGCTATTTCCGAAAAATGCCATTTACTATTTTTGCAAACCAAATATGCCACGTGGACTAGACGCAAAAATATTAGAACAAAAATCTCAGGAATTTGGATTGACCGGAAAAGTATACAATTCAGTTTCAGAAGCTTATACAAGTGCCAAAGAAAATGCAGTTATAACCGATTTTATTTACATTGGCGGTAGCAACTTTGTGGTAGCAGAAATATTGTAATTTATTTAAAAATAGTTTGCAAATACCGAAAAGAGGTTTATATTTGCACTCCTATTTAGGGCGATTAGCTCAGCTGGTTCAGAGCACCTCGTTTACACCGAGGGGGTCGGGGGTTCGAACCCCTCATCGCCCACAACCAAAAAAGGCAAACTAATTCAGTTTGTCTTTTTTTTATTTAAAGAGGTTACAAAAAAATAAGTTTGATGTCTATTTTGACAGGTATGATAAAGTCAAATGCTCCTTACCTATTGCATTAAAACAATCCTTTTAGTTCTTTATTTTTTATTCCAATTTTAGTGGCATCAAAATTTAATTTATTTTGCAAAAGTGATGCATAAACGCTTCTAAAATCAATTTCATGTTTTAAATCACCATTATTTAAATCGGATAAATTTGGGTTCTTACCTATTACCCTGCCTTGATTATTTCCCCCGATAATGAACATTGGAGCTGCAGTTCCGTGGTCCGTTCCTCTTCCATTGTCTTTTACGCGACGTCCAAATTCTGAAAAAACTACTATGGTAACATTTTGTAACTGATTGTTTTTTTTCAAATCTTGGTAAAAGCTGTAAACAGCATCATTCAAATCGGATAATTTATTTTTGTGAATGATTAATTGATTATCATGCGTATCAAATCCACCAAGTGAAGTGTAATACACTTTTGAATTTAAATTGCCTTTAATCAATTTCGAAATCCATTCAAGGTTTTTTGCCAACTCTGTTTTAGGATAAATCACATCGGATGAAGTAGATTTTGCTAAAGCATTTTGTATGTCAACAGCGCTTTCAACGACCGAATTGGCTACTTTTCGAACAAAATCCAATTGTGGATTATCCGATAATTTAGTATCGTTGTCTTGCTTATTTTTAGCATTGAATCGAGAAGGATCCTTAACAGTAATGGTGTGCGGTTCCATTCCTTTCAGCGCAAGATTGTCAATTTTGTCAAGGTTAATTCCAGCAGTTGCTTGGTGTTCCTTACATTGTAAATCAAGATAGCGACCTAGCCAGCCATCATTTAAATACTCCTGATTTGTAGGTGCTGTTTGCCAAATTTCCTGACTTCGAAAATGAGAACGAACAGGCTCAGGATATCCAACATTTTGAATAATTGATAAATCACCATTTTGCTGCATGGTTGCAAATCCTTTTAAAGCGGGATGAAATGCCATACCGTTTGAAGAGGAAATGACATCTTCCTTTGAAAGTGCTATTTTTGGACGCAAGTCATAATAGAGTGCGTCTTCAAAAGGTATATATGTATTTAGTCCGTCATTTCCTCCGTTTAATTGAACGAAAACCAAACATTGCTCTCCAATAACCAAATTCTTTTGAGATCCGAAGGCATGTAAAAAATCAGGCAATAATAGCGTTGCGCCAGTAAAAGTTCCTGTAAGAGTTAAAAATTGTCTTCTGTTCATTATATACTAATTTTGCTTTATTAATATCTGATTTCAATTTATATGAGTTGGAATTCAGGTAATTTTGCCATATAATTAAAGAGCCGAAGCACCGCATTGTCGGAGCCTTCTGTAGAACTATCAAAATCATATGCTACTATTTTTTCAAAATCTTTTTGGTTATTTTCACTGATTTGAAATAATAAACGATTTCCGAGTTCCGCAATAATTTGTTTGTTATTCTGATTCTTATTCCAATTTAGTTTAGGAGAAAACAATAACTTTTGGGAATCATTTTGCATACTATTGTCATCATTTTCTAGTCTTTTTTGCCCAAAGGGTTTTCCGTTACAAAGTGCATCTACAATCGTGTTTCGTTGTAAAAAAATTTGAGATGTCAACCAAGAATTACCACCATCCCAACCTTTTACATTGGGCTGATTAAACAAATCCATTCCTTGGTCTTTGATAAAAAAAGCTATCGCTTTTCCGTTTTTAGCAGGTATATTGAGTTCGTCAATTAACTGTAAAATATATTCCAATGGATTTTTTATTTTTGAGCCTGAATTGTTTTTGGCGAATTCTTCTGTGAAAATTTTAGTTAAAAGCGGTTTGATTTCAAAATTAACTTCCTTGAAATAACTTCCATAGTAGTGAACTAATTCTTCAGTTGGATTGTCATAAATAAACCATTTCAATATTTTTCCGGTTATTAAATAAGGAACTTTAGGATGTTGGAAAATTACATCAACCATTTGGTCGATTTTCAGATTACCCGATTCCCCTAAATAAGAAAAGCTTTCTGTATCTTCAAAAATCTTGCGGTAAGTCGCACTTTCTTCTCCAATTCCTAATCCTGCTAAGCCTTTTGCACCATTTTTTACATCCTGTTCCGTGTAGTTTCCTATTCCAAGAGTAAAAAGTTCTAGTAACTCCCGACTTAAATTTTCATTCAAATTACCTTTTCTATTGTCGGTATTGTCAAGATAAGAAACCATCGCAT
Organism: Flavobacterium sp.; assembly: GCA_029866065.1. Taxonomy (GTDB): domain Bacteria; phylum Bacteroidota; class Bacteroidia; order Flavobacteriales; family Flavobacteriaceae; genus Flavobacterium. Next base: position 42,529 of record JARXAC010000008.1, read on the forward strand.
TGGTTTGTATAATTTTCTTGGTCAACAATTTAAAATTTCCAAATGCATTTTCTCTAAGAATTTGATTGTGCTGAAAAATCCAATTATTAACTTTTACTTTTTGATAAGTAGAAACATAATGGTTGTGCCAAAAGCAAGTCATTTTTTCACGAAGTGGAAATTCATTATCCATCATTTTGCCAATCCACCACGATTTTAAATCTAAGTAGGTTTGCTGTTCTTTTTTATAAATTGCTTTCGCTTCTTCGGGATTTGAAGATTTTAATTTTTTTCGAAGTGATTGTAATTCTTTAAATGATTTGGGACTATTTTGAATAAATTCGGGTGTTTCTGAATTAACCTGTTGGGCAAAAGAATTATCTAAGAAACTATTAATACCTGTTTCCTTAATCGCTTTTCCCTGTTTAGCTGAATATCCAAGTCTTAAAGACCAAAGAGTATATTTATCCATAATCCATTTTACAATATTGTTTAGACTTAATTTTTAATAAATAGTTTAATATTAAATAAAAACTTTAGTGTTGGCATCAAATAAATTTCGAGAGAGATTTAATAGTTACAGATTAGAACAATTAAGCATCGAAATTTTTTAGTAACAAAAAAAACAAACTAAAGTTAATCAAATAAGTTGAAACGAAAAAACTAACCTAATTTAACATGAATTTTTAAACCATTTCCTCAATAAAATGTTCAATAAATCCAACATTTTATTTGAAGATAGATCAATATCGATTACTAAAAAATCCTAGAAATTCTGCGAGACTTTTTTATTTAATTTAATTATCATTATCTTTTGATAACTCGAACTGTTTTCATTGCTGTTTCGGTTGTTACTTGAATGAAGTACGTTCCATTTGCAAAATTTGAAATATCAATTTGTGCGGTGCTAGAATTAACTTTTATACTTAACAATTCTTGGCCAACTAGGTTATAAACTTTTACTACATTCATTTCTTGAATGTAAGATAAATTAAATAAATCGTTAACTGGATTTGGATAAATAATTAATTCTGATTCCTTATTTTCATCTATTGCAAGAGAGGCACAACTTCCTAAAACCACATTTGTGTGGGTGTTTAAATACTCTAGAACTGCATTTTTGAATTTATCGGCAAAAAGGATTCTGTTTGAATTGCTATTTCTAACCCCATCGTAATTCAATTCCATTTGAAATCCATTAGTAGTAATCGTAGGATCAAAACAAGTATGTCTTGCAGTGGTATAACCACCACTAAAATAACTTGCTGTTGCACCAGGATACGGAATTTGCTGACTCGGAACCGCAGGAAATCCTATATTCGTTAGCAATGTTCCAAACGAACTTGGTCCCCGTAATAATTGGGTGTGGGTATAATTATTTCTATTATTTAATACTAAATTTTTAATCGAACTTTGATTAATATATGCTGTAGAATTTAGCGTCGTTTCGGAAAGTTCAAGGTCACTAGCGCTTAATAAGTAGCCTAATTCTATACGTTGAATGGTATGGCCGTGACCATGAAGATCTACAAAAAGTATTTTATTATTGTACTGCGAATTGGCAGTATTTTGGGCCATTGTTATAAAATTATGGTACTCGTTCCACGCGGTCATTGCTGGTGAATTATCGCAGGCACCATCTGCTAAATTTCTATTACAATCTAATTTAGTTCTTTTTAAATTACAAATAATAACATGGGGATAACAACCTGTAGCCGAAAAAAGAGCGGCTTTTATTTGTTCGGCTGTTTCAATTGTGAAGGAATCAGTAACTGTTTCGGGATTATTACAAATTCTTGTTGGAATTGAAGTAGGGGTCAAATCGCCACCATGAGGCACTGATATTACAATGGGTAAATTTCCAACTTGATACTCAACATAATTATTTGTGCCGTACAATGTTTGAGAAAAACATTGTGTCTGTGAAAGAAACAAATAGAAGAATAGAAATAGTATTTTTTTCATTTGCATGAGTGCTTAATTTTAATTGAATATCTTATTTTATTAAAACCTTTCCAGGTCGCTTTGTGTTATAATTACCATTATCAATAACTAAAACGCCATTAATTATGCTGTATTTTAATCCTTCAGCATAAAGCGTTGCATCAGTATAATTGGCTTTGTCCTTAAAAGTTTTGGGGTCAAAAATGATGACATCTGCAAAATAGCCCTCTTTGATTTTTCCTCGATTTGGAATTTTAAATATCGATGCGGTTTCAGAGGAACTTCCGTTGATGAATTTTGCTACAGAAATTATGGCGTCTTCTTTTACATATTTATTGTATTTTTTTGGAAACGAACCGTATTTTCTCGGATGTCCTTCGTTACCATCGGATCCTGTTACAACCCAGGACTGCTTCATAAAATTGAGTATGTCTTTTTCATTCATATTAAAAGAGGCAACCCTAGCATATCCTTTTTCTAAAATTTTGAAAACGGTTTCCTCAGGAGATAATTGTAAAATTGAAGCAATTTCTGCAACGTTTTTACCATCATAAGCATTCCCTTCTGATTTTACAATTAGAAGTTTTTCAGGACCGCCTCTTAGGGCAATATTTTCTTTCGTTTCCTCTAGGATTTTTATTTTCAATAAAGGGTTTTTATACCTGACAAAAAGGGAATCATTTCCGCCACTTTCAGCCCATCTAGGAACAACTGCAGCTTTAAGTCCAGTCGCAGAGGCATCATAAGGATATTGATTGGCGGTAATATCAATTCCTTCGGATCGACTTTTTTCTATCAATTTAATTATGGCTTCACTTTCATTCCAAACACCGACGCCCAAACATTTTATGTGAGATATATGAATTGGTAATTTTGCTTGTTTTCCAATTTCTATAGCTTCTTGAATTGAAGGAATTAAACCAATAGAATAAGAACTTTCATCTCGTAAATGGGTGTCGTAAATACCCCCATTTTTAGCTACAACCGTTGCCAAATCTATTACTTCTTGTGTATCGGCGTAGCTCCCTGGAGAATAAAACAATCCTGTTGACAAACCAAATGCACCAGCATCTAATTCTTTTTGAAGTAAATTTTGCATTGATTTTACTTGGTCGGGAGTGGCTTTGATTTTGCTATTTCCAATTACTTCTTGTCGTAAAGTTCCATGACCCGCTAGTAAAACTACGTTGGTACCTAAACCATTTTTTTCAAAAACGTCCTTATATTTTATGGTTGGAAAATAACTTTCACCATCATTTCCAACAATCACGGTAGTAACCCCTTGCATTAAAAAAGGCAAATTATGAGAGGTACTTGACCTAATTAAATCTTTGTCAGAATGAGTGTGCGGATCAATGAATCCCGGGCAGACAAGGAGTCCGTTGGCATCAATTGTTTTATCGGATTTTAATCGAACCCACTTTTCATTTCCTATAAAAATAATTTTATCTCCTTTGATCGCTATTGAAACTTTTTCAGGAATTGTATCATAACCATTATAAAGAGATCCGTTTTTAATGATTAAATCGGCTTCAACTTTTTTCTTGGAAGCGCACGATAGGATTACAAATAAAAATAACACAAGAAATAACGAATGGATTTTCATATTTATTTGTTTTTTAACTTAAAAAAAAGGTTGCCAAGAATTCTTAAACAACCTTTTCTCTAATCATAAAATCAATTTTTATTCATTTAATTGTGTTGGGGTAAAAATGGTAAGTCCTGTTGGAGCATTCGAATTGGTATTAATTTCGTCTTGAGAAATTAAAAATCGTTCGGGATGCAGTGTAGCTGTGGTATTGTTAAGTGGAATTTTTACCGCAATATCATACTCATTTTTTCGCAACCTTCTTGCATCGTTCCAAGACATAAAGGTTCCAAATCCAGTCACATATCGCTCTTCAATAATTTCTCTTAACAAGGCTCTTGCGCTATTAATATTATCTAAATTTTCCAATCCTCCATTAGCAAAATCAGTGGCGACATAGGCAGTATATAGTTTTACATCCGTTGCAGCTCTTTTATCAAAAGAATCGGCAGATGCCAGGAAGGTACGCACTTTATTAAGTTGAAGCAATCCTTCTGTAAAACTTACGGTTCTGGTTCCTGTTTCGGCCAATATTAATAAATTTTCTTGGTACGTTACCAAATCCATCGGTTTAAATTCACCATTGATAATTGTTGTAGTTCCAGTTCCAGTAATCGAACCCGCATTTAGGTGATTTCTTCTGGCTTGCTCATTTGTTTTAGCGTTTCTTCTAGAAATTGTTGGAAAACTGGTTTGGGTATCTAATAAATTTCTACAAAAAGTATTGTTTACGGTTAAATAACCAACTCTAGTTCCTATCATAAATCGGTATAAAAGATTTTCTGCACCTGTTAATCCTGTTGAAGGTGGTGTGAATTTCATGGTTCCTGCGTAATCAGAAATTCCATTTAAAGCTGCTGCATAAGCCAAAGCATATTGTCTGGTTTCTAGATAATATCTTGCTTTTAACGTGTAGGCTGTTTTTTTCCATTTGTCTTTATTTCCTGCAAAAAAGATATCTTCTGCGAGCGTATTTTTAGTAGTTGGATCGCTAAGCAATACTATTGCTTCGTCTAATTTTGTTTGCAAAGCGTTATAGATAGTCAATTGTCTATCAAATGCTGGATCACTAATTGCTGGATTTACGGCTTCAGAATATGGAATATCTCCCCATATAGAAGTAGCGGTTCCCACAGCATTCGCCTCAAGTACTTTACAAATCCCTTTAATTAATTGTCCTTCGGTGTCGGTTCCATTTATAGCATAATATTTATTTATTTCGCTAAACTGTTTTAACATACCATTATACAAATAGCTCCAAGCGCTGGTTGATTCTTGGGATGAAATATCATAATTGTATATTCCAAGGTACAATGAAATTTCACCTCTATATTGACCGGTCCACATCCCTGCAATTCTTTGTAAATGACTCTGATTGATAGCTACATTAGCCAACATAGTTCCTTTTATCAATAATGTAGGGGGTATAACCTCATCCGTTGTGATGCTGTTTTGATTGTTGTTCAAATCTTCAAATGAACTATCGCATGAAAGCACTAAAAATAGTGTTATTATTCCAGTAATTAATTTAGTTTTCATAACTCTTAATATTTAATTTGTAATGTGAATAAGTACGTTTTTGATGCCGGATTTGTAAAATAATCAATTCCAAAACCATTGCCAACACCAGTTTGATTGGTCTGAGGATCTACTCCCAATAAATTAGTCCAAATAGCTAAATTTCTCCCTGTTAGAGTAAATGTTGCTGAGGCTAATTTTGTTTTCTTCTTGAAACCCTTAGAATTTAATGTATATCCAAGAGTAAGTTCGCTTAAACGAGTCCAAGAAGCATTATTGTTTATAGCAAATTCATTAATAACCGAAGCTCCTAAACCACCACCAATAGTGGTATAGTAGGCTTCATTTAATAAAACTGGACCTGCTCCAAAATCTCTAATGTTTCCACGTACAGGAACTCCAGCTAGATGAAGAACTCCCGCACGGTCTCTAATGTTTGTTGAAGGAATAACATCGTTACCCACTTCTTCAGAAGTACCAAAACTCCCCAAAATGAAACGGGTACGTTCCGCAAAATCACCTCCTTGAGAGGTTTCAAACATAATATTTCCAAAAAAACCTTTGTAATCCGCTTTAAAACCAAACGCTCCACGCCAATCTGGATTTGGGTCTCCTATTATTCCTTGTTCAGAATCTAATTGTGGAAATCCGTTGGCATCTAAGTTGAAAGTTCCATCCGCATTTCGTAAGGCTCTAGTGCCCCAAAGAGTACCCAATTGGTGACCAACTACTGCTCTAGAACTAATTGCTTCACTGGTCAACGCAAGCGAAGTTGCCCCTTGAATATCGGTTACTTCATTTTTATTATTATTATAATTGCCATAAATAGCAGCATTTAGCCCTTTTTTAGATTTTAATAATTGCAAGTCAAAATCAAATTCTAAACCTTTATTTTTCAATGCCCCACCATTTCCATAAATATAATTTGCGCCAGTACTTGGAGTTAATGGAATGTCTAGCAATACATTGACTATCGTATTATAGTAATAGGTACCACTTAAAGTCAAACGGTTATTGAAGAATTTCAAATCGGCTCCCAATTCATATTCAGTTTTGATTTCAGGTTTTAAATTTCTGTTTCCCAAGTTACTGTTGTAGCTAAAGCCACCTCCAAAAAGGAATAAATTTAAAGGATCATCGTAATCTGAATACGTTGGTGTTTGATAGGTGGTTTGGAATTCATGAGGGTTTGGCTTTACTCCAACTTGTCCTACACCCGTTCTGATTTTCCCAGAACTTAGTATTTTATTGTTTTCAAAAAATTTCAAATCTGAAAATACCCAAGAGGCATCAATAGAAGGATATATAAAAGACCCTAACATGCTCGATGCTTTTTCTAACGCAACAGATGTATTAAGGAAAAGTTGCTTTTTGTAATCAAAAGAAGAAGTAACATAGGTTCTATAAGAAGCAATTTTCCTAGTTAAATTAACTGTAGGGTCCAATTGTGAAACATTAGCAAAGGTTTGAGCCATGCTGTTTATCAGAAAGTTAGTTCCTTCATTGTAAACACTTTTTCTATCTCGATCATTAAAATTATAACCCAAAATAAAGTTTCCATTTATAGTTTGTGACAAACTGAATGTCTTGGTTTGGGCAATTACATCAAAATTTAATATTTTGTTGTTTATATTATCCAATCTAAACGAACCCGCAGTAAAACTAGCCGAATTTACAGGCGAAAAATAACGCCTTTCGTCATTATAAGTATCATAGCTTCCTCTGAATTTCAAAGACAACCATTGATTTGCTTTATAATTCAAATCGGTAGAAAAAATAAATCGATCGACCAAATTAGGTGCTTTTTGTTTGTATAAAGTCCATAACGGATTATTGTACCCCGGATTTGCAAACTCCCCAATTGGGTTTCTATAAGAACGTTGTCTTTTTGGGTATAACTGACCTGTAGGGCTGTAATAATCTCCAACATATTGTGAAATATCAAAATCGGGGGCGTTTCTCAACAAACCTAATAACAAACCCGCAATACTAGAGTTTTGTTGGATTCTATTGGATTCGGTGTGTGCATAATCCAACTTCGTAGTTATGCTCATTTTTGGATTAAAAATATACTTCCCGTTAAAACCAATATTTGTTTTTTTATAATCACTTTCATTGATAAAACCTTTTTGGTCAATACTTCCAAAACTAACGCGGTAGTTTCCATCTTCATTTGCATTTCCAAAACTTAAATTATTTTTAACAGACGTTGCATTTTGAAATACTTTGCTTTGATTTTCATCGATATAAGTATTTCTAGAATTTTTAGTTTTTATCAATAAATATTCCAATCCATCTTCCCCAATAAAATACCCTTTTTCGGCTCTGGTAAAATAGTCATCTGCAGCACCTGATCTTGTAGAAATTCTATCTCCCCATGATCCAACTGGAATTGTGTTAGTCGTAATATTACTTAAGTCGGCAGAAACACCACCTGTTCCTTGTCCATAATTGGATTGAAGCGGATGCAACTGTGCTATTTTGTCAAATGACACCGTAGATTTAAATTCTACATTAATTTTTCCTGTTTTTTTACCTTTTTTTGTGGTAATCACCAAAACACCATTAGCTGCTTCAGAACCCCAAACTGCTGCTGCCGATGCTCCTTTTAGAACTGTAATCGATTCAATATCATCTTCATTAATATCATTCAATCTTGATTGTTGGGATGTTCCAGAAACGTTACTACTATTTCCATATAAATTGTCATTACTAATGGGTACACCATCCAATATAACCAATGGCTGCGTATTTCCATTAATCGTATTTGCCCCTCTAATTTGTATGTTTGAACCCGCACCAGGATCACCATTTGCTCTTGCAATTCTAACACCGGAAGCTTTTCCTTGCAAAGAATTAATTACGCTTGTTTCACCCGAATTGGTTAATTGATCTGCCGTGACTTTAGTATAAGTGGATCCTAACGTTCTTTTATTTACTTCCAATCCTAATGAATTGACTACGACTTCGTTTAGCGCTAGCGCACTTTCTTCTAAAACTATATTTAGTTTTATTTTATCTTTAACAGCAATTTCTTGAGGTGCAAATCCTATAAAATTTATGATAATAATTGCCTCTTCATTAGCAACTTTCAAACTAAAAGCGCCATTGAAATCTGTAGTAGTTCCATTATTAGTTCCCTTTTCTAGAACTGATGCTCCAGGCAAAGGACCAACGCGATCGTTGACCGTTCCTGTTATTGTTTTTTGTTGCGCTATCGAGATGCCACAAAAAAGTAGTGTTAAGCACAATGTTAAAATCAATTTTTTATTCATTTTAATTTAATTTTGGGTTAATAATTTATGGATGGTAATTTAATTTATGGTTTAATTATATACACTAATATTTTCATCATTTCCTTGGCAGAAACTTGCCCTCTAATTACAATGTCTTCTTTGGGAGTAGCATCGCCAATTTCGTAGGTTATTCCAACGGCATTGTGGCCATATAAAAACCATCCTTTAGAAACAGGTTCTTGACTGTTCCCTGAAGATTCATTTACTTTATAACCTGGAATATTTCGTTCTAATCCGGCAAACCAATAATCAATGAAATTGGGCATTGAAGTATTGTCTCTTTTTTTATTGGTATAAAAAACATCTTTAGTAGTGGAATGGAAATCCAAACCCAGAATAATATCGCCTTCATCATCTTCAGAAGCGCTATTAATGAATTTTACTATTTGCTTAATTTCAGGTTGGTTGTAAACGGACCAATCTCTGTTTAAATCAATTCCGCCATAATTATGTCGCCAATGCCCAAGGTCAACACCATCAGGATTTGCTATTGGAAAAGCAATAATACGGTAGGTTTTTAAAAAAACATCCGACAGTTCTGAATCGTCTAGGATTGTTTCTAAAAAACTTTGAAAAGCATAATAACCAGTAGTTTCTGGTGGATGCTGGCGCGTGAGTAAAACAATAATTTTTTTATTTTTTTTGTCTCCTTTATAGATATCTAATACAGGAATATTTTTACCAAGTGCAGAATTTCCCGCACTTTTAACAGTTACATATTCTTTTCCTGAAACCACACTCGTGTACCAATTTTTCACATCTGTTGAAGATTGGATTTCTTGAGCCGCAACCAAAATGGGTTCCTTACTTAGATTCAGTTTAATGGTAACAATACTGTCTTTTTTATAAATAAAAGTAGGCTCAATAGCAGTCCAATTATTATTTATCTTCAGTTTTGGGATGTACCTGTGTTTATAGTCCTTAGGATATTGAAAGGTAAAATAAAAAGGTTTTGGAGAACTTGACCAAGTTTTGAAAGCATAGTAACCACTATTGTTAATAGGGGAGTTTTCTGGTTTAATTATTACGATAGCAGTACTGTCATTTTCTAGTACAAAGTCACTTAATCTCGCCCCATCAAATTCATTACTAGCAAAAACACCCGCTTTTTCTAATTCGTATGTTTTTTTTATTTGCAATTCAATTGGCTTAGTTCTAGTATTTACTGGTGAGTTAAAAGATACCGATTGCTGAGCGTAATCACTTTGAGTTAATCCAAAAAAAAGTATAAGTGAAACAATCCGTGTTATTGACGATTTTTTTATTTTCAAAACTATATAATTTACTTATAAAAAAAAGCATCCTTTTTTATAAAAAAGGATGCTTATAATAATTATTTTATTATCAACTTTTTGATAGTTGTTTTTTCTTTTTGAGAAATTTTTAATAGGTACATTCCTGAATGTAAATCTGAAACATCTAATGTATTGTAAATTACTTTTTGAGTTAAAATATGTTTTCCAAAAATATCATATACTACAACATCAATATCTTCATGAATAGAAGAAGTGATTGTTACAAAATTACTAGTTGAAGGATTAGGAAATAATTTAATACTATCCAATTCAAAATTTTGGTTTGCCAATGTAGTAATGGTTACCGCTAAACTTATTGTACTTGTACAACCACCAACTGTTTGAGTGGCATAATAAGTAGTATTTGTCAACGGAGTTGTACTTGGTAAAGGATTGGTTCCTGCGGCAGCATTAGCGCTACTAGCATACCAAACCACATTAGTACCTGTTACCACAATTGAACTAATAGTTAATAATGAAGACAACGATTGTGTTGCTGCACCTGTTGGTGCTGCTGTAGTATTTATAGTTACTGCAACTGAAGTTCTTGGTCCTTCACAAGCATTTAGTGTTTGAGAAACAAAGTAGTTTCCTGTTACTATTGCTGTAGTTGTTGCTAAAGCCGTTCCTCCTGTAGCGCCTGAAAACCATTGTAATCCAGAACCAGTTGCTGTTAATCCAGCCACCGTTCCTGAGTTACAGAACGATTGTGCCGACGCCGTTGGAGCTGCTGTTGTATTAACAGTTAAAGTAACTGCATTTGAGTTAGTGCTTCCGTTGATAGAAGTAAAAACTGCTCTATATTGATAATTATTTAAACCTGCAGCTGAACCTGTTAGAGTTAACGTTCCAGTGGTAAAATTACTGTAAGTTGTTCCTGCGTCTATGTTTGAAGTAATATCAGACCAAACTGTTCCGTTAGTACTTCTTTGCCATTTAGTTGAAGTTGTTAAAGCGCTCGTTGCTGCTGATGCAGTAAACGAAGTATCAGTACCACCACAAATAGCACTTGCAAGTGGTTGAAGTGAAACTGTAGGAGATCCCGTAGAAGTTCCCACTGCAAAATCACCAAAATCAACAAATCCATTTGCTGTAGCTGAAGAAGCTGTTGGAGTTGCAACTGTTGCTGGAGCAAACCAAGAGGATCCATCATATTTACGAACAACATAATTTGCTGGTGTCGATGACGCATCGTTATCAGCAGCAGCATAATTTAATGTTGCACTATAATCTGTGAAACCTGTTACACCGTTATTTAATAATGTCCAAGTTCTGTTAACACTATTGGCATTGTCTAAGCCTGATGAAGCAACTTGAGGATGATCACCTACTGTAGTTGAAGCAGAAATATTTCCTGTAGTTGCCGCTGTATTATTTCCATTAAAGGTCAACGATATTGGAGTATAATTGGCTGTATCTCCAATAGCAAAGTTAAACGACGGACTTGCATTTGAAGCCGTTTGTTTGATTAAATTTCCAACAACCCATCCTGTTCCAGCTCCTGTAATACTTCCTGATGTTCCAATTGTTACAAAATTATTTCCTGTAATTAGTTTGCCAGATATAAAATTCAGCACACCATTTATAGTATTTGATCCGCTTGAAGTAACTCCCGCGGCATTATTTATTGTCACGTTATTTAGTCCCAATGCTGGCAACTCAAATGATGTTGTTATTGCGGTTGTACCATCATAAATAACATTAGTAGTTGTCCCAAAAATTGGTGATGCGTTTAAACTTCCTGACGTTCTTGTTATTGTTGCACCATTACCTAAAGTAAGATTTGCTGCGCCTGATATAGTACTTGTTCCAGTTATATTAAGTTTTAAAGTACCACTAACCGTTGTGGCTCCAGCAAAGGATTTGTTATTATTAGCACCACTTAAAAATAGATTCTTATAATCAGTTCTTGGGGTAACGTTTTGTGTTGTTCCACTTTCCGCTCTATTGTACTCTATTGTACTATTGGCTCCGAGGGTTAACGATTCCGCTCCGAGAAATTGTAAGGCACATAAAGTTGATCCAGCAGTTCCTACATTAGTAGATACAAACCCCACTGCTTTTCCTACTCTAACTGTACCATTTATAACAGCTGAAGCCCCTGAATTTAAAGACAAATAATAAGTACTTGTTTCAGAAAATTGAGCTATCGAATTTGCGGCTACTTCAAAATAAGTTCTAACATTATGATTGGTAGTACCCAAACCACTAAAAAATACGTTACCAGATCCGGTTCCATCAACATATAATTTTCCATAGCTGAAAGCGGTTTTTAATAAAGCACTATTTATATCATTGTTTTGATAATGAACCTCTGAAGTATCTGCTAGAGTTCCATAAGTCGTAGCAAAAGCATACGAAAAGGTTGACGGAGTGGTCGTAGTTATTTCAGTTGCAACCAAGTTTCTATCATATACTTTATTACCATTAGTAACATCCAATGTTCCGGTAATTCCAAAACCACTTGCTATTGTTAAAGAAACATTCGTAGTACTAGAATCTCCTACTACCACTTTAGATGCAGCTCCTGATACTGTCCAAGCCGCAGTTGTAGTTACATTAGAATTAATTTTGAATATTTGAAAATCAGTTGTAAAATTAGTAGGACGGTTGTTACTTGCATCTGCCCAATTTAAAACATTGTGTAAGTCGCCTGTTCCAGTATAGGCATAAGTAGTAATAGGAGCAGTATAGGTAATTATTATTTGACCATTTGCGCCTGAACCTCCTTTGGCTGAGGCGAATGTTCCAGAACCAGTAGAAAATGAAATTCCACCTCCACCACCAGAACCAACAGCAGCGCCATTTGTTCCAACATACCCACCGGTAACAGTACCTGTTCCAGCGGCACCTCCAGCTAAACCTTGAGCATTTGCTCCACCAGCACCACTGGCTGTGGTGGTACTATTACTTCCATTTGAGCCCAGAGTGACAATGTCTCCTGCTGAGTTAATATTAGGGTTAACATATGCTTCAACTACATGTCCGGTTCCGTTGCTATAGGTTACTGTAGGTCTAGAAGTATACCCAGAACCTTGATTCAATGCTCCTACATAGGCTAAATTAGATCCTGTGGGTTGAGTCACTACTGCTCCGGAACCTCCTCCGCCAGTAATGATTCCGTATGCATAATTTTTTAAAGTCAATCCTGCTATTAATCCAGTAGTAGTTGTTATTGCAGCACCATTATCCGTTAAGGTAAACGTTGTACTACCATTTGTAGCCGAAATTGTATATACTTTTCCAGTTACATAACCACTAATAGTTCCAGCACCTGTACTTGTTGAAGTAATTACAATAGAACCTCCCACATAAAATGCAGCACCGGTCATAGTTGTTTCAAATTGACCACTAGTTCCAGTAATGGTTACAGGAGTAATGGTTTTTAAATAATTTGTTCCAGTCCCACTGTAAGTATACCCATAAACCCCTCCTAAAACTCCTCCTGGAGCAGTAGTTGGATTAAGACTTCCTGTTCCTGAACCTCCCGTTCCGCCACTAGCGGTTAAGGTGGTGATTCCTGTGCCCGAAAACTGAGATTTTCCACCACAGAGTCCAAAATATCCGGAAGCTTGAGATGTTGCGCCTGGAAATCCTCCACCGCCAACAGTTACATTATAAGCGGTTCCGGGTACAACGGTGAGTGTTTTTTTAACATAAGAACCTGCTCCTCCACCGCCGGCTAAACGAGTACCAGAAGTAGCTGAAGCCGTTGAAGCTGAGCCTCCGGCTCCCCCACCGCCCCAAAGTTCAACATCTATAGAAGTTACGCCTGTAGGACATGTCCATGTTGAAGTTGCTTGTGTAACAGTTCCTAAATAAGCGTATGTTGCTCCTGCTATTACATCAGCAGTACCCGTTGGCGCTGTTGTAGTGGAGGTTCCGGCAACTGTTACTTTCCAAACCCTAACTACTGGTGAGGTACCAGTATTATCAGTAAAGTAGACCAAGTCATTAACATTATATGCAGTACCAGTAACCCATTGCGAACCATAGCTGTCTGCTGTTGGGGCCGAAAGAGTGGTTTGAACTGTGGTTTGCGCATTGGCATTACCAAAAAATAAGAATAAAATAGCACAAATAAACGTGCTAAAAGTAAAACTCAATTTAGATGATTTTGTTTTTGATAGTAGATTTAATTTCATAATGAATTGTTTTTGGTTTGTTGATGTCAATTTTAAAAATGCGAAAACGATATAGTCTGTAAAACTAATATTTATATTTAGTTTTGAAAAATTTATTGATAAATTTTTAAAAAAAATAGTAATAAGTTATTAAAATGGCTATAAGTCATTTAATAGTTATATAAAAATGTTAATTTTAATTTAAATATGCAAATAACTTATTCAAAATAATGATGAACTAATATTAGGTTAAAATAAAATCAGAAATAACTTTTATAACCTAATTCGCTTTTATTGTTATTAATAAATTAACGGAAAAGTAGGTTAATTGCATCATTCGACATTAAAACTGCGTCATGACCCGAATTGGCAACGGTATAGAATTGCCAATTGAATGTTGCTTGAGTAGTGTTGGCGTAAATTTGACTTTTAGAAAAGAAATAGTTGGCACGAGCAAGTCTGTTTAATCCCTGTAAATCACTTTCTGTATTGTGGCGAAGTGATGGGTCGGAACCATTGTTATCCAATGCCCCAACGGTAATATATAATTTTTTGCTAAAATAAGTGTTTGGACTAGTAGTAGTGATTGGGGAATTCATAATTCCATATGGAAAATTGGCAACACCATCAGGTACGGTATACCAACCACTATTTGCAGCAACGGCTTTGTTGAATCTCGCATTTGGTTTTAGCAAAACAAAACGATGCACAAATTGACCACCACCAGAATGACCAAACATATCATAAGTAAGTGCAGCACTCCCTGAATTGACTTTAATAAAATCAAATAGAGGTTCAATCATAGAAAAAGTCCAAACACTTTCGTTATTTAGAGTTTGTGTGGTGGGAAAATTTCCGTCTTGATAGACATTTCCGATGATATAAGAGCTTCCGCCGGGAAAATCGACACTATTAAATTCGGGTGCAAATACCATAAATCCACATTGATTTGAAGCATTTATCCATATGTCACGGTAATCGCTTGCATTTCTTTCATCGCCATGAAAAACAATTACTATTGGCATATTTGCTCGATTTCCACTTGGAATATTATAAAAAACATTGATGGGTTTTTGAGGCAACCCAGAATAGGTAAACACAAATTGATTTGCCCCCGAACTTAATTGATTGGTGGAATTTGTAGCAGTATTATCTTTTGAACAAGAAAGAATAAGTAAAACAAAAAATAGTAACGTTTTAATGAAATAATTTTTCATAATGAAAATTTAAAATAAAACTTGATTATTTTATAATTAATTTACAAGATTACAATAAATTATTAAATGTTAATTAATTATATATATATTTGTTTTTTCTAATTATCTTAAGACAATAAATACACAATTTTATTATTGTTTAAATTATACAATATAAATTTAAAAAATATATAATAACTATCCAAAACCCAATTTATAATGAAACTATATTACAAATATTCATTAACATTTTCTGTGTTATTTTTACTATCATGCATTTTATCATGTACGACTGAAGATGTAAGTCCATTTCCACCCACACAAGGAACTTTTTCTGTCCCTGCAAAACGATTGGGAAGTGTTCCTTTTTTATTAACTCCACCTACATCGAATAGTGCCGGTGCATTTACTTACACCTCTGCGGATCCTTCAATTGCAACAATAAGTGGTTCAACTGTAACGGTTGTTGGAATTGGAACCACCACAATAACAGCTACTCAAGCTGCAGATGCTGGTTATGGTTCAAGATCTGTTACAGCAACATTCACTGTTTCTCAATTGGAACCACCAACAATTGGCGCATTCAATGTTCCAGCTAAAATGATGGGAAGTGTTCCTTTTCAAATAACACCGCCAACTTCAAATAGTGGTGGTGCATTCTCCTATACAAGCAGTACTACTTCTGTAGCCACAATTAGCGGCTCAACAATTACCGTTGTAGGTGCTGGAACCTCTACTATCACTGCTACCCAAGCTTCATTTGGCACTTTTGCTTCAGCGACTGCAACGGCTACATTTACAGTAACAGCAAATATTCCGGCGGCTCTTTTACAAGAAAATTTTGAATATCCAGCATCAACTATTCTTTCTGATATTCCTGGTTCAGGATGGGCTATACACAGCGGTAGTACTTTTCCAATACAAACTTCCAGTTCTTCTAGTTTGTCTTTTGCTAATTATTATGGTGATGGATTAGGGTTGGCAGCTATTTTAGATGCTAATGGAGCCGATAGCAATAAACAATTTTTAGAACAATCAGAAGGAACTCCGATTTACATTTCATTTGTGGTTAAAATTAAAGCTCCTGTTAGTGTAGCACTTACTCCTCCTACAAGCTATTTTTTACATACCTCTAGTCTTCCATTTGTTTCGGGATCATCATCAACATTTAGGGGTCAAATATTTTCAAAGCCCATTTTAAACAATTTGACTCAATATAATTTAGGTCTTAGTTTTTCTGCTACAAGTCCGCAACAAACAAACACCACTAATAATTTAAATTATGACCAAAATTATCTTGTTGTATTAAAATACAATAGTATTGTTGGAATTAATAATGATTCTGTATCACTTTATGTTTTCTCAGAAACCGATAATTTTGCGACTGAGCCAACACAAGCTTTTATTGAACCATTATATTTGGCAAGCGCTGCAGATATTAAATCTGTTGTGGTTTGTTTGAGACAATTTGATGGTAATCAAGATATGCTTGTGGATGCTATTAGAGTTACAACAGTATGGAATCTTAGAAATTAATTTGATAAAGTTAGAAACAAAAATGAAGAATCTAAAAAGGATACTAACTTTAAGCTTTTTACTGCTTTTGGTTGTAGAATATTCAAATGCACAAGTAATTGTTCTTAACAAATATAAATTTGGAGAGGGATTGGAATTTTCAGGAAAAGACAATAACTATAAAATGGAAATTTCAGGATATCTTCAGCCCATTACCGAAAGCAAAAAATATCTAGACAACGATGATTCCTCATTATACAATAGAATGAGATTGAGAAGGGCTCGTTTGAATTTTTCAGGAAATTCAAAAAAAGATAAAATATCGTATCGCTTACAACTCGATTTAACTGGCGGAGGCGAGAGCGATGCATCTATTGGAAGCTTAGTTTTTGATGCTTGGGTTGCGTATGACGTAACCAAACGAATCAAATTAAGTTTTGGACAAAAAGCAACTGCTACAGACAATCGCGAACTTGGAATGCGTTCTACAACGCTACAACTAGTGGAAAGAAGTCCAATATCTGCCGCTTTTGCCTCGGTTCGTGAATTTGGAATTTTTGCTGAATCTACCTATAAAATATCAAAGCAATCCTATATAAAACCAGAAATTGCCATAACCAATGGAGACGGAATTAATGTTTTCGGAAAAGACCATGGGGGATTAAAATATGGTGGGCGAATTGATTATTTACCTTTTGGGTTGTTTAATAATTTTGGGCAATACCGTCAAGCAGACATAGAAAGAGAATTAACTCCAAAATTTGTAATAGGAACCAACTATAGTTACAATGTTGGAATTAGCGATAGACGAGGAAGTGAAAGTGGAACTATATTATATTTAGACAATCTGAACAAGGAATTGTTACCGGATTATGTGAAATATGGTGTAGATTTTTTGTTTAAATACAGAGGTTTTTCGCTATTAGGAGAATATATAAATGCTTCTGCAAGAGTTCCAAGCGGAATTACTCAAAGGGTTCGGGTGGACGGAACAACTTCTACAGTCTTTACTGTAAACGGAATTCAGGATGTTGACAGCTATATTAAAGGAAGAATGATGGTTGGTGAGGGTTATAACCTTCAAAGTGGCTACGTTTTCAAAAACCTTTTCTCAATAGATGGAAGAATTGCCCATATGAAACCTCAAACAAATTCATTTTTAAATAACGGAACCTTTTATAATCGTTCTAACTATTATACCCTTGGAATTACTAAATACTTAGCGCGAAATTATGGGGCTAAAATTCAACTGGATTGCACCTATATCAATGCCAAAACCGGATCGAATGATATCAATGGGAATTTAATAAGAGGCAATGAATTTATTACCCGATTAATTACAACTATTTCATTTTAATAGTATGATAAATAAAATCAAATTACTGGTTTTTTTAAATCTGATTGTATTTCCAATATTCGGGCAATTCAATCCGCAAAATGACGAAATAACGAAAAAGTTTTTTCCAGATTCCGAATTGGATATTCATACACCTTCATTCTCTAAAAAAGGGTTCACGAATTATGACGATATGATGGCATATCTAAATAAATTAGTTGCCGAACACCCTCAAGAAATTACTCTTTCCTTTATTGGTGAAAGCCAAAAAAATAAGAAAATTCCAATGGTAGTTTTGAATAAAGACAATGGAAAAGAAAAAGTAAAAGTATGGTTTCAAGGCGGACTTCATGGCGATGAACCTGCCGGAACTGAAACGATGTTATTTTTATTAGATAAAGTACTTAACGACCCAAATTACGCTTATTTATTAGATAAAATTACTCTTTCAATTGTTCCCATGGCGAATATTGACGGTTATGAAAAACTCGATCGATATGCTGCTAATGGATTGGATTTAAATAGAGATCAAGTGAAATTGATGTGTAAAGAAAGTAATTTCTTGAAAAAAGCATTTAGTGATTTTGGTGCAGAAGTAGCAGTTGATTTTCATGAATACCGTCCATTCAGAAAAGAATTCGGATTGTTAGGAACAGACGGAATTTGTTCCATTTATGATGCTATGTTTATGTATTCAGGCAACTTGAATCTGCCTCAAAATTTAAGAGATTATACGAAGAATATTTTTGTGGGTAATGCCAAAAAAGTATTGGAATCCAATAATTTCATTTTTAGAGATTACATCGCAAGTGTCAAACAAAATAATGAAGTACACTTTAATCAATGTACAACCGAAGCTAGATCGAGTACTACTTCGTATGCTTTGACCAATTGTATTTCGTCGCTAATTGAAATTCGAGGGGTAAACCTTCAAAAAACCTCTTTTAAAAGAAGAATAAATACTACTTTTTTAATTGCAACGTCTTTTCTTAAAACTGTTTTTGACGACGTTTCTAACATCAAAGAAGTATTGAAAATCTCTAATAATTCAAAACCGGAGAATTTAGTAGTAGTAGCCAATAAGCCACAAGAAATGCAAACCATTAGGGCAATTAGTTTAAAAGACAATTCCGAAATCTCTTTGGATGTAAAAGTAAATAATGCAATTAAATGTACTCCTGTTTTAGAAAGAAAAAGACCTACTGCTTATTTAATTCTTCCAGAACAAAAAATTCTAGTTGATAAATTAATAATTCTTGGATTAAAAGTAGAAGAACTCGCTGAGGGTAAAAAAATAAAAGTAGAATCGTATACGGTTACCTCTATTCGTATCAATCCAGATGAGGAAGAGGGATACAATGCTCAAAAAGCCGAAACAAGCCTTTCTGAAACAGAAAAGTCTTTCCCGAAAGGAACATTTATTGTCTATTTGGATCAAAAAAATGCGAAGATGGCAACTGAGGTATTAGAGCCAGAAAGCGAAAATGGGTTTGTAAAATTTGAAACGCTAAAAGTTATAAAAAATCAAGAATTACCAATTTATAGATACTTAACCAATGAAAAAATATAATAATAAGATGAAATTAAATACTATTGTTACTGCTATAATTATATTAATAGGATTTACGGGCTTTGCTCAAGTAGAAATTAAAACGGAATCAAAAGAATTCCAGTTAGGTGACGGATTAGGTTTTAATGTTAATGATGGCGACTATAAATTCAGCATTAGTGGATTTATTCAAGGAGCCTATAAATATGAAAAAACAGATGGAGCTGATGCTAGCACTTACATGAATGCTAGAAATGCCTATTTGTCTATTTCTGGAAGTATGTACAAAGAAAAAGTATCCTTTCTATTGCAAAATAATTTCAGTAATGGAAAACCGCTTTTGGATGCTTGGGTGGCTTACTCCCCGACTTCAAAAATGAAAATTAGTTTTGGGCAAAAGCAAACCTTCACTAATAATAGAGAAATGACATATTATGAAGACAAACTTCAATTTGTAGATCGTGGAATTTTTAGTTCCGAATTCAGTAACACTGGACGAGAATTTGGTGTTTTTTTTGAAACACAATTGGGAAACAAATCTTTCATAGTTAAGCCAAAACTTGCTATTACCTCTGGCGATGGAGTTAATTCTTTTGGAGCCAATTCAATTGATGTAGATAAAGGAGGATTAAAATATGGCGGACGAATCGATTTTCTTCCATTAGGTAATTTCAAACCAGGTAACGACGGTTATATTGCAGATTTATTGCACGAAGACAAAATAAAAATTCTTGCAGGAGCGGCTTTTAGTTATAACAACGGAGCCAGTAATAAAGTGGGAGAAGGCCACGGTGATTTTGTATTTTACGATAGTAATTTCAAGCAAAAATTACCAGATTATAGAAAATCATATGGTGATATTCTAATTAAATATAAAGGATTTTCATTTTTAGGAGAATATGTAAGTTCATCCGCTTTATCTCTTGAGGGCACTTTTATAAATTCTACGGCTACTGTACCGTTATTTATGACAGAAATTAGTAACTATTTGGCTTTAGGAAATGGCTATAATATTCAAGGTGGTTACGTTTCTAAATCAGGACTTTCACTGGATTTTAAATATGAAAAATTAACTAAAGAATTTAATAAAGCTTCTTCTTTATTATCCAATCAAGATGCAATTACAGTTGGAATAACTAAATATTTAAAAGGAAATAATTTAAAAATTCAATCATCAGTTTCTACTAGAAATAATGAACAATTTAATGCTACTTTAAACGCCAATGAAAAAATAAAAACTGCAACAGTGCAATTGAGCTTTCAAGTAGTTTTTTAATTCCTATATAATCAACTCTATGAATTTCAATTCCAAAACTAAAAAATTAGTTTATTCAATACTTACCAATCTAACCTTTTGGGTTTTAATCGCAATTTTGATTGGTGTTTTCGTAGGGCATTATACCCCAGACACCGGGGTTCAAATGAAGGTTGTTGGCGATGGATTTATTAGTATCATAAAACTTTTTATTGTTCCAATAATATTTCTAACCATTGTTTTGGGAATTGGAGGAATGGGCGATTTGAAAAAAGTCGGTCGAATTGGTGTAAAATCATTGCTGTATTTTGAATTAGTTTCAACATTAGCTTTAGCTATTGGAATAGTTGTTGGCTATTTAGCACAACCCGGAAAAATTGACAAGACTGGTTTAGACATTCAAGACGCAAGTAAATATACTCAAAGTTCAGGTGAAGGATTTAATTGGGTTTCTTTTTTCATGAGCAATTCTACACTTCAAGTTTTAATTGTTGCAATTATTGTAGGTGTTTTATTGAATTATCATTCTAAAAGAGAGAAAATAGTTGTCTTTTTATATAAATGTTCTAAGTTTGTTTTTAAAGCCCTAAAATATGTCATGTATCTAGCTCCATTAGGCGCATTTGGGGGAATGGCTTATACGGTTGGGAAATTTGGATTACACACCCTAATTCCTCTAGGAAAATTAATGCTTACTGTTTATGTCACTATGTTTATTTTTATATTTCTTGTTTTAGGGGGTATATTAAAATATTATAAAATAAACATTTGGCATTTTATAAAATACATCAAGGAAGAACTGTTAATAGTTCTTGGAACTTCATCTTCAGAAGCGGCATTACCCAATTTAATGGATAAATTGGAAAAAATAGGATGCAGTAAATCGGTTGTGGGGCTTGTGGTTCCAACAGGATATTCCTTTAACCTCGATGGTACTTCTATCTATCTCTCAATGGCAATAATATTTTTAGCTCAATTGTACAATGTACATCTTTCCATAGGAGAAATTTTTACCATCATTGGACTATTAATGATAACTTCAAAAGGGGCTGCAGGGGTAACAGGAAGTGGTTTTATAGTGTTAGCATCAACACTTACAGCAATTCATAAAATACCTTTAGAAGGATTAGCTTTTTTATTAGGTGTCGATAAATTTATGAGTGAAGCTAGAGCAATTACCAATTTTATTGGAAATGGAGTGGCAACTATTGTAATATCAAAAAGTGAAGGTGAATCCATACATCTATAGACAACAATGGAAATTTTAACTTAATAAATTGTTGCTTTATTCTGTTTTTCTTCGAATTATAAAAATATACTATTGTTTATAAAGTAAATTAATTCCAGAATCCATCACTCCATTTAACTTCAGTTAAAATTCCTAATGACCACAACCACTAAATTCCTAAATCAAATCAGATTTGATTAATCATTTAGTAGGTATTCTAATTTTTTCAATTTTATTTAAAGGGTTTATAGAAACCAATACTGTCGCCTGTAAAAAATAAAAATGCCGCCAAAACTACAAGGATAAATAATTATTTTAAAAAATAATGTCATAAATCAATACTTCAAATCGTTTTTTAATGCGTTGAATTATTAGTTGATTCGTAAATTTGCACCATAATAAGTTATGATAAGTATAATATTAATATAAAAATACCATTAAATCGATTAATTTTTAAAAATATAAGAAGTTGTGGTAAAGCTAAATTTATATAGCAAACCAGAAACACACCCTATTGAAGAAATTATGAAATCTTATATCAGGGTTAAAAAATGAATTTATTTTTTTAGATTATAAAAGTTTGATGTTTTCAATTATTGTATAAATTACATTTGGAAGCAAGCTTTATAATAATTTTACTTTATAGATTCTTTTTTTCTAGATTTTGTTTAAAAGAAAGAAACTATTGTGTTAAAATAAAAAAATAATGAAATCTAGAATTATTACTTTTCAAAACTAAGAAACACGACGTATTAGAAAAAGTAAAGATAATTAGAGTCAAATTACTGTTCTCTATTATTTGATGCCATATAAAGATAGTTAGTTAAGTTAAGTTAAATGCCATTCAAGTTTATTTTTTTAAAAGCATTTGGTTAGTATACGCTTTTACCCAATAAAGCAGCAATTGTATGTAAGTTGAGGGACCTATTGTAGCAATTGTGTACTAACCATTTGTTTTTATCAAAATATTTAAAATGCAAAATTATTTTAAACATGAAGTTATTTCAAAAAAACAAATTAAGAAAATTATATTCTGAAAAAGAACAAAATGAGATTCGCAAGTTTCATGTTATGTTATTAAAAATGAAAAAAAAACGCCCTCACTTAAAAGAAATTCGGTTAATTAACCTTATATATCCCGATCAAAATATTATTTTTAAATAATTAACTTATAGCTTTAGAAATTACAAAAAAAACAGATAGAATAATCCAGCCGTATTTTTTAATTGCAATTATTAATACCAATCATTGTGCATTCTACTTTCCCCAATATACAACATAATCCCTAAAGTGATATTATAATGATTCCCAACTGTTGGAACAAAATCAGGAGAAATTAATGAACCATCATATCTATAATGTTGCTTAAAATTAAACACAGATGAAAAATCTAAAAATAAAGCTGTGCGATCGCTAATTTTATACTGTGGAGTAAACCCAATTACCGCCGAACCTAATTGCTCAGTAACCTGTAATTTCTTTATCGTCGATCTTGTATAGCCTACTCCTGCATGGGTCAATAATCCAAAGTTTTCGTTAGTTATGTACAATAAATCCAAGTCTTTCCCTAAATTATAAACCAATTGAGCTCCAAATCTATTGAAATAAGTACCCGAAAAAATATCATTATTGTCAACAAATCGATCGTTAATATACTCTACTCTAACTCCAAATTTTTCCGAAAACATATATCTCCCACCAATATTAATATGATTCAAACTAGAAAAATTTGAATTAGTAGCAGATAAAAAGGGCTGAACTGGACTAGTGTAACCCGAAGAAAATTCCAATGAAAGTTTATTATAATTCGATTGTGCGAAAATGGAAGTTGAAATTAAGAAACAAAATGAAATAAATCTATTCATTGAATTTTGATTTTAATAAAGTACAAATATGCTAATAATATATTAGTTTAATTAATATTTTTTTATTTTATTTATTGTTCACAACTTAATTTCTTTGGGCGTGCCCTCGTTTAGTCATTGCGAGGTTTCGAAGCAATCTGCGTTACACTCGGTCTCGCTGTTCGTTACAATCTTTGTTGCGCTTCGCTCCACAAAGGATTTCCACTGCCATCGCTCACGCAAAACAAATGCGTTTTTATTACTATTATTACTTTTATTTTATTATTGTTTTATTATTCCATCTCCTCTCCCTCTCCTTTGGAGAGGGCTGGGGTGAGGACAAAAAAATAAGCCTTGTCTTTTCAGACAAGGCTTACTAAAGACCCGAGGCGTTAGCCGAACGGGCGAAGCAAAGGCGACGAACCGAGCCCGAAGGGCGAACACGTCGTTCCAAAAACAAAAAACCCTGTTTCGTTAGAAACAGGGTTTTCAAAGACCCGAGGCGATAGCCGAACGGGCGAAGCAAAGGCGACGAACCGAGGCGATAGCCGAACACGTCGTTCCAATAAAAAAAAGAACCCCAGCTTAAAAAGCTGGAGTTCCATAAAGAAAGGCGACGA
>JARXAC010000038.1:0-19451 GCA_029866065.1 Flavobacterium sp.
TACTCGTACTGGTTATCCATTAACGCCACTTTCAACTGTTACTACTAAAACTCGTAAGCCATATAGATTAATCTATCCAACTTCTGAGTATGTAGCTAACTCTGGAAATGTGCCAAATGTGGTTGAAGCCGATGTATTTGCAATCAATGCTTTCACTCCTTTCTGGAAAAGATAATTGATTTAGCAAAAGCTATCTATACTTTTAAAACCCCGCTTTGTGCGGGGTTTTTTATTTATGATAAATAACATTATTAAATAATTATTTATAATAGTATATTTGTTGAAAATATTTTTATGAAATTTCGCTTGCTGTTTTTGGTTTTTCTAATCTCATTTTCACTTTTCTCACAAGTGGAAAATGAAACTAAATTGGATACCGTAAAAAGAACTTCCCTTATCATTGATCATAAAAATGACCAACCCAAAGCGACTATTTCTCAATATAGAATTATTACTTTGGAACGAGATACTACTTTTGTAGATACTTCATTAACCATTAAAAAAGAATACGATTACAATTATCTTCGTAGAGACCTATTTGGTTTAATGCCTTTCGCCAATGAAGGCCAAGCCTACACCACATTACAATATACTTCTAAACAACGCACTTCTTTTCCTGAATTTGGTTATACAGGAAAACACTTTAATTATTATCAACCCAATGACATTAAGTACTATTCTGTGGCAACACCCTATACCGAATTGTATTTTAAAACAGTTATGGAGCAAGGTCAAAACGTAGATGCGTTTTTAACCTTAAACATGTCGGAACGGTTTAATTTTTCTATTGCTTATAAAGGGTTGCGTTCTTTAGGAAAGTACATCAACCAACTTTCAAGCACCGGTAATTTCAGATTTGCCGCCAGTTATAATTCCAAAAATAAACGGTATTACGCTAATTTCCATTACACTTCACAAGATATTTTGAATGGTGAAAATGGAGGTTTGTCCAACCCAGAATATTTTGAAGGCAACGATCCAGCTTACAATGAAAGACCTCGATTGGACGTTTATTTAAAAGACGCGAAATCGACTTTAACGGGCACAAGGTTATTCCTAGACCATAATTTCTTAATTAATGCGAAAAAGCGAGATAACAACCTTTATTTGACGCATCAAATTAATTTTGAAAGTAAATATTTTGAATACAATCAGGTAACGGTTCCCACAACTATTACATCAAATGCGGGAGTTACCTCTACTTTATACCGTTTCGGGCCTTCATTTGCTGCAGCAAATATAAACGACCAAGTGCGTTACAACCGAATGTATAATAAAGTAGGTGCCGTTTATGAAAACACCACCTTAGGGAAAATACAGTTTTTTGTTGATGATTTTAGATACAATTATTATTATAATTCAGTTTTGTTTTCAACGACACAAACCATTCCAAATAAAATAAACGACATTATAAATGATTTTGGTGGCCAATACGAATACAGAAAAAACAAATGGAACGGGAAATTCCAATATTCTAGTTCGTTAACAAAACAATCGTTATTTGACTTTAATGCGCATTTAAATTACCAATACAACGATAAAAATAGCTTTACTTTCGAATACCAAAACAGCAATAATTTGCCAAATAATATTTATAATTTGCATCAAAGTAGTTATGTCAATTACAATTGGTACAATAATTTTAAAAATGAAAAACACAATTCGTTAAAGGTCGAAGCCAATACCCAATGGGCAAGCGCTACTTTAGAATTTAATTCTATCAACGATTACTTGTATTTCAGTAATGACAATTCTGCAGGCTTGCAATTGGTTTCGCCAAAGCAATACGATAAAACGATCAATCATATTTCCTTAAAAATCAATAAGGAAGTCAAAGTTGGAAAATGGGCTTTAGACAATACCTTTTTGTATCAAAAAGTGGATCAATCGGATAAAATTTTGAATGTGCCAGATTTGGTTCTTCGCAACACGCTTTATTATTCCGGTTATTTCTTTAAAAAAGCGATGTACCTTCAAACTGGGGTGATATTTAATTATTTTACAAAGTTTTACGCCAACGATTACAACCCAATTTTGGGAGAGTTTTTTGTGCAAAACCAAAAAGAAATTGGGTCTTATCCCAACATCGATTTATTTGCGAATGCAAGAATTCAACGCACTAGAATATATCTAAAAGCCGAACATTTTAATTCATCAATGTCTGGAAATAATTATTATTCCTCACCAAACAACCCTTACCATGACTTTATAATCCGTTTCGGTTTGGTATGGAATTTCTTCGAATAATATTAGTAGAACAAAAAAACTATAAACTAAATGGAATATTCAGAAAACATATTAGGAACTATCGGGAATACACCAATGGTTCGATTGAATAAAGTAACTGCAGAAATTGACGCGTTGGTACTTGCAAAAGTAGAAACCTTTAACCCTGGAAATTCCACCAAAGATAGAATGGCGCTTAAAATGGTTGAAGATGCTGAAGCTGACGGGCGTTTGCAGCCGGGAGGAACGATCATTGAAGGGACCTCTGGTAATACTGGAATGGGATTGGCTTTAGCCGCAATCGTAAAAGGATACAAATTAATTTGCGTAATCACCGACAAGCAATCCAAAGAAAAAATGGATATACTTCGTGCGGTAGGAGCCAAAGTAGTGGTTTGTCCAACAGATGTGGAACCTACAGATCCTCGTTCTTATTATTCCGTTTCAAAACGATTGGGTGAAGAAACACCAAATTCTTGGTACGTAAACCAATACGATAATCCTTCCAATGCCTTAGCGCATTACGAACAAACAGGTCCTGAAATTTGGAAACAAACCGATGGAAAAGTGACCCATTTTGTGGTGGGAGTAGGAACTGGAGGAACTATTTCTGGTATTGGAAGATATTTAAAAGAACAAAATCCTAACGTTAAAGTTTGGGGAATTGATACCTATGGATCAGTATTTAAAAAATACCACGAAACAGGAATTTTTGATGAAAATGAAATTTATTCTTACATCACAGAAGGAATAGGAGAAGATATTTTACCTAAAAATGTTAACTTTTCAGTAATTGATGGGTTTACAAAAGTGACTGATAAGGACGCTGCCGTTTATACCAGAAAAATTGCTTTAGAAGAAGGAATATTCGTTGGAAATTCAGCAGGTGCTTTAATTAAAGGCGTGCTTCAATTGAAAGAACATTTTAAACCAGAAGATGTAGTCGTGGTTTTATTCCATGATTCTGGAAGTCGTTACATCGGGAAAATGTTCAATGACGATTGGATGCGCGAACGTGGATTCCTGGATGAAGAAGTAACCAAAGCCGAAGATGTAATTAAAGACCACATCGACAAACCGTTAATTGTAGTAAGAACAGAAGAATTGGTTTCACACGCAATCGAGCGCATGCGCAAATATAAAATTTCTCAAATTCCGGTAATTGATACGTCTGGTTTTGTGGGTTCTGTTGATGAATCCGACTTGTTTCAAAGTTATGTTTCCGATAAAAATGCGGGCGATAAACCAATACGCGAAGTAATGGGGAAAGCCTATCCAATGGTTAAAATAGGAACGCCCATTGAAGAAGTTTCAAAATTATTCACTCGAGAAAATGCCGCTGTTATAGTGGATTTAGGAAATGGAAAACACCACATTATTACCAAATACGATATAATTGGTTCGATAAAATAGGAATTTCAAGCTATAAATTAAATTAAAAGAATACTAATAATCCTTTGCGCTCTTTGCGGTTAAAGAAAAGATAATAAAACTTTTAAAATTAGTGCTATTCGTGGCAAAAAAAACTTTGCGGACTTTGAGAATAACTTTGTGCCTTTTGTGGTTAAAAAAATATAATAGACTAAAAAAATTTGTGCTAATTAGTGCAATTCGTGGCAAAAAAAACTTTGCGGACTTTGCGGTTAAAAGAATAACTTCCCTAATTTTTATTCCCCAATTAATACCCCTGAAACATTCCATGCGCTAAAACTGCTTCCTTCATTTGCCCCAAGTGGAATTTGAATTCGAATGGAATGTTCCCCTTCAGAAAGATCGCCTAAGTCAATAAATATAGGGTTGGTTACGGTTCCAGGACACCAATTGGAACGACTATAATCGGATGATGACAATCCGTTTTCAAAATTTCCTGAAGCAGGATTACTCAATCGATACGACCCACAATCTTGTCGCCACGGTACAAATGCAAACGCTAATTTTTCATCTAAAAAGATACTGTTTTTCTTTGGAACAAATTCATCGCCATTTTCCCAACCGCCATGTCCAGTAGTGATATAACGCAATCTAACGTTTTTCATCGGTTTTGAAAGCGTGAATTTTACCTCTAAACCTTTTTCTGAATTGAACATCGATCCGTATTCTTGCCCCGCCATTTCCATGACGTTATTGGTATTAAACAACGGAATATTTTGAAGTATTTTTTTCGAAATTTCCTCTGGATGTATCGTCAAATTCAAACTCACTTTATGACCGCCTTTATCATAATTTCCAATATTCATTCCAATGTAAACCTCCTGATTGCTCATTAAATCGTTCATTTCAGAAATGTCTTGTCGGTAATACACGCTGTCTTGCCACACTTTATTTTTGAGTTGGATGGTGTTGTATTTTTTTACTCCAAATGGGGTAAAAAATCGCATTAATTCTAATAAAGGCTCGTAATCATTGGTTTTCACCACGCCTTGGTATTTTTTACCATTTCCGTTTTCGTAAACCGGAAGTACAGAAACGCCTTTTTTAAGGCCGTCTAAAAAGGAGATCTTGCTAGATCTTAGAATAATAAATACCGATCCGGTTCGGTCATAAGCATCGCCGTTAGATTGCTCGGTTACATCAACAAATAATTGACTTCCGTTTTTAATTTCTGGAATTCTTACTTTTTTAACGATAATAGTTCCATTTGCAAAACGGAAAATGCTATCATTTGATTTGGATTCCTCTGAAAAATTAATCACTTCGTTTTTAAATACGGGTAAAGTTACAAAGCGACTTTTCCATAATAAATCTCTATAAGTCAAAAGATTAACTTTGGGTTGATTTGGCTTTGGGAGGTTCATTTGTAAAGGGAATTTTTTTATTTTTTCAATTTTGGTAGCCAAAACCTGATAGTTTCCATTTCGGTTCAATTCTAAAATAAAACCCAAATTCTGGCCTAAAATAGAAGGAGCTCCTTTGAATCCGATTTCATTGGTGTACCAAACTTCAATTGTGTTCGAGTTAACGATAATTTTTGCTTTTTGGCATTCATGCCCCAAAATGGTTTTGGTGTCGGGAAACAGCTCAAATTTTTGTTTGCCAATAGAAGTACTATCTAAAGTTAAAATCTCTTTTGAAGGTTTCAATGTTGCTTTTTGATACCAATTGTTGGTTTTATAATCGATAAAATTTTCTTCAAAAGGGGTTGGTAGTTGGTTTAAAATTCTTTTTTCAGTGGTGAGCCAGCCATTATTTTCATTGGCATAAAAAACTACTAAATCTTGGTTTTCAATTAACGAACCGTTGGATTTTCTCTCAAAGGTGACTTTAATCCCATCGTTTGACTTTTGTGAAAACAAAACAACCGAGTGAAATGCAATTATAAGGAGTACGAAATACTTTTTCATATAATAATAACTTTTCAACAAATATAATAGAATTTGTTTTTGTATTAAGAACATTTGTAAATTGCCATAAATTTAATTTAAATGACTTTCACCGCTATAGATTTTGAAACTGCAAATGGGTATCATCCGTGTTCTGTAGGAATTGTTACTGTTGAAAACGGAGTTATTGTAGATGAATTTGTCACGTTAATAAAGCCATTAAACAACTATTATTCTCCTTTTACCATTCAGGTTCATGGAATTTATCCAAAGGACACGATAAATGCGAAGACTTTTCCACAAGTATTTCCAGAAATTCAAAAACGACTTCAAAATAGGGTAGTGGTTGCCCACAATGAAAGTTTCGACCGAAATGTTTTGGCAAAAACCATGGAACTTTATGGTTTAGACTACAGTAGTTTAAATATTGGACCTCGCTGGCAATGCACTGTAAAAATTTACAAAGCCAAAGGTTTTAAACCAGCAAGACTAAGCGATTGTTGCCGAATTATGAATATCCAGTTGAACCATCACGAAGCGTTATCAGATGCTCGGGCTTGCGCCAAATTGTATTTGCTCAAATAATTAACACTTTTTTTTCGGGTTATTGTTTTCAGTTTGATTTTTTTGACTAAATTCGACAAAGTAATTACAACTAGTATACGCCATTTAAAATGAAAGAAGATTTCCTGCACTATTTGTGGAAATTCAAGAAATTCGACACTTCGAATTTAACTACTTCTAACGGGGAGAAACTGACTATTGAAAATTCAGGAAGTTACTTACAACTCGCTGGCCCTGATTTTTTTAATTCCCAAATTACTATTGAAAATCAAAAATGGGCTGGAAATGTTGAAATTCACCTCAAATCTTCTGATTGGTATGCGCATCATCATGAAAGAGATTCTAATTATGATAGCGTAATTCTTCATGTAGTTTGGGAACACGACGTAGAAATCTACCGAAAAAACAATACCGAAATTCCCGTTTTAGTTCTCAAAGAATTAGTTTCAAAGGAAACGCTCAATAATTATTATTCTTTAGTTTCACCGAAATCTTGGATTTATTGTGAAAAACAAATTGAATCTATCAATTCATTTATCATGTTAAACTGGCAAGAGCGCTTGTTTTTTGAACGTTTAGAACGAAAATCCAAACCCATTTTTGATTTAGCTGAAAGTACGATGCAAGATTGGGACACGATTTTGTTTTGCCAATTAGCTAAAAATTTCGGTTTAAATACCAATGGCGATTCCTTTTATAATATGGCCAATTCAATTCCGTTTTCAATTATTCGTAAAGAAGGAAGCGACCTGTTCAATTTAGAAAGTTTGCTTTTTGGTATCGCTGGATTATTAGAAATAAATAAAGAAGATCACTATTATAAAATGCTTAAAACAAACTTTGATTATCTGATTCATAAATACCAATTACAATCCAATTCATTTACTTCGTTACAATTTTTCAAACATCGGCCTGATAATTTTCCAACGATTCGAGTTTCGCAGTTGGCCAATGTGTATTATTGTCAGCAACAGCTATTTTCAAAAATTATAAAAGCCGATAGTGTAGCTGTTATTTATAAAATTTTCGATAAGTCGGTTTCAGAATATTGGAAAACGCATTATCAATTTGATAAAATTAGCCCGAAGAAAAAGAAAGCGTTGTCAAAATCATTCATCGATTTATTGATTATAAATACCATTATTCCGTTGCAATTTGCTTACGCCAAAAGCCAAGGCAAAGAAATATCGGAGAAATTAATATCGTTGTTAAATCAAGTTCAACCTGAAGCAAATGCAATTATTGATAAGTTTTCTTCCTTTGGATTAAAAGCACAAAATGCCTTTGAAACCCAAGCTTTATTGCAATTAAAAAATGAATATTGTAATAAAAGTAGGTGTTTGGAATGTTCAATTGGAATGGAATTATTGAAATCTGAAGTATAAATGCTAAATTTGTAATCGTTATAAATTTATAGTAATGAAATTAATACTTCGGCTTAAATATTTTTTCGAGAAGCACGGTTTTCATGTTTCTTCGCGTCTTGCCGATGCGTTAGGAATGCGAGCCAATAGTGTACGATTATTTTTTATTTATATATCATTTGTTACCGCAGGACTTTGGTTTGGAGTTTATTTAACATTGGCCTTTTGGTGGCGACTAAAAGATCTCATTCGAGCGAAACGGAGTTCCGTTTTCGACTTATAAAACTACTATTATGAAATTTAAATCCTACTTTCAGTATTCAAAATCGCAAAGAAGTGGGATTTTTCTTTTAGTGCTATTCTGTGTGATTTGCCAATTTGCCTTTTTCTATTGGGATCCAAGTTCTGAAAACGGGGAGGATTCGGAAAAACAAAAATGGATTGGTTTACAAGCTAAAGTAGATTCTTTAAAAGTAGAAAAGCAAAATTATATTCCGAAAATTTATCCGTTTAATCCCAATTTTATCACCGATTATAAAGGAAGTAAATTGGGTATGTCTATTGAGGAAATCGATCGGCTTTTGAATTTCAGAAAAACCAACCAATATGTAAATTCAGCCTCAGAATTTCAAAAAGTGACTCAAGTTTCCGATTCCTTATTGAACGCTATCTCACCCTATTTTAAATTTCCTGATTGGGTTAATAAAGGCAAAACCAACAATTTCAAACCATTTGAAAAGAAAACGGAAAAGATAGTCCGGTTGGATATCAATTTGGCAACAAAAGAAGATTTGATGAAAATATATGGAATTGGACCGGCATTATCCGATCGAATTTTGAAACAAAAAGAACTTTTTGGTGGATTTGTGAGCATGAAGCAAATGGAGGATGTTTGGGGACTTTCACCAGAAGTGATAGAGAATTTAAATAAATATTTTATAGTTGCCACTTTGCCTAAAATCAAAATGATAGACATTAATAATGCGTCTATAAAAGAGCTACTATTGTTTCCTTATTTTAAATATTCGTTGGCGAAAGCAATAGTAACTTATAGAAGCATGAACGGCGATCTAAAAATTGAGGATTTATCAAAAATTAAAGGTTTTCCTGTTGATAAATTAAAAATAATTGCTTTATATTTGGAATTCTAAAAAAATACAATAAAAAAGCCCCTATGAATTCGATTTATTTTACTGAAGAGCATGAATTATTTAGAAAAAGTTTAAAAGACTTTTTACAA
The DNA here is from genome assembly GCA_029866065.1 of Flavobacterium sp. Taxonomy (GTDB): domain Bacteria; phylum Bacteroidota; class Bacteroidia; order Flavobacteriales; family Flavobacteriaceae; genus Flavobacterium. The sequence continues at coordinate 8,715 of JARXAC010000038.1, forward strand.
AAAGAAGTAGTACCACACATAGAAAAATGGGAAAAAACAGGTACAATTGAACGCTTTATTTGGAAAAAATTCGGCGAAATGGGCTTTTTTGGAATTGCTTATCCAGAATCGTATGGCGGGATGAATTTAGATTTATTTTATACCGTAGTGTTTCTTGAGGAACTTCAAAAAATTAAATCTTCTGGTTTTGCTGCTGCTATTTGGGCTCATGCTTATTTAGCAATGACGCATTTAAATGCTGAAGGGGATGAAAGAATTAAACAAGATTATTTAGCGCCAAGTATTTTAGGTGATAAAATAGGCGCTTTGTGTATCACAGAGCCTTTTGGTGGAAGTGACGTTGCAGGTATGAGAACAACAGCTGTAAAAGTTGGTAAAAAATATGTAATTAATGGATCTAAAACCTTTATTACTAATGGTGTTTATGCAGATTATTATGTAGTGGCTGCCAAAACAAGTCCGGCACTAGGAAATAAAGGCATTAGTATTTTCTTGATGGATACTAATTTAAAAGGAATTTCGGCTACGAAGTTGGATAAGCTCGGCTGGAGAGCATCCGATACTGCAGAAATTGCATTTGATAATGTTACCATTCCTGAAGAAAATTTAATGGGTGAAGAAGGAAAAGGCTTTCCTTATATTATGCAACATTTTGCTTCTGAGCGATTAATTATGGCTGTTAATGCACATGCAAGAGCGGAATATGCGATAGATTATACGATAGATTATATGTCCCAACGAGAAGCATTTGGAACAAAAATTAATAAATTTCAGGCGTTACGACATACTATTGTTGAACATGCTACCGATGTGGAGCATTGTAAAATATTTAATTATGCGGCTGCAGCCCGATTAGACAAAGGCGAATATGTAGTTAAAGAGGCTACTATGGCTAAATTAAAATCTACCAAAGTGGCAGACGAAACCATTTACAGTTGTCTTCAAATGTTAGGTGGTTATGGCTATATGGAAGAATACCCTTTAGCGAGATTATTCAGAGATAGTCGTTTAGGACCAATTGGTGGCGGTACCTCAGAAATTCTTAAAGAGATTTTATCCAAAATGATTATTGATAAACAGGATTACAAGCCGGCAGTAAAATAATTTACAATTTATAATTCATAATTTAAAATAATAAATTACATTTGCACCCTTAACGAGAGGAGGTGTCTATATTATGTTAATTATACCAATTAAAGACGGAGAAAATATCGATAGAGCATTAAAGCGCTATAAAAGAAAATTTGATAAAACAGGAACTGTTCGTCAGTTACGTGCACGTACTGCTTTTATTAAGCCATCTGTGACAAACAGAATGAAAATTCAAAAAGCGGCTTACATTCAAAATATGAAAGACAACTTGGAAAGTTTATAATATAACTTTTTAAAAAATAATACCGTTAGTCATTAAAAGTTTTTAACTTTGATGCTAACGGTTTTTTTATGGAAAATAGCAAAACGGCATTTCGAAATTATCTGCAATTAGAAAAAAAGTATTCGCCCCATACGGTAAATGCGTATCTAAACGATTTGATTTCATTTGAAACTTATATTCATTCCGAATTTGATTCTGAAGATTTATTAAATGTAAATTACAGTTTGATACGAAGTTGGATTGTAACATTAGTAGATGCACAAATTTCCAACACTTCCGTGAATAGAAAAATCGCATCTTTAAAATCCTATTATAAATTTCTATTAAAGACGAAGCAAATAGTAATTAGTCCACTCTTAAAACACAAATCTTTAAAAACCCCCAAAACACTTCAAATACCTTTTTCAGAAAAGGAACTGGACGAAGTTTTAAATTTAATGACCTACATAGAGGGTTTTGAAGGCGTTCGAGATAAATTAATAATAGACTTATTTTATTCTACCGGCATTCGAAGAACAGAATTAATTCATTTAAAAATGTTGAATATCGATCTTTCCAATGCTACTTTAAAAGTTTTAGGAAAAAGAAATAAGGAGAGAATTTTACCATTATTACCAAATATTGCAAGTCAGATAAAATTATATTTAACTGAAAGAGCATATTTAGAGAGAATTGCCGATAATGACATTTTCTTTCTAACGTTAAAAGGTGTTAAAATGAACGATTCATTAGTTTATCGTTTAATAAATAATTACTTTAGTACTGTTTCTGAGAAAGTAAAAAAGAGTCCGCATATTTTACGTCACACTTTTGCAACCCATCTTTTAAACAATGGTGCCGATTTAAATTCTGTTAAAGAATTATTAGGACATTCCAGTTTAGCGTCGACACAAATATATACTCAAAGCAGCTTGTTTGAGCTAAAGAAGGTCTACGGGGATTCACACCCACGAAACAAAAAGTAACTAGTTTTTAACCAATAAATAGTTTAATTATGAAGGTAAATGTCCATGCAGTTAACTTTAATGTTGACGAAAAGTTAGTCGGTTTTATTCAGGAAAGAGTAGATAAATTGGAAAAATATTATGACAAAGTCGTCTCGTCAGACGTTTTTTTAAAAGTTGAAAAGACAAGTGAGAAAGAAAATAAGATGGTAGAGATGAAAATTATTGTTCCAGGAGACGAATTTATGGTTAAAAAACAATGTAAATCATTCGAAGAAGCAATCGATCAATCCGCTGAATCATTCGAGCGAATATTAATAAAAAGAAAAGAAAAAGTAAAACATCATATATAAACTAAAAATATTAGCAAAAATATTTTGTTTAAAAAACAAATTAATATACATTTGCAGTCCGTTAGAAATAACGGGCTTTTTTTATATTAAATGCCAGTGTAGCTCAGTTGGCTAGAGCAGCTGATTTGTAATCAGCAGGTCGTGGGTTCGAGTCCCTCCACCGGCTCTGAAAACTGTAAATTTCTGAATTTTGATTTCAGATTTTTTCTATGAGGCAAAAGATAAAAAGTTTTGATTTATGTAGGAGAGTGTTGGATCATTCTTAATTCATAAATCTAAAATCATAAATTATTGGGGAGATACTCAAGCGGCCAACGAGGGCAGACTGTAAATCTGCTGTGTGAACTTCGCAGGTTCGAATCCTGCTCTCCCCACAAGAAGAAATTTTAGATTTCGGATTCCAGATTGTTAAATCTGAAGTCAAAAATCTAAAAATAAATTCTCTGCCGACTTAGCTCAGAGGTAGAGTGCTTCCTTGGTAAGGAAGAGGTCACGGGTTCAATTCCCGTAGTTGGCTCAAAATTGTATAATTTGAACACGAATATATAACTAAGATTAAAAATTAAGTAAAATGGCAAAAGAAAATTTTAACCGTAACAAACCCCACCTTAATATAGGTACAATTGGTCACGTGGATCACGGAAAAACTACATTAACTGCGGCAATTACTAAAGTATTGTCTGATGCGGGTTACTGTCAAGCAAAATCGTTTGATCAAATCGATAATGCTCCAGAAGAAAAAGAAAGAGGTATTACAATTAATACATCGCACGTTGAGTATGAAACTGCTAATCGTCACTACGCTCACGTTGACTGTCCAGGTCACGCGGATTACGTAAAAAACATGGTTACAGGTGCTGCTCAAATGGACGGTGCTATTCTTGTAGTAGCTGCAACTGATGGACCAATGCCACAAACACGTGAGCACATCCTTTTAGGTCGCCAGGTTGGTATTCCTAGAATGGTAGTTTTCATGAATAAAGTGGATATGGTTGATGATGAGGAATTATTGGAATTAGTTGAAATGGAAATTAGAGACTTATTATCTTTCTACGAATATGACGGAGATAATTGTCCAGTTATCCAAGGTTCTGCTTTAGGAGGATTGAATAACGATCCGGCTTGGGTTCCAAAAATTATTGAATTAATGGCTGCTTGTGATGCTTGGATTGAAGAACCAATTCGTGATACTGCAAAACCATTCTTAATGCCAGTAGAGGATTCATTTACTATCACTGGTCGTGGAACTGTTGCAACAGGTCGTATCGAAACAGGTATCGCTAACACAGGAGATCCAGTTGAAATCATTGGTATGGGAGCTGATAAATTAACTTCTACAATTACAGGAGTTGAGATGTTCCGTAAAATCCTTGATAGAGGTGAAGCTGGAGATAACGTAGGTTTATTGTTGAGAGGTATTGATAAAGCGGATATCAAAAGAGGTATGGTTATTATTAAGCCAGGTTCAGTAAAACCACACTCTCAATTTAAAGCTGAGGTTTATATCTTGAAAAAAGAAGAAGGTGGACGTCACACTCCATTCCACAATAATTATCGCCCACAATTTTATGTTCGTACAACGGATGTAACAGGTGTTATCACTTTACCAACAGGTGTAGAGATGGTTATGCCAGGAGATAACTTAACTATTAGTGTTGCATTGTTAAGCCCTATCGCATTAAACTTAGGTTTACGTTTTGCTATCCGTGAAGGTGGTAGAACAGTAGGAGCTGGTCAGGTAACTGAGATAGTAGAGTAATTATCTAATTTATATTAAAGTCAGTTGGTATTTCAATATACCACTGACTTTTTTATACGGGCGTAGTTCAAGGGTAGAATAGCGGTCTCCAAAACCGTTGATGGGGGTTCGAATCCCTCCGCCCGTGCCATTAAAAAAATATGTACAATGACAAAAGTGTTTAATTATATAAATGAAGCATTTGATGAATTAAAGTCAAATGTGACATGGCCAGAGTGGGAAGAAGTACAACGTCTAACGATTGTTGTAGCTGTTTTTTCAGTTCTATTCGCCCTGGCAACATGGGGTGTAGACGAAATTTTCGCAAAATCTTTGGAAGGATTCTTTAATTGGATAAAAGCTTAAATACCTTACGATGGCAGATAATAATGTGAAAAAATGGTATGTTGTAAGAGCGGTAAGCGGGCAAGAAAACAAAGTTAAAGCATACATCGAGAACGAAATAAATAGGTTAGGCATGGGCGATTTTATCTCTCAAGTTCTAGTTCCTACTGAAAAAGTAGTGACTGTGAAAGATGGGAAGAAAATTGTTAAAGACAAAGTCTATTTTTCTGGGTATGTAATGATTGAAGCTAACCTTGCAGGTGAAATACCCCATATTATTAAATCAATCTCGGGAGTAATTGGATTCCTGGGAGAAGTAAAGGGTGGAGACCCTGTACCGTTGCGACTTTCTGAAGTAAACAGAATGTTAGGTAAAGTGGATGAATTAGCAGTTAGTGTTGATTCACAATCTATACCGTTCAATGTGGGTGAAACTATTAAGGTGATTGATGGACCCTTTAACGGTTTCAATGGAACTGTTGAAAAAATCAATGAAGAAAAGCGTAAACTTGAGGTAATGGTTAAAATTTTCGGAAGAAAAACACCATTAGAATTGAGCTTTATGCAAGTTGAAAAAGTATAATTTTTGTTACACTATAATAAACCACATTATTCGCTTCCAATGTTTGATGTGTTAAATTTTAAAAAAAAATGGCTAAAGAGATTAGTAAAGTAGTTAAACTACAAGTTAAGGGAGGTGCTGCGAATCCATCGCCACCGGTTGGACCTGCTTTAGGTGCTGCTGGAGTTAATATCATGGAGTTCTGTAAGCAATTCAATGCGAGAACTCAAGATAAACCCGGCAAAGTTTGCCCAGTGCAAATAACAGTGTATAAAGACAAATCTTTTGATTTTGTTATTAAAACTCCACCTGCTGCTATTCAATTAATGGATGCTGCAAAGTTAAAGTCTGGATCTGGTGAGCCTAATCGTAAAAAAGTAGCTAACGTTACTTGGGATGTTATTAGAACTATAGCAGAGGACAAAATGGTTGATTTAAATGCATTCACTATCGAGGCTGCTATGAGCATGATCGCGGGAACAGCTAGATCTATGGGTATAACTGTAACAGGAGACGCTCCTTTTTAATTAAAAAAAAGACATGGCAAAATTGACAAAAAAGCAAAAAGAGGCTGCTTCAAAAATTGAAAAGAACAAACTATACTCTTTAAAAGATGCTGCGGCATTAATAAAAGTAGTTGCTTCTGCAAAATTTGATGAGTCTGTTGATATCGCAGTACGTTTAGGAGTAGATCCTAGAAAAGCGAATCAAATGGTTAGAGGTGTAGTAACATTACCTCACGGAACTGGTAAAGACGTAAAAGTATTAGCATTGGTAACTCCAGATAAAGAAGCGGAAGCTACTGCAGCTGGTGCAGACTATGTAGGTCTTGACGATTACTTGCAAAAAATTAAAGACGGTTGGACAGACGTTGATGTAATTATCACTATGCCAGCTATTATGGGTAAATTAGGTCCATTAGGTCGTATATTAGGACCTCGTGGTTTAATGCCAAACCCTAAAACAGGAACGGTAACTATGGAAATAGGAAAAGCTGTTCAAGAAGTGAAAGCGGGTAAAATTGACTTTAAAGTTGATAAAACAGGAATTATTCACGCTGGTATTGGTAAAATATCTTTCGAAGCTGATAAAATTGTTGACAACGCTCACGAAATTATTCAAACATTAATCAAACTTAAGCCAACTGCTGCTAAAGGAACTTACATTAAAAGTATTTACCTTACAAGCACAATGAGTCCTGCAATTGCATTGGATCCTAAAGCAGTATAAGTAGTTATAAAACTTTTAGTATGACTAGAGAAGAAAAATCAATCGCGATTGAAAATTTAACTGCACAGTTAGTAAGTTCAAATATTGTTTATTTAGCAGATATTTCTGGCTTAAACGCAGAATTAACTTCTAACTTAAGAGGAGCTTGTTTCAAAGCAGGTATCAAATTAGAGGTAGTAAAAAATACCTTGCTTGCAAAAGCAATGGAGGCTTCTGATAATGATTACGGTGATTTACCGGCTACATTAACGGGTAATACTTCAATCTTTCTTGCAGATGTTGCAAATGCTCCTGCAAAAATTATAAAGGAATTTCGTAGAAAAGCAGATAAGCCTTTGTTGAAAGGAGCTTATATCAATTCTGAAGTTTATATTGGTGATAATCTATTAGATTCATTAGCAACACTTAAATCTAAAGAAGAAGTTATTGGAGAAATCATCGGATTACTTCAATCTCCTGCTCAAAGAGTAATTTCTGCTCTTTTGAACCAATTCAAAGAAGAAGTAGCTTAATATTTTAAGCAAATTAAAACGCGCACATTAATAAATTATATTTTACAAATCATTTTAAAACGATAGAAAAAATGGCAGATTTGAAACAATTCGCAGAACAATTAGTTAACTTAACAGTTAAAGAAGTTAACGATTTAGCAACAATATTGAAAGACGAGTACGGAATTGAACCAGCTGCTGCAGCTGTAGTAGTTTCTGGTGGTGGTGGCGGAGAAGCTGCTGCTGAGGAAGCTCAAACTGAATTTACAGTGATGTTAAAAGAAGCTGGTGCTTCTAAATTAGCTGTAGTGAAATTAGTAAAAGAACTTACAGGTTTAGGTTTGAAAGAAGCTAAAGATGTAGTTGATAGCGCTCCAAGTGCTGTTAAAGAAGGAGTTTCTAAAGAAGAAGCTGAAGGGCTTAAGAAAGCTTTAGAAGAAGCTGGAGCTGTAGTAGAACTTAAATAGTTTTACCCGGTTTTGAGAACTAGGTTTAGGTCTTGGATTAACGTCCAATGACCTAAACCATTTTTCGTATAATAAAATTATATCAAATTTTATTATAAAATAGTTTAAAATACAAAAAGGTTTTTAAGTCAATACGATGAAAGAAAATCAATGAAAGAGTACGCTCTTGAGTTATTTTTAAAGAGGTATTGATTAAAAAAGAAAGTATAGATTGTTTTATAAAATAAATCGTGTTTTTACACAAAAATTACTTTTTTTAATCAAAATTTTGTCCATTGATGTTAACAAATCAGACCGAAAGATTGAATTTTGCCTCAACAAAAAATATTCCTGACTATCCAGATTTTCTAGATGTTCAGGTTAAGTCGTTTAAAGATTTCTTCCAATTAGAAACTAAAACTGACGAAAGAGGCGATGAAGGATTATATAACACCTTCATGGAAAACTTTCCAATTACAGATACAAGAAATAACTTTGTATTGGAATTCCTAGATTATTTTGTAGATCCACCTCGTTATACTATTCAAGAGTGTATTGAGAGAGGATTAACCTATAGTGTGCCTCTAAAGGCCAGACTAAAATTGTATTGTACAGATCCAGAGCACGAGGATTTTGAAACTATTGTACAAGATGTATATCTTGGAACAATTCCGTACATGACTCCAAGTGGAACTTTTGTAATCAATGGCGCGGAACGTGTTGTTGTATCTCAATTGCACCGTTCTCCTGGTGTTTTCTTCGGTCAATCATTTCATGCAAATGGAACCAAACTGTATTCTGCAAGAGTAATCCCTTTCAAAGGTTCTTGGATTGAATTTGCTACCGATATCAATAGCGTAATGTATGCTTACATCGATAGAAAGAAAAAATTACCAGTAACTACTCTTTTCCGTGCAATCGGATTTGAAAGAGATAAGGACATTCTTGAAATATTTGATCTTGCCGAAGAAATTAAAGTTTCTAAAGCAGGTCTTAAAAAATTTATCGGAAGAAAATTAGCTGCCCGTGTATTAAATACATGGCACGAAGATTTCGTAGATGAAGATACTGGTGAGGTAGTTTCTATCGAAAGAAATGAAATTATATTAGATAGAGACACTGTTCTTGACAAAGATAATGTTGAGGAAATTGTAGAATCTAATGTAAAATCTGTTTTGTTACATAAAGAAGATAATAATGTAGCCGACTACTCTATTATTCATAATACGTTACAAAAAGATCCAACAAACTCTGAAAAAGAAGCTGTTGAGCACATTTACAGACAATTGCGTAACGCAGAACCGCCTGATGAAGAAACGGCTCGTGGTATTATAGATAAATTATTCTTCTCGGATCAACGTTATAACTTAGGTGAAGTTGGTCGTTATAGAATGAACAAAAAATTAGGTTTAAATATCCCAATGGAAAAGCAAGTCTTGACTAAAGAGGATATCATAACAATCGTGAAATATTTGATCGAATTAATCAACTCTAAAGCAGAGATTGATGATATTGATCACTTATCAAACCGTCGTGTTAGAACTGTTGGAGAACAACTTTCACAACAATTCGGTGTTGGTTTAGCTCGTATGGCGAGAACCATTCGTGAGAGAATGAACGTTAGAGATAACGAGGTGTTTACACCTATTGATTTGATTAATGCTAAAACATTATCATCAGTAATCAACTCTTTCTTTGGTACCAACCAATTGTCTCAATTCATGGATCAAACCAATCCATTAGCTGAGATTACACACAAAAGAAGATTATCAGCCCTAGGACCAGGTGGACTTTCAAGAGAAAGAGCAGGGTTCGAGGTTCGTGACGTTCATTATACGCACTACGGACGTTTATGTCCTATTGAAACTCCTGAGGGACCAAATATTGGTTTGATTTCTTCACTTGGAGTTTATGCTAAAGTTAACGGAATGGGATTCATTGAAACACCTTACCGTGTTGTTAAAGACGGAAAAATTGATCTGAACGCGACTCCTGTATATTTAAGCGCAGAAGAAGAAGAAGGTAAAATGATTGCTCAAGCAAATATCCAAATGGATGCTTCAGGTAAAATTACTGCCGACAATGTAATTGCACGTCAGGAAGGTGACTTCCCGGTAATTCAACCATCACAAGTGGATTATACCGATGTAGCTCCAAATCAAATTGCTTCGATTTCGGCTTCATTAATTCCTTTCTTGGAACACGATGATGCGAACCGTGCTTTGATGGGATCGAACATGCAACGTCAAGCGGTGCCATTGTTGCGTCCTCAAGCTCCTATTGTTGGAACTGGATTGGAAGGTAAAATTGCTCGCGATTCCCGTACCATCATTACAGCAGAAGAAGATGGAGTGATCGAATTTGTTGATTCCAATCAAATTACTGTTAAATACAATCGGAATGAAATGTTCAAGGCCATTAGCTTTGAAGGCAATTCCAAAACATATCAATTAACGAAATTCCGTAAGACCAACCAATCTACCTGCGTAAACCTTAAACCAACCGTGGTTAAAGGCCAAAAGGTAACAAAAGGACAGGTTTTATGTGAAGGATACGCAACCGACGGAGGCGAATTGGCATTGGGACGAAACTTGCAGGTTGCGTTCATGCCTTGGCAGGGTTACAACTTCGAGGATGCCATCGTTATCAACGAAAAAGTTGTTCGTGAAGATTGGTTTACTTCCATTCACGTTGAAGAATTCGAACTTCAGGTTCGTGATACCAAACGTGGAGAAGAAGAATTAACCCCAGATATTCCAAACGTTTCCGAAGAAGCAACCAAGGATTTGGATGAAAACGGATTAATTCGCGTTGGAGCTCACGTTAAAGAAGGCGATATTTTGATCGGTAAGATTACTCCCAAAGGGGAATCTGACCCATCACCGGAAGAGAAACTTCTTCGTGCCATCTTTGGTGATAAAGCAGGTGATGTTAAAGATGCTTCTTTAAAGGCACCTCCATCATTAAAAGGAGTTGTAATTGATAAGAAACTTTTTAGTCGCGTGATTAAAGATAAAAAATCAAAAAGTGACGAAAAGCCTATCATTGCTAAGCTTGATGAGGAATATCATCAAGAGGCTGCTTTACTAAAAAATAAATTAGTTGAAAAACTATTTACATTGGTAAACGGCAAAACTTCGCAAGGTGTTCAAACTAACTTTAAGGAAATGATTATTCCTAAAGGGTCTAAGTTTGCGCAAAAACAATTGATTTCAATTGACTATGCAAATATCAACCCTGGAAAGTGGACTAC
>JARXAC010000004.1:0-57616 GCA_029866065.1 Flavobacterium sp.
ATTATTTTCTGTTAAAGATAAAAAATTTTGCGGAACGCAAAAGTGAACTTCCCTAAAAACTCGCAATTGCTTGAAACGGCTGTTGTGCGTTCGGTTTTCTTTTTGTTCAGTTATTCATAAAAATTTGATTGTAAAAAATGCTATAACTAAACCAATGATAATTAAAAAGAAAATATTTCTCGACCAATTTTCTTCTTTTTGTTCGTCTTCAAGTTTAGTTTTACAGAATTTTATAAGTAACCACCATAAAAATCCTCCAATGTCAGCTTCAAGTCTAAATCTCATTTTTTTATATTTTCAAACTTTCAAGTTCTTTCGACTTTAAGTATTTATAATTCTAATTTCCAGTTTTCTTTTCGTTCCGCCAAACTGACGCACAACTAGTATATAGGCGCTATCAAATAGCGATTATCAACCCAAATGGGGGTGGATTGGCGCTGTAAATTAGCGTATTATATCCTCAAATATAATAAAAATTATTACAAATCATCAAATGGACTTTTAATTTATTGAATACTCTTGGTACTCACATGGGTATATATTTCACTAATTTTGCTGCTACTGCGCTCGATATTACGTGCAAAAAAATGTTTAAATTCGGTATTAATCTCACGTAGTTTCACCCTCTAATTGGGAGAGGGCCGGAAAGGATTTTTTTCTAAATCTTCTTCACATATTGCGTGATAATCACAATCGTTTGCCCGTCTACGCGGCCTTCAATGTATTCCGCATTTTCGTGATCCAACCGAATGTTTCTTACCGAGGTGCCTTGTTTGGCAACCATACTTGAACCTTTTACTTTCAAATCTTTGATTAAAACTACCGAATCTCCGGTAGCTAAAATAACGCCATTTACATCGCGGTGAACCACCTTATTTTCGTCGTCTTCCCCTTCGCCAGTAGCTTGCGCCCAGGCTAAAGTTTCGTCATCAAGATACATCATGTCCAATAATTCTTTTGTCCAGCCCGAAGCTCGTAAACGACTTAGCATTCTCCACGCTACCACTTGTACCGCTACATTTTCGTTCCACATGCTGTCGTTCAAACAACGCCAATGGTTTAAATCTTCGTTTCCTGGGTTTTCAATTTGGTCGATACACGTTTTGCAAGCCAATATATTTTCGTCTAATCCGCCTTTTTTGGTTGGTAATACAGCAAATACTTTTAAGTTTTCTGTGGCTGCACACAATTCACATTTAGAATCACTGCGTTTGTTTAAGGCTCTTTCCATGATTTTATTTTAGGGAGCGAAAGTACATTTGTTATAATGCTTCCGCAAATGATATTTCGATTCTATTTTTACTCTTTTACTCGAACAGCCTCAGGAACGAGTTTTTCATATTCCCCGCCATTTCGAATTACATCCCGAACAATACTGGAACTAATATAAGAAGTTTTAGCTGCCGTTAGTAAAAACACGGTTTCTATTTTGGAGAGTTTTCTGTTGGTGTGGGCTATGGCTTTTTCAAATTCAAAGTCGGCTGGATTTCTCAAGCCACGAAGAATATAGTTGGCCTCAATTTTTGCACATAAATCGATGGTCAAACCTTCATAAGTAATCACTGAAACTTTAGGTTCTTTTTTAAAGGTTTCCTCAATGAATCTCTTGCGTTCTTCTAGAGCAAACATATATTTTTTTTCAGAATTCACCCCAATGGCGATCACAATTTCATGAAATAGTGGAATGGCCCTTTTAATAATATCTTCGTGTCCTAAAGTTAAAGGGTCAAATGATCCCGGGAAAACGGCTTTTTTCATAAGTTTTTTTTAGGTGAAAATTTAATTATTTAACGCCAATTCAATTGCGTTGGTGAATAAATCTTCCAATGAAATTCCAGCGGCTTTGGCTTGTTGCGGTATTAAACTTTCGGTGGTTAAACCCGGAATGGTGTTCATTTCCAACATATGTGGTTCCCCGTTTACAATAATGAATTCGCTTCTTGAGAAACCTTTCATCTTCAAAATTTCGTAGGCTCGTTTGGCTATTTCACCTACTTTTTGGCTCATTTCATCAGAAATTCTAGCTGGGGTAATTTCTTGAGATTTTCCTAAATACTTGGCTTCATAATCGAAGAAGTCGTTTTCGGAAACTATTTCAGTAATCGGTAAAACAGTAATTGTTCCTTGGTAATTGATTACACCTACTGATACTTCAGTTCCGTCAAGGAAACTCTCAATAATAATTTCGTTATCTTCTTTATAGGCAACTTCAATGGCTATTGGCAGTTCGGCAGCGGTTTTAACTTTGGAAATTCCAAAGCTCGATCCTGATTTATTTGGTTTTACAAAACAAGGCAATCCTACTTTATTTACAATTTCGGCAGTGTCAATAAGATCTCCTTTGTTAAGATAATAGGAAGTAGCTGTTTTAATTCCATAGGGTTTTAATACCGATAATAAATCGCGTTTATTGAAAGTAAGCGCCGCTTGGTAATAATCGCAGGAAGTTTGTGGGATTCCCAATAATTCAAAATAGGCTTGCATTAATCCGTCTTCTCCTGGAGTACCGTGAATGGCATTGAATACAGCATCGAAGGTGATTTTTGTTCCGTTTACCGTGGTTGAAAAATCGTTTTTATCGATAGGAAATTCGGTATCATTGGCATCTACATAAACCCATTTTTCCTTAAAAACATGAATTCGGTAACCTTTAAATTTCGATTGATCTAAAAACGTATAAACTACATTTCCACTCACCAACGAAATTTTATATTCGCTGGAATAGCCTCCCATGATAATTGCAATATTCTTCATTTTTAATCTATAATTTAAATTTATTTCTAATTCCCTAGCCCTGACAAAAGGGAAAATCCCACGCTTTTTTGCGTGGATTGGAATGATGGCAGGAAGAAGCTCCTAATAATTAACAAAAATATCATTTTTTTTCAAACGAATTACCTTTACAATTTTTATATCTTTGCAGTAAATCGAATACTATGAGTTTTAAAGATTATTTAAAGAGTAGAGTTTTTGTTGTTCAAGTTTTTGTGGCTTTGATAATTATATTTGTGTTAGGGTATTTATTCATGCATTGGTTGACGTTTACTACCGATCATGGGAATGAAATTACAGTTCCCAATTTGAGTAAAATGAGCGAAGAGCAAGTGGAAGAAAAATTGGACGATTTGGATTTGGACTATGTTCTTTTAGATAGTGTCGATTTTAATCCTGCCTTTCCAAAACACACAGTGGTGGAGCAAGATCCATTGCCGGGCGCGAAAGTGAAGGTAAATAGAAAGATATATATTAAGATAAATTCATCGGGATTCACAATGGTTAGAATTCCGAATTTAATTGAAAAAACATACCGTCAGGCAGTTCCAACATTGAAATCTTTGGGGCTTGAACCTGGACAAATTACCTACAAACCGTACCTTGGTAAAGACATGGTTATGGAAATGCATTGTAATGGTAAGAAATTAAATCCTGGGGATAAAATCTTCAAGTCTTCCAAAATTGATTTGGTTCTTGGAGATGGTAACGAAGGATTTGTTGAACCAGCTGACAGTTTAAGTACTGAAACCCCTCCAAATGAATAACAACAACGATATTGAAGAAATAGAGGAGGAGTTATTTGAGCATTTTAGATTTGACGTTCCTAAAGGGCAATTGCTTTTAAGAATTGATAAGTTTTTGATGAATTTGATTCCGAATGCTACTCGAAATAAAATTCAAAATGCGGCTTCTGCTGGGGATATTTATGTGAATGACATTCCTGTAAAATCCAATTACCGGGTAAAACCTTTGGATGTGGTTAGGATAATGTTATCGCACCCACCATTTGAAAACCGCGTAGATCCTGAGAATATTCCGCTAAATATTATTTATGAAGACGGTACTTTATTGCTAATAAATAAACCTGCCGATTTTGTAGTTCATCCTGGACATGGTAATTATACAGGCACTTTAGTGAATGCATTGGCGTATCATTTTGAGAATTTACCGATGAATTCTAGTGAGCGTCCCGGATTAGTTCACAGAATTGATAAAGACACCACCGGACTTTTAGTTATTGCAAAAACCGAAGCGGCCATGACGCATTTGGCCAAGCAATTTGAAGCTAAAACTACGGAAAGAGAATACGTTGCAATCGTTTGGGGAACCGTTAAAGAAGACGAAGGAACTATTGAAGGAAATATTGCGCGACACGTAAAAGACAGAATGCAAATGGCAGTTTTTGAAGATCCTACCATTGGAAAACCAGCGGTTACCCATTATAAGGTTTTGGAACGTTTTGGCTATGTAACTTTGGTTTCGTGTATATTAGAAACTGGACGCACGCATCAAATTCGCGTTCACATGAAACATTTAGGTCACCCACTTTTTAATGATGCTCGATATGGTGGCGATTTAATTTTGAAGGGAACTACGTTTACCAAATACAAACAGTTTATAGACAATTGTTTTAAGATTTTGCCAAGACAGGCTTTACACGCAAAAACACTTGGATTTATTCATCCTACCACAGGTGAAATGATGCGTTTTAATACTGAATTACCGCAAGACATGCAGGATTGCATTGAAAAGTGGAGAAACTACTCGAAGTCACATGAAGTGATGGAAGAGGAGTAATAGTAAATAAAAAAGGGTTTCAATTAGAACCCCTTTTACTTTTTTAGAAACTGTATCCTACTCTTATTCCCACTCTAGAAACTAAACTTGAAAAGGATCTATTGTCTACATCTTCCGTGCCACGCCATTCTATTTTCCAAAGGCAGCCCATAGAAGAATCGATGCTTAACTCTTTTGAAACTTGCCATTTAAAACCTACTTCTGGATTGAAAAAGGAAATGTATTTGTAGGTTCCGGTATAATTCTCGTCTTTAAATCGAATGTATCCAAATTCCAAACTGTTTTGGTAGTAAAAATCATTCCAGCTTTCTTTCTTTAAATACGTTCTAGATCCCGACGATAATATAATTCCTGTTCCAATATGTTTTCCACCATGAAGACCCGAAACGGCTCTTCCATAGCCTAATTTTAAAATATTGGAACTGTTATAATCAAAGAAATTTTTTAATAAGTTCTTCTTTTCTGAGGTTAATTCTAATGCGCTAGGTTCTGAAGCACTAAATCCTAAACTCATGGTTCTTCTTTGTGCAAAACTAAAGCTGCTAATTAAAAGTGCTAATACTACAATTTTTTTCATTTTTGATAAATTTAGGTTTATAATTACAAATGTAATCAAATTATATAGTTATAAATAAAAACTATTCTAATCGCATTAGTAAACTTAAAATGTTATTTGTATTTTTGATTTTCGATAATCTACTACTATGAAAATTGTAATTTCACCGGCCAAGTCCTTAAATTTTGAATCGGATTTACCTACACAGAATTTCTCTGAAGCTTCCTTTTTAAAGGAATCACGACAAATTAATGGTGTACTAAAAAAATTGAAACCCAACGATTTATCTAAATTGATGGATATTTCAGATAAATTGGCAGAATTGAATTGGGAACGCAACCAAAGTTGGAAAACACCATTTACACTAGATAATTCCCGACCTGCAATTTACGCTTTTGATGGAGAAGTTTATACTGGAATTGACGCCTACACCCTTCCGACAGATAAAATGGAAGACTTGCAAAACCGTTTATTTATCCTTTCAGGTTTGTATGGATTATTGAAACCGCTCGATTTAATTCAGGCCTACCGATTGGAAATGGGAACTTCAATTGCCATTGGAGAATCCAAAAATTTATATGCTTTTTGGAAAACAAAGATTACGGAAACCCTAAATAAATCAATAGCAAAAGGAGATTTTTTATTGAATTTAGCTAGTAATGAATATTTCTCGGCGGTAGATACGAAATTGCTTAGAGCAAAAGTCATCACGCCAGAATTTAAAGATTATAAAGACGGAAAACTTAAAATGATTAGTTTCTTTGCGAAAAAAGCGAGGGGATTAATGGTGCGCTATATAATTGATACCAATTCCAAAAATATTGATGATCTCAAAGGGTTTAATTATGAAGGTTATGCTTTTGATGCTAATTTGTCTAGCGATTCAAAATTAGTTTTCACTAGGTAATATCTTTACCATATTTTTTTCACCACAAAAGGAACAAA
The DNA here is from genome assembly GCA_029866065.1 of Flavobacterium sp. Lineage (GTDB taxonomy): Bacteria > Bacteroidota > Bacteroidia > Flavobacteriales > Flavobacteriaceae > Flavobacterium. The sequence goes on from JARXAC010000004.1 coordinate 6,074, forward strand.
AAATTACAAAAGGATTAAAATAAGCTAAGGCTCAACAGGTTACAATTCTCTAATTTTTCTTTTGTGCCTTTTGCTTTTTACTTTTGCTTCTTTTGTGGTAAAAAGCCAATGAATTTAAAGTTTCAACCAATTTTCTAGAATCTGTTTTCCATTAGGAGTTAAGAGACTTTCAGGATGAAATTGCACACCGCGAACATTAAAATTCCGATGTCTTAATGACATAATTTGATTGTTATCATCAACAGATGTAATTTCTAGCACTTCGGGAAAACCAACTGGATTTACAACCCAAGAATGATATCGTCCTACTTCGATAGTAGTTTCTAAATTATGAAATAATGGTTCGTCAGGAGCAACAATGGTTATGGTACTTGCAACTCCGTGTTGCACTTTATCTAAATTGATAAGGCTTCCGCCAAATACTTCTGCAATGGCTTGTTGTCCTAAACAAACACCAAGAATGCTTTTTGTTTTTGCATAGGTTTTAATAACCTCAATTAATAAACCGGCCTCTTTTGGGACACCTGGACCCGGGGAAAGTAAAATTTTGTCAAATTTTTGTAATTCATCAATATCAAATTCATCGTTTCTATAAACGGTAACCTCACAATTTAGATCTTCTAAATAGTGAACCAAATTATAGGTAAAACTGTCATAATTATCTATGATTATTATTTTTTTCATATACTTTTCATTCGAATTTTGGTGTCTCAATTTAGTAGTGCAATTTATGATTATTTAAAATATTAATTATAAAAAAACCCTAACATTTGTTAGGGTTTTAATTTAAAATTTATTCTGGATTAGAATTTTAAAGCTACGTTTAACTCAAATTCATCATCGATTGCTCTGTCTGCAATGGTGTCAACTAATGATTTAGAACCATATTTAATACCAAATTTAGTTCTGTCTATAATTAATTTTGTGGTGGCAGTATTAGCGTTAGCAACTAAGTCAAAAGTTACAGAATTAGTAATTCCTTTAATTTTTAAATCGGCAGTTACTGAATAAACCCCTGGGCTTTTTACACCAATAGATTTAAATACTAATGTGGCAGTTGGGAATTTTTCAGTTCCAAAGAAATCTTCTGATTTCAAGTGCCCGTCTAATTTTTCTTTACCTTGACCAGTTTTTAAATCGGTTGTTGTCATCGAAGTCATGTCGACAGTAAAATTACCACCAACCACTTTTTTTCCTTTGAAAATCAACTTTCCTTCTTTAAGGTTTAGCGTTCCTTCGTGTTGTCCAGTAACTTTTTTACCTACCCATGAAATAGTGCTTTTTGCAGCATCAACTTTTTTTGTTTGTGCATTTACAGTTCCAAAAGCTACTAATAATGCAATTACGATAGTTTTTAAATTTCTCATTTTTTTTAAATTTGATTTTAGTTAATAATTATAGTGTGATAAATAAATCCTCGTTTGATTTTCTTACTTTTTTATAATGCTGAGTTGCATCTTCTTCGTGACGGTAACCAATAGTAGCGATTACAGCTGCAGTTAAGTTTAGTGCATCCAATCCTAAAATTTCATTAAATTGTTTTGCATTAAATCCTTCCATTGGGGTTGCGTCAATTTTCAATTCGGCTGCAGCATTAAGCAAATTTCCTAAAGCTAAGTAGGTTTGTTTTGCCATCCAAATTGCTTTTTGTTCTGCTGGAATTGGATTTACGGAACCTTTCATATAATTACCAAATCCTGACAAAGAATCAACCGGAATCCCTCTTGTTTCGCTGATGTTTTTTAAGTAAGAATCTACATCAGCATCAGATACTGAAGTTTGGCTTGCAAACACAACTATTTGTGAAGCATCTACAATTTGTGTTTGCCCATAAGCTGCAGGTAGTAATTTTGCTTTTAATTCAGGATTTTCAACAATGATCACTTTGTAAAGTTGTAATCCAAATGATGAAGTACTTAGACGAATTGCTTCTTTAAGTAGGTTTAAATCTTGGACTGAGATTTTTTTGGTAGCGTCAAATTTTTTGGTGGCGTAACGCCAGTTTTGATTTTCAATGAAAGTACTCATAAATTTTTTGTTTAATATTTATTATTTAATTCTAATTTTATCTAAAATATTGTTTAATTGTTCTAATTCATTCGTGGTTAAATTAGCCACGATATTTTTTTCATAATCATCAACTTTTGGATCTAATTCTTTTAAAATAGCCAATCCTTTTTCTGTGATTAAAACTTCAATTTTTCTTCTATTTTCGTTACAAACTTTTCTAGTTACTAATTCTTTTAAAAGTAGTTTGTCGACTAATCGAGTGGTATTACTTGTTTTAGCAAGCATTCGTTCTTGAATAAGACACATATTTGCAGGATTTCCCATCTGACCTCTCAAAATTCGCAATACATTATATTGTTCGTTAGATAAATCATAGGGTTTAAGAATCTCAATCAAACGTTCCGTAATATTATTATGTGTGAAAATAATATTTAATACCGTTTTTTGAGATAATCCCATAATTACACTTGATTTTACTATATCTTCAATTTTCATATTTGTAACTACAAAATTTGTAGATACAAATATAATAGTATTCATTAATTACAATAGTTTTTGATTGTTATTTTTTTGTTAATTAACATTATGAAAAATGATTTTAATAATTTCTAATTTTAAATCTGATTAATTATTAATATATTCGCAAAAACTTTACATATAATTAATATGAAATCCATAAAAACAGTCTTTTTAACAATTATATTTTTTGCCAGTTCAATAGTTTTTGCACAATCAAATGCTAAGATGAATGATAAAGTACCTTTTCAAAAATTTTTAAAATTTGAAGACGGAGGATTATTAAAAGAGGATGCAATTTCAGCTTTTAAAAATGAATATAATTTAGGAAAAGGATATTCATTTAGCTCTTTAAAAATTACCAAAGACCCAACTGAAATGGTTCATGAGCGTTTTCAGGAATTCTATAAAGGTATAAAAGTTGAGTTTGGTGTTTTGATTACACATAGTTTTAATGACCATGTTTTAAATATTAACGGAGAATTGTATAACACCAACGGGTTGGATATTGTCCCTATTTTATCCAAAACAGAAGCTTTTCAAAAAGTAGTTGCTAATGTAAATGCTCAGAAATACCTTTGGGAAGATGATGCACAAGCGCAATTAATGGATTATAAAAAACCGGAAGGTGAATTAGTGTTTTTCCCTATTGTTAACACAGGCGAAGTTAAATTGGCTTATAAATTTGATGTTTATGCAATCGAACCCATTTCAAGAGCCGATATTTATGTAGATGCTAATACCGGTTTAGTACTATTTAAAAATCAAATTATAAAGCATGCATCTGGTTACAAAACGGATGTTCATTTGAAAAAAAAAATCAAAAACTTCGAAAACCTCGTAACCGGAAACGCTGATACTAAATATAGTGGCGCTAGATCAATAGAAACAACTTTCGATGCGACTACCAATAAATATGTATTGCTGGATAATACTCGCGGCGGTGGAATTGTGACCTATAATTCTGCAAGAACGGTGAATTATCAGAATGTTAATTTTTCAGACGCTGATAACAATTGGACCGCTGCAGAATATAACAATGTAAATAAGGATAACGGTGCTTTAGACGCACATTGGGGCGCTGAAAAAACCTATGATTTTTGGAAAAACATATTTAATAGAGACAGTTTTGATGATAATGGTGCCATGTTAAAAAGCTATGTGCATTATCGTAAAGTTGCCAATACAAGTTTGGTAAATGCTTTCTGGAACGGAAGTGTTATGAGTTATGGAGATGGAAATACTTCCACATCAATTTTAACTTCTCTTGATATTTGCGCTCATGAAATAGGCCATGCCATTTGTCAATATACTGCTGGATTAGCTTATCAAAATCAATCGGGTGCTTTGAATGAAGGATTGTCTGACATTTGGGGAGCTTGTGTTGAACATTATGGCAAAACTGGGGCTCTTACGGGTACTCCAATAAATGCCGTTTGGCAAATAGCCGAAGATCTAAGTACTTCTGCAAATGCATTTAGATCAATGAATAACCCGCTTACAAAAGGAAATCCAGATACTTACATGGGAAGCAATTGGACTGCAACAGGTGATGAATCATCTTGTGTGCCAGCAACAAACAATGATTACTGTGGTGTTCATAATAATAGTGGGGTTTTAAATCATTGGTTTTATATTTTAACGGCAGGTAAAACAGGAACTAATAATGCACCAACTCCAGCTAGTTACGCTGTTACAGGAATTGGAATGGTTAAATCTTCACAAATAATTTATTATGCTGAAAGAGATTATCTAACTGCAAATTCAACCTATTTAGATGCTAGAAACGCAACTTTATCCGTCGCTTCCAACTTATATTGCTCCACAAGTCCAGAATATATAGCGACTACAAATGCTTGGTATGCTGTAAATGTAGGACCTCAATTTGTGAGTTATAACACAGATGTAACTTTGAAAAGCTTAAATAAAAAAATTCTATTTGCTTGTAATTCTAATTTTACACCTGTAATTGTGTTCGAAAATTCTGGAGTTAATCCGTTAACTTCGGTAACAATTTCTTATTCAATGGATGGAGGGTCTGAATCTTCTACTACTTGGACAGGTTCTTTAGCAAATTGCTCAAATCAAAGTTATACTTTACCAACTTATACTAATTTATCTGCAGGTACTCATATTTTTACAGTTACCATTACTACTCCAAATGATGGAAATAGTTCAAATAATTCAAAATCATCTTATGTTTTAGGAAATACTTCTGGTGATGTTAACCTAATAAATACTTTTGAAAACACTACTGACAATTTGATTTCGATAGATTCCAATGGTACAACAAATGTAATGTGGGAAAGAGGTTCAGTTGGAACAAAAACAATTTTTACCAACACAATTGTAGGTTCAAAAGCTTATATTACTAAGTTATCAGGGAATTATCCTGACAAAACAAGATCGTATTTAGTTTCAAAATGTTATGATTTATCTACTCAGCCAAGTCCAAAAGTGGAATTTGATATGGGTTTTGATTTAGAGCCAAACTTTGATATTCTCTATGTTCAAACATCAACAGACAATGGAATTACCTGGACTAATTTAGACACCGGAGTAGTTCCAGGTTGGTACAATAATGCAGGTGTGCCAAACACTACCGATTGTCAAAATTGTGTTGGAGGACAGTGGACTGGAACTGCAGAAACAAGTACGCATTATAGTCACAGTTTGCCTCAAGTATCAAATTTGATGTTACGGTTTGTTATGGAATCTGACGATGCTGTAAATAACGATGGAGTTTACATTGACAATTTTGTGGTTTCAAGTGCATTATCAAACAACGAAAACAATTTATTTAATTTTGAAATTTCACCAAATCCATCGAATGGATCGGTCAATATAAGAATTGACAATGCTAACGAAGTTAAAATAAACGTATTTGATATCAGTGGTAGAAGCATTTTTCAATCGAATTTTATTAATTCAAATATGTATTTCAATAGAGAAATTAACTTTAACCCAATTGCAAAAGGAGTCTATTTATTGAATGTAAATGCTGATGGAAAAATAGCTACTAAAAAGATAATTATAAATTAACACCAATGAATTTAGAGCAAGAAGTTTGGAGAGATCAGTTAAAAGAAGATGCTAATGCAGTTATTTTAGATGTTAGAACCGAAGATGAATTTAACGAAGGAATAATTCCTGGGGCTATTAATATTGATATTTATAAAGGTCAGGGCTTTATCTATTCTATTGAAGAGTTAGATAAGTCGAAAAACTACTATGTTTATTGCAGATCTGGAGGAAGAAGTGGCCAGGCTTGTTCAATTATGAGAGAATTGGGTTTTGAAAATGCATATAATTTATTGGGCGGAATAATGAATTGGGAAGGTGAAGTAGTTTAGTTAATTAAATGGATTTATATTTACTAGGATGATTTCTCTCCATAAGAAGGAATTGAGTTTTGAAAAATTTAATATTTTACAATGTCAGTTTTAGAAAAATTTAATGCAGAGGGTTTAATCGGATTAGAAAATGAATTTGGAGCCCACAATTACCACCCGCTTCCAGTTGTTTTAAATAGAGGAGAAGGAGTTTATGTTTGGGATGTAGAAGGAAAGCGTTATTACGATTTCTTATCAGCGTATTCTGCTGTAAATCAAGGTCACTGCCATCCAAAAATTGTAGGGGCTTTAATAAATCAAGCTCAAAAATTAACTTTAACTTCTCGTGCTTTTTACAACGACCAATTGGGTTTGTTTGAAGAATTTATCACCAAATACTTTGGGTTTGACAAGGTACTACCAATGAATACAGGTGCTGAAGCTGTAGAAACGGCTTTAAAACTTTGTAGAAAATGGGCTTATGAAGTAAAAGGAATCCAAGAACAAAAAGCTCAAATTATTGTTTGTGATGGTAACTTTCATGGAAGAACCACCACCATTATTTCTTTTTCCAATGATGAAAATGCAAGAAAGAATTTTGGACCTTATACTGAAGGTTTTATCAAGATTCCCTATAATGATATTGAAGCATTAGAAAACACCTTAATATCCTCAGAAGTTATTGCAGGATTCCTTGTAGAACCTATTCAAGGAGAAGCGGGAGTTTATACTCCATCTGACGATTATATGCTTAAAGCAAAAGAACTTTGTAATAAATACAATGTATTATTTATAGCGGATGAAATTCAAACAGGTATTGCAAGAACAGGCTCGTTACTTGCAGTTTGTGGGAATTGTACTTGCGAGAACAAATGTGAAAAACAAATCACTTACGCAACACCAGATATTCTAATATTGGGGAAAGCATTGTCTGGCGGAGCTTATCCAGTTTCTGCTGTATTAGCCGATAATTCAATAATGAATGTTATCAAGCCAGGTCAGCACGGATCTACTTTTGGTGGAAACCCTATTGCAGCTGCGGTTGCTATAGCAGCTCTTAAAGTAGTTAATGAGGAACATTTAATTAAGAACGCTCGTGTTTTAGGTAAGCTTTTTAGAAGCAAATTAAATGAATATATCCCTTCTTCAAACGTTGCCATTTTAGTTCGCGGCCGAGGTTTGCTTAACGCAATTGTAATCAATGATACCGAAGAAAGCGATACGGCTTGGAATATATGTATGGCTTTGCGCGATAATGGATTGTTAGCAAAACCAACACACGGTAATATCATTCGTTTTGCACCACCATTGGTAATCGATGAAGCTCAATTATTAGATTGTGTAGCGATAATAATTAAAACACTAAAACAATTTGATAAATAAAATAAAAAACCCTCTATTTAGAGGGTTTTTTATTTAGTGAAAATATTTATTGACTTTGTTCTTGTTGGTATTTAGCTTTAGCTTCCAAATTCTTCTGGAATTCTAATAATTTTTCTGGACCAAGGGAATATAAATAAACAAATGCAAGCAAAGTCAATGCGCTTAGTACAATTCCTACTATCCCTAGTATTCTTCCAACATTCAAATTTTTGTAGTTCAAATACAATTCAGGACTTTCTTTATACAATTTTAAATCTTTGTTGGCTAAAACTAAAGCTATAATGCCTAGGGTTAAACCAATGAAACCGTAACAACAGCATGTTACAATAGATAGTATTCCTAAAACCAGAACCGCTGTTCCGTTGGGTAGATTTCTTTTTTCCATTAAAATATAATTAAAAGTTTGTTATTTTGTAAATATAAGAAATAATCATAATTATGGTATTAATTATTGCTAATGCTATGATTATTTTTTGGTAATCTCTTTTTTTATCAATTAGATGTAAACCTATTAAACCGAAAAGGAGTAGTGCTGTATAAATAGCTGGAAATTGATAAAACGCCCTAGTGAATTCTCCATTCAATAATAAAAGTAAAGAACGTTGAGTTCCACAGCCAATGCAATCGACTCCAAATAGTGATTTGTTCATGCAAGGCAACATATACTTTTCTATATCCAAACTAAATAATATTTGAGTTGCAATTTAATAATAATTTATATTCAATATCTTAATTGCTTGTTATTATTTTAAAGTTACTTACTTTTGAATATTAAAAAATATAACATGAAAAAAGTGTTACTTCCGATAATGATAATAGCAATTATTGTAGCTTTTTATGAGCAAAGTTTGGAGAAAAAAAACGTCTATATTCAGGTAATTTCGATTGTATTTTTTATGATTGGAATGATGAAATTAAGTGCTAAAACTCCAAGTAAAAATCAAGAAAAAGAAGAAGACGATGTTTAGTGTAGGGGATAAGGTTTCTGTACTTGATGACGATATTAACGGCATTGTCACTTCAATAAAAAATAGAGAAATTTCTATCGAAACAACCGATGGATTTACGATGACATTTTTTGTCAATGAATTAATTAAAGTAAACGATACCAGTATTTTAAGTGAAAATACAGGAAGTTTTAATTCAAGTAAAATTAAAATTGAAAAAGAGGAGCCAAAACCTCGAAGTTTTGTCAAAGTAAAGAAGAATAAATACGAAATTCCTGCTCCAGAATTCGATTTGCATATCGAAAAATTGGTTCCGAATTTCAGAGGAATGAGCAATTATGAGATTCTCACTTTGCAAACGGATACGGCAAAAAGACACCTTGAATTTTCGATCAGAAATCGCATTCCAAAAATTGTTTTTATTCACGGTGTTGGTGAAGGTGTTTTAAAAGCAGAACTTGATTTTCTATTTGGAAGATACGATCAGATTTTCTTTCAAGAAGCCAATTATCAAAAATACGGTCAAGGAGCAACCGAAGTTTTTATAAAGCAAAATACTAAATAAAATAGGTTTAAAGAACAGTTACATAGTTTCCGTAAACATAATTTTCATAGGTAAAAGAATTTCCACCATTTGAAAAAGTAATGTTTTTAAACACTACATAATGGTTGTAACCAGTAACAGTATTTGTAGTAGGATTTAATATTTGTGTTGTAGTCACTTGAATAAGTCCGCTAGTTCCAACGATTCCATCAGAAGCAAACCATTCCTCAATTACAGCTGGAGTTGCAGGCGGTAGAGTACCACAGAAATAAGAACTACTTATGATTGAGTTAAAAGATCTATAAATTACTTGGTTTGTACTATTGATTACTAAAGTTCTAGGTGAATTTGCTGCTGTTACGGTATTTGCAAATGTTGTAATTGGTGTTTTTAAAATTAGTGCTTCGTTGTTTTTCACTTTAAAAAATAATCCGTTGTTAATGCTACAGCTATTGATTGAAGCAGCTGGATCAAAATTAAAAGTTTGTATTGACAATTCCCCATCGTTACAACCGTTGAAAATAAAAGCACAAACTAATAAAACAATAAATTTTTTCATGATTAAATATTTGATACAAAAATATAATATTATTTGAATGTAAACTTCAGTTTATAACATCAATTTTTTAATCTCTTTTTTAATTTATTCGAAAAGCTATCTCACATTGATTTGATTTCCTATTTTTGTATTCAAAATTGATATCTATTTGTCAATAAAGTTAAAACTACCTATGAATAAAGTATATTTAGATAATGCGGCTACTACACAAATTCGTGAAGAAGTTATTCGTGAAATGGTTGAAGTAATGTCAAATGATTTTGGAAACCCGTCATCTACCCATAGTTTTGGTCGAAATGCCAAAAATATTATTGAACTTTCTAGAAAAGCCATTGCAAAAGCGCTAAATTGTAACGCGCAGGAAATCATTTTTACTTCCGGTGGAACTGAATCTAATAATATTATACTTCGTTCTTGCGTAAAAGATCTACAAGTTAAGAGAATAATTACTTCAAAAATAGAACACCATGCCGTTTTGCATACTATTGAAGCATTACAAAAGGAGTTTGGAATTCATGTTGATTATGTTGCAATACAAAAAGACGGAAGTATCGATATTTCAAATTTAGTAGACTTACTTTCGCAAAATGAGAAAACTTTAGTTAGCTTGATGCACGTAAACAATGAAGTTGGAATTGTTTTAGACATTGATTTGGTAGCAAGAATTTGCCAACAAAATAATGCTTTATTCCATTCAGATACGGTTCAATCTGTTGCAAAAACCGAATTAGATTTACAAAATACTTCAGTAGATTTTATTGTTGCAGCAGCCCATAAATTTCATGGACCTAAAGGAGTAGGATTTGCATTTATTAGAAAAAATTCAGGTTTGCAACCTTTAATTTACGGTGGCGAACAAGAAAAAGGTTTGCGTCCAGGAACCGAAGCGGTTCACCAAATAGCCGGAATGGCAAAGGCAGTAGAATTAGCCTTAGCCCATTTAAATGAGGAAAGAAAAGGAATTTTAGAATTGAAGAATTACCTTATTGAGCGTTTAGAAAAGGAATTTCCAGATTTTAAAATTAATGGTTCTAAAGACGGATTTTACAACGTTTTGAATATTATTTTACCCTTTTCAGAAGATAAATCAGCGATGATTTTATTTGGATTAGATATCAAAGGAATTGCGGTTTCTCGTGGAAGTGCTTGCCAATCAGGAAGCGCAAAACCATCGCATGTATTGGCTGAGTTTTTATCAGATGAAGATTTGAAAAAGCCAAGTTTACGGGTATCTTTCAGTCATTACAACACCAAAAACGACATTGATTTATTGATTGACGGTTTAAAAGGAGTTTAATCAAGAATTAAAACGGCACTTCGCTATCATCCTCATCGTAATCATTTAAATTACTTCCAAATGCTTCGTTAGGCGTTGGTAAATTCTTGGTTTGAAATGGATTGTCATCATGGTTCATTTTTGAAGGCAAATCATCAAAAGTACCACTATAGGTTTCTAAGTTTTCGAATTTCCCAAGGTTACCAACAAATTTCAATTTGACACTCTCTAAGCTACCATTACGGTGTTTTGCAATGATAAATTCTGCTTGACCTTGCGTTGGGGAATTTCCTTCGTCATCCCATTCATCCAATTTGTAGTATTCCGGACGATAAATAAAGGAAACTATATCAGCATCTTGCTCAATTGCACCCGATTCTCTAAGGTCGGATAAAAGTGGTCTTTTATGCCCAGGACGTGATTCAACTGCACGAGATAATTGCGAAAGTGCAATTACAGGTACTCCAAGCTCTTTAGCTAACGCTTTTAAGTTTCTTGAAATGGTGGATATTTCTTGCTCTCTATTTCCAGAACCTTTACCATTGTTTCCGCCGGCAGTCATTAATTGCAGGTAATCCACAATAATTAATTTGATTCCATGTTGCGAAGCCAAACGTCTCGATTTTGCTCTTAAATCGAAAATAGATAGGGAAGGGGTGTCATCAATAAATAATGGCGCTTTTTCTAAGTTTTTCACCTTTATACTCAATTGCTCCCACTCGTGTTTTTCTAATTTTCCGGTTCTTAATTTTTCAGAAGACAAACCAGTTTCTGATGAAATCAACCTGGTGATTAATTGTACAGAAGACATTTCAAGTGAAAAAAGCGCAACAGGATGTCCATAATCTATTGCTACGTTTCTAGCCATAGAAAGTACAAATGCTGTTTTTCCCATACCTGGTCTCGCTGCAATGATAATTAAATCACTTGGTTGCCAACCTGAGGTTACTTTATCTAAACTGTCAAATCCGGTTGCAATTCCACTCAAACCTTCTTTTCCGGCAATTTCTTCAATTCTCTTTTTGGCTTGAATCACCAAACTTTGAGCAGTTTCTGAGCTTCGTTTGATGTTTCCTTGCGTAACTTCGTATAATTTAGATTCTGCTTTATCCAATAAATCAAATACATCTGTAGATTCATCATAGGAATCTTCAATAATTTCTGATGAAATTCTGATTAAACTTCGTTGAATGAATTTTTGTAAAATAATTCTTGAGTGAAATTCTATGTGAGCTGAAGAAGATATTTTTTGCGTGAGTTGGATCAAATAATAATCGCCACCAGCCAATTCTAATTTTCCACTTTTTCTAAGTTGTGCAGATACAGTCAATAAATCTACAGGTTGAGAATCGGTAAACAATTGAAATATTGCTTCAAAAATATATTTATGGGCATCTTTATAGAAAGCTTCAGGTTGTAGAATATCAATTACTTCATCTACTCCTTTTTTATCAATCATCATCGCTCCTAAAACCGCTTCCTCTAATTCTAGAGTTTGTGGTGGGAGTTTTCCTTTTTCTAAATTGATAATGGTAGTTTTTTCTACTTTTAAAGGGTTGAGGTTGAGAGATTTTTCCATTTAGCGAATTTACCAAAAAAATAAAAAAAATCCTCAAGGAGTTATTAGTAATATTTGTTGATAACTAACATTTTTTTGTTTATAAGTAAAAAAAAATCCGAAACGATAAGGCTTCGGATTTTCAAATAATTTTAACTATTTTATTCTTTAAATTCACCCATCTTGCTGTATTTGTCCATTCTTTTGGCTACTAATTCAGTTGTTGATAAGTCTTTTAGTTCATTGTATCCTTTTAATATGTATTTTTCCACTGTTTTAAATGTCGTTTCACGATCATAATGAGCTCCTCCAAGAGGTTCTGGGATAATATCGTCGACTAGATTTTGTTTTTTCATATCGGCAGAAGTCAGTTTTAATGCATCTGCTGCTTGCTCTTTATATTCCCAACTTTTCCAAAGAATAGACGAACATGATTCGGGAGAAATTACAGAGTACCAAGTATTTTCCAACATATATACTTTATCACCAACGCCAATTCCTAATGCACCACCTGAAGCTCCTTCACCCACAATTACTGCAATAATAGGCACTTTCAAGCGAATCATTTCGAAAATATTTCTCGCAATTGCTTCTCCTTGTCCCCGTTCTTCTGCTTCTAAACCAGGATAAGCTCCAGGTGTATCAATTAAGGTTACCACAGGAATTCCAAATTTTTCGGCCATTTTCATTAAACGCAACGCTTTTCTGTATCCTTCAGGATTTGCCATACCGAAGTTACGGTATTGACGTGTTTTAGTATTGTATCCTTTTTGTTGACCTACAATCATGAATGATTGCCCTCCAATTTTTCCTAATCCACCAATCATGGCTTTATCGTCTTTAAAATTTCTATCACCAAACATTTCTAGGAAAGTATCTCCGCACAAAGCGTTTACATGGTCCATAGTATAAGGTCGGTTTGGGTGACGTGATAATTGAACGCGTTGCCAAGCGGTAAGGTTTTTATATATTTTGCGTTTGGTATCTTCTAATTTTTTTTCGATTTGCTTACAAGGATCTGAAACATCAACGTCTGATTCTTGACCGATGATTTCACATTTGTCTAATTGCTCTACTAGTTCTTTTATAGGAAGCTCAAAATCTAAATATTCCATAGGGTATGTGCTTTTATATTTTGTTTAACGGCAAAGATAAAATTTAATATCTTGAATAAAAGTAATTTTTTATAATTATTGAAATTGTAGTGCTATTAAATTTAAAAAAATGATTTTTGTAACATTTAGATTTTATTTATTTAATACATTTGTATGACTTTTTTCTAATATTTTCCCTAGTTTTATTTATAATGCGAAAATTACTCATAGACTTAAAATTATACTTTGTTGTTTGTTTACTTTTTATAAGTAGTATACTAATTGGTTTGTTATACTTTGGAAAAAAACCGTTCCATTTACTAGTTAATCAATTTAATTCTCCATTTCAAGATTTTTTTTTTAAGTATATAACCAATTTTGGAGACGGACTATTTGCATTAAGTATTTTAATAGTGCTTTTATTTTTTATTAATTTTCGAAAACTATTTATAGGATTAGCTACGTTTTTAATATCGGGAATTGTATCCCAAATTATGAAGAAAATCATTTTTTCTGATCAATTAAGACCATCAAAATGTTTTAGTGCCGACCAACTTCATTATGTTGACGGAGTAGTTTTACATTCATATAATTCTTTTCCTTCTGGACATGCAACAACAGCGTTTGCTATTTTTTTGTTTTTAGCCTACATTTTTAAAAATAAATTTTATCAGTTTGTTTTTGCAATTATTGCCTGTTTAACCGCTTATTCCCGAGTTTATTTATCTCAACATTTTTTTGGGGATATTGCCGCAGGAGGAATTGTTGGAATGTTATCTTTTTTAATTGCATATTCTTTGTTAAATCCTGCTAAAATTAAATGGTTTGATAAAAGAGCTAAATTTTCACTCGACTAATTTCTTACATAGAAAACAAACCCTCCTTTTTCATATAAAAATTTAACGTTTTTAAGCTGAAGTACTTTCTCCTTATCGTACATTTTACTAACAATATAAACGGGTTTATCAATGGCCCCATTTAATAACCACTCTTCATCTAGTGATTTTGAATTATCAGGTTTTTGTTTATTTGAATAGAAAAATTTAGCATAACTTCGAAAACCATAGGTAGTAACGTATTCATTTGGTTGATTGTGTTTTTGAAAAAATTCAATCATGCTACCTTGAGAATGTTGCTCAATTTTAGGAACTATAAATAGCATTAACAAGTTTAATATTAATGCGTTTAGCAAAAATAAATGTATTATGTAGCGAATATTGTTTTTTAGTTTTACTAAAACGATTACTAATAATACCATATACAATATTCCTAATAAATATTCAAAACCTCCCCATTGAACAGGCAAAAGAATATTTTGAACAGCAAATTTATCTTTTATAAAAGGAATAATAATGGCTTTAAATTTCACAATCAAAGGAATTGCTGTAAAAATAATTCCAACTAAAATTCCAACAATAGCTAGTAAGATAAATGAAATTTTATGAATATTTTTTTTCTCATTGGTGTATTGGTAAATTATGTAGGCTGCCATATATGACAACGGAAAGTAGCAAAGAGAGGAGTAATGAACTATTTTTGTAGTAGTTATTGAAAATAAGATCAAAACAACCCAAAATAAAATAAAATTTAAGGTGTAAAAATCTTTTACTAATATAGATTTTGAATCCGAAAAATTCTTCTTTAAAATGTATGGAATAGCAATTAATGAAATTGGAAAGCAACCAAAAAATAACACAATAAAATGATAGTAAAATGGTTCGCCGTGACCAGCTTCTGAAGTAGTAAAAAGTCTAATTTGATAGGCAATAAATTCTTTAAATAGTTCGACTCCACCGCCATTAATAATTTCTGAAATAAACCAAAATGACGTAATTATAATTATAATTACCCCAGCAATTAGTAAGTCTAATATTTTTATTTTTATAGTTTTCCATTTATAAATAACGAAAAATAATACCACTAATAAAATTATCAGGACGGCGACAGGTCCTTTTGTTAAGACAGCTAAACCAGATAAAATTGAGGCAATAAAAAGGTATTTTTTTATATATTCAACTTGATATAAATAAAAAAAATAAATTGACAAGAAAATAAATAAGTTGAATAAAGGATCAATTATTCCTGACTTAAAATAGAAATGGGGTAAAAAGCTCCCGATATAGGAAAGCCCCCAAATAAAAGCAAATTTATCAGAAATAAATTTCTTTCCAATATAGAACATGCAAAGAATAGATGCAATACCTACTAAAACATTTGGAAATCTACTTGCAAATTCATTGATACCGAAAATTTTCATTGACAAGGCTTGCAGCCAAAAAAATAAAGGAGGCTTTTCCCAAAAGGGTTGATAGTTAATTTGAACATTTAAAAAGTTCTTATTTACAATCATTTCCCTTGCTATTTCTGCAAAATTCACCTCGTCCCAATCAAACAAATGTACTGAGCCAATAGCAAATGGAAAGAAAATACAACTTAAAATAAAGAGTATTAAAGCATAGTTATTTTTTAATTTATTTATGTTAATAGGTCCCATTTAACAATTTTATTTTTATTTAAAAAGTATCTAATAGATACTAAAATTACATGTAAGCCATAAATACTACTTCTTTTAAAATTGATTGAAGATGCTTCTGGAAAATACTTTGTAGGGCAAGTAACTTCGGCAATTTCGTAATCTTTATTGCAAATTTGAGCAATAATTTGGTTGTCAAATGCAAAATCATCAGAGCATTTGTCATAATTTACGGAGTTCAGAACTTTCATGTCAAAAGACCTAAAACCAGTATGGTATTCGGAGAGTTTTTGATTCATCAAAATATTTTGAAAAAGAGTCAACATTCTATTAAAAAAATACTTGTATAATGGCATTCCCCCTCTTAAAGCACCCTTACCTAAAATTCTTGAGCCAAAAACAACTGGATATAAATCGTTTCCAATTATGCTAACCATAGCATCAATTAACAAAGGAGTATATTGATAGTCAGGATGAAGCATTACAACAATATCAGCTTGCAATTCTTTACATTTATTGTAACATGTTTTTTGGTTTCCACCGTATCCTTTATTTATTTCATGTCGAATCACATGATTTATACCTAATTTTTTAGCTAATTCATATGTTTCATCAATACTATTATCGTCTACTAAAATCACTTCATCAACGAGGTTCATCGGAATTTCTAAAAACGTTTTTTCTAATGTTTTTTCTGCATTATAAGCAGGAAGAACCACTACTACTTTTTTGTTTTTATACATAAATTAATTTTATTTATTTTTTTAATATATTTTGTTTCACCTTTATAATTTACAAAAGTAACTTCTTTAATCTTAATTATAAAATTAACATATAAAACAATTCCATATTTGGTAAAGTAAAAAGTTATTATAGACTTCTATTGGAATATAAAAAATGCTTATTATTAGTTATTTTTAATTTTGTGAAAATACTTTATTATACCGTTGAGAATTACGGTTGATAGAATAATTAGTGCTCCAATATAGAAATTCACACTCATTTTTTCGGTTTCTTTAAATACAATTACTGCTAAAATTATTCCGTAAATTGGTTCTAAATTAATAGTTAGCATTACGGTGTAAGGGCTTAAAAACTTCATCACTTTTACCGATGCAATAAACGCGTAGGCGGTACAAAAAGTACTTAAAATGATAAGGTAAACCCAGTCGGAATTAGATATTTCAAAGAAATTTAAATCGAAACTTCCTGAATACAATAGGAATATAGAAAAGAATAAAACGCCACCTAAAAGTTCGTAAAAAGAAATTATTGAAGGATCATATTCTTTAGCATACTTGCCATTAATCATAGAAAATAAAGCGGATAGAAACGCCGAGCTCAACGCTAATAAAATCCCATTGATGAACTGCCCGTCTATATTAAAAATAATGTAAAGCCCCAGAAATACGATGATTCCAAACAATACCTCATACCAAATTATTTTTCTACCATAGAAAAGGGGTTCCATTAAAGAAGCAAAAAAAGCGCCCGTAGATAAACACGCCAATGTTACTGAAATATTAGAAACCTTTATGGCTTTAAAAAAGGTAAACCAGTGTAAAGCAATTATTAATCCTGCAAATAGAAAACCGGCAAGAATTTTTATAGGAACTTTTAATGAGGTTTTATTGATACCTATATAAATTAAAATGAAACCTACCGCCAAGAGCATTCTGAACCAAACCAAAGGCAAAGCGTCTAGCGTAATTAGTTTTCCTAGAACAGCTGTAAATCCCCAAATAAATACAATAAAATGGAGGTGTAAGTAACTTTTTAGGTTATCGTTTGGCATTTCGAAGTAAGTAAATTGCAAGTATTCCAAATAATAAATTAGGCAACCAAATCGCAATGAATGGGTTTATGGCAGATTTTTCAGCAAGAGCACCAAATATTTTATCAAAAAATACAAAGGCAAATGCTATGGCAATTCCGATTGCTAAATTGATTCCCATTCCACCTCTTCGCTTCATAGAAGAAAATGCAAGTGCAATAATAGTGAGTATAAATGCCGAAACGGGTAAACTGTATTTTTTATATAACACCACTAAATAAATGCTTATATTGGAGTTTCCTCTCTTTTTTTCTTTATCTATAAAATGATTTAATTCTAATATAGAAAGTGTTTCAGCAACATAAACCATAGGGGTTAAATCTTCGAGGTCAAAACTAAATACAGTATCTTTTTTTTCGCCTATTTCAATTTCATCGGATAATTTCCCAACCTTTCTTTTAGTATAATCATAAAGGGTATAGTTTTTTTTCAGTGGATTCCATTTTATTCTATTGGCGGTAATTTTATATTTTAATTGGTCATTGTCGAATTTTTCCATTGAAAAATTAAATGCCATCTTCGAAACTTGGTTAAAACTCCCTACATAGATGTATTCATCTTTACTTGTTTGTCGAAATACATCAGAATTTTCCCGCATTTTTTCTAATCCTCCAGGGGTTAAATAGTTGTATCTAAAATTATTAAAGCCCTCACTTGCTTTTGGCAATAGAAATATCCCCATTAAAAAGGCCAAAACAGAAACAATAGTCGCCCCAATTAAGTAAGGACGCATAAATCTTGTAAAAGATATTCCTGAGCTCAATATTGCAATTATCTCAGTATTGTTTGCCAATTTTGAGGTAAACCAAATTATCGAAAGAAAAAGAAAAATTGGAAAAAGTAGATTTGCAAAATAAACGGTAAAGTTACAGTAATATATTGCAATGACTGAAAACGGAATTTTGTATTCAATCATTCTGTTTATTTTTTCGGAAACGTCAATGAGAATTGCAATTGGAATAAACATCATTAACATCACAAAAAAGTTTTTCAGATATTGCTTTAGTATGTATTTATCGATTATTTTCATAACTGTATTATAATCTCTGGCTCATGTTTTTAACCATCATTTCCTTCCAAACTTTGAAATCTCCTGCTAAGATATGCTTTCTAGCCTCACGAACCAACCACATGTAAAAACCTAGGTTGTGAATCGTAGCAATTTGCTTTCCTAAATATTCATTGGCTGCAAAAAGATGACGTAAATAGGCTTTGGAATATTCTCTATCTACAAATGTCAATCCCATTTCATCAACAGGCGAAAAATCATCTTCCCACTTTTTATTTTTGATATTGATAGTTCCGTTTGCGGTAAATAACATTCCGTTTCTTGCATTTCTGGTTGGCATCACACAATCAAACATGTCAATTCCTAGCGCTATATTTTCTAATATATTTATAGGAGTTCCTACTCCCATTAAATATCTTGGCTTGTCTTGTGGTAATATTGCCGTAACAATTTCAGTCATTGCATACATTTCTTCGGCAGGTTCTCCCACTGAAAGCCCACCAATAGCATTTCCTTGCGCACCAGCATTGGCAATATATTCCGCCGATTGCATGCGCAAATCTTTATAGGTACTTCCCTGAACGATTGGAAAAAATGTTTGATCGTAACCATATTTCACTGGCACTTTTTCCAAATGATTGATACAACGATCCAACCAACGGTGCGTCATGTGCATGGAGCGTTGCGCGTACCTATAATCACATGGGTAAGGGGTACATTCATCAAAAGCCATAATAATATCAGCTCCAATAGTGCGCTGAATTTCCATTACATTTTCAGGGGTAAAAAAGTGATACGAACCGTCAATATGCGATTTAAATTTTACTCCTTCTTCCTTGATTTTTCTATTTGCCGAAAGAGAATATACTTGATAACCGCCAGAATCAGTCAAAATGTTTCGATCCCAATTCATGAATTTGTGTAAACCACCCGCTTTTTCAAGAATTTCTGTTTGTGGTCTCAAATACAAATGGTAGGTATTTCCAAGAATAATATCAGGATTTATCTCATCTCTCAATTCTCGTTGGTGCACCCCTTTAACTGATGCAACTGTTCCAACAGGCATAAAAATAGGCGTTTCTATCACACCGTGGTCGGTAGTAATTGTTCCCGCGCGAGCTTGAGATTGCGTATCAGTCTTTAATAAATCAAACTTCATAATGGCTTTTTTCAGTCAGCAAATATAAGAGAATTGTATTTTACGACTGGAGAAATACCAAATAAATTAACATGAATTTCAAGTTTTGATAGTTTTTGGGCGTGCCCTAGTTTAGAACGTTCAAGAGAATATCAAAATCCTATTTAAACTTGGTCGTGCTGTTCACTTCAATCTCTTGCTCCACTTTGTTGCGCAACAGGATTTCCATTTCCATCACTCACGCAAAATTTCGTGATTAAAATTTTAGTTTTTTAAAATAGTAAATTATAGAATTGTTAATAAAATGTCCTTCTTTGTTAGGATTTTTTATTTTTTGAATCTTGCCAACCAACTTATCTGAGTATCTTTGCAACAGTTTAACTATAACTCACACAATGACACCCAACACACAACAATTAAACGATTTAACAATCCAAGTTAGAAGAGACATTCTTCGAATGGTACACGCAGTAAATTCAGGTCATCCCGGGGGTTCTTTAGGTTGCGCCGAATTTATTGTAGCCTTGTACCAAAGTATCATGAACAGGAAAGATACTTTCAATATGGACGGAATTGGCGAAGATCTTTTCTTCCTTTCCAACGGACATATTTCACCTGTTTTTTACAGCGTTTTAGCTAGAAGTGGTTATTTTCCAGTTGCTGAATTAGCCACTTTCAGAAAAATAAATTCTAGATTACAAGGACATCCAACTACTCATGATAATTTACCAGGGATTAGAATGGCATCAGGTTCATTAGGCCAAGGTTTATCTGTTGGAATTGGTGCAGCTTTAGCCAAAAAACTAAATGGTGATAAAAACTTAGTTTATACACTTCACGGTGATGGGGAATTGCAAGAAGGCCAAAACTGGGAAGCAATTATGTATGCTTCTGCTTATAAAGTGGACAATTTAATCGCAACAATTGATTTGAATGGTAAACAAATAGACGGTTCTACAGATGAGGTTTTACCAATGGGAAGTATTCGCGCCAAATTTGAATCGTTCGATTGGGACGTATTAGAAATTAAAGAGGGTAATAACATTGAAGCTATTATCGCTGGAATGCACGAAGCCAAATCAAGAACTGGAAATGGAAAACCAGTTTGCGTTTTATTGCATACCGAAATGGGGAACGGTGTTGATTACATGATGTACAGTCACGCGTGGCACGGAAAAGCGCCAAATGATGCGCAATTAGAAACAGCATTGGCTCAAAACCCAGAGACTTTAGGTGATTACTAAAAATGAAAAAATCTATCCTAGTTTTATTTCTAACTTTTTGTCAATTTAGTTTTAGTCAGGAATATCGTTTTGATAGCTATTATTTTTATAATTCAAAAGATGGTGATCGGTTTTTTATGATTAATTCTAATGATGACAGCTTTTTTTTATGGGGTTATGGGACCAGTGATTTAATGTACGGTAATATCATTGATTTTAAAAAGAAGGAAATTCATCATTTAAGTGTTACAAATTCCGATACTGATTTGGAATTCAAATATGAATATTCGTTAAAAGGAATTTCCGGTCCAAAAGAAAAATCGAATATAATTTTTGATTCATCAAATGTGGATAAAGATAGCTTACAAACAAGCTACATTTATAAGAAATTTAAAGTTTCTTCAAGAGGGAAACGAAAATATTTAGGAGAAATTGAAGTGCAGTATGACAATAGCGATTTTGTATTTCATGCCATTACTTTAAAAATTTTTTCACATCACTTTTTTAATGTAAACGAAATTAAGAACTTGGGTTATAAATTGCCAATAAAATTCAATATTAACAATAATGATGGAAAAGTGATTAATTTCAATTTGACAAAAAAACAAAAAATCAATGCGTTACTTACTATAAGTAATGAACAAATAAATTTTAAATAATGAAAAAATATACCAACACAGGAAGTAAAGATACCCGATCAGGTTTTGGAGCAGGAATGACAGAATTAGGACAAACCAATGAAAAAGTAGTAGCGCTTTGTGCCGATTTAATAGGTTCCCTAAAATTTGATGATTTTAAGAAAAATCACCCAGAGCGTTTTTTCCAAATCGGGATTGCTGAGGCAAATATGATAGGAATCGCAGCTGGTTTAACTATTGGAGGAAAGATTCCATTTACTGGGACGTTCGCTAATTTCTCAACCGGAAGAGTTTACGATCAAATTCGTCAATCGGTGGCTTATTCTGATAAAAATGTAAAAATTTGTGCTTCGCACGCCGGATTAACTTTAGGAGAAGATGGGGCAACTCACCAAATTTTAGAAGACATTGGATTAATGAAAATGTTACCAGGAATGACCGTTATCAATACGTGTGATTACAATCAAACCAAAGCGGCAACTATTGCAATTGCAGAATATCATGGTCCAGTTTATTTGCGTTTTGGTCGTCCTGTGGTGCCTAATTTTACGCCTTCTGACGAACCATTTGTAATAGGAAAAGCAATTGTTTTAAATGAGGGAACCGATGTTACTATTGTAGCTACAGGACACTTAGTTTGGGAAGCGTTATTGGCAGCTGAAGCCCTTGAAGAAAAAGGCATTTCTGCTGAGGTGATTAATATTCATACTATTAAACCACTAGATGGAGCTGCGATTTTGAAATCATTGACTAAAACAAAATGTATTGTAACAGCTGAGGAACACAATATTTTAGGAGGATTAGGAGAAAGTGTAGCACGAGTATTGTCATCAAATCATCCTTCACCTCAAGAATTTGTTGCGGTACACGATTCATTTGGCGAAAGCGGAACTCCAGCACAATTAATGGAAAAATACAAATTGAACAATCAAGCGATTGTGGAAGCCGTTGAAAAAGTAATCGCTAGAAAATAAGCTAGATTTTTAATTAGCATAAAAAAACCTTTCAATTGAAAGGTTTTTTTTATTTAGAATAAGTATTTAACTTCTTTTTTTATATAGGATAAAGCGACACTAGATGGCGATTGCTTGTCCATTAAATCATTCATAATCACTTCTCGAAGATTATTCGCCGTTTCTACAGAATCGCTCATATTGGTTCTACGAATCATTTGAATAGTAGCATTTTTAGAAGTAACAATTACTGTCCAACATTCATCTGACATGTAAATTTGTTGCGTTAAATTGTGTTCAAACTCTTGCTCGATATTTGAAATCAACAGATTTACGTAATCGTTCTTATCTTCAGAATCAGGAGTAATTCGTATTAATAATTTTCCAGGATTGATTCTTTCTAAAAACAAAGTCATTCTTTCAAAAGCCTGTAAGCGCAAAGGTAATGCGTCTTTTTGAGTGTCTTTATTCAATAAATACCTGCGTCTCCCTTCTTCGTTTTTAGTGTGTAAGTTGAAAAAATAATAGGCTACAAAACCAGTTATAACAGCTGGTAAAGTATAACTTAATAATTCGATAAATTTAGTACTATCCATCTCGTTGATTTATTTTAAAAGGCAAAAGTAAATAATTGTTTCTTACTTTATTCATACTTTTTAAAAATTATAATATATCGTTTTTATTGATTAGATTTGAATTCTTAAACCCATATAAATAAATGCATTATGAAAAAAACACTACTATTTTACTTTTTGATTATTACAAATGTTGTTGGTTATTCGCAATCTACAAGTCTAACGGTATTTGATCGTATTTTATTTTATGATGGATATGCAGCTCTTGTAAATCAACCAGTTCCAACTGGTATAATTCGTCATAGAAACGATTTATATGCTAAAAAACTAACTTCGAGTCAATTGGCTTCCTTTGGAGATGCAATGACTTTAAACGTAACTATTAATGCCGATTGTGATAATTACGATAGAATTGGAAATGTAAATATCGCATTAGTTCCTAAAAATGCTACTACCTACAATCCAAATACCGTTCAAAGAATAGAATTAGGGAGATTTATAACCCCGTTTATGAATAAAAATATTCCGCCAAACCTAGTTCCTTATACTTTCAATATTGATAATATGACTTTGATTTTCAAAGATCCTGCGCTAAATGCAATGTATGATTTTTGGATGGAACTAGAAGTTTTTGGCGTTCCTTATGCAGCTCAAACACAAATTGACGGTTGTGCCGGAATCAATAGTGTTTTTTATGGTACAGTCGAAATCGTTTCTAATATTTATCCCCCAGTTTCAAGCGGTAATGTATTACTTCCTTTAAATTTCAAAAACAACCTAAACAATTATCAAGCTGGTGCTTCTGATGCAATTGGCCAAACGGTTAGAACAATTGCTTTTAATTTGCCAAACGATGTTGTTGGGGCGAGTTTCTATTTAATAAATTCTAATCATGGTTCAAATACCAACGGAGAAGAATACAATAGAAGGTATCATTACGTTTATTTTGACGATATGACCAACCCAATTTTAACCTACAGGCCAGGCGAAGCTACTTGCGAGCCCTACCGAGTTTTCAATACACAAGGAAATGGAATTTATAGTGCATCTCCTCGAACCAATGCCCAATGGCAGTCATTTAGCAATTGGTGTCCAGGGGCAAAAATACCTTTAAGAAAGATAAATTTAGGTACTGTTTCGGGAGGAAGTCATACTTTTAGATTAAGTGTTCCATCAGCTGTATTTGTTGGAGGGGAAGGTTATTTTCCGGTTTCTTTATACTTTCAAGCAATTAATACGGCCTTGGGTTTAGATCCTATTTCTAAGGTTGAATATTCAATTTATCCAAATCCTACCACCGATCGTATTACTCTAGAGACTTCTGATGCGATTAAAAAAATCACTTTATCTAATGGGTTAGGACAAGTAGTTTACGAAGGTAATTCAAAACAAATTTTAATGTCAAATTTTTCGAATGGATTGTATTTGATGAAGGTTGCCTTTGAAAACGGTTGCAATGTTACTGAAAAAATCATAAAAAAATAATTGATTTAAATAATACATGGAGTTCCCATTACTAGTATTATGCGTAGCAGCCTTTTTGGCAGGTTTTATTGATGCAATTGTTGGTGGCGGAGGATTAATTCAAACCCCCATGGGAATCATTTTATTGCCAAACCTTCCCGTTTCAACAATTATAGGAACTCTAAAAATCCCATCATTTAGTGGAACTTTTTTTGCTGCAATTCAGTATTTGAAGAAAATTGAAATGAATTGGAAACTGCTCATTACCATGATGATTTTGGCAGTTCCATCCGCATTTTTAGGTTCTACATTGTTAGTGTATATGAGTAACAATTTTATGAAACCTTTACTTTTAGTAATTCTATCTTTATTGTTCATTTACACCTATGTAAAGAAAAATTTTGGAATACATTCTGATATTTCTCACTCTCCAAAACAACAACTATTTTATGCCGTTTTAATTTCTTTTTTTATAGGATTTTATGATGGTTTTATAGGACCAGGAACGGGCAGTTTCTTGGTATTGGCATTTGTAATAATTCTAGGATTTGATTTTCTGCAAGCTTCCGCAAATGCTAAGATGGTCAATTTGGCAACTAATTTTGGTTCGATTTGTTTGTTTATTAGTAAAGGTAAAATAATATGGATGATTGCAATTCCAATGGCAATATGTAATGCTCTAGGAGGTTATATAGGTGCTAAACTAGCAATTAACAAAGGAAATAAATTCATTAGAATTTTCTTTCTAGTTGTCGTTTTAGGTACTTTATTCCGATTTGCATACGATGTTTTCCAAGGAAAATAAGCGATGTGAAAATATCTTAAAATTGTTAAGATATAGTTTGTTTTCATAACTAAATCCTCATTCTAAATTCTTATTTTTGTATTCCTATTAAAATAAAAATGCAAAAACACATTAGCCAACTTAACTCAGCGCAACAAGAACCAGTTCTCCAAAAAGACGGGCCTATGATTATTATTGCTGGTGCTGGTTCGGGAAAAACACGCGTTTTAACCATTAGAATTGCATATCTAATGAGTTTGGGCGTTGACGCTTTTAGTATTTTGGCATTAACATTCACGAACAAAGCAGCTCGTGAAATGAAAAAAAGGATTTCAGATATCGTTGGAACCAATGAAGCAAAAAATCTTTGGATGGGAACTTTTCACTCTGTTTTCGCACGAATTCTTCGATCTGAATCCGATAAACTAGGGTATCCTTCCAATTTTACCATTTATGATACCCAAGATTCGGTAAGGTTAATCTCTGCAGTTATTAAAGAAATGCAGCTGGATAAAGACATCTACAAACCAAAACAAGTTTTAAGTAGGATTTCATCTTATAAAAATAGTTTGATTACCGTTAAGGCCTATTTCAATAATCCGGAATTGATGGAAGCTGACGCGATGTCTAAAAAACCTCGATTAGGAGAAATTTATCAAAATTATGTAGAGCGTTGCTTTAAAGCGGGAGCCATGGATTTTGATGATTTGCTGTTAAAAACGAATGAATTGCTATCTCGTTTTCCTGAAGTTTTGGCGAAATACCAAGATCGTTTTAGGTATATTTTGGTGGATGAGTACCAAGACACCAATCATTCTCAATATTTAATTGTTCGTGCTTTATCGGATAAATTTCAGAATATTTGTGTGGTAGGTGATGATGCACAAAGTATTTATGCTTTCCGTGGGGCCAACATCAATAATATTTTGAATTTTCAGAAAGATTATTATGGCGTAAAAACCTATCGGTTGGAGCAAAATTATCGCTCTACAAAGAACATTGTTGAAGCTGCCAATTCTATCATTGAAAAAAACAAAACCAAATTAGATAAAATCGTTTGGACAGCGAACGATTCTGGATCTAAAATTAGAGTACATCGAAGTTTAACCGATGGGGAAGAAGGTCGATTTGTTGCCAGCACCATATGGGAACAAAAAATGCAAAACCAAATGATGAATGGGCAATTTGCTATTTTATACCGAACCAATGCGCAATCTCGTGCGATGGAAGATGCGCTTCGAAAAAGAGATATTCCGTATCGAATTTATGGCGGTTTGTCTTTTTATCAAAGGAAAGAAATTAAAGATGTTTTGTGTTATTTGCGATTGATTATCAATCCAAAAGACGAAGAAGCATTAATTCGTGTGATCAATTATCCCGCTAGAGGAATTGGTGATACTACCGTTGAAAAACTTACAATTGCTGCCAATCATTATAAAAGATCGATATTTGAAGTAATGCAAAATATTGATAAAATTGACTTGAAACTGAATTCAGGTGCGAAGCAAAAATTGACCGATTTTGTAACAATGATTCAGAGTTTTCAGGTTATAAATGAAAATCAAGATGCGTTTTATATTGCCGATCATGTGGCGAAGAAAACAGGATTAGTTCAAGAATTGAAAAAAGATGGAACTCCCGAAGGTATTGCTAGAATTGAAAATATTGAAGAGCTATTAAACGGTATGAAAGATTTTACCGAAGGTCAAAAAGAAATTGATGGCGCAAGAGGTTCTTTAGCCGAGTTTATGGAAGATGTGGCTTTGGCAACCGATTTAGATAAAGATACAGGCGATGATGATCGCGTAGCATTGATGACCATTCACTTGGCAAAAGGATTGGAATTTCCAACGGTTTTTGTGGTTGGAATGGAGGAAGATTTGTTTCCAAGTGCAATGAGTATGAGTACTCGAAGCGAATTGGAAGAAGAACGTCGCTTGTTTTACGTTGCATTAACACGGGCAGAACACCAAGCGTATTTGACCTATGCACAATCACGTTACCGCTGGGGAAAATTGACAGACAGTGAACCTTCTCGTTTTATTGAAGAAATTGACGGTCAATATTTAGAATATTTAACTCCTGAAGAAAATAATTACCGATACAAACCAATGATTGATAGTGATATTTTTGGTGATGTTGATAAATCAAAATTGCGTTTGGCTAAGCCAATAGGAGGAACGCCACCGAAACAATATGGTGATGAACAACCGGCAACTGTTAGAAAGTTAAAACCAATGAATTCAAATGTTTCTTCGGGTGCAGCCAATTTATTTGACAACAAACTAACGATTGGAAATGTCGTAATGCACGAACGCTTCGGAAAAGGCGAAGTCATCAATTTAGAAGGAGTAGGTGCTGATAAAAAAGCTGAAATCAAATTTGAAGTAGGAGGAATTAAGAAATTATTACTTCGTTTTGCAAAATTAGATGTAATCGGGTAAAAGCAATTTACTTAAATCCTAAATCTAATTACTTAAATCTTAAATCATTCATGGCTCAATTTATAAAAATTTACGAAAATAACCCCAACGAATTCGCTATTAAAAAAGTGGTTGAGGTTATGAAGAATGGCGGGTTGGTGATTTATCCCACCGATACCGTTTATGGTTTGGGTTGCGATATTACGAATACAAAAGCATTGGAACGCATTGCGAAAATAAAAGGAGTGAAGTTGGAGAAAGCCAATTTCTCATTTATATGTTCCGATTTAAGTCACATTTCAGATTATATTAAACAAATTGACACAGCAACATTTAAAATTCTAAAAAGAGCATTGCCAGGTCCTTATACTTTCATTCTCCCCGGAAATAATAATTTACCTAAAGAATTCAAAAAGAAAACTACCGTTGGAATTCGAGTTCCTGACAATGCGATAGCTCTGGAAATTGTCCGTCAATTAGGAAATCCAATCGTTTCTTCATCTATTCATGATGAAGATGCGGTTTTAGAATATTCTACCGATCCAGAATTAATATTTGAAAAATGGCAAAATCTTGTTGACATGGTAATTGACGGCGGTTATGGTGATAATATTGGTTCAACTATTATTGATTTATCCGGATTTGAACCAGTTGTAATTCGAGAAGGTAAAGGAAGTTTAGAGGTGCTTTAAACTGTTTTTCAATTGATAATAATCTGCATAAAAAAACGTCTTGAAATTTTCAAGACGTTTTTTTATTTCTTAATTAACTTATAGAAGTCGGATAAAAGCTATTTACTGTTTCTTCATTTCTTTTTCGATCATTTCGTAAAATTCATCAATTTTAGGAAGTATAACGATACGAGTTCTTCTGTTGATAGCACGGTTGGTAACTGAATTATTTTCAACTAAAGGAATAAATTCTCCACGACCAGCAGCAATTAACTGCTTCGGATTTACTTTCAAATCTTTAGTTAAGACACGAACAATTGCGGTAGAACGTTTCGCACTTAAATCCCAGTTATCAATTAATATATTGTTACCAATGAATGGTACATTATCAGTGTGGCCCTCAACCATGCATTCAAATGTAGGTTTTTCATTAATTATTTTAGCTACTTTAGCGAGTATTTCTTTAGCACGCTCACTAACTAAGTAACTTCCACTTTTGAAAAGTAATTTATCTGCTATTGAAATAAAAACAACACCTTTTTCAATATTTACTTCAATGTCTGGATCAGCCATTCCAACAGAACTTTTTATACTAGTAACCAATGCAAGTGTCATACTATCTTTTTTGGTCAAAGCATCTTGCATTCTTGTAATTTTCAAGTCTTTTTCCCTTATATTTTCCAATGCTTTTTCAATGTTTTGTGCTCCTTTGGTTGATAACGTGGTAATATTATCCATGTTTTGAATCAAATTATCATTATTTTTCTTCAAAAATTCAATTTGACTTGCAAACGCCTCTTTTTCAGTAATACACATGTTTAATTTTACAGTGCAAGAATTTAATAAATCTTGAATTTCTTTATTTTTTGCTTCTAAGGCAACAAATTTTTTCTTAGAAACACAGGAAGTTGTCAATAACGCAACCAACGATAATGCTAAAACAATTTTTTTCATGAAGGATTATTTTTTTTACAAAATTAAATAAAAATACTTTATTAAATGCATATGTTTTTTCAAAAATTATGCCTTTTTTTAATGTAATTATCAAATACAATACTATTCCTATTAAAATAGGAACTCACTTGAAATTCTGAACGTTTTTTTAAATTTCTATTTATAGAATGATAAAAATGGAAATGTGCTTTTAACACAGCAAAAAAATGCGCAAATTTTCCTTGATATAAAAATCGAATTCCAGCAATTCCATCCAATAACATTCGGAAAAATAAAATTTTAAATAGTTTTTCTTTAGGTAAATTCTTGGTCAACATGAATAAGGAATTTCTAAAATTCAAAAATGTTTTCATAGGATTTCCTTCGTTTAAAGTTGCTCCCCCTACATGATAAATGGTAGATAAACCATTGTATTTTATGGTGTAGTTTTTGTTTATTGCTCGCCAACACAAATCAATTTCTTCTTGGTGCGCAAAGAAATCAACGTCAAAACCATTTAATTCTTTATAAACGGAACTTCTAATAAAAAAACAAGCGCCAGAGGCCCAAAAAATCTCACAAGTATCATTGTATTGACCGTTGTCATTTTCAATAGTATCAAATATCCTTCCTCGACAAAAAGGGAAACCATATTTATCAATAAAACCTCCGCCAGCTCCTGCATATTCAAAGTATTCCTTGCGTTTATAATCCAATATTTTTGGTTGAATAATTGCTGTTTTCGCTTCATTTTTGAAAGTTTCAAGTATTGGTTGCAACCAATTTTGAGTCACTTCAACATCAGAGTTTACTAAGGCAAAAATATCCGAATCAACCTGTTTTAAAGCTTCGTTGTAACCTTGTGCATATCCAAAGTTGTATTCGTTTTTAATTATTTGAACAGAAGGGAAATGCTCTTTTACAAATGAAATTGAGGCGTCAGTTGAAGCATTGTCGGCTAAATAAAGAGTAGCTTCAGGTGAATTTTGAACAACAGAAGGTAGAAATTGTTCTAACAATTTCTGTCCATTCCAATTTAAAATTACAACTGCAATTTTCATTTAGTTTAATTAAAGTTGATATTCAGGTAATTCTGATAAAAAATCATATTTTTCATTCTCATAATCCATTTTGCAAAAGTAATGATTAAGCCCATTAGTAACCATTAAATATTCTGCTTTCAAAGTCATATTGTATCTTGCGATTTGATCGAAAGTGCTTTGAGAAATTTTAACATCTGGAGCTTTACACTCTATTAAAATAGTAATATTTCCATCCGGTTTATAAACAACAATATCGTATCTTTTGTTTAGTCCATTGATTTTCAATAACTTTTCAACATTTATATATGACAAAGGATATTTTTTATCTTGTAATAGAAATTGAACTACATGTTGGCGTACCCATTCCTCAGGAGTAATAATTATAAATTTTTTCCTAATTTCATCGAAAATAGCTACTTTATTTTCACTATTTTTGAATCGAAAAGAATAAGTTGGAAATTGCAATTGCTTCATAAAGCAAAAGTAAGACTTTTTCAATAGAGAAAAAAA
This sequence comes from Flavobacterium sp., assembly GCA_029866065.1. Classification (GTDB taxonomy): domain Bacteria; phylum Bacteroidota; class Bacteroidia; order Flavobacteriales; family Flavobacteriaceae; genus Flavobacterium. The sequence goes on from JARXAC010000004.1 coordinate 36,964, forward strand.
AGAATAGATTTTTGGGAATTTTAAATCTAAAATCATAAATCCAAAATCATAAATCCCTATGGATGAAGTTTTAAAAATTGTAAATGACATTAAAGCGGGTATTTTAAAACCCATCTATTTATTAATGGGTGAGGAACCCTATTATATAGACCGGCTTTCTGATTATATAGAGAAGAATATACTTACTGAGGAAGAAAAGGGATTTAATCAAACGGTTCTTTATGGTCGGGATGTTACTGTTGAAGATATAGTTTCAGCAGCAAAACGATATCCAATGATGGCTGAAAGACAAGTTATTATTGTTAAAGAAGCACAAGATTTAGCAAAAACAATTGATAAATTTGAAAGTTACGCTGCCGATCCAATGCCTTCCACAGTTTTAGTGCTTTGCTACAAATACAAAACTCTTGATAAACGTAAAAAAGTAACCAAACTTTTTGAAAAATCAGGATTGGTTTATGAAAGTAAGAAATTATATGAAAACCAAGTCGGCCAATGGATTAATCGAGTTTTACAATCAAAAAAGTATTCTATTGAACCGAAAGCATCCGCAATGCTCGTGGAGTTTTTAGGAACCAATTTGGAAAAAATCAATAACGAATTGGAAAAACTCCAAATTATTTTGCCTGTCGGAAGTACCATTTCAGCCAATGATATCGAAGAAAATATAGGTTTTAGTAAAGATTTTAATATTTTTGAATTACGAAAGGCAATCGGTGAAAAAAATCAATTAAAATCATATAAAATAGCACAATACTTTTCAGAAAATCCAAAAGATCATCCTTTAGTAATGACAACAGGTATGCTTTTTAGTTTCTTTGTTCAATTACTTCAATACCATGGATTGAAAGATAAGAATCCGAAAAATGTAGCTGCAGTCTTGAAGGTAAATCCGTTTTTTCTTAAAGATTATGATGTTGCATTAAGAAATTATCCTATGAAAAAAGTAAGCAAAATTGTGACACTTCTCAGGGATATTGATTTAAAGAGTAAAGGAGTTGGTTCGAATTCATTACCTCAACATGAATTATTAAAGGAAATGTTGGTTGGAATTTTTAATTAATAAAATCCAATAGTATCCATAACAATTACATTTGAAATAAAACTATTTTAACGATATTTGCAATTCAAATTTTTAAATTTCAGTTATGGGAATGAATAAAAATACGGTTTTAGGCTGGGCCACATTACTAATGGTTGTAATGGGATTATTGCTAATAGGAATGGGGATTTTTAAATACAGTGAAATTTCAGGATGGGGATTTGTGGCTGCTGGAGTTGGTTTTCTAGCTAATGCTTGGGTTTTTAATGCGTTAAAAGGGAGGGTCTAATAATTTAGAATTTCAATACCAATTTCAACATCAAAAAAATAATTTAATAATACTAAAATAATAAAATGTCAGACGATAAAAAAGTAATATTTTCAATGCAAAAATTGAGTAAAACCTACTCAAGCAGTGATAAGCAAGTATTAAAAAACATCTATTTAAGTTTCTTTTATGGAGCTAAAATTGGTATTCTTGGACTTAACGGTTCTGGAAAATCATCATTATTAAGAATTATTGCAGGTGAGGATAAAAATTATCAAGGTGATGTGGTTTTTCAACCTGGATACACTGTTGGTTATTTAGAGCAGGAACCTATTTTAGATGACTCTAAAACAGTGATTGAAATTGTTAAAGAAGGAGTGGCTGAAACCATGGCAGTCTTAGAGGAATTCAACAAAATTAATGATAGTTTTGGTTTGCCAGAAGTATATGAAGATGCGGATAAAATGCAACAATTAATGGATCGCCAGGCCGATTTGCAAGACAAAATTGATGCTCTTGGGGCTTGGGAAATCGATACCAAATTAGAAATTGCAATGGATGCACTTCGAACTCCAGAAGGGGATACTCCAATTAAAAATTTATCAGGAGGTGAAAGACGTCGAGTAGCATTATGTAGATTATTGTTAAAACAACCGGATATTTTATTATTGGATGAGCCAACGAATCACTTGGATGCGGAAAGCGTACTTTGGTTAGAGCAACATTTAGCTCAATATTCTGGGACCGTAATTGCAGTTACTCACGACCGTTATTTCTTGGATAATGTTGCCGGTTGGATTTTAGAATTGGATAGAGGAGAGGGAATTCCTTGGAAAGGAAATTATTCTTCTTGGTTGGACCAAAAATCAACTAGAATGGCACAAGAAGAAAAAGTGGCTTCTAAACGTAGAAAAACATTGGAACGCGAGTTGGATTGGGTTCGACAAGGATCAAAAGGGCGTCAAACGAAACAAAAAGCTCGTTTGCAGAATTACGACAAACTTTTAAATGAAGATCAAAAACAACTGGATGAGAATTTAGAAATCTATATTCCTAATGGTCCTAGATTGGGTACCAATGTCATTGAAGCGAATAGTGTTGCCAAATCTTTTGGAGAGAAATTATTATATGACAACCTGAATTTTACTTTGCCACAAGCTGGAATTGTTGGTATTATTGGTCCAAATGGAGCTGGTAAATCGACTATTTTCAAAATGATAATGGGAGAAGAAAAATCAGATGGAGGAGATTTTAAAATTGGTGAAACAGTAAAAATCGCTTATGTAGATCAATCTCATTCCAATATAAATCCCGATAAATCAATTTGGGAAAATTTTGCTGACGGTCAAGAATTAATCATGATGGGCGGTCGCCAAGTCAATTCTCGTGCTTATTTAAGCCGATTTAATTTTGGCGGAAGCGATCAAAACAAGAAAGTTTCCATGTTATCGGGTGGAGAAAGAAACCGTTTGCATTTGGCTATGACTTTGAAAGAAGAAGGAAACGTATTGTTATTAGATGAGCCTACCAACGATTTGGATATCAATACTCTTAGAGCATTAGAAGAAGGTCTTGAAAATTTTGCTGGTTGTGCCGTTGTAATTTCTCACGATAGATGGTTCTTGGATAGAATATGCACCCATATTTTAGCATTTGAAGGTAATTCTGAAGTTTACTATTTTGAAGGTGGTTTCTCGGAATACGAAGAAAATAAGAAAAAACGATTGGGTGGTGATTTAACACCTAAGCGATTAAAATACAGAAAATTAATTAGAAATTAAATTAAAAGAGACCTAATTAGGTCTCTTTTTTTAAATATATACCTGCTATTTTAACATTATTGAATTAGGTTTTATATATTCGTAATCTTATAACTGGTTTTCTTTATGCAGAAAAAAATACTTATCCTGTTTTTACTATTTATTGTGCAATTGCATTTTGCTCAAACTGAAACTCCTCAAGTAAAAGAGATTAAAGCTATTGTCGCAAAATCGGGAGAGTACTTAACTAAATTAGAGTGTGAAAAATCATTGGGGTTAGCCAAATCAGCACTTGAAAAAGCATTGAAAATAGATGATAATGAACAAACTGCTGGAGCCTATAATTTAATAGGTTTGAATTTAGAACAATATTCCGATTATAAAAACGCCATTTATTTCTACCAAAAGGGATTGACTTATGTAGATAAAATTTCAAATAATTTCGTCATTTCTTCCTTACATACTAATATAGCGAATTGCTATTGTTTTAAACAAATAGATTTCAAAAAAGGAATTTATCATTATAAAAAAGCATTGTATTTTGTTAATTTATTGAAAGATGATTACATGATTATGTTTGCTAATTTAAACATTACTGCTGCTTATTTTGCTGTTGGAGATTACAATAATGGATTCGGTTATCTAAAGTCTGCTGAGAAATATATTGTTAGTCAAGATGATTTGGAATCCAAAATTATGTATAATTCACTTTTAGGTAGTTATTATTCTTATAAAAATGATTTTATTAAATCAGAGCAATACTACAAAACGGCTTTAAAATTTTGTAATGAAAATACAACTGAATTTTTAGAAAGTAATGCAGCTGAAGTTTATGATGATATTGCTCAGATGTATCAAAAGAAAAAAGACTTTTCAAGTGCCTTTGAATACATGGAAAAATACAGTGCTTTAAAAGATAAATTATATCAAGAAGAGCATTCACGAGCGGAACGCCAATCAGGAATTGCTACCGTTTTAAATGAATATAAAAGACAAATTAGCCATATTGAATTTGAAAAGAGACAACAATTGGAATTAATAAATCAAAATAAAAAGGTGACCATTTTGTTATTTATTTTATCAATAATACTGGTTTTACTATTGTTATCGCTATATAAAAATTACCTGTTCAATCAAAAAGTAAATTCATATTTAGTTAATAATAACAAAGATATAAAATTAGCAAAAGAAAAAGCAGAGGAGTTACTTACTTTAAAATCTCAGTTTGTTTCCACAATTAGCCATGAACTGAGAACCCCTTTATATGGTGTAGTTGGAATTATTGATATTATTAAAGACGAAAATCCAAAACTAGCCAAAAGTGATTACATGAAATCACTTACTTTTTCAGCAAATTACCTTATATCATTGGTTAACGATTTACTTCAGTTGAGTAAATTTGAAAGTAGAGTGACAAAATTAGAAGATATTGAATTCAATATTTTTGATGAAGTTGATTCTATTTTTAGTTCTTCAAATGTAATTTACAATAAAAATAGTAATAAAATTACCTTTGATATAGACCCAAATATTCCAAAACAATTAATTGGAGATAAAAACCGATTAGCTCAAATATTAATAAATTTATTAGATAATTCATTGAAATTTACAAATGAAGGAGCGGTAAATTTAAAAATTAATTTAATAAAAAATGATGATGATTATTCGTACATAAAATTTGAAGTTAAAGATACAGGAATTGGTATTGCACCCGAAAATCAAAAAATAATATTTGATAATTTTGTGCAAATTAAAAACAAAAATATTTACTATCAAGGATCTGGAATCGGACTTTCAATTGTGCATAATTTAATTGAATTGTTTGGCAGTAAAATTGAAATTGAAAGTGATTTAGGAAAAGGATGTAGGTTTACTTTTACTATAAAATTCAAAAATAGATGCGATAATTTACCTAAATTAGTTTCAAATAATGTAGACCATCATTTATTAAATACTTTAAATGTACTTTTAATTGAAGACAACAAAATCAATCAACTGGTTACACTAAAATCATTAAAGAAATTGAATTGTAATGTAGAAATTGTTGAAAATGGTTTGGATGCTTTAGAATTACTTAAAAAATCGACTTACCATTTAATAATAACAGATATTAGCCTTCCGGATATATCTGGTTTTGAAATAACCAAAAAATTTAGACAAGTTAACACAAAAACTCCAGTATTCGCTTTAACAGCTTATTCCTTTGAGGAAATTAAATTACAAGCAATCGAGTCAGGTATTGATGAAATTTTTGTAAAACCCTTCAAAATCGAAGAATTAGCTGCAAAAATTAATAAAAATGTTCGCAAAATAAAAGTAAATTAATACCAGCGTTTTTTATTTTGTTTTGAATTGATTGACTTCCTAGATTTATTAGCTTCACCACTTCTGTTTGAATTTTTTTGAGAAGCTACTGCTGGTGCTGTTTCTGGACTTCCACTATGCCATGGATACGGGTGGTCAGAAATTGTTTTTACCTCTACTTTTATCAATTTCATAATGTCTTTCCAGTACGGATGTTCGTCTTTTCCACAAAAAGAAATTGCAACACCACCATTTCCAGCTCTTCCAGTTCTTCCTATTCTATGAACATAAGTTTCGGGAATATTAGGTAAATCAAAGTTGATTACAAATGGTAATTGGTCAATGTCAATTCCTCTTGCTGCAATATCTGTTGCTACAAGAACGCCCACTTCTTTATTTTTAAAAGCTTCTAAAACACGTTGACGGGCATTTTGAGATTTGTCGCCATGTATTGCTTCTGCGGCAATATTATTTTTTCTTAGTGCTTTTACCACATTATCAGCTCCATGTTTTGTTCTAGAAAAAACCAATACATCCGATAAATTTTCATTTTTTATTAGATGATACAACAAGTTTCTTTTTTCAGTTTTTTCTACAAAGTAAACACGTTGTTCAACGTTTTCTGCAGTTGAAGAAACGGGTGAAACTGAAACAGTTGCAGGATCTTGAAGAAACATTTCGGCTAATTCTCGAATTGCAATTGGCATGGTAGCCGAAAATAATAAGGTTTGTCTGTTTTTTGGAGTTAATTTTACAATTTTCTTTACATCATTTACAAATCCCATGTCTAGCATTTGATCGGCCTCATCAAGAACCAAGGTATGTAAATGATCTAAATCGATGAAACCTTGTTTGTGTAAATCTAATAATCGTCCTGGAGTTGCTATTAAAACATCTACTCCCCATTTTAAACTATCAACTTGCGGATTTTGAGAAACACCTCCAAATATTGTCAATTGGTTGATGCTTGTATATTTTGAGTAAGCATCAAAATTTTGACCTATTTGAACCGCCAATTCTCTAGTAGGGGTAACTACTAAAGCTCTAATTTGTTTTGCTTTTTTTGACGAACCTACTATTCGGTGTAATTGATGAATTATCGGAATGGCAAATGCAGCTGTCTTTCCTGTACCAGTTTGCGCACAACCGATGATGTCTTTTCCGGATAAAACAATAGGAATTGCTTGTTCTTGAATAGGAGTTGCTTCTATATAGCCTAGTTCAAATACGGCCTTTTGGATACTTTTTGAAAGTGATAAATCTTCGAATAACATATTTTTGATATTTAGAATTCAGTATCAATTACTTAAATTCTTCGCAAAGATAGGTTATATTAATGAAATCAATTTTTTAAGAATTAAATCTCGAAAATCATTCGAGCTTATTAATTTTTTAATGGGTTTTCATAATTGGCTTTTACGAAGTCGGTGACAAGGTAACCTATTAATTTTCCAATAAGATGATTGTTTTTTTCTTCTCCTAAATCTGGTGCGCCTTCGCAAATGTGTAAATAGGCTGCATTTTGATTGTTTCCAAAATAGTAAATAAATTGTCGTAATTTTTCAATTGAAAATCCACTTAAAGTCATTGCGCTACTGGCAATATTTGGAATTGCATCAAGGTCAATTTCTATTCCAAAACGATCTTCTTTGATAAATTCTAAAGCGTTATTCATTTCAGTTTCAAACTTTTTCTGTTTTCTAATTTGAATTTCATCATAGGTATTAAATTTCACTCGATCGTCAATTTTCTTCAATGAATCTAAAACACTTTTGGAAGTATAATTTTCGTGCAATCCAAAAATAAAATATCGGTTTAAAAACCCTTCTTCGTAAGCATAGGAAAAACCATTTCCACTGTGTCTTCCTTCAAGAATTCTAAAATCAGAATGGGCATCAAAATTAATTGCATTAACCGGTTTTCCTATGGCTAGGGCAGCACCCTTTATGTTTCCGTAGGCATTGTTGTGGCCTCCGCCAATTATTATTGGAATTTTACCCGCTTTAATAATTTTACAAACGATATGAGAAACTTCTTTATCTATATTATGCACCAATTGGTTTAAACGCTTTCTATCGGTATCAGAATTATAATCTAAATGCTGACTTTCGGCCATTTCTTCACTTACATTTAATTGACCTAACACTAATAGTTGACTTCCTTTGCAAAAACGATTGTGTTGAATATTAGCAATACCGTTTATGGCGCTTTCCCATGCAGATGCCGCTCCAGTCCGCCCATAATTAGCTCTAACGCCAATATCTTCTGGAATTCCAAATAATACATATTTTGCTTCGCAAGAATATAAATAAGCACTTGCGTCAGTATTTTTTGGCACAGTTAACATTTTCTCACCAAATTTCACTTCTCCAGATCTGAAGTTGGTCACTTTTGCAAGGTCATTAATTGTGAAGGGAACCAATTTTTCCATACCTTATTTTGTTTTACCAAAAATAATATATTTTAATTACTTACGTTGTTAGAATATAAATTATTATTTTCGTAAAAAATTTATTCATTATGGAAAATCAAAAAAATAATTCTAGTCTTAAATCCTTGATTATTGTCTTGTCTGTACTATTTGCTTTAAGCTTAGTATACATTTACAAATTGACAACCGATGTCAATTCTACAGAAACTAAATTAACTACTACTTTATCTGAAAAAGACCAGGTAATGAAAGATTTAAAAGATTTAAAAACTACTTATGATGCAGCAATTGCAGAAAACACTACTATGTCTGACGAATTAATTGCGGAAAGAGAAAAAGTGGTTGCTTTAATGGCTAACTTAAAAAAATCAAATGGTGATGTAGCTTCTATGGCAAAATATAAAAAACAATATTTGGCATTAGAATCAAAAATGAAAGGACTAGTTGTTGAAAATGAAGCTTTAAAGAAAGACAATACCGTACTTAAAGTTCAACGTGATAGTACTATTGTGGTTCTTGACGAATCAAAAAAATCAAATAAAGATCTTTCAGGGCAAAATGAAAACTTAACTAAAACTGTTGAAAAAGGTTCTAAATTGGCAATAGTAAATTTAAAAACTTCGGCTTTTATAGTTAGAAGTTCGGGCAAAGAAATTGCAACTGATAAAGCAAGTCGTACAGATGTTTTAAAAGTGAGTTTTACAATTGCTGAAAATTCTATTGCTAAATCGGGTGATAGAAAATACTATGTTCAAGTAATTGACAGTAAAAACAATGTTATGGGAGAAAGTCAAACAGAACGTTTTTCTGATAAAACATTAACTTATAGTTTTATTGCAAATGTTAAGTACGACAATAAAACTGTAGATTTTGTTAAAAATGTATCCGCTCAAAAATTAGTTAAAGGAACATTTTATGTAAATGTTTTTGATAACGGTCAATTGGTTTCTACTACCACTTTCACCTTGAAATAATTTATTTAATATAATTTTAAAAAGGGATTTGTTTACAAATCCCTTTTTATTTTACAATTTTCCCTTCTATAATTACTAAATCAATTAGGTTGTTACCAAAAGCATAAGGCAACTCATATATTGAATTTAAAGGTTTTGTAATAATTAAATTGGCTTTTTTTCCAATTGTAATACTACCATGTGTTTTTGAAATATTCATTGCATAAGCACCGTTTATGGTGGCTGCATTTATCGCTTCTTCAGGAGTCATTTTCATTTTTATACAGGCTGTTGCAACTACAAAATTCATGTTTCCTGATGGACTTGACCCAGGATTAAAATCAGAGGCTAATGCCAAGGAAAGTCCAGCGTCAATCATTTTTCGCGCAGGTGCATAGGGAATTCCTAAAAAATAAGAGCAAGTGGGTAGTGCAACGGGCATTGTATCCTTGTTTTTTAGTATTTCAATATCATCATTATTCATAATTTCAAGATGATCCACAGAAAGAGCATTGTTTTTAACCGCTGCATTTACTCCACCAATGGCGTTAAATTGATTGACATGTATTTTGGATTTAAGACCAAATTTATTTCCAGCTTCCATAATTTTCTCTGTTTCTGAAACAGAAAAATAACCTGATTCACAAAAAACATCAATAAAATCAGCTAGTTTTTCATTTGAAATTGCGGGAAGCATTTCATTAATTATACTATCAATATACCCTTGGTGATTTTCCTTAAATTCTGATGGAAAGGCATGCGCGCCTAGGAATGTAGCTTTAATTTCTATTGGATAATTGGATTTTAATTTTTGAATAACCCGTAACATTTTTAATTCTCCTTCAACAGATAATCCATAGCCCGATTTTATTTCGACAGCTCCAGTTCCCATTTTCATAACCTCCTCCAATCGGTCTTTGGATTGATTGTAGAGTTCTTCTTCAGAAGTTTCGTTTAATTTCTTAGCAGAATTTAATATTCCGCCACCACGTTTTGCAATTTCTTCATAGGATATTCCGTTTATTCTGTCAACAAATTCTTGTTCTCGATTCCCAGCATATACAATGTGAGTGTGGCTATCACACCACGTAGGAAGTACCATTTTACCTTTTGAATCAATGGTAGAATCAACGTTTATCGAAGGGCAATTCTTCATTTCGCCATAATCAGCAATTAGATCATCTTCAATCAATAAAAAAGCATTTTTAATAGTCGGTAGCTCCTTCATTTCTGCCCCCGAGACTTTTAAAATGCCTATATCACGAACTTGTATAAGTTCTTTTATATTGATAATTAATACTTTCATAAAATGATTTTTAGTAAAAATAGTCTGAATTTTGGAATTATTCTTAAATTTAGACAAAATTAGACATTGTGAGAAAAATTAAATATAAAAAAGGAAGAAAAGTTCAACCTTCAATTTTGGAATATACAGGAGTTCATAAAGACGTGTCAACTCAAATGCAGTTATTTGTTTATGATGACGCAGATTTGACGGAATATCCTGATTTTAATAGTACTAAATTCCCTGAAATCCTTGATTTAAAAAGGATAAATTGGTTGAATATTCATGGTTTAAATGATATTGAGCTAATCAAATCTATTGGTACTTATTTAAATATTGATAATTTTATTTTAGGAGACATTTTAAACACCACCCGAAGAACAAAATTAGACGAACTTCATGATGTTCTTTTTTTTAATATCAAATCCTTGTTACCTACTGAAAACTCGGATAATATTACAGTAGAACAAATTAGTTTTTTAATTAAAGAAGGGGTTTTAGTTTCATTTCAAGAAAAAAAGAGTGATTTTTTTACGCATATTCGAGAAAGAATCAGAACTCATTCTGGAATTGTGAGAACAAAAAAAGCAGATTATTTACTTTTTTTATTGTTAGATGCCATAATGGAAAATTTTTATATTACCATTGAAAATGAAGAAGATAAAGTGGAATTTCTTATAAATTTATCTAAAACGAGCACTGATCCCTCAATTTTAGTTCAAATTGAAAAACACAGAGATAATTTTAACTTTTTAAAACGTTCTATTATTCCTTTACGTGATTCTTTATATTCGATAAAAAGTATAAAAGATGATGATGTTTTTAATGCAATTGCTCCCGAAAATTTTAGCTTTTTCTCTAGATTACATCAAAAAAGTTTAGAGCTTTTAGATCAAATTGATGATGATATGGTAACACTTGATAGTGCGTCAAACTTCTTTTTTTCATCACAGAATCATAAAATGAATGAGGTGATGAAAACACTTACTGTTATTTCAGCAATTTTTATTCCTTTAACTTTTATCGTTGGAGTATATGGAATGAATTTTGAAAATATGCCCGAATTGAAATATACTAATGGTTATTATATTGTAATTGGTGCAATGTTCACTATTGTAATTGGCATGGTGTATTATTTTAAGAAACGCAATTGGTTTTAGTAGTTACATCCATTTTAAAATTTTCCTAATCAAAGTAAGTTTCCCTTTATAAGGAGCATATCTCAATGGTAAATCCAGCCAATTAGCCTTTTTCACTATTGCTTTTTTATGTGAAAAAGTATCAAAACTCATTTTCCCATGATATGCTCCAATTCCAGAATGGCCTACACCCCCAAAAGGCAATCTATTATTGGAAAAATGAATTACCGTATCGTTAATACAGCCACCACCGAATGAGAATTTCTGAATAATCTTTTCTGCGAATTTGTTTTTTGTGGTAAAAACATAAAGTGACAATGGTTTATCATATTTTGAAATAATTGCATCTAATTCTGATTCATTTTCGTAAGATAATATGGGTAATATAGGGCCAAATATTTCTTCTTTCATCACTGGACTTTCAAATGATGATTCGTCAATTAGAGTAGGAGCTAGATAACAATCTTCTGAGTTATTTTGACCTCCAAAAAGTATTTTTTCAGGTTCTATCAGGTTCTTTAAACGATCCCAATTTCTTGTATTAACTATTCGAGTATAATCAGGTGATAATTCGGGGTTATCGGAATAGGCATTTACTATTTCTTGCTTTAAATGCTCTACAAGCTCTAATTTTACGTTTTTTTGAACCAATAAATAATCGGGCGCAATACAAGTTTGACCTGCATTTATAAATTTCCCCCAAACAATCCTTTTAGCTGCTAATTTAATATTGGCCGTTTCATCAATAATACAAGGGTTTTTCCCTCCTAATTCTAATGTTAGAGGTGTCATGTATTCTGCGGCTGCTTTTGCAACAATTTTTCCAACGGCTACACTACCTGTAAAAAATATATAATCCCATTTTTGAGACAATAGATTTTGAGAAACTTCAACACCACCCTCAATTACGTCTACATGGTTTTTTGAAAAGACGTTTGAAATAATTTCAGCGATAATACTTGAAGTGTTTGGAGTCAATTCAGATGGTTTTAAGACCACTGAATTTCCAGCCGCTACTGCTGCAATTAAAGGGCATAATGCGAGTTGAAAAGGATAATTCCAAGGCGAAATTACTAAGACTTTTCCATAGGGTTCACTATAAATATAGTCGCTAGATGGAAAATTTAATATCGAAGGAAGCACTCTTTTGGGTTTTGCCCAGCATTTTAAATTCTTAATAATTTGTTTTAAATCAGCAATTACGTAATAAGTTTCGGTTAAAACTGCTTCAAATTCAGGTTTTTTAAAATCTTTAAATAAAGCTTCAATTATTCTGCTTTCGTTTTCCTCAATAGAATGCAATAATTTTATTAATGTTTTCTTTCTAAATTGAATATTTGATTTGAAATCCATCTGTAAATTTAATTTATAGTATTCCAAAACGGAATCCAGTGTAAAAATCTGCTTGTTTAGTATCGCTAGTTATTGCTGTTAATATTGAGTTTGACCCTAAGAAAAATCCTCCTAAGCGAAATCCGAAACCTCCTGTTGTTCCTGAAATTTCATTTTTTGCTAAAGGCATATAAGCTTCAAAAATACCCAATGAAAATCTAGGAGTTATCGAAATTATATTTTGTGACATAATTTGATCATTATTACTATTGCTATTTACCTTCTGTTGAGTAAAAAGTGTAACGCTTAATTTTGATACAATTTTAATATCAGCATATAAATTAAAAGTAGTCGGTAGCTTAACATTGAAGTCGGTATTTTGTGGAGATTTATTCAAAAAACCACTGTTTATTAATGTTGTTTCTATATCATTGATACCATTAGAATTTTGAAATTGATTCAAATTTAAGGATTGAGTTCCTTGTATTGATAAGGTGTAATTGGTAGAATAATTGGAAGAAGATTTAAAAGTCATACTTCCGATATTTTTTAGCGAAGCACCAATTTTAACTTTGTAATTTTTATTTGATCCAAGTAATTGGTAATCAACTCCTATATCAGTTGCAACTCCTTGAAGATTTCCAAAAACGGAGCTGGTGTAATCACTAACATTGGTAAAGTCATTCCCTAGGTTCCCAGAATAGGCAATATTCAAATTTGCAGTTGCATTAGTAAGTATTAAATTGCCTAAATTATTAGTAATTCTTCCTTGAAATTTATCCAAACCAACATTGGCATAAGCACCTGGAAAAAGTAGTTTAAATGTTACTCCGGCATTAATCTTATTCTTTTTATTTTCAAATATTTTATGAGCCGCCGAAAAACCAATTTCTCCCCAAGTTGTTGCGCTCATTCTTTGATTGCTGGTACTTGAAATTAATGCAGTTCCTGTATTTATAGAACTTAAAACACCGTTAGTAAGCGCAGATCCTAAATTTGAATCGACATCAATAATGTTTCCTTTAATATATCCTTTTGAAGATATTGCAAATCCCCAATTCATTAATTTAATCCCAAATCCAGGTCCAACAATTTCAGTATCCATGTTGAAATTAACGGGTTCTGTTCCTTGGAACAATAGATTCTCTAAATTATTTCCATTTACAATATCTTTAAATCCAATTTTATTGTTTGAAGTATTTAAACTTGTAGAGAAAAATTGAATTTCAAAATGATTATTTAAATTGGCCAATTCAGATGGATTTAATCCAATGTTTAAAATACCAACTCTCTTAGATGTTGTAATTCCTGAAAAATGATCTTGAGAATAACCAGCGATTGAAACTAGTAATGCTAATAAAATTGTTTTTTTCATAGGTTAGAAATTTTGAATTAAAAAATTATTTATAATCTTATAAAGTTAATAATTTTATTTTAAATAGCGTTCCAAATTGAATCATTTGGAGTAGGAGCTGTGATTTCTATATTTTCTTTGGTTACAGGATGAGTGAAAACTAATTTTCTAGCATGAAGATGAATCCCTCCGTCTGGATTACTTCTGTCAAAACCGTATTTTAAATCGCCTTTTATCGGTGATCCAATAGCAGCTAATTGCGCTCTAATTTGATGGTGTCTTCCGGTATGAAGGTTTATTTCTAATGCGTAATAGTTTTGTAATGAAGCAATTATCTTATAATCTAAACTTGCTATTTTGCTTTCGGGAACTTCTTTTGCATGTGCTTTTGAAGTGTTGTTTTTTTCATTTCTTTTCAAATAATGATCTAGTTTGTCTTCCGAATTTTCAGGTTTATTTTTTACAATTGCCCAATAGGTTTTTTGAGTTTCCCGATTGCTAAAAAGGAAATTCATTCTAGTTAGCGCTTTGCTAGTTCTTGCAAATAATACAATTCCGGTTGTAGGACGATCCAACCGATGAATTACTCCTAAAAAAACTTCGCCAGGCTTGTTGTATTTGTCTTTGATATATTCTTTTATAACTTCTGAAAGTGGTTTATCGCCTGTTTTGTCTCCTTGAACAATATCTCCTACACGTTTATTAATCACAATTAAATGATTGTCTTCATGCAGTACTTGAAGGTTGGTTTTATCAGAAATTATTTTCATTTGGAATGCCTAAAACTTTAAATTCTAGGTTAATATTGCTCGTTAGCGTTAGGAAAATCGCTCGATTTTACATCTTTAACATATTGCCCGATTGCAGAAGTCATTTCTTCGTATAAATTCAAATAACGACGTAAAAATCTAGGACTAAATTCATTGTTCATTCCAAGCATATCATGAATTACAAGTACCTGACCATCAACTTCTCCTCCGGCACCAATTCCAATAACTGGAATAGAAATGCTTTTGGCAACTTTAGCAGCTAAATGAGCTGGAATTTTTTCTAAAACTAATGCGAAACACCCAATTTTTTCTAGCATTTTTGCATCTTCTAATAACTTTTCAGCTTCTTGCTCCTCTTTAGCACGAACGGTATAGCTACCAAATTTATAGATAGATTGAGGAGTTAATCCCAAATGCCCCATTACAGGAATTCCCGCGTTTAATATTTTTTTAATAGAATCTTTTATCTCATGACCGCCTTCTAATTTTACAGCGTGGCTGCCGCTTTCTTTCATTATTCTAATGGATGAACGAAGCGCTTCTTTTGGATCCGATTGATAACTTCCAAATGGTAAATCAACAACTACTAACGCTCTGTCTACAGCACGAACTACACTTGAAGCATGATATATCATTTGATCTAATGTAATAGGCAATGTAGTTTCATGTCCCGCCATAACATTTGATGCAGAATCACCCACAAGAATCACGTCAATTCCTGCCGTATCTACAATTTTTGCCATGGTAAAATCATAGGCAGTAAGCATGGAAATTTTCTCACCATTAGACTTCATTTCTATTAGTGATTTTGTAGTAATTCTTTTATAATCTTTTTTGGCTACAGACATTATGATTTATAGTTTAAGTAATTATTAGGGGCAAAAATAATCAAATTTGTTAGATTTTATGATTATTGTTCTTAGGTTTATTTACGATTTCTGATTTTAGATTTTTGATCGTAACAGTATTTATTTTATGAATGGTTGAACTACTACTTATCATCAATTTAATAATTTTCCGATTAAAAAAATAATCGGAGTACTAACAATCTGCAAAATTAACTGCAATTGCTAATCCGCCTTCTGAGGTTTCTTTGTATTTATTATTCATGTCTTTGGCCGTTTGCCACATCGTATCTATAACTTTATCCAATGGAACTTTAGCATTTTTCGGATCTGTTTCTAATGCTAATTCGGCGGCATTTATCGCTTTTATTGCTCCCATTGTATTTCTTTCAATACATGGAATTTGAACTAGACCTCCCACAGGATCGCAAGTCATTCCTAAATGATGTTCCATAGCAATTTCTGCTGCCATTAAAACTTGTTCCGGACTTCCACCCATTAATTCGCATAAAGCTGCTGCTGCCATTGCTGAAGAAACACCAATTTCTGCCTGACATCCACCCATTGCTGCTGAAATGGTTGATCCTTTTTTGAAAAGACTACCAATTTCTCCCGCAACCATTAAAAATTGTTTTATTTCTTTTTCACCAGCATGGTGATTTTCAATCACTAAATAATACATTAAAACCGAAGGCACAACACCAGCACTTCCATTTGTTGGTGCAGTAACAACACGACCTAAAGCAGCATTTACTTCATTTACTGAAAGGGCAAAACAACTTACCCATTTTAATATTTGTCGGAATTTAACTTCGGTTTTTCGAATGGTTTCCAACCATGATTGAGGCGAATCGTAATTGGCTAAACCAATTAAATTTTGATGCATATCAAAAGCTCTTCTTCGAACATTTAATCCGCCTGGTAAAATACCTTCAGAATGACACCCAATATACATGCATTCCAACATGGTTTCCCAAATTCGAAGCAATTCACTATTAATTTTTTCTTCAGAACGCATTGATTTTTCATTTTCAAATACAATTTCTGAAATTTTCTTGTTCTCAACTGTGCAATATTCTAATAACTCAAGAGCATTAGAAACTTGAAATGGAAAAGCACATTTTATTTCCATTTTTTTCTTTGCATTGATCCGTTCTTCTTTTACCACAAATCCGCCTCCTATTGAATAAAATGTTGAGGAATAGTTTGAATTATCTTTTAAATAAGCAGTAAATTTCAATCCATTGGCATGAAATGGAAGAAACTCTTTATTAAAAATGATATCTTGATTTAATTTAAAAGGGATATTTAATTCATTTCCTAAAAATATTTGATTATTTTCAATAACCGTTTTTGTTATTTTTGAAATATTTTCAATAGGAATATACTCAGGATCTTGACCGCTCAAACCTAACATAATAGCAAAATCTGTAGCGTGGCCTTTCCCTGTTAATGATAACGAACCATATAAATTAACTTGAATGCGATTTGTTTTTTGAAACAAGTCGTTTTTTTTTAATTCATTCAGAAATCTTTCGGCTGCTCTCCATGGGCCTAAAGTGTGAGAACTTGAAGGGCCAACACCGATTTTAAGCATATCAAATACCGATATACATTCTTCCATAATTAATGGTTTATTATTGAATTACAAATATAAATAAAGTAATCATATAATAGATTTTTATAGTTTAAATTGTGAATTTATTAGAATTCACCTTTATATTAAACCAAAAATTAAAGAATTATTAATTGAGATAATAATACAGAACACTATTTTATAAATGTGCCCGCATTTTCTTTTACAATAATCTCGAGAGGAATATAGTTGGTAATTTTGATTTCTTCTTTTAAAACCAATTTTTTGTAAAGATGACTGATACCTAAATAACCTTGATCTTCTGGTTTTTGATTGATTAAAAAATCAATTTTTCCATCGTTTAGGTACTCTAAATTATTCTTTAATAAGTCGTAACCCACCACCCGAATGCCTTTCATATTATTTTCTTTGATGAATTTTGCAACTATATAAACACGAGAGTTGGGAACAAAAATACTGTTAATGTCCTTGAACATTTCTTTTGAAAGCGTATTGTATTCGGAATCTTTAATACTAATTTCAGAAAATTTATAATTCGACAACTCCTTATTTTCTTTAAAAAAAGTGTGAAAACCATTAATTCTTTGTAAATAAACAGAAGTAGTTTCTATTTCTCGAGTAATTTTCATAATCAGAACATTATTGTCTGATTTTACTCCAAAACTGATTAATTTCCCTGCTAAATAGCCACTTTGATAAGCATCTTGTCCTATATAATCTAATCCTTCAATTTCAGAAATATTTGAATCGATCAATACAATAGGAATATTCTTCTTTTTAAATTCCTTTAAAAACAGAACCGATTCATCATTAAAGATAGGAGCAAAAAGCAAACCATCGTATTTTCCTTCTAATACCTTTTGCGCTATTTTTTTAAATGCTGCAGAATTGTATTTGTAGTTAATGTATTCCATTGTTATGCCAAATTTTTCAAACTCTTCGGCTGCTTTTTTTACGCCTAATAAAGGGCCTAACCAATATTCTAATCCTTCATGTTCGGGTAAGAAAACGGCAATTTTAAACTTCTTATTAAAAGCCAAATTACTAGCATAAATGTTTCTCTTATAGCCGTATTGTTTGACTATAGCATTAACTATATCAATATTTTCTTGTGAAACTTGACCTCGATTATGAAGAATTCTATCGACTGTGCCAACAGATATGTTAGCCAGTTTTGCGATTTTTTTTATTGTTATGATGGCGCTAATTTTTAATTAAACTTTCTTTGATTTATACAAAAATATATTTTCATCCAAATTTATAAAAAATAAAGTAATTTTTAATTTTTTTTATTTAGATTTGCAATAGCGTGTCCGTACACGAACAGTTTTAATTAATAACTTTAAACAAACAACAAACTATAATAATTTAAAAAGATGTCAAAAAAAGTAGTAACATTTGGTGAGATAATGTTAAGATTAGCACCACAAGGATTTTTAAGATTTTCACAAGCAGACAATTTTGATGTAGTATATGGAGGAGGAGAATCGAATGTAGCAGTTTCATTAGCCAATTATGGAATTCCAGTTGATTTTGTAACTCGTTTACCAAAGAATGATATTGGAGAATGCGCCATGATGGAAATGCGTAAAAGAGGCGTAGGTGTCGATAAAATTGTTTGGGGTGGCGACCGTTTAGGAATTTACTTTTTAGAAACTGGAGCAGTAAGCAGAGGAAGTAAAGTAGTTTACGATAGATCGCATTCTTCTATGTCTGATATCCAACCAGGAATGGTGAATTGGGAAGAAGTTTTTCAAGGCGTAGAGTGGTTTCACTGGACAGGAATTACACCAGCTATCTCACAAAGTTCTGCCGATGCTTGTTTAGAAGCAGTAAAAGTAGCTAGCAAATTAGGTGTTACAATTTCTACCGATTTAAATTATCGTGCAAAACTTTGGAAATATGGCGGGGATCGTGAGGCGATTATGACCGAATTAACCTCCTATTGTGATGTCATTTTAGGAAATGAAGAAGATGCCGAAATGCACTTTGGTATCAAGCCAGATGGTGCAGCAGTACAAACGCACGGACACGATGTTAAAGCGGAAGCATTTTTATCTGTTTGCCAACAAATGATGAAAAAATTCCCAAGAGCTAAAAAAGTAATTACTACTTTAAGAGGTTCAATTTCTGCTTCACACAATACTTGGGCTGGAGTTTTATATGACGGAAAGCAAATGTTACAAACCCGTCAATACCAAATTACCGATATCGTAGATAGAGTAGGTGGTGGTGATTCATTTATGGGAGGTTTAATCTACGGATTGTTAACGTATCCAAATGATGACCAAAACGCACTGGATTTTGCAGTTGCCGCTTCTTGTTTGAAACACACGATAAAAGGAGATGCCAACTTAGTTACAGTGGATGAAGTAAACAAACTAATGGGAGGCGATGCTTCTGGCAGAGTTGCAAGATAAGAAAAGACAAAACCTATGATAATAGATACTTTAGCTAACGCATCAAAATACACGAGTTTAAACCCATTATTTGCTCAAGCATTTGATTACATCAAAAAACAAGACTTGGCGAATTTACCTGTTGGCGTTTCAGAAATTGGCCAAGCCCTAAAAATCATCGTCAGCGTTGGAAATGGAAAAACACAAGAAGTAAGCTTAGAGAAATTTGAATGTCATGATCAAAACATCGATATTCAAATTTGCGTAAGCGGTTTAGAAACCATCGGATGGAAACCAAGAGAAAAATGCGCACAACCCAACGGTGATTACAATCCCGAGAAAGACGTTCGTTTTTTCAATGATCGCCCTGATATGTATTTCCAATTAACGGACCACCAATTTGGGATTTTTTACCCAGAAGATGTTCACGCACCGATGATTGGCGAAGGCGAAATAAGAAAAATAGTTATTAAAGTTAAAATATAAATAATGAGTAAGATCCAACAAGTATCGGATGCTATTGTAGCTCAAGGAATGCTGCCGCTTTATTTCAATGCCGACCAAGAAGTAACCATTGAAATATTAAGAGCCTTGTACCGAGCAGGAATAAAAGCGATAGAATATACCAGTCGTGGAGAAGCAGCACTTAGTAATTTTACCAAAATGGTTGAAATTAGAAATACTGAAATGCCTGATTTGTTATTAGGAATAGGAACCATAAAAAACTTACAACAAGCACAGGAATACTATGAGGTAGGAGCTGATTTTTTTATTAGCCCTGGATTTGTTCCTGAAGTAGCTTCTTTTCTAAAAAGCAAAGAAATGTTGTACAGCCCAGGTTGTATGACGCCAACAGAGATTATCGCTGCTGAAAATGCAGGAGTAAAATTTATCAAATTATTCCCAGGAAACATGATAGGACCTGATTTCTTGAGTGGTATTAAAGATATTTTTCCAAAATTATTATTCATGCCAACAGGCGGGGTGGATACCACAAGAGCAAACATCGAAGGTTGGTTCAAAGCAGGGGTTTCTGCTGTGGGAATGGGAAGCAAACTCATCAGCAAACAATTAATGGCTGATAGAGAATATGCCACCATCGAATCAGAAACCAAAGCAGTATTAAATTTGATTCAATCAATAAAATAATATTTAGATGAAAACAATAGTAATT
>JARXAC010000036.1:0-12924 GCA_029866065.1 Flavobacterium sp.
TCGTCGCCTTTCTTTATGGAACTCCAGCTTTTTAAGCTGGGGTTCTTTTTTTTATTGGAACGACGTGTTCGGCTATCGCCTCGGTTCGTCGCCTTTGCTTCGCCCGTTCGGCTATCGCCTCGGGTCTTTGAAAACCCTGTTACTAACGAAACAGGGTTTTTTGTTTTTTTGCGTGAGCGATGGCAGTGGAAATCCTTTGTGGAGCGAAGCGCAACAAAGATAGTAACGAACAGCGCGACCGAGGTTAGAACAGATTGCTTCGAAACCTCGCAATGACTAAACGAGGGCACGCCCAAAGAAATTAAGTTATAAAATAGAAAGGGTTTTCATGCACGACTTCATACTTTGATAGGTTCTTTCAATGTCGTCATCGAGACCTATGGAGAAACGGATTAGACCATCGGTTAGTCCCATCTCAATTTGTTCTTCTAGAGGAATTTCACTGGATGTTGATGTTCCTGGTGCGCTAAAAAGTGTTTTGTAGAATCCTAAACTTACAGCTAAATAGCCTAAATTTTCTGTTTGCATTAATTCCATTAGTTCGTTAGCTTTATCTAAATTTCCAACATCTAAAGTCATCATACCTCCAAATCCATAGTCTGGATTGATCATATTTTTATATATTTCGTGACTAGGATGGCTTTTTAATCCTGGATAAACAGTTATGATACCGTCTTTTTCGAATCGTTCTGCTAAATAGTGTGCATTATAGCTGTGTTGTTTCATGCGAATATGTAATGTGCGTAGGTTTTTCATAACGCTAGCTGACCGAAAACTATCCATTGTAGGTCCTAAAAGCATACTTGCTCCATTATTTACATTTTTCAAACTATCTATAAATTCCCGAGAGGCGCAGGTTACCCCACCAACAGTATCACTACTTCCGTTAATGTATTTTGTTAAACTGTGAATCACAATGTCTGCTCCTAAAAGAGCTGGTGAAACTGAAAGAGGAGAAAATGTATTATCGACAACTAAAGTCAAGTTGTATTTTTTGGCAAGAATAGATAAACTAGCTATATCAGCTACTTCTAATAAAGGATTACTTACTGTTTCACAATATATGACTTTAGTTTCTCGAGTTATTGCTGCTTCAACAATTTCAATTTTTGTAATGTCAACAAAAGTTGTTTTGATACCAAATTTTGGTGTGAAATTTTTCAAAAATGCATACGTTCCACCGTAAATAGTTCGGCTTGAAACTATGTGATCTCCTTGATTACAAAGTTGTAAAAGAGTAGGTGTTATTGCTCCCATTCCAGATGCCGAAACATTTGCAGCTTCAGTTCCTTCCATAGTCGCCATCGCTTTGTCAAGATATAAATTACTTGGTGAGGAATGTCTTGAATATAAATAACAACCTTCTGCGTTTCCTTCAAATGTATCGAACATTGTTTTGGCTGATAAAAAGGTGTACGTTGAACTATCTGAAATAGAGGGATTTACTCCGCCAAATTCTCCAAAATATTGTAAATCTTGAATATTGTTTGCAGGTTTGAAATTTTTCATAGTAGTATTAATTTAATTATGTCAAATGAATAAAATTATAATTATTAATACAATACTATTCTATTTATTTAGATTATAAATTTATATATGTTTAATTTTGTAGATAAATATTCTAAATATTATTTATAAAATCAATTTTTATAGATATTTTTAAATTAAAATAAATACCTATGGATTCTATTGACAAAAAATTATTGATTTTACTTCAAAAAGACAGTAAAAAAACTACAAAGGAACTTTCTTTAATACTAAATTTATCAGTTACCGCTGTTTATGAGCGCATCAAAAAATTGGAACGCGAGGGTTTTATTAAAAATTACGTCGCCTTAATAAATCGTTCTAAAGTAGGTAAAAGTTTTATAGTCTTTTGTCATATCAAATTAATTCAACATACCCGAGAATTTTTAACAAAATTTGAAAGTCAAGTAGTTAAATTGAGTGAAATATTGGAGTGTCATCATGTGAGTGGTGATTATGACTATATTTTAAAAATTGCAGTAAGAGATATGGAGGAATATCGTGAATTTTTAGTGACTAAATTAACAACGTTAGAACATATTGGCAGCACACACAGTACATTTATGATTAGTGAAGTTAAAAATACCACTGTAATTGAGTTATAAATTATGGTTAAAAAAGTATTAGATTAGGTTTTAATTTTCTTAATTTTGTACCACTTTTAATTATACACATATAAAATAATAAATTATGAGTTCATTTGACGTAGTCATCATCGGTTCAGGACCTGGAGGATATGTAGCAGCTATTCGTTGTGCACAATTGGGAATGAAAACTGCTATTATAGAAAAATATTCAACTTTGGGAGGAACTTGTCTAAATGTAGGTTGTATTCCCTCAAAAGCGTTACTTGCTTCTTCTCATCATTATAGTGAAATTGCCCATTTTGCTGAACACGGAATTGAAGTTTCAGGCGATGTAAAAGTGAATTTGGAAAAAATGATTGCGCGAAAACAAGCCGTTGTTGACCAAACTTCAGGCGGAGTGAAATTTTTAATGGACAAAAATAAAATCACTGTTTTTGAAGGAAAAGGTTCTTTTGTTGATGCTACCCACGTTGCAGTTGAAAAAGCGGATGGAACTTCAGAAACACTTGAAGCAAAAAATATAATTATTGCCACGGGTTCAAAACCGTCTTCTTTACCATTTATAAAAATTGATAAAGAGAGAATTATAACTTCTACGGAAGCATTAAAATTAAAAGAAGTTCCAAAACACCTCGTAATTATTGGTGGTGGAGTAATTGGAATTGAATTAGGTCAAGTTTATTTACGATTAGGAGCAGAAGTTTCAGTTGTTGAATTTATGGATAGAATTATTCCTGGAATGGATGGTTCATTGTCTAAAGAATTAATGAAAGTTTTGAAGAAACAAGGCATGAAATTCTATGTCTCTCACAAAGTTAAATCGGTTGTTCGTAAAGGAAATGAGGTTACTGTTCAAGCTGAAAATGCTAAAGGGGAAACAGTAACTTTAGAAGGAGATTATTCTTTAGTATCTGTTGGTCGTCGTCCTTATACCGATGGTTTAAATGCTGATAAAGCTGGCGTTAAAATTTCAGATAGAGGTCAGATTGAAGTCAATGATCATTTACAAACTTCGGTTCAAAATATTTATGCAATCGGTGATGTAGTTCGTGGGGCAATGTTAGCACATAAAGCGGAGGAAGAAGGGACTATGGTTGCTGAGATTTTAGCAGGTCAAAAACCACATATCAATTATAATTTAATTCCAGGAGTTGTTTATACTTGGCCAGAAGTTGCTGCTGTTGGTCAAACAGAAGAGCAATTGAAAGCTGCTGGTGTAGATTTTAAATCAGGTAGTTTTCCATTTAAAGCATTAGGAAGAGCAAGAGCTGGAGGCGATTTAGATGGTTTTGTGAAAATATTAGCTGATTCAAAAACGGATGAAGTATTAGGAGTTCATATGATTGGTGCTCGTTGTGCTGATTTAATCGCAGAAGCGGTTACGGCAATGGAATTTAAGGCTTCAGCTGAAGATATTTCAAGAATAAGTCATGCGCATCCTACTTTTGCAGAAGCAATTAAAGAAGCGGCATTGGCTGCAACTGATAATAGAGCGTTGCACGTATAATATTTATAATTATTCAAAAAAAACCCACTAATTTAGTGGGTTTTTTTGTTACTATTCGGATGGAATTGTTTTATTAATTTCGAAGAAACTGAAAATGGATCCTCCATAACTCTTTTTAAATGAAAAATGAGGCAGGTGATCGAGTTTGGTATACTTAGAATGTTCAATAATCATCATACCATCATTGTCGAGTAAATTTTGTTTAAAAACTAGTAAAACTAGACTCTCAAATACTTTTTGATCTAAAGCATAAGGTGGATCTGCAAAAATAATATCGTAGGAATTGGTATTTTTTTCTAAGTATTTGAAAACATCACTTTTTATTGCCGCTATATTAAAATCGTATTCTTCAGCAATTTGTTTAATGAATTTTACACATCCAAAATCGCCATCTACAGAAGTAATATTGTCACTTCCTCTAGAGGCAAATTCGTAACTAATATTTCCGGTACCAGAAAATAAATCCAATACCTTCAAACTATCAAAACTAAAATGATTATTTAAGACATTAAATAATGCCTCTTTACTCATATCGGTTGTAGGTCGTACAGGAAGGTTTTTGGGAGGAAATATTCTTCGTCCTTTGAATTTACCAGAAATTATTCTCACGATTGTAAAAGTAAAAAATGCTTTAAATTGTCCGCTTTTGATAAATCGTTGTTATTTTCAATATTGGAAACATCTAGTAATGAAACATTTCTAACATATTTAAATGCAATTTCGAATAATTCAGAGTCTTCAGAAATTAATCCAAGTAATTGAACTTTAAAATGTTCCGGATTTAAATTCAGTTGTTCTGTAGTGAAAAGCAGGTAATAAATAAAATCTTCTTTGGTTACAAAATCAAAAGAATTGAAGAGTAGTAACTTTTGGTTTTGAGCTACAACTATTTCAAATTTATTTTTTGAAAAATGAACAAACACTTGTTTTTCGTCAATGTTTTTTGATAATTCTAATAATTTTGAAACCAGAATCGTATTTACATGTTTGTAATTAAAAGTCGGAAATTGATCTAAAAGGTAGTTGTTAATATTCACAAATGGAATAAAAACATGGTTCATTTCGTAATTTGGAAGTGCATCAAATGCAAAAAAATCAGTTTCAAAAACTTTGGTGTTGTATTGTAAATAACTTCCTAAAAATTCTTCGTCAAATAGCGCATTTGGTACAAAAGTGTCTAAGTTGCTATCGTGTAAAACGATAATTTCATCGTACTTTTCTTTTAATTGAGGATAATCATTAAACGCTTTCAAGTAGTGGTCTTCTACTTTTGAAGATTTTGGGAAATCACTAAAATCAATTTCTGTAAGAGCAACTATTTTATTACTTAATGTGTCAATTATACAAAAAGAAAAACCATTCAAAGTGACTTGAAGGCTTAATTTTTTGTAATTTTTTTCCGTTATATTAGTGCTCATTGAAATGTCTATTTAATGATTGACGCAAACTTACAATTTTTTTAAATGACAATAATTTTTTAGTCTAATTTCTTACAAATAATCTCATGTATTTGAAGATAATTTGAATCAAATAAAAAGAATCTCTAGAAAACTTTACGTAATTTGCGTAGAAATAATTTGGTATGAATTCTAGCTTTTTTTATTCTCATTTGAAAAAACAATTTCCGTTTACTCCAACGATTAAGCAGGATCTATTTTTTCAACAGATTGCTGAATTTTGCACTAATGATGATAACAATGAAATATTCGTTTTAAAAGGATATGCTGGTACTGGAAAAACAACAGTTATTTCTACTATAGTAAATAACGTTTCTGAAATTAATAAAAAATATGTGCTTTTGGCTCCAACAGGTCGAGCTGCCAAAGTGATTTCGAATTATGCTCAGAAACCCGCTTTTACCATTCATAAAAAGATATATTTCCCCAAAAAAGTTCCTGGTGGAGTTAGCTTTACGATGCAGCAAAACAAACACAAAAACACTTTATTTATTGTTGATGAAGCGTCGATGATATCCGATTCTAATACTGATAGTAATGCGTTTGAGAAAGGATCTTTGCTTGATGATTTGATTTCATATGTTTATTCAGGCACTAATTGTAAGATGATATTATTGGGTGACACTGCTCAACTACCACCCGTAAATCTGGATATTTCACCTGCTTTAAATATTGATACTTTGGGTATGCATTATAACAAAGAAATCAAGCACATTGAGTTTGATGAAGTCATGCGTCAAGAAGAAAAATCAGGAATTTTGTTTAATGCTACGGAGCTTCGTGATGTTTTGAAGGACGAATTGTATGAAAGTTTTAAATTCAATTTAAAAGCATACAAAGACATAATTCGCTTAACGGACGGATACGATATTCAAGATGCCATAAATTCTGCTTATAGTAATTATAGTATTGAAGATACGGCATTTATTGTTCGATCCAATAAAAGAGCCAACCAATACAATGAACAAATTCGAACAAGAATATTAGACAAAGACACTGAATTGTCTACAGGTGATTTTTTGATGGTGGTAAAAAACAATTATTTTTGGCTTAAAGATTCTGATGAAGCGGGTTTTATTGCCAATGGTGATATCATAGAAGTGTTAGAGATCTTTTCGATTTTGGAATTGTACGGATTTAAATTTGCCAAAGTAAAAATAAGAATGATCGATTATCCCAACCAAATTCCATTGGAAACTGTTTTGTTATTGGATACAATAACCAGCGAATCTCCATCACTAACCTATGAAGAATCAAACAAATTGTACCAAGAAGTGCTATTGGATTACGAAGGCGAAACAAAATATAAAAAGTTTCAAAAGGTGAAAGAAAATGAATTTTTTAATGCACTTCAGGTTAAATTTTCCTATGCAATTACGTGTCACAAATCCCAAGGAGGGCAGTGGAACACCATATTTATTGAGCAACCTTATTTACCAAATGGTATTGATAGAGATTATATCCGATGGCTTTATACCGCAATTACGAGAGCAAAAGACAAGCTCTATTTAATAGGTTTTAAAGACGAAAATTTCGAAGAATAGTTAGAATTATAAAATCATTTGTAAGTTTGTATTTCAAAAGTCAACCATGAAAATAATAGCAGTTATTCCCGCAAGATACGCATCAACAAGATTTCCCGCTAAATTAATGCAAGATTTAGGAGGTAAAACTGTAATTACCAGAACCTATGAAGCAGCTGTAAATACCAATTTATTTGACGATGTTTTTGTAGTGACCGATTCTGAATTGATTTTTAACGAAATTGTTTCTCAAGGTGGAAAAGCCATTATGAGTAGTAAAGAACATGAATCGGGGAGTGATAGAATTGCAGAAGCGGTTTCCAATTTGGAGGTAGATATTGTAATTAATATTCAAGGTGACGAACCTTTTATAGTTAAAGATTCTCTTGAAAAATTAATTCAAGTTTATAAAAATGATAGTAAAAGCGAAGTAGATTTGTCTTCACTAATGCGAGAAATTACTGATATTCAATATATTGAAAACCCTAACAATGTAAAAGTGGTTGTAGATCAAAATGGATTTGCTTTGTATTTTTCAAGATCGGTGATTCCGTATCCACGAGAAATTAATGTTGGTGTTAGATACATGCAACATATTGGAATTTATGCATTTAGAAAACAAGCCTTACTTGATTTTTATAATTTACCTATGAAATCTCTTGAAGCTTCAGAAAAATTAGAGCAATTACGCTACTTAGAATTTGGCAAGCGAATTAAGATGATTGAAACAAATCATTTTGGAATTGGAATTGATACTCCTGAAGATTTAGAAAAGGCGAGAAGGTTACTCTAATTTTGCGTAAGGGTTTGCAGTGGAAATCCTTCGCTTTTTAGCGAAGATTGTAGCGGAAAGCCCGACCGAGTTTACTACCCATTTGATTTTACTTCGAAATGTTCTAAACGAGGATACGCCATAAAAAAACCTGCAATTCAATTACAGGTTTTTAAAAGATTGATTTTTTTACTATTTTTTCAAGCTTCCTACCATTTCTTCTGGTTTTACCCAAGCATCAAAATCTTCAGAAGTTACATAACCTAAACGTACTGATTCTTCTTTTAAAGTAGTTCCATTTTTATGGGCTGTTTGAGCAATTTCTGCCGCTTTATAGTAACCAATTTTAGTATTTAAAGCGGTAACCAACATTAATGAGTTGTTTACCAATTCTTCGATTCTTTTATAATTTGGTTCAATTCCTTGAGCGCAATGTTCGTCAAATGACAGACAGGCATCACCTAATAAACGAGCCGATTGTAAGAAATTAGCCGCCATTAAAGGTTTGAAAACATTTAACTCATAATGTCCTTGCATTCCACCAACAGTAATCGCCACGTCGTTACCCATGACTTGTGCGCAAACCATTGTTAAGGCTTCACATTGAGTAGGATTTACTTTTCCTGGCATAATTGAAGATCCAGGTTCGTTTTCTGGAATTAAAATTTCTCCAATTCCTGATCTTGGTCCTGAAGCCAACATACGGATATCATTTGCAATTTTATTTAACGAAACCGCCACTTGTTTTAAGGCGCCATGAGATTCTACAATAGCATCGTGAGCGGCAAGCGCTTCAAATTTATTTTCTGCTGTGACAAAAGGATGTCCTGTAAATTGAGCAATATATTGTGCTACTTTTACATCGTATCCTTCAGGTGTGTTCAATCCAGTTCCCACAGCAGTTCCACCCAAAGCAACTTCCGATAAATGCGCTAACGTATTTTTGATTGCTTTTATTCCAAAATTCAACTGAGCCACATAACCTGAAATTTCTTGTCCTAATGTCAGTGGAGTAGCATCCATCAGGTGAGTACGACCAATTTTAACTACATTATTAAAAGCTACTGCTTTTTCTTGAAGGGTGTCTCTTAATTTTTCAATACCTGGAATAGTTACTTCAACTACTGCTTTGTAGGCGGCAATATGCATTCCGGTAGGGTAGGTGTCGTTTGAAGATTGTGATTTATTTACATCGTCATTGGCTTTGATAAATTGTTCTCCTTCACCAATTTTAAATCCTTTTAATACTTGAGCACGGTTGGCAATAACTTCATTCACATTCATGTTACTTTGCGTTCCTGATCCTGTTTGCCAAATTACTAATGGAAATTCATCAGTTAATTTTCCCGCTAGAATTTCCTCACAAACGGCTGCGATGGCATCTCTTTTATCAATTGGAAGCACACCTAAGTCGCAATTTGCGTAAGCAGCAGCTTTTTTTAAATAAGCAAATCCTTCAATTACTTCCACCGGCATTGATGATGAAGGGCCTATTTTAAAATTATTTCTTGAACGTTCTGTTTGAGCTCCCCAATATTTATCTGCAGGAACTTTTACTTCACCCATGGTGTCTTTTTCGATTCTGAATTCCATTTTATTGTGTGTTTGTTTATAGAGAGTTATCCAATGAAGCTAGAAAGCCCTCAATATTAAATCGTGATGCAAAATTACGCATAAAAAACTATTTTTTTAAAATTTGATTAAGGATTTATTGCTAGGAAAAAATATTAAACTTACATTTGTAATCATTTTCAATAATTCCGATAATCATGTTTGAATTTTCACAGTATTTAGGTTTTTTACTTTTCTTAACTATCCTTACCATGGGATTTTGGTTGATGTTTTTCTTGATAGGTTTCGTTCAATATTGGGTTGGCGGTGCTTTATGGGAAATGTACAAAGAAAGAAAAGCTAAAAAATCACAAGCAGAGTAATCTGTTTCGAATTTAAAAAAAATAATAGCTGTCTGAATTTAATTTCAGTCAGCTTTTTTTATGCAATAATTGTAACAAAAAAAGTGCTTTCAAATTTGAAAGCACTTCTAAAATTTGAATTAACATTAACTATTATCCTTGAAAATCATCTCCGTTTTCACCACCACCACCTCTTGTTGGTTTTGTTCTTTCTTCTTTTTTCTTATTGAATCTATACGTAAACGATAAATTAATTTGTCGCATAGCCCATTGCATTTCAACATACGAATTCAATACATTAGGAATGTTGTTATTGTACATTCTTTTTCTTGAATTAAATACGTCTTGAACATTTAAAGCGATTGTTGCTTTGTCTTTCATAATATCTTTACTGAGACCTAAATTGGCTCCTACCACGGCTAAAGCGTTCCCTTGAGCATATTTTTCAGGACCATTGTAGGTAATATTTGTTTGCCAGTCAATTTTATAGGGTAGCGTTATTTTTGATGTCAATCTTGTAAACCATGAAGAAGCCGAGTTATCAAAATTTTGAGTTACAACTACATTTTGAAAATTGGTGTAAGTATAGTTTCCTCTTAAATCAAATTTGTAAAAGTTGAAGTTAGAGTTTAATTTCCACCATTTAAATGGAGAATAATTTAATGTAAATTCAAAACCGTATCGTAATTCAGTAGCTAAATTAATAGGTGTGCTCAAAATTACAGGAGTTCCATTAACAAAATCACCGCTTTCTCTTCGAATAAATTGAAATGAATTGGTAGTTTTATTCAAATAGGTAGAAGTACTTAAAGTAATTTTATCCCATTTTTTTAAGTATCCAAAATCCAATGCATCTGTAAAAGCTGGAATTAAATTAGGATCTCCTCTAAAAATATTGATATTACTAGCATAACTTGAAAACGGATTTATTTGACGTCCTCTTGGTCTTGAAATTCTTTTGCTATAACTCAATGAAATACTGTTTTCATCTGAAATTTCATAAGTGACAAATAAGCTGGGGAATAGGTTGTTGTATTTTTGAGTATTAAATTCATTAGTAACTAATTGATTGATTTCAATTTTTGAATCTTCCCAACGCAATCCAAATAAGAATGAAAATTTATTAATTTTAGTTCCAAATTGAACGTAAAGTGCATTAACTGATTCTCTATAATCTAAAGTATTAGTATATTGAAGGTTAGGAGTGTAGGCTCCAGAAACTAAGTCAATACTACCTACTTTAAACTCTGTCAATAATTTATTGAAATCCCCTTTGTATCCAAATTCAAATTGATTTGATTTCCCAAATGGCAATACATAATCCGATTGAATCATATTACGATTTTGAGATTGTATGTTACTTGTTCTTTCCGAAATAGCACTTGAAATTAAAGAGTAATCATTATCAATATTATTTGAAAATGAACCGTCAATAGTAAATTTGTGACCGTCACGTTTAAATTTCTTGGTAAAATTAGTAGTGTATTCTTTATTTGTACCATCATTTGATTGAGCACTATTTCTAAAGTTTGTACCTGTATAAACAAGATTCGAGTCGAAATTATAAAAAGTAACGTACTCAGGGTTGTTACTATCATTGTTTCTTAAATTTATTGCATTAGACCAAGTAGTATTGTCATCTAAATAGATATCAAATCCAATATTTGAATTATAACCCTTTCTCAATCTTTCATTATTTCTGTATTCGTCAATATAATTCCTAACAGTCCCATTAGGATTCAAATATTGGGTAATAAATTTTGCGTTTCCAGGATTTTCTCTATAATTATATCCTGTTGTTGTATATAAATTATAGAACTTAGATTTATAATTAATATTACCAGACAATCCATAATTTAAAGGGTTTCCTGTTGAAGCAATTATAGCTCCGTTTAACCCCTTATTTTTTCCTTTTTTCAAAATAATATTCAATAATCCCCCACCACCTTCAGAATCGTATCTTGCAGATGGGTTGGTAACCACTTCAACTTTATCAATTGCATCAGCAGGAATTTGTCGTAAAGCTTCAGCGATATTGATCGCATTCGAAGGTTTACCATCTACTAATATTCTTACATTTGCGTTTCCTCTTAAACTTACAGCGCCATCAGAATCTACTGTCACAGAAGGAATGTTATCTAAAACATCACTTACCGTTCCGCCTTTTACCATTAAATCGGAACCTACATTGTATACTTTTTTATCTAATTTTATTTCAACCGTAGTTTTTTCAGAACGGATCACAACTTCATTTAATTGATTGGCATCTTCTTCTAGGTAAATAATTCCTAAATTAGTACTTTCTTTATAAGTTTGTTGGCTTAATTCAATAGTTTTTAATGAGATAAACTCAATTTTAACATTATAACTACCAGCAACAACTTCAATATTAAATTCTCCTTTTCCATTAGTAATACCTCCAAAAACAACTCTTGGATTTTTATTATTTATAAAAGTTAATGTTGCATATTCAAGAGCTTGCTTGCTAACTTTCTCATTTACAATTCCTGAGATGTTAATTTTTTTAATATCGGGTCTTGTTTGTCCAAAATTCAATATTGTAAACAATAAAACGAGTAATGTGAATGAATTTTTAAGGTGTTTCATGTATTTTTTCTAAATTAGACTGCAAAAGTAAAACTTGGTTTAGGGCTGAATTGCCAAAGATATGTTAAATAAATAGTAAATAATTTCGAGGGTTTTTTCAATAGGTCTAGCGATAACAGCTTTGTTGCCGATAATTACAATAGGTCTTTCAATTAATATCGAATTTATTGACATAATTTCAATAAGTTCATTTGAAGAAAGAACTTTATTTTTATAATTTTCAATCCACAGTTTTTCCTTTTTTCTAACTAAATCAATCGGTTCAATTCCTAATTTTGAAATTAAATTGGTAAGTTCAGAAATAGTTGGAGGATTTTCTAGATATTTAATTACTTCAAATTTCTTACCTGAATTTTCAATCAGTGAAAGACATTGTCTTGATTTCGAGCACCTTGAATTATGATAAATTTGAATCATGACTTTTGCAATTATTTTTTTTACAAAGAAATTGATTTTACTTAAAATAATAGTTAAATTGGCTAACAATTTTAAATACTTCGCAAATGTATATCGAACAAGCTTATAAAGGAAACAATAAATGGTGGCTAGTTTTATTAACTTCACTATTAACTTCAGGAGTTTTTATTGCAAATTTTATAATTTATTTCATTTCTTCAAAGGAGCAAATGCAAGCTGCGTATGATTTAATGGAAGATATCCCTAATAATTTAGGTTTAATTATTAATCTTATTCCATTTGTTTTTCTTTTAGGTTTGCTGTTTTTGTTAGTATATGTATTTAACAATAGAAGTATTTTATCTCTAACAACTTCTAGAGCAAAAGTTGATTTTAAACGAATCTTTTTTTCTTTTGGACTAATAGTATTTATTTCAATTGCGGGGTTTCTAGTTTCTTATTATGGAGACAATTCAAATATTGCTTGGAATTTTAAACCGCTAAATTTCTTCCTATTACTATTTATTAGTTTGATTTTATTTCCTTTTCAAATAGGGTTAGAAGAATATTTATTTCGAGGTTATTTTATGCAGCAAATTGGAATTGCTGTTAGAAACAGATGGTTTCCATTGTTG
>JARXAC010000032.1:0-43206 GCA_029866065.1 Flavobacterium sp.
CCTTCTTTCATGTCAGAAGATCTAGTTACAATGTTAATAGTACCCCCTACAGAAGCAATAGCTAATTTAGAAGCTCCTAAACCTCTTTGTACTTGAATAGACGAAGCTACGTCAGTAAGTCCAGTCCAGTTACTCCAATAAACAGCACCGTTTTCCATGTCGTTAACTGGCATACCGTTAATCATAACTGCAATGTTTTCTTGAGCAAAACCTCTAATGTTAACTCTTGAATCTCCATAACCTCCACCTGCTTTAGAAGCATATACAGAAGGCATGTTTTTCAATAAATCTGGAAATTCTTGATTTCCTGCTTTAGCTTGTATTTCAGCCGCTTTGATAGTAGAAACAGCCACTGGTGTCTTTCTTTCTTTAGCAACGTCAATAATGCTACCTCTAACCACTACTTCATCAAGTTGATTTGACTTAACAGTGTCTTTCTTAACCGCTTGCGCGAATGACGCAGACGCTACAAGAAACAGTCCAAAAAATAAATTAATTTTAAAATTTTTCATTTGTTGTTTGTTTAAATTTTTGCAAATTTCAGTATTAATAATGTTGCTTATGTTAATAAATTGTTAAATGATAATTATATGTTAAAATGTTTCTTGGAATGTTAATAAAACACAAAAATCAATAATAATAACTGATTAATTGACAATTTATAACGGTTAATATCTTAAAAAAGAAGGATTAATAACCTTTTATCACTTATTTAAATAGTGGTTTAAAAGAAAAGTAGTAGAACTATCGTGATTTTTAACATTTGTTGAGTTGATTTCCTCTAAAATAGAAGTCGCCAATTGCTTTCCTAATTCTACTCCCCATTGGTCGTAACTGAAAATATTCCAAATCACTCCTTGAACAAAAATTTTGTGTTCGTACATGGCAACCAATGAACCTAAAGTTTCTGGAGTAAGACTATTTATTAATATGGTATTCGTGGGTTTGTTTCCTTCAAAAACCTTAAATGGCGCTAAATAATCGGCTTTCTCAGAGGAAACGCCTTGCTTATTAAATTCGTCGCGAACTTGAGTTTCGGTTTTGCCATTTAATAACGCCTCGGTTTGCGCAAAGAAGTTGGACATCAATTTATCGTGATGGTCGTTATTTCCATACAATGAGTTTACAAATCCAATGAAATCCGTTGGTATTAATTTGGTTCCTTGGTGAATCAATTGGAAAAACGCATGTTGCGAATTCGTGCCTGGTTCGCCCCAAATAATAGTTCCCGTTTGATAATTTACTGGTTTACCGTCGCGTCCAATGCTTTTTCCGTTGCTTTCCATAATTCCTTGTTGAAGATAGGGTGCCAGCTTTTGCAAATATTGAGTGTAGGGAATTAATGCCTCACTTTCGGCACCAAAGAAATTGTTGTACCAAATGCTTAGTAAAGCTAAAACAACTGGTATATTTTTATCGAATGAAGTGGTTTTAAAATGATCGTCCATTTCGTTGGCGCCTTTTAATACTTTATCAAAATTATCAAATCCTACGGCTAAACTGATAGACAATCCAACGGCGCTCCATAAAGAAAAACGACCTCCAACCCAATCCCACATTGGGAAAACATTATCGGCATCAATTCCAAATTCAGTTACGTTTTTAATATTGGTAGAAACCGCAACAAAATGTTTGGCCACATCTTCTTGTTGGGCTGTCCCGAATTCTCGGGATAAAAACCAAGAACGGATGGTCTCGGAATTGGTTAACGTTTCTTGCGTGGTAAATGTTTTGGAAACAATCACAAAAAGAGTGGTTTCAGGGTTTATTTTTTTAATGATTTCATTC
Organism: Flavobacterium sp.; assembly: GCA_029866065.1. Classification (GTDB taxonomy): domain Bacteria; phylum Bacteroidota; class Bacteroidia; order Flavobacteriales; family Flavobacteriaceae; genus Flavobacterium. Next base: position 1,789 of record JARXAC010000032.1, read on the forward strand.
ACATGATCGCCATCAACATTGGAAACAAAATGAACGTTTAAGTGATTTTTATAATATTGTAATCCTTCCACAACCATAGCGGGACCCAAGTCAGAACCTCCAATTCCAATATTTACTACATCGGTGAAAGTCTTGCCGGTATATCCTTTTCTAACGCCATTCACCACTTCATTGGTAAACGTTTTTATTTTGTTTTTAACATCATAAATTTCAGGGATAATGTTGTGCCCATCCACTTTCACCACTGCATTTTCAGGCGCTCGTAATGCGGTGTGAAGCACGGCTCTGTTTTCGGTTCTATTAATGGTTTCCCCTTCGAAATAGGCAGCAATCGCTTCTTTCAAATGGACTTCATTGGATAAATTAACTAGCAAATCCATCGTTTCTTGATTGATTCTGTTTTTTGAATAGTCAATCAAAAAGTCGTTCCATTGAATATGAAATTTCGATGCTCTTGAAGGGTCCTCTTGAAACATTTTTTTCATTGAAACGGATTTCATGGTTTCAAAATGTTCTTGAATTGCTTTCCATGCAGCAGTTGAGGATGGATTTGTATTTTGTAAGGCCATTATAAGAAAGTTCTTAATTAATTAGAATATTGAATTGCAAATTTACAAATAATGTTTGTAAAGTAATTGTGAAGAAGTAGTATCTGTAAAAATAAATTGGCGAAGTTTTTTAGCCACAAATTACACGAATTAGCACCAATTTTAAGTTTATTATCTATTAGTCTATTATCCTCTATTTTCTCTTAAATTCAATAGTGGCAGCTCTATCCAATTCTTTTTTTAAGGGAGTCATTTGTTCTATAAATCGCGGTAAATTTTTCCCGCCCATGGGTTCAGAATTTGGAAGGTTCAATTTTAAAGCATCAACTTGAACTCCATTTTTCCAAAATCGATAACACACGTGAGGGCCTGTTGCAAGTCCAGTGCTCCCCACTTTTCCAATAACATCTCCTTGGTTTACTCGTTGCCCTTTGCGTGCGATAATTTTTGACATATGTAAATATTGTGTCGAATAGGTGCCATTGTGTTTTACCTTAACAAAATTTCCATTGCCGGCGGTAAAGCCTGTTTGTTCTACTACCCCTGAAGCAGTCGTCATAATTGGTGCCCCGTATGGCGCTGCATAATCGGTTCCTTTGTGTGCTTTCCAAACTTGCTGCGCTGGATGAAATCTGTTTTTGGAATAATGCGAGGTTATATTTACAAATTTTAAGGGTGCTTTTAAGAAAAAGTTCTTAAGCGTTTTGACTTGTTCGTCAAAAAATTCTATTTTATTTGAATTGACCTCTTGAGAAAAAGGAAATGCATAGATTAATTTGCCTTTGTATTCAAAAAAGCAGCATTTTAAACTATCAACTCCATCATAAATAGAGTCTTTTATATAACGTTCGGTGAAAGTTACGGCAAATTTATCTCCTTTTTGCGGTTTGAAAAAATCAATTGACCAAGCATACACTTTAGATATTGAAACAGCAAATGACCCGTCTACTCCTTTTTTTACTAATGATTCTGATAATGATCCGTCTAGTTTTCCAGCAATAGTTCTTCTTCGATAAGTAACCGGTTCAATGTGTTTGTATACTTTGATGGAATCTTTTAGATCAATCACATAATAACTTAAGTGATCTGGCTGGTAGATAAAAGCACGGATTTTTTTGGATTTATCCTTAGATCGAAGAAGGGTATACGGCTTGTCAATTCTCATCATCCGAACGTCAAAAGTGTCTTTGACTTTTTCAACTATTTCATGAACTTTTAAGTTTCCTAAATTTTGTTTTTCTAGGATGCTTCCAAAGGTATCTCCATCGTGAATGGTATCGTTAACAACATCAAAATTATTGAGTTTAAATCCAAATGCAATAACCACAGGCTCTTTAAGAACCGCTTTTTTCTTCTCCGATTTATTACAAGAAAAAAACGAAAAAATTAGTAAAATTATAATGTATGTTTTTTTCAAGCCGTATTTTTTATTATTCATTTTCAGCGCCCCAATTCTTCAATTCCTCTTCGCTCCATAACTCTGGAAAAAATATTCTTCTTTGGAATTTAGGGTGCATGTATTTTTTCCAATCACTTCCTCCGGTTGATTCGACTTTTTCTTTTCCGCTTGAATCAATATATTTTCTTGCGGCGTTCAGGTGCCCCATAACCCAAGTGATATTAACGGTATGGTCATAATGGCGCATTGCTCGCACTAATTCAGGATTTTTTTGATCGGCCTCTGGCAATTGTTTGAATTTTTGCCATAAATTAATCGTGTTGTATTCTTCCATTTGACGAAGAAATTGCGCCTTATATTTTCGTTCGAATTCTAAAATCAAGTACGACTTTTCGCCTGTTTCATGATCTTTTCCTCCGGCCTGCCAATACAAATGTTCTAAGGCGTGTTCGTAAGGAGTATTTCTATCAATTGTAGCTCTAAAACGATAGTCTATTAAATTAATTAAATCGGTTGATGCAAACTCAATTAGGCGGTATTGCGCACTTTGAAAACCACTCGCAGGCGTTAAAGTATTTCTAAATTTCATGTATTGTTCTACCTCCATTCCGTCACCCATAATATCAAAGGATGTGGTTAGCATATCAAAATAACGACTAATTCTCATTACTCTTTCTGCGAAAAATGTGGTCTCTAAATTATCGTTTTTAGAAATCTGTTCCATTTCCCACAAAATCATTTTAAACAACAATTCATTAACTTGGTGGTACATAATAAATACCATTTCATCGGGAAGTGTTGTTCGTTGAACTTGAAGGTTCAAGAGCGCATCTGTTTGAATATAATCCCAATAAGTAATTGGCTTTGACCAAAGTAGTCCCTCTAAATGAGTTTCTGTTTTTTGGTTGATCTTTTGAAATTTATCTTCTAATTTTTGAAGAATTTCATTTGATATATTGTGGTTTTCCATTATTAATTTACTTTAATTGTGAAAGAATTTTTCAATCCTTTAAAGCCGTCTAAATCTGCTTTTATAGATCCAACGGCTAAATTTGCTTGAATTCTTACCGGTATTTTATTGTCGTCGTCAGAGATCCAAACGGTAAGTGCTTCTTTCTCTTTAAAAACTCTTCCTGATTGAACTAACGGTCGGAAAATCATTGTTGGGATTACTCCAAATTTAGTTTCTATATCTGCTCTACCGATAAATTTAAGTTTGAATTTTGTAGTTTCATCATCAAAGAACATATCAATAGCTACCGATTCTCCCACTTTTAATTTATCTATGGTAGGATAATTTCTCAAATAATAAAAGGCAGAAACGATATCTTGAGTATTGTTTGGGATTACAAATGTTTTTTCCGTTTTATTGTCAAAATCTTTAACTAAAACCCGATCAGAAGCTGGATTGAAAAATCCTTCTTGATTTTTGGTATAACCCCCTTCATCAATTTTTCGAACATATTTATACGGATTTCCCGTAACTTTATCAAAATAGCTTTCATATAAATCGTCCACTTTAAAAAAGAATCTTGACATTCCTGTAGAATATCCTTTTCCGATTACGTGGTATACTTTTTTATTATTTATCACCCCATCTTGAACTTCAAGGGTGGCATATCCCGCGTTAATCATACCATAATGAACTCTGAATTTAAACCATTCACCAGTTTGAAAAGCGTCTTCACGTTGAGAATCAAAACTAATTAGAAGAGGAAATAGTAGTACGATTAGTATTTTTTTCATTGAATTGGTTTTAATTAATTTTCATATACAATATTTGTTCCAAATGTATTAAAACAAAAAAACCCAGTCAAATAATGACTGAGTTTTTATGCTATTAACCAACCAAAAAATTATAAATTATGAAAATTTATACTCAAATAAGGAAACCACTCCTTATTTGAGAGTACAAATATATTCAAAATGTTGAATTATGATTAGCAAAAAATGAACTTTAACATTTATTTTGTAAAAATAACCCTTTTTAGGTCAATTTCTTTATGAAAAATTTAAGAAACTCAATTTGTTTATAATGTGCCTCTCAAAGACTGTTCTCTTTCAATAGATTCGAAAAGCGCCTTGAAGTTTCCGGCTCCAAAACCTTTTGCCCCCATTCTTTGAATGATTTCGAAAAATAAGGTAGGTCGGTCTTGAACGGGTTTAGTAAAAATTTGTAATAAATAGCCGTCTTCATCGGCATCAACCATAATGGCTAATTTTTCTATTGCGTTCAAATCTTCTTTCATCATGTTCATGTGAACTCCTAATCTCTCAGGAATTGCTTGGTAATAGGCATGTGGTGGTGCCGATAAAAACTCAACTCCACGTTGCTTTAATTGAGATACCGTTTTGATAATGTCATCGGTAGCAATGGCTATGTGTTGCACTCCTGGGCCGCCATAAAAATCTAAGTATTCTTCAATTTGAGAACGTTTTTTACCTTCGGCTGGTTCATTGATTGGGAATTTTATACGTCCATTTCCGTTGGACATTACTTTACTCATTAATGCAGAATATTCCGTGTGAATTTGTTTGTCATCAAATGACAAGAAATTTACAAATCCCATTACGTCTTCGTAAAATTTAACCCACGTATTCATTTCATTCCAACCCACATTTCCTACCATGTGATCGATGTATTTTAATCCTACCGCTTCGGGATTGTAATCCGATTTCCATTCTTTGTAACCCGGTAAGAAAATTCCGTTGTAGTTTTTTCTTTCTACAAATAGGTGAACGGTTTCGCCATAAGTATAGATTCCTGAACGAACTACTTCTCCAAATTCATCTTTTTCAACTGTTGGTTCCATGAAAGAAACGGCACCTCTTTTCATGGTTTCTTGATACGCGCTAGTAGCATCTTCAACCCAAAGGGCAATAATTTTTACGCCGTCGCCATGTTTTTTTAAATGGTCGTTTATAGGAGAATCTTGGGTTAAAGGGGTGGTTAAAACCAATCTGATTTTGTCTTGCTTCAGCACATACGACGTTCTGTCTCGAACGCCAGTTTCCAATCCGGCATAGGCCAACGATTGATAACCGAAAGCTGTTTTATAATAATGTGCGGATTGTTTTGCGTTTCCTACATAGAGTTCTACGTAGTCTGTCCCTAGTAATGGAAGGAAATCTTGTGCTCCTTCGAATATTTTCTCTAATCCGTATTCTACCGATTTTACTTCTTTTGCCATAATTAGCCCCCTAACCCCCGAGGGGGGAATTCCTATTAGGGAAAAATAGGATTTTATATTAATACTTTACGTTTTTATATTTAAATGAGAAACCATTATTCCCCCTTTGGGGGCTAGGGGGCATCTACCCACGATTGATAATACTTGCCATCGTCAATGCCCATGGCTTCTTCGGTAACCATTAATGGTCGGAAAGTGTCCACCATAACCGCTAATTCTTCGGTTACAGTTTGCCCAATACTTCTTTCCATGGCTCCCGGCGCTGGTCCGTGAGGAATTCCTTTTGGATGTAAAGTAATGTGTCCTTGCTCTATATTATTGCGGCTCATAAAATCGCCATCGACATAATAAATTACCTCATCGCTGTCGATATTGCTATGATTATAAGGCGCTGGAATAGATTTTGGGTGATAATCGTATAATCTAGGCACGAATGAACACACTACGAAAGTGGTGGTTTCAAATGTTTGATGCACAGGTGGCGGCTGGTGAACTCTTCCGGTAATGGGTTCAAAATTGTGAATACTGAAACCGTATGGAAAATTATATCCGTCCCATCCCACGACATCAAATGGGTGTGTTGCATAAACTATTTCGTGAATCATTCCTTCTTTTTTCACTTTGATTAAGAAATCTCCTTTTTCGTCAAAAGTTTCGAGTTCGTTTGGCAAAATAAAATCACGCTCACAAAATGGGGAATGTTCTAAATGCTGACCTGATTCATTTTTATATCTTTTTGGAGTATAAAATGGAGTGAACGATTCTACATAGAACAGTCGGTTGTCGGAAGTTTCAAAATCTATTTGATAGATAATCCCGCGAGGAATAATTAGATAATCTCCATATTCAAATGGAATATTCCCTAACATGGTGCGTAATTTTCCTTTTCCTTTGTGGATGAATAGCAATTCATCGGAATCGGCATTTTTATAGAAATAGTTGCGAAGTGAGGTTTTAGGGGCTGCCAATCCGATGGTGCAATCTTTATTAACGAGCAATGGTTTTCTGCTGTCTAAAAAGTCATCTTCGGGTTTTAATTCAAATCCTTTTAAAAGTAACGCTTTTATGTTTTTACCAATGGCTATTTTTGGTTCGACCGAATAGGATTTTAGAATTTCTTTTACCTGTGTTGGTCTGTGTACATGGTAGGATAATGACGAATGTCCGTGAAATCCTTCTGTTCCAAATAATTGTTCGTAATAGAATCCTCCTTTGGGATTTTCAAACTGTGTGTGTCTTTTTTGGGGAAATTCTCCAAGTTTATGATATATTGGCATCTTTTATTGTTTAAAGTTTGAGAATAAAGTTGTTTAACTTCAAGTATTTATTTAATCAAAAAGATATAAAATCATTCTGGGTTTCTCTTAATGAGAAATTGCAAATAATCTAATAATCCAAACCATGTTGTTTTCATGTAACAAATATCGTGAAAAAAAATTATAAAAAAAAGCGACTTCAATTGAAGCCGCTTTTTTTTATTTTCTCTCATTATCTAATCGTTCAAATTCTTCTGGATTATTTAATTTAGCGTGTTTTTTACTGTAAAGAAAATAGACCGCAATACCAATTATTCCCCAAACAATAAATGCATACCAGGTTTCTTTTCTAACATATAGCATTAAAAAAATATTAAATGAAACTCCCAAAGTACCAACTAAATATATAGCTGGTGTTCTATAAGGTCTTTCTAATTCTGGTTTTTTATATCTTAAAATCATAACGGCTACGCATACCATTGCAAAAGCTAATAAGGTTCCCATTGAACACATTTCTGAAACTTTATCAATAGGAGTAAATGCAGCAACTACTGCAATAATAGCTCCCACTAAGTAAGTACTTTTATAAGGTGTTTTAAAATTTGCATGTAAATCTTTGAAGAAAGGAGGTAATAATCCGTCTTTTGCCATGCCTAAAAATATTCTCGTTTGACCTAACATCATCACCAACATTACAGAAGTTAAACCTGCAGTAGCGGCTATTGTTATTATAAATACGGCCCATCCTAATCCGTTTTCAGCAAATGCAGAAGCAACAGGAGCAGATTTATCTAATACATCGTATTTTACCATCCCTGTCAATACCAAAGAAACAAGTATATATAAAACAGTACAAATTACTAAAGACGCTATGATTGCAAAAGGAACATCTTTTTTAGGATTTATAGCTTCCCCTGCTTGTGTTGAAACAGCGTCAAAACCTATATAGGCAAAAAATACAATTGTTGCCGCGGTCATAACACCTCCAAAGCCAAAGTTTACTTTTTCCACTCCATCAACAATAGTAATTGTCTCAGCTGGTATAAATGGTTGCCAGTTAGCAGTATCTATGTAGAAAGCGCCAACAATAATTACAAACAATACTACTGCTATCTTAATAATTACAATTATATTATTTGTTTTTGCGGCTTCTTTAATCCCTTTAATTAAAATAGAAGTCACAATTAATGTGATTATTAGTGCCGGTAAATTAATAGCAAAAGTTGGAACTTCAATCCCGGCAATTTTTGCTTTTTCAATTGCAGTTGCTAAATCGTTACAAAGCCAGAGGGGAATATCTATATGAAATAGGTGCAGAAGTTTAACAAAATAGCCGCTCCAGGCAACAGCAACCGTAGTGGCTCCCATCATGTATTCTAGAATTAAATTCCATCCTATAAACCATGCAAAAAGTTCTCCCACTGTACCATAAGCATAGGCATAAGCTGATCCTTCAACAGGTAAAACAGAAGCAAATTCGGCATAACATAAAGATGCGAATAAACAACCTACTCCTGCTATTACAAAGGAAAGTGCTAGTGCAGGGCCTGCATAATCACGAGCTGCGATACCCGTTAATGTAAAAATTCCACCTCCAATAATAGCACCAATCCCTAATGAGGTTAACCCCCATTTTGTAAGTACTCTTTTTAAATCATTTTTTTTCATGTCAGCTTCAAAAGCAGAAACTGGTTTAACTCTCCAAATAGACATATATAATTGTTTTTTAAATAATTGTTTTCAAATATATAGAATTTTCTACAACATTATACATTTTACAACCTTTTGAAGTCAATTAAATTCTATTAATTTGTTTCAAAATAATTTTAAAAACAAAACCCAATTGAAATTAAAGTATATCCTTTATTTAATTCTGGCGACCAAGTATATTTAATTTCCGCAGGGCCAACTATTGTTTCGAGACCATATCCTAAAGCATAGCCAGAATATTTTGGTTTGGAAACCCAATCAGAAGTTTGGAATAATTCGTTGTTTACCTGGGCATAATTTCCTGAAAAATTCAAGTGGTTTTTTTTATAAAATTCATAATCAATTGTGAATGCAGTCTTGAAATAACTATTGCCAGTAATGCTCAAAAAGTCGTAACCGTAAAAGGATTTAATATTGTTTATTGGATTAAATCCAAATCCACCTAATGCAAAATCCAAATCTGGCCCGCTTCCTTTTCCAAATTTTAATCCGGCATCTACTTGAAATTCAATGGTCGCTTTTTTGATAAATTTTTTAACCACACTAAATTCACTTTTAACAATTGAAAATGGTTCTGCCTGACTTTTAAAATTGGAAGAACTTAAATAGGTATTAATGTTGGTTGAAAATGCCCATCCACTTTTTGGAAAATATTTATTGTCAAATGAGTCGTATTTTAAAGATTCGAAAACGCTCCAATAGTAGTTGTTCTGAATAACAGGGGCAGTACTTGAAATAGTTTCAGAAGTTATTTTAATATTTTTATTTTCTACTCCTATTCCTAATAGAAATTTTTTAAGGAAAACAGTTTGTATGTATGCCTGATTAGTGAAATCTAAATATTGTATGTTAATTGTATTGATTTCAAAGGGTGGCGTTACAAAATTGGAAATAAAACTGGTTGATACATTTTTTGTAAAACCACTGTATTTTGATTTTAATCCAAAGCTCCAATGAAACCCATTGTCAATATAGTATTCTAAGTTATATCTTAAATTATCTCCTATACCGATATCGATAAACGCCACATCATTCTTTGAAAGTAATTTTTTTTGGGTTAAATTCACAAGAAATGCACTTTTAAATAATCCATCAAAATGCAATCCAAATTTTAAAAATGTAGTTTGCGGACTTTCCACTAAATTGATGTTTAAATCTTCTTGGTTCTCATTTTTATCTATAGTATAAGTTATGGATTTAAAGTTTTGGGTGGCGCTTAAATTATCAAACCCTATTCTAAGGTCACTATAATGAATTTTACTATTTGCGTTAAACCCTAATTTTCCAAGCACATAGGATCGGGTATAATTTGGTAAAAAATTGATGTTGATGTACTTTATACAAAGAGAGTCCTTCCCTAATTTAAGGGCTTCTTTTGTATAGTTTTCTGAAGGTTTCGCTAATTTTTTTATTTTATCGAGTTGTTCATTTGCCGCATTTTCTCCTCGATTAATTATGTCTTCAATTGCATCAAATGAGATAATTCCATATTGATTTACTTCTGGTTTGATGTAAATATCAGTAGCCGCTTTATTCGCTTTCATTTTTTCAATCATTTGAAGATTGTTAACTTGAACCAATATTTTAGTGGCGTCATTAAGGCTATTTCTGTCTTTAATATCATCCTGAACATCAACCCCAATAATGATGTCAGCGCCAAATTTTCGAATTTCATCTATTGGATAATTATTGGAAACTCCTCCATCTACCAATAATTTTCCATCCAATTCAACAGGGGCAAAAATCGAAGGAAATGCCGAACTCGCTAATAATGCCTTGGCTAAATATCCTTTATCCAAAACTACCTCTTGCCCTGTTTCAATATCGGTCGCGATGCACAAAAAAGGAATTGGCAATTTACTAAAGTCATGAATTTCTTTAGCATGTTTAGTTAGTCTGTTTATTAAATTAAAATTGAACAGCCCTTTTGATAATGATAGTGGGATTCCAACTTTAAAATTATTTACCGGCAACGAAAAGGCATACAATTCACCATTTCTTTTTTCGTAAAAATTCTTTGATGATCTAGGAATATAGTCTGTAATAAGATTGTTGAAATCGGTATCTCTAAAAATAGAATCCAATTGCGCAGCATTATAACCCGATGCATAAAGCGCCCCAATTACTGACCCTACGCTGGTTCCGCCAATATAATCAATTTTTACTCCGGCTTTTTCAAGTACTTTTAGTACCCCAATATGCGCAAAACCTTTTGCCCCTCCACCACTTAAAACCAATCCTATTTTAGGTCTAGATTTAATAGTATCTTGTGAGAAAGTGTTTTGAGTTAAAACAAAAATAAAGAGAAAGATGGCGGCTATAGTTTTCATTTTTAGGCTTTAATTGGTTTTGTAAAAGTCGGTAATTTTTTTGGCTTTAGAAACACCTACAACGTCTGAAATTTCTTTTTCTGATGCTAATTTCAATCTTTTAACACTTTTAAAGTGTTGAATTAAGGACAACATGGTTTTTTCGCCAATTCCCGGAATGGATTCTATGGAGGAATTAAGTGCCGATTTACTTCGTTTATCTCGGTGAAATGTAATTCCAAAGCGATGGGCTTCATTTCTAAGTTGCTGAATCACTTTCAAGGTTTCCGACTTTTTATCTAAATATAATGGCACAGAATCGCCAGGATAAAAAAGTTCTTCCAATCTTTTTGCTATTCCAATTATGGCTATTTTACCTCTCAATCCCAATTCGTCTATGCTTTTCAATGCCGATGATAATTGTCCTTTTCCGCCATCTATAATTATTAACTGAGGTAAAGGTTGGTTTTCGTCGAGCATTCTTTTATATCTTCTATAAACTACTTCTTCCATCGAAGCAAAGTCGTCAGGTCCAACCACGGTTTTAATATTAAAATGGCGATAGTCTTTTTTACTAGGTTTCCCCTCTTTAAAAACCACGCAAGCTGAAACTGGATTGGTCCCTTGAATATTGGAATTGTCAAAACATTCAATATGGCGTGGTTCTTCAGTAAGTCGTAGATCTTTTTGCATTTGCGCCATAATTCGGTTGGAATGACGTTCTGGATCCACAATTTGAAGTTGTTTCAATTGCTCAATTCTATAAAACTTAGCATTTCTAATTGACAAATCTAATATTTGCTTTTTATCGCCTAATTGTGGAACGGTGATTTTGACATTTTCGCCTAAATCAACTTTAAATGGAACGATAATTTCCTTCGATAATAACTGGAACCGTTCCCGCAATTCGATTATGGCAAGTTCTAATAATTCCGCATCGGTTTCGTCCAATTTCTTTTTGATCTCCATTGTATGGGAGCGAATAATCGAGCCATGAGAAATTTGCAGAAAATTAATAAATGCTGCACTTTCATCGGAAACAATTGAAAACACATCAATATTTGTAATTTTTGGATTGATTATCGTGGAATGAGATTGATAATTTTCTAAAATATCGATTTTGATTTTGATTTTTTGAGCTTCCTCAAATTGCATTTTAGAGGCAAAATCATTCATTATTTTCTTGAATTCTCTTTGACTTTCTTTGAAATTTCCTTTCAAAATTTCTCGGATTGCATCTACTTGTTTCTGATAATTTTCCAATAATTCATACCCTTCACAAGGGCCTTTGCAATTTCCAATATGGTATTCTAAACAAACTTTAAATTTATGGGCTTCGATGTTATTTTTGCTCAAATCATAATTGCAAGTTCGCAGCGGATACAGTTCCTTAATTAGTTCTAAAATGGTATTTACCGTTTTAAAACTCGTATAAGGGCCAAAATATTCCGAGCCGTCTTTCACCATTCTTCTCGTTGGAAAAATTCTTGAAAAAGGTTCTTTTTTTATGCAAATCCAAGGATAGGTTTTGTCGTCACGGAGCAATACATTATAGCGAGGTTGCAATGTCTTTATTAAATTATTTTCTAATAAAAGAGCGTCGGTTTCGGTGGGAACGACAATGTGTTTTATAGTAACAATTTTTTTTACAAGCACATTCGTTTTGGCGGTATCGTGAATTTTATTAAAGTAGGAAGCCACTCTTTTTTTTAGATTTTTGGCTTTTCCTACATACAAAATTTTATCCTCTTTATCATAATATTGATATACCCCAGGTCCGTCGGGCAAAGATTGTATCTGAAGTTGTAAAGAAGGATTTTGCATTTATAATTTATTTCAATCCAATTAAAAAACAGTTTGTTTTTAATTGGATTTCAAATTTACAAAATCTCGCTTTTAAAAGCGAAAAACTAACGAGAACTTCTATTTTATACAGCATAATTTTCTACTTTTAACGTTTTAATTAAATTTATGAGTATTTTAGAACATAAAAGCATCACTATTTTTAAGGAAACGGTTTTGCCCGGCGAAAGCAAAACGATCAACATGGAAATTGCGACTTTGCATACCATGACCAAATTAAAGATTCCTATAATTGTAGAAAGATCGAAATACAGAGGCCCGACAATTCTACTTTCGGCCGGATTACACGGTGACGAAATTAACGGAATTGAAATAGTACGACAAATAATTACTAAAAATATCAACAAACCAAAGACAGGAACTGTCATTTGCATTCCTGTAATAAATGTATTTGGATTTGTAAATCAAAGTCGCGAATTTCCGGATAAAAGGGATTTAAATCGGGTTTTCCCAGGAAGCAAAAAGGGATCTTTGGCCAGTAGATTTGCCCATTATTTGTTAAAAGAAATTATGCCCCACATTGATTATGCTATTGATTTTCATGCTGGAGGAGCCAGTAGATTCAACGCTCCGCAAATTAGAATTGTTCCTAAAAATGCGGATTTAAAAAAATTAGCCGATATTTTTCAAGCTCCTTTTGCATTATACTCCAAAAATATTGCAGGATCCTTTAGAAATTCTTGTGATAAATTAGGCGTAAAAATGTTGTTGTTTGAAGGTGGAAAATCGGTGAATATTAACGAAGACGTAACCCGGGAAGGAATAGAAGGAACAAAGAGAGTTTTGGACCATCTTGGAATGCTTAACTCCAGAAAGGAAGTATCTTATCCTGAAAAACCAACAATATATATCGCCAAATCGAACTGGATCAGAGCAAAATATTCTGGGATGTTTCATGGCTATACCCAAATTGGAAATTATGTTACTAGGGGGCAGTTGCTAGCCACCATTTCTGATCCCTATGGAAAAATTGAATTTACAGTAAAAGCGCCTAATTCTGGTTATATTATCAATGTAAATGATGCGCCAATTGTGTACCAAGGCGATGCCATTTATAATATTTCAACTCAAATAAGCGATGTTTAAAAAAGAAATTCGTTTAAAATACAAGGAACTCCGTCGTTCTTTATCTGAAAACCTGATAGAAGAATTGAGTTTGGCTATAGCCAATGGGGTCTTGTTGGTCCCGATTTGGGAGAAAACGTACTTTCATATTTTTCTTCCCCTCGAAGAACAGAAAGAAGTAAACACCGAATACATTTTACATTTATTATCTGGAAAAGACAAAGAAATTTGTATTTCAAAAAGTGATTTTAAAACTCGAAAAATGACTTCTATTTTATTGACTGATACTACTATAATCAAAAAAAACGACTACAATATTCCAGAACCCGTGGATGGAATTGAAGTGCCTTCCAATAAAATAGAAGTAGTTTTTATTCCTTTATTGGCATATGACAAAACAGGAAATCGAGTGGGTTACGGTAAAGGATTCTATGATAAATTTTTAGCGGAATGCCATACAAATACCATTAAAATTGGCTTGTCTTTTTTTGAACCGGAAGAATTAATTTCGGATGTTACTACTTTAGACATCCAACTCAATTACTGCGTTACTCCAAATAAAGTAATCAAATTCTAATTTTTACTCTGGATCCTGAGTTTTAGCGAAAGCTTTTTTGTTGAAAACAATTAATATCCCAACTCCTGTTGAAATAGCCATATCGGCAACATTGAAAATGGCATTAAAGAAGGTGAAAAATTTTCCGCCCCAAAATGGCAACCAGCTAGGTAAATTCCCTTCCCATATTGGAAAATAAAATAAATCTACTACTTTCCCGTAAAATAACTGTCCATAAGGTTTGTCTGAGAATAATGTTGCTACGGTATGGTAACTGTCATCGAAAATAACCCCATAAAATACAGAATCGATAATATTCCCAAAAGCTCCAGCAAAAATAAGCGCTATGGCTACAATTAAAAAATTGGAACTTTGTTTTTTTACTGAATCCCAGAGCCAATAGGCAATTCCGGTAACGGCAACTAATCTAAAAAGAGTTAGAATAATTTTACCGTAAGAACCTGGAATTTGCGTGCCCCAAGCCATTCCTTCATTTTCAATAAAAAGAATTTTAAACCAATTGAAAACAATCACTTCCTCCCCTAATTCAAAGTGAGTTTTAATATAAATTTTCGAAATTTGGTCAACTAATAATATAATGAAAATTAGTAAATAGGCTTTTTTTAATGACATTTTATAAATTTTGGTACCGCAAAAATAGTACTATTTTTAATACAAAACGCCCCTAGAAAGGAGCGTTTAAAATTATTGTGATAAAATATTATTTTATCGCTGTAAATTTTTGGCTTCAATACTCATTGTAGCGTGAGGGACCACTAGCAATCGTTCTTTACTTATTAATTTACCTGTTACTTTACAGAAACCGTAGGTTTTGTTTTCAACACGGAAAAGGGCGTTTTTCAAGTCGCGAATAAACTTCTCTTGACGAATTGCCAATTGCGAATTTGCTTCTTTTGACATGGTTTCGCTTCCTTCTTCAAATGCTTTGAATGTAGGAGACGTGTCGTCTGTTCCATTATTTAAATCGTTCATATAAGCACTTTTAATCAACTCTAAATCAGTTTGTGCTTTTTGTATTTTGTTTATTATCAATTCTTTGAACTCTGCCAAGTCAGCGTCTGAGTATCTTAAGGTGTCTATTGCCATTCTGTACTTATTTATTAATTGCTATTCGTGTTGTTATTTCGTCAAATTCAATTGCAACTCCACTTTCTAATTCGTCTACAAAAACCAATAAATCGGTTAATGTTTCTGATTTTATATAAGCTTCATTGTTAAGAATTGCGGTTTCCAAATCTCCATTTCTTTGAATTTGAACTTTGATTTTATCGGTAACTTCAAATCCAGAGTCCTTTCTAATATTCTGAATTCTATTTACTAATTCTCTTGCAATTCCTTCCTGATGCAATTCCTCAGAAATTGAAATATCTAAAGCCACCGTGATTCCATTTGAATTGGCTACCAACCAACCTTCAATGTCTTGCGACGAAATTTCAACTTCTTGTAATGTTAAAATTATACTTTTTTCTTGAATAATGATACTTATTTCTCCTTCTCTTTCCAATTTATTAATTTGTTCCGAAGAAAAACTTTGTATCTCCTTGGCAATCAAGCCCATATCTTTTCCAAATCTCGGTCCTAATGTCTTGAAATTAGGCTTAATTTGCTTCACTAATATCCCTGAAGCATCATCTAAAAATACAATTTCTTTTACATTTACCTCTGCTTTTATTAAATCGGAAACAGCTTCAATTTCAGCACGTTGACTCTCTTCAAGTATTGGTATCATTATCTTTTGTAAAGGCTGACGTACTTTTATCATTTCCTTTTTTCGAAGAGATAATACTAATGAGGAGATGGTTTGTGCCTTCTCCATTTTACTCTCTAACGATTTATCAACATACTTTTCAACGCATTGAGGAAAGTCAGCCAAATGTACACTTTCATAATTTTCTGATTGTGTTGCTAATGTTAAATCTCTGTATAATTTATCCATGAAAAATGGAGCGATTGGAGCGCCTAATTTGCTTATCGCCAATAAACATTCGTACAACGTTTGGTAGGCTGCAATTTTATCTTGACTGTATTCGCCTTTCCAGAAACGTCTTCTACACAAACGAACGTACCAGTTGCTTAGGTTTTCCTGTACAAAATCAGAAATGGCTCTTGCCGCTTTTGTAGGCTCGTAATCAGCATAAGCTAAATCAACTGTTTTTATTAAGGTGTTCAATTCTGAAATGATCCATTGGTCAATTTCAGGGCGTTCATTTACCGGAATTATAGCTTCTGAATAGTTGAAATTATCAATATTGGCATACAAACTAAAAAACGAATAGGTGTTATATAACGTTCCAAAAAATTTACGACGAACCTCAGCAATTCCCTCTAAATCGAATTTTAAATTGTCCCACGGATTGGCATTTGAAATCATATACCAACGAGTAGCGTCGGGGCCATATTCTAATAAAGTTTCAAATGGATCAGCAGCATTTCCTAGTCGTTTGGACATTTTGTGGCCGTTTTTGTCTAATACTAACCCGTTTGAAACTACATTTTTATAAGATACTTTGTCAAAAACCAAAGTTGAAATAGCGTGCAATGTATAAAACCACCCTCTAGTTTGATCTACTCCTTCGGCAATAAAATCCGCAGGAAATGCTTTATTCCCATTTATCAATTCCTTGTTTTCAAACGGATAATGCCATTGAGCATAAGGCATCGCTCCCGAGTCAAACCAAACATCAATTAAGTCGGATTCCCTTTTCATTGGTTTGCCCGATGCAGAAACTAAAGTGATTTCATCAACTACATTTTTATGTAAATCAACCAAATCATAATTGGCTTCATCCATATTTCCAATTTCAAACCCTGCGAAAGGATTCGATTTTTGGAAACCTGCAGCAATTGATTTTTCTATTTCGTTGTATAATTCTTCCACAGAACCTATCAGAATTTCTTCTCCCGAACCTTCGGGACCGTCTTCAATTCTCCATATTGGCAATGGGACTCCCCAATATCTTGATCTTGATAAATTCCAATCGTTAGCATTTTTTAACCAATTTCCGAAACGCCCTTCTCCAGTTGCTTTGGGTTTCCAATTGATGGTTTCGTTCAAGTCGAACATTCTGTCGCGCACTTTTGTAATTTCTATGAACCAAGAATCCAATGGATAATATAAAATTGGGGTATCTGTTCTCCAACAATGTGGGTAACTGTGCACGTATTTTTCAACTTTAAACGCTTTGTTTTCTTCTTTTAACTGAATGGCAATTTCCACATCGGCAGAACGCTCTGGGGCTTCGCCTTCTTTATAATATTCGTTTTTAACGTATTTACCAGCGTAAACACCCGTGTGTGAGCTAAATTTACCTTGCAAATTTACCAACGGTACAGGATTTCCGTTTTCATCTAAAACTAACATTGGAGGTACTTCAGGAACAGCTTCTTTTGCCACTTTCGCATCATCGGCACCAAAAGTTGGCGCAGTGTGTACAATCCCCGTTCCATCTTCTGTAGTCACAAAATCGCCGGAAATAACTCTAAAAGCATTTTCTGGGTTTTGATACGGCAACGCAAATTTCATTAATTGATCGTAACGAATTCCAACTAAATCAAGTCCTTTACATTCTGCTATAATTGTATATGGAATTTGTTTCTCCCCAGCTTTAAAATTGTCAAAATCTAACGCGTCTTTACTTTCAAAAAACCCTTTTGAGAATTGTTTTCCAACTAAATTTTTAGCTAGAATTACTTTTGTAGGTAAAAAAGTATATTGATTAAAAGTATCAACCAAAACGTAATCTATTTTTGGACCTACGGTTAATGCAGTGTTACTTGGTAAAGTCCATGGAGTTGTGGTCCAAGCTAATATATAGATATCTCCAAAATCCTTTAAAAAACTCGGCAATGTATCGTTGATTGCTTTGAATTGAGCTACAACCGTCGTATCAGTTACGTCTCTATAACTTCCTGGCTGGTTGACTTCGTGTGAAGACAAACCCGTTCCCGCTTTTGGAGAATACGGCTGGACGGTATATCCTTTATACATCAAATCCTTGTCATAGATTTGTTTTAAAAGCCACCAAACCGATTCCATGTATTTGGATTTGTAGGTCACATAAGGATCTTCCATATCGACCCAATACCCCATTTTTTGAGTTAAATCGTTCCACACATCGGTGTAACGCATTACGGTTTTTTTACAAGCTTCGTTATATTCTTCTACAGAAATGGTTTTGCCAATGTCTTCTTTGGTAATTCCAAGTTCCTTTTCAGTTCCTAATTCTACCGGTAGACCATGAGTGTCCCAACCCGCTTTTCGCTTTACTTGGAATCCTTTTTGAGTTTTATATCTACAAAAAATATCTTTAATGGCTCTTGCCATCACGTGATGGATCCCTGGTAAACCATTTGCAGATGGTGGACCTTCAAAAAATACAAATGGCTGATTGCCTTCGCGAGTAGTAATACTCTTCTCGAATATGTTTTCTTTTTTCCAAAAATCAAGTACTTCTGAAGCCACATTTGGCAAGTCAAGTCCCTTGTATTCAGTAAATTTAGTGCTCATTTTATCCTTTTCTTAAATCGTTTTGCGAAAGTAATAAAATAATATCGAAAGTGGAAAGTGAAACCTCGAAAGTTATGTTTTAGGAGGTAATTAGTTTCTTTATTCAAATAAAAAGCCGAGTTTAGAAATTTCCAAACTCGGCGCTTTAATTTATATAAAAATCTTTATTTTACTATCAGGAATTCTGAACGTCTGTTTTGTGCGTGTTCTTCTTCTGTACACGTTTCTTTACAATCTACTTTTGGTTCGGTTTCTCCGAATCCTTTTCCAGATATTCTTGCAGCAACGATTCCTTTTGAAAGTACATATTGAACCGTAGATTTAGCTCTTCTTTCAGATAAATTCATGTTGTAAACATCGCTTCCTCTGTTATCAGTATGCGATTTTGCAAAAATTACCAATTTATCATTTGCTTTCATCACTTGTACTAACTTATCCAATTCAAATGCTCCTTCTTGAGTAATATTACTTTTATTGAATTCAAAATAAATTGGGTTTAACACAATTTCTGTAGGTTTTATAATAACTTCAATTGGATTAAGTGGTGTTGGAACATTTAGTTTTCCTCCTTTATTTTTAGCAATCCCGAATACGCCACTTTCAAATCCATCTTTAGCAACTTGTAGGCTGTATTCTGTATTACATTCTAAAATAAAATCAACATTTCCGCTTACATCTGAAATTTTTGTTTCAATAATATTCTTTTTATCATCCAAAATTGAAACGGTTGCTCCTTCTAGGATAACTCCAGTAACTGCATTGGTTACATGAATTGTAGATTCTACGTTACAAAGTGGTTTTGCGATATATAAATCATCTGATTCTTCACGATTGCTTGAAAAGAAACCTAGATTTCGTTTTGTATTAAATGAAAAGGAGAAATCATCTTTTTCGCTATTAACTGGTTTTCCGATATTTTGAGCGTCTTCTGATTTATTCAAATTAATAAAGTAAACGTCTAAACCGCCTAGCCCTTGTCTTGAATCAGATGAAAAATAAAGCACATTGTCATCGGTAATTGATGGAAATTGTTCGTTTCCTTCTGTATTTACTTTCGACCCTAAATTAACTGGCGTTTCGTAAATATCGCTTTCAGAGACCGCTACTTTCCAAATATCATTTCCTCCTAAACCACCTGGCATATTTGAATTAAAATACAAGGTTTTTCCATCAATGCTAATGCTTGGATTACTTATAGAATATGACTTGTCGTTGAAAGGTAATTGTTTTGCAGCAGTCCATTTGTTATTTTCTTTTGTAGCCTTGAAAAGGTACATTTGGCTAAATTTAGTTTTTATATTTTTAATATCTTCAAAATCATTTATTTCACGACTATCTCTAGAAAAATAAATAGTATTTCCATCTGAACTAACGCAAGCAGGTCCGTCATGCCAAATTGTATTTATGTCTTCAACTTCTGTAGGGGCGCTCAATGAGTCGTTATCTAGAAGAGTAGCTTGATAAACATCTAAATATGATTCCTCTTTCCAGCCGGTTTTTTTCTTTGAAATTTTTCTTGAACTTGAAAAATATAAGGTATTGTCATTCGCTAACTTTGGTCCAAAATCAGTATATTGACTGTTTATTGTTACTGGAACTAAGTTAAATACTTTTTGTTTGATAAGTAATTTTGGTATGTAATTTGGATTTTCATTGAATAAAATCGCTCTTATGTCTTTCGGGTTTTTACTAGCAAAAATAGCCATTTGAGCATTTGATTCTTCGTATCTACCACTAGCTTTTAGCATTTGAGCATATTTAAAATACGTCTCAGCTTCTTGAGGCTGAGTGAGTGAAAGCGCATACCATTTAATTGCTTCGGTAGTATTAAACATATTATAATAACTTTCAGCCAATTGATTGTATATATAATTTTGTTTTATCCCGTTTCCTACTAGTTTTAGATATTCTTTACTAGCATCTAGATATTCAAATCGTTTAAATAATTTATCGGCCCAAGCGGTTTGGCTGTCTTGTGCTTTAACAGAAATTGTGCTAACAAACACAAAACTTAATATCAGAAATATTTTTTTCATTATTGATGTAATTAATATTAGAAATATCTAGGTGAATGTGAAACTTTTTTTGGCACGTATAAATCAAATAATAAAATGATTTCATGAGAAGAAGGGGTAGTTACATTCAGGTCAGAAACGATGTGATCGTATGCGTATCCAACTCTTAGAGAGGGATTGATTTTATAATTAACCATCAAACCAAATGAATCGTTTAGTCTATAGGTTGCTCCAGCCTCAAATTTTTCTTGGTATAAGAAATTCGTTGAAAGATCTAAAGAAGGTTGTGTGCCAACAGCAGATTTAATCATCCCAAATGGTTTAAATTTCAAGTTAGGATTGATATCAAATACATATCCCCCAGTAAGAAAATAATGTTGAGTTTCCGTTCCGTATTTCCTTCCATTATAGTCAAGATGCACTGATTTAAGCATGTTAGGGATTGAAAACGCTAAGTAATAATGATCTGTATAATAAAACAAACCCGTTCCAATATTCAATTTTTGGTTGTTGGTATTCTCCTGAAAAGCACCATCATTTGGATCAGGTAATGTTGGCTGAATAATACTTCTTAAACCAATTTTTTGAAATGTTACCCCTGCTTTTAAACCGAAGGCCAATCTTTTTTCTCCCCCTAAATTAAGTGTATAAGAAAAATCCCCATACAAATTATTTTCCTCTACTGGTCCAATTCTATCGGAAATAATCGAAAGTCCTAAACCAACATTTTTTCCAACAGGCGAAGAACCCGAAAAGGAGAAAGTCGTTGGGGCATCTTCAATTTGAATCCATTGTTTTCTGTATAATAATCCAAAAGATAAATTTTCTTTAGAACCAGCATAAGCAGGATTAATTATGTTCATATTATACATATATTGAGTATAATGTGGTGCTTGTTGTGCACTAACATCAATAAATGACATTAAAAGTAAAAGAGCTAGTAAAAATATTTTTTTCATAAGGGTAAAATTTAGGATTAATAAGCGCTGAGTTATATCAGCGCTTATAAAATCTTAATATTATCGATTTATATAGATCCATCCAGTAAATGAATTTCCAGAATTTCGTGTAATTACATAATAATATGTTCCATCAGGAAGTTCACTTCCGCTTTCAGATTGTCCGCGCCATTGATTCGTGTAATTTTCTCCATGACTATAAACTTTAGTGCCATACCTATTAAAGATGCTTAATGATTTCACATCTGATAATATAAATGCTTCGTTATCGCCATCGCCATTTGGAGAAATTCCTTTTTGTATTGTACAGGTAATTCCGTCCACTTGTTGCGTTGTTACATATCTACATCCATTAACAGTTACTGTTGATGTATAAGTCCCTGAAGTGCTAATAACTATCGAAGGATTAGAGGTAGGTCCAAAGGTAAATCCATTTGGTCCGCTCCACTCATATGAAGCATTTGCTGGATTAAATGATCCCGCAACTGGCAAGGCCGTGATGGTAAAATCTGGTCCAACGCAAACCGCACTTAATTGAATATTTATCTGAGGAATAATAGTAAACGTAGTGGTTGCAGTTGCTTGAGGACATCCTCCGGCTGCAGCCATTGTATAGGTTACTGTATAAGGCCCTGCTGGACTAGTACTTACATTAAATGCCCCAGAAGTAGAGCTTATAGAAAGCCCTGTTGGAGAAGCGCTAAATGTACCACCTGTTGTTCCTGTTAGTGTTACGGCTTGAGAACCCGTATTATTATAACAATAAAATGCATCGCTATAAGCTATTGTAGCTTGAGGTAAGCTTGTAATGGTTACTTGAGCAGTTGCCACCACTGCAGAACATCCGCCAGATGCTGCAATAGTATTAGTAACGGTATAAGTTCCTGACGTACTCGCTGCTAAGTTAATGGCGCCAGTTGTAGCGTTAATACTTAAACCTGTAGTAGAAGTAAATGTTCCTGCAACACCGCCACCTGTAAATATTGGATTTGGATTAATTGCATTTTTACAATATGGTGATCCAGGATAGCTAAATGTAGCTACCTGAGGCGCAGTAATAGTAATTGCAAATGTTGCTGAAACTACACTACATCCAGCAGCAGCAGCAATAGTATTTGTTATAGTGTAATTTCCTGGAGTACTTAAAGATAAATCAATTGCTCCGGTAGCACTATTTAAAGATAATCCTGCAGTTGATGTAAATACTCCTGCCGAGCCTGTTAATGTAAGTACTGGATTTGCCCCCGATTTACAATAAATAGCTGAATTATAGCTAAATGTTGCAACTGGAACTGAGGTAATTGTTATTTGTGCGGTAGATTGAACTTGCGCACAACCATTTGCAGTAGCAATAGTATTAGTAACAGTGTAAGTTCCTGCTGTGCTAGTTGATAAATCAATCACCCCGGTAGTAGAATTAATTGTTAATCCTGCTGTAGATGTAAATGTGCCCGCTACTCCTGTACCTGTAAATGTAGGAGATGGGTTCGTTCCGCTTATACAATATGGTGATCCAGCATAATTAAATGTAGCGACTGGAGCAGCAGTAATTGTTATTGCAAATGTTGCTGTTACCCCTGGGCAAGAAGCTGTAGCTGCAATTGTATTTGTAATTGTATAATTCCCTGGGGTGCTTGTAGACAAGTCAATTGCGCCTGTTGCACTATTTAAGGTAAGACCTGCGGTTGAAGTAAATACTCCTGCCGCGCCTCCATTAATATAACTTAGAACTGGATTTGCCCCTGTTTTACAGTAGGTCGTTGAATTATAATTAAATGAAGCTACTGGTGAAGCAGCAACTGTAACTGACATAGTAGTTGTGTTTGCACATTGATTAGCCGCCGGAGTAAACGTATAAGTAGTAGCTCCAAGGGTTGTCGTATTTATCGCTGCGTTCCAAGTCCCTGTTACTGCAGGTATATTTGTAGAAGTTGTTGGCAATAAAGGCGCAACACTATTCTGACATAACGTTGGAACTTGAGTGAAAGTAGGCGTTCTAACAGGGCTAATAAGTACATTTCCAGTAACTGGTAATGAAGAACATCCAAGACCTGTAATGGAAACTGCGTCTATAAAGTTTCCTACTGTTAAGTTTCCAGAACCAGAACTTACAGATACAAACCGAATTGTGTAATTAGTAACGCCATTGTTTGGAAAAGTATAATTAACACTATTAAATACCCATGTACTTGGAGTTGCTGAGAAGTTCCCTAAACTAACGTAAGGTCCACCAAAGGGTCCTATTTCAACTCGCATTACATCAGTGCCAGAGAAACGGCCTCTGTGTGCAAATGATATATTAACTGAAGACCCTGGTATAATTGATAGATTTTGAGAAAGTGTAGAGACTTGATTGGCATTTAATTCGATAAACTGTGTTCCTGAATAAGCATTCGTGTTTTCAGTACCGTTAGTCCATACTTCAATTAATCCATCGGTTGCTGAAGTTCTCCAACATTGGAAATTATTATTATTAATGAACCCTAATGAGCCCATTGCAATTCCTGTAGGACTTTCAAAATCGGAATTACAGAAATTATTTTGTTGAGTAATCACCACACTATATGCTCCAGAAACTGTTGCGTTAAATGAAGCAACGTTACCTGGGTTTGTTGCTCCCGTTGGAACTGTCCAAGTATAAGTATAATTTCCTGGAAGTGTTGGCGAAGCGGTAACCGTAGCCGAAGTACTTGAACATACGGTTGGACTATTTACAGTTACCCCTAAAACAGGATTCACAATAATTGATTTAGTTGCTGTAAGTGCACATTGCCCTGAAGTTGGTGTGAATGTATACGTGGTAGTCGCAAGGTTATTTAGAGCTGGCAACCAAGTTCCTGTTACTCCGTTTTGAGAGGTGGTTGGCAAAGGCAATAATGTGCCTCCATTACAAATAGGGGTAACATCTAAAAATATAGGTGTAATACTTAAAGGATTTACAGTTATAGTCATAGTAGCAACACTAGAACAAGTGCCTGCACTTGGGGTAAAGGTATAAGTAGTAGTAGCTGTATTATTTATTGCTGGTGCCCAAGTCCCTAAAACACCATTGTTTGAAGAAGTAGGTAAAGCTGCTAAAGTTGCACCTATACAAATTGGAGCCACTTGTGTAAATACAGGCGCGACAGTTCCAACTTGAATATCCATTGTTGTGGTAGTAGCACATTGTCCTGGGTTAGGTGTAAATGTATAGGTAGTTGTTGCAGAGTTATTAATTGCCGGAGACCAAGTACCTGTTATTCCATTTAATGATAAAGTAGGTAATGGCGCAGAAGTTCCTCCTGCACAAATTGGTGGCGCTTGATTAAATGTTGGTACTGGTAATACAATATTTACTGTTGCAGTACTTACCGCTCCTGGACAACCTAAAAATTGAGGTAAATTATAACTTACAACATAGGTTCCAACAGTACTTGTACTTGGTGTAAATGCCCCTGTTGTTGTGTTTAATGATAAGCCAACTGCAGGTGCTACAGTATAATTTCCACCAGTAGTTCCAGTTTGAGTTATGTTTTGAACTGTAGTATCGGTTTTGCAATATGTAGGGGAACTATAATTAATAGAAACACTTGACGGCGGAACTGTTATTGTAATTGCCCAAGAATCAACATCTGAAGGACATGTTCCTGAGGCAGCTATGGTATTATATACCACATAAGATCCTGGCGTACTTGCAGCTAGATTAATTAACCCTGTAACCGGATTAATTGAAAGACCTGTTGCAGGTACCGCAGAAAAAGTTCCGGCAGTTGCAAGACTTACAAAACTTGGACTTGGATTTGCTTCATTTTGACAAAAGAAATTTTTAGGATAAGTGAAATTTCCAAATGGACAACAAATAGTCGGAATTGGACCTGCGGTTTGAGTAATTCTCACAAACCCTTTTCTTCCATTAAAATTGGTAATCATGATCACGTATATTTCACCAGCAATAGCATTATTAACTCCGAAATTTTCAGTAAAAGCAGCAGAAAAACTACATGAAATCCCAGTAGCAGGTGCGTTTGCTGTAGAAATTCCTGCACAAGCAGCTGCATTAGAGGTATATGGTCCCCAAGCCACGAAATCTACATCTATACCTGTACCGGTAAAGGCATTACTTGTGTTTTGCTCTATGAAGAAATTATAGTTTCCATTTGTAGGAATTTGTAAATAATAGAACGTTGGAGAAGGAGCAGATCCTAAACAACCTACAGTTGTACTTGTTGTAGAAAAAGGACTAATAGGGTTTGGTAAGGTTGGAACCCCAACATTATTAGGAATAATAATTGGATTAATTGCACATAACGGTAATGCCGTTCCGCAAGTTCCAACATTGGTACCAACACAAAGTTCAAAAGTTGTTGTTGATGCAGTAGTTCCTGTTGAATACGCTCTAATATAATAGGTTTGACCGATGGTTAATCCCGTAGCGGTATTATTTGTTGCAGTAAAACAGGTTCCAAATTGAGTCAGGTTACCACACGTTCCAGTGTAAAGTAAAAAGTTAATATTAAAAGGTGCTGTTGCATAATTAACTCCTAATATAGTTACATAATGACTTGTAGCTGTTGCTGTAAATTTAAACCAAACATCATCGTCATCTATTGCTCCGCCACATGTATTGGCTTCGGGAGATCCTGTAGCAAATGATACACTTCCAAAAACAGTTTGTAAACAATTGGTGTTTTGATTTACAGCAATGTCTATAGCTCCTGTACACTCATCATTTGAAATTAATGTATTAAAACTAAATGGCCCAGCTATAGAACTTGCATCAGTAGGTGAGCATATTGCTCGTACATAATAATCATAACAGGTTGCAGAAGTCAACCCTGTAATATAAAACGGATTTGAATTGGCGCTTCTCCAAAGCGGTGACCCAATTGGGGGCACCCCAGATCCACAGGGAACTGCAGCTACTTGCCATGCAGTTGCAAAACTTCCATCAGGATTAGCGGGTTGTGTCCATCCTAATAATGCGGTAGATTGAGTTATTGTAGTTGCGGTTAAAGTTTTTGGTTTAGAACAGGTTGGTGGCGGCCCACAAGTAACACTTGCGTCCCATCCTGCCGCATTGGTAAAGCCATTAGAAGTAAATACAAAAGTTAAACACCCTGAAGCGGTAGTAGCGGTAAATGGACCTGGTACAGCTACTCCAGAGAAAGTGCCTAACAATGTTCCGGTAGCAACATCCCCGTCATATACTCTTAGAAGGTCTGACGCTGCTTGGGTAACAAAAGAGTTAAAAGTAACAGTTACTACTTGTCCCGGTATAGAAGGACATATAGTGGTTGTTCCTGTGGCTGCGGTAATATTATTAGGATATAATCCATTTGGTCCTCCTAGATCATAAAATGACCCTCCACAACCTGGCACAGTGGTTATTGATACTGGCAATAATGACCAAAAACTAACATCAGTAGCTGAACATTCTGCTCTTACATAAATATCATAACAAAGTCCTGGAGTTAATCCTGAAGCAACAAAAGGATTAGAAGTTACTCTTGTCCATCCTGTAGAAGTTGCTGTTGGTGCTGCGGTTCCACATGGCAAGGCTATATATTGCCATGCTGTAGCAGTTGTACCACTTGGATTTGCAGGTTGAGTAAACCCAACAGTAACTGTAGTAGTTGTGATAGCTGAACTGGTTAATGTATTTGGTCGAGTACACGTTGGAATTGGAGCACAAGTAACACTAGATAACCATCCTGCACCTGTAACAGTATTGTCCGAAGTAAATACAAAAGTTAAACAACCATTTGGATCTGTTGATGTAAATGGCCCTGGTAAATTTGCCCCAACTAGCGTCCCAGAATAAGTTCCTAAAAGGGTTCCAGTAGCACTGTTCCCATTGTATACTCTAAGTAAATCTAATGTAGCCTCTGTAGCAAAAGAAGTAAAAGTTACAGTAACAGCATCGCCAGGAGTAACAGGACAAATGGTAGTAGTTCCAGTCGCTGCAGTAGTATTGTTTAAATAGGTACCTGGAATACCTCCAACGTCAACATAATTTCCTCCACAAACTGCAGGCCCAGGGGCTGTTGTAAAGGGAAAAGGACCTGTCCAAATACTGCCAGAAAAGGCACATATGGATCTTACATAATATTTATATTGAGTTAATGGTAATAAAGGAGCAAAAGGAGCCACTGTTAATGTTGTAGCGGTGTAAGGATTTGTGTTTACAATAATTCCAGATCCAATTGGTGCTAATTGAGTAGCAGGAATTATTTCAATTTCCCATTGATTGCATGTGTTTAATCCAGCTCCTATTAATGGGTTTGGATTGGCCCAGCTTAAAACTGCACTTGTTGACGTTACAGTTCCAGCGGCTAAAGTAGTTGGTTCTAAACATCTTGAAACTACCAAAACATCATCTAAAAATAAATCATCCCCTTGGAAAGGCGAGGTTTGTGTAATCTCTGAAACAAAAGCAATATAGATTTGGGTTCCAGCCGGAAAAGTCGCAGGCGGAAAATCAACCACTTGTTCTTCATAAACAATTGGCGCTGGTGCAACATTAGTACTTAACTGAGATTCTGAATACGCTTGTAGCGTAGTAGTATAAGCCGCTTCTGTTGTTTGATTTGTGGCAGCAGCTCCAGAAGCAACTTTGATTTTAAATACCCCACCTTGATCTCCTTGTTGGCTAGTCTTTACCCAAAAACGCAATTGACCGTTCAAAGGAATCGTTACCAATGGAGAGGCTAAATAATATTTTGCTGAATTTCCTACACCTAGATTTTCTCCAAGTAACATCGCGTGTTTTGTTCCTGTTCGAGGAGCGGTTCCGTCGGTATACCAAATTTCTCCAGCAGCTCCGCTTTGAAATCTAGCCCAGTTTGCCGGAATTCCAAATGCAGTTGTAGGGGTTTCAAATCCTTGCAATAAGGCTTGTGAAAAACCAGTAAATGAAAATAAAAGTGTAATTAATAATAGTGTAATTTTTTTCATAAAATGAAAATTTAAGATTATTATCGGGAATTTAAATTTCAAATTTAACAAAAAAAATTAAAAAATAGCTTTTAATTAGATTTTTAACTAATGAATTTTAAAATTTGTTAATTATAAGTCAGTAAATCTAGATTTTTAATGCAAATAAAGTAGCTTTGTAGCATATATTTTAATATGCTAGAAAAAGAAACTAAAAAGATAGAAAAAACCGTAATTGTCGGTATTATTACTCAAAAACAGGACGAAGAAAAATTAAATGAGTACCTTGATGAGTTAGATTTTTTAACCTATACGGCTGGTGGTGAGGTAGTTAAAAGATTTTCGCAAAAAATGGAGCGTCCCAACCCAAAAACATTTGTTGGAACGGGAAAAATGGAAGAAATCAATCATTATGTAATTGAAAATAACATATCTACCGTTATTTTTGATGATGAATTATCGCCGTCGCAACAAAAAAATATTTCAAAAATTATAGATTGTAAAATTCTTGACAGAACGCACCTTATCTTAGATATATTTGCCCAAAGAGCAGAAACTTCTTACGCGAGAACGCAAGTAGAATTAGCACAATGTCAATATTTACTTCCGAGATTATCAGGAATGTGGACGCACTTGGAACGTCAAAAAGGAGGAATTGGAATGCGTGGGCCTGGAGAAACTGAAATTGAAACTGACAGACGTATTGTGCGAGATAGAATTGCTTTACTTAAAGAAAAAATAAAAACTATCGACAAACAAATGGGCGTTCAACGAGGAAATCGAGGCGCAATGGTTCGTGTCGCTTTAGTTGGTTATACCAATGTAGGAAAGTCAACTTTGATGAATGCGGTTGGAAAAAGTGATGTATTTGTAGAAAATAAATTGTTTGCAACATTAGACACCACGGTAAGAAAAGTGGTGATAAAAAACTTGCCCTTTTTGCTTTCGGACACCGTTGGATTTATTCGAAAACTGCCAACTCAATTAGTAGATTCTTTCAAAAGTACGCTTGATGAAGTTCGGGAAGCCGACTTGCTTTTACATGTCGTAGATATTTCTCATCCTGAATTTGAAGACCATATTGAATCGGTAAACCAAACATTAGCAGACATAAAAAGCAATAATAAAACAACCATAATGGTGTTTAATAAAATTGATACTTTCAAACATTTGACTATTGATGAAGACGATTTGATTACTGAAAAAACCAAAAAGCATTTCACTTTAGAAGAATGGAAAACCACCTGGATGAACAATGTAGGAAAGGAAAAAGCAATTTTTATTTCAGCTACTAACAAAGAAAATTTTGAAGAATTTAGAGAACGTGTTTACGAAGCCGTTAGAGAAATTCACATTTCAAGATTCCCCTATAATAAATTCCTGTATCCCGATTTTAAAGACGCAATTGAAAAAGAAGAAGATTAATGGTTACTTTTTCTTGTACAAGGGAACTGCCGAACAAGCTTCTCCATACATTATGCTTTTTGCGTAGGGTTGTAAAAATTGAGCAGCGGCAACATAAGCGCTAATTGGAACGGGTTTCTTAGAACATCCTTTTATAATTACCGACTTATTTTCATATTTGGAATAATCAATTTTTGGAAGGATTTCTTGGTACAATAAAGTCTCCAAATCTTGTAAATTCCCCTCAATAATTTTTTTTGCAAAAGGCGCTAAATGAACTGTTACTAAAATGGAAGCCCAAGTAGGAACTATGGCATCGGTACTACAAAAAATAGCAACAAAGTGATCTTGATGTTTAGCCCAATCGTGTTGTTTTAAATGCTCCCGAAAATCTTTTTCTTTCAAAATAAATCCATCGGAAAGCCACTGTGAAATGTCAATTTGCTCTCGAATTCCCATTGGATAATACTCTTCCAAATCGAAAACTTCCAGCGAACTATTGGCAACTTTATTTATGATTTCATCCATTTTAAAAAGGATTAAAAGGGTTAAAAAGTTTAAAGTTTAACATTACTCAACGTAAAACTTTGAACTTTAAACAAATTTTAAAGCATCCCCAATTCTAATTTAGCTTCCTCGCTCATTAAATCTTTGCTCCATGGCGGGTCAAATGTGATTTCAACTTCACACGATTTAACGGCATCAATGGTTTGCACTTTTTCCTCCACTTCGCGAGGTAATGACTCGGCAACTGGACAGTTCGGCGAAGTTAATGTCATTAATATTTTAACATCATTGTCTTCGTTAATCATCACGTCATAGATAAGTCCTAACTCATAAATATCAACAGGAATTTCCGGATCGTAAATCCCTTTTAATTTTTTTACTACGTCATCACCTAAGTTAATTGTGTCGTTAAATTCTTCCATGTTTTTTTATTTTTATTTTTCACCATATAAGGCAATTAAGATCATTTAATTTTAATCCTCTAAATGGCGATAGAGTTCATTTACATACGTTTTTTGTCCTTCTTTATAAATATTTGTAACATTAAAATTTATTAATAATCCGATTGGAACTTCTAATAATTTCATATAGGTTAAAATTTGAGCTTCATGAATTTGTAGAATTTTTTTTACTGATTTTAACTCTATAATTAACATTTCTTCAATAACTAAATCACATTTTAAATCAGCCTCAATACTAAAATCCTTATATTGAATTGGAATTCTCAATTCTGTTTGAAAAGAAATTCCTCTATAAGTCAATTCCTTTTCCATGCATTTATGATAGACACTTTCTAGAAGTCCAGGACCTATATTTTTGTGTACTTCAATTGCAGCTCCGTTAACTTGATAAATTAAATTCTTCAAATAAGATTTTGTCATGTGTTTATTTTAATCTAATGATAAATCATTAGTTATGGCTTATATTTCTGCTTTTTTATACTGTTTTTATTTACATGAACTTATATTACTTATATGGTATAAATATTTAATTTTTTGCGTCAAATGCCAAGGCATACATTTTTATATTTTTTATCATCGAGACTAATCCGTTAGCACGCGTTGGTGATAAATGTTCTTTCAATCCTATTTCATCTATAAAATCCAAGTCGGCAGCTAAAATATCGGAAGCTTTTTGATTGGAAAAAGCACGAATTAAAATGGCAATAATCCCTTTGGTTAAAATCGCATCGCTATCGGCAGTAAAAACAATTACAGAATCATTTTGGTCTCCTTTTAGCCATACTTTAGATTGACAACCCTTGATAATATTGTCTTCCGTTTTAAATTCCTCATTTATTAGAGGCAACTTTTTTCCTAATTCGATGATGTATTCGTAGCGCTCCATCCAATCGTCAAACAGGGAAAATTCATCTACAATTTCGTCTTGTATTGCTTTTATTGTCATTCTTCTGGTTTAAATAATAAATTTACAATTTCAACTACTCTTTTTATTTCCATTGGTGGAAACCCATGATCAAAATCGGAAGTTTGATACGTTTTTCCTTTATAAATTATTTTTAAATTGGCAATTGCTGCGCCGTCATAAAATCGCTTTTCGGTTGGCGCTTTCAAATTTGGTAAATTTTCAAAATCAACTTTATTTATTTCTTGCATAATTACGTTCCAATCAACTTGAGAAACTTTCTGAACAATAGGATTTTCAATGCCTTTTCTATCTTTCGTTGAAGAAATTGTAGTGTTTTTTAATACCAATTTTTGATAAAAACCTCTAGTATTTGCTTCATATTGGATTTCAATGTCTTTCATTTTATCATTGTTTCCAATTGCTTTTTTCTGGCTACTGCAACTTCCTAAAACAAATAATAATACTGATAATAAAGATAAAATTCTCATATAAATTTATTTACGATAACATTAATTTTGCTCTTTTAACTCCTTCTACAAAGATATCAATTTCTTCTTTGGAATTATAAAATGCAAACGAGGCACGAATTGTTCCCGGAATTTTGAAAAAATCCATTATCGGTTGCGCACAATGATGCCCTGTTCTAACCGCTATTCCTAATTTGTCAATTATAGTTCCAATATCATACGGGTGAATTCCTTCGATATTAAACGAAATTACAGACGTTTTTTCTTTGGCAGTCCCATAAATTTTCAATCCTTCAATTTCTAAAAGTCGTTTAGTACTGTAGTCTAACAATTCTTTTTCTTGAATTTGGATGTTTTCAAAACCTACTTGATTCATATAATCAACAGCCGTTCCAAGTACAATTCCTCCTGCAATATTTGGGGTTCCGGCTTCAAATTTATGAGGCAATTCGGCATACGTAGTTTTCTCGAAAGTCACTTCTTTTATCATTTCGCCGCCCCCTTGATAAGGCGGTAATTTGTTCAACCACGCTTCTTTTCCGTATAAAATTCCCGTTCCTGTTGGTCCACATATTTTATGTCCAGAAAAAACATAAAAATCACAATCTAATTCTTGAACATCTGGTTTCAAATGCGGGACCGCTTGTGCGCCATCAATCAAAATTGCAGCTCCAAATTCATGGGCTTTATCAATCATGTATTTAATAGGATTGACTGTCCCTAATGCATTCGAAATATGGTTTACAGTTACAATTTTCGTTTTATTGGAAAGTAATTTATCAAATTCTGCCATTATCAATTCGCCATTTTCATTCATTGGAATTACCCGCAAAATAGCGCCCGTTTTTTCACACAACATTTGCCAAGGGACAATATTACTGTGATGTTCCATTGCCGAAACCAGCACTTCATCACCTGATTTTAAAAGCGAAGCAAAACCATTGGAAATAGCGTTAATTCCATGCGTTGTTCCTGCTGTAAAAATTACTTCGTGAGCAAATTTCGCATTAATATGACTTTGAATTTTTCCACGAGAAATTTCATAAGCATCTGTCGCTAATTGACTTAACGTATGAACGCCACGGTGAATATTGGCATTAATTTCCTGATAATATTTTGAAATCGCATCAATCACCACTTGCGGTTTTTGCGAAGTAGCGCCATTATCAAAATAAACTAATGGTTTTCCGTTTACCTTTTGCGAAAGAATAGGGAAATCGGCTCTGATTTTTTGAAGGTCTAACATTTTTTTAATTTTATTTTATTATTAAAGTCAAAAGACATTAAATAACTACAAATCAAATCCTATTTTTACACCCAATCGTGTAGCGATAATTTTAGTAATTCGTTGCTTTAATTCAGGGATTTTGATGCTTTCGATTACTGCATTTGAAAACGCATACATCAATAATGCCTTGGCTTCTTTCTTGGGAATTCCTCGTTGTTGCATATAAAACATGGCGGTTTCATCTAATTGTCCAATAGTGCAACCGTGAGAACATTTCACATCATCGGCAAAAATCTCCAATTGTGGTTTGGCATTAATTGTTGCTTTGTCACTCAATAATATATTGTTGCTTTTTTGGAATGCATTGGTTTTTTGCGCTTCTCTTTCTACATAAATTTTACCATTAAAAAC
Organism: Flavobacterium sp.; assembly: GCA_029866065.1. Lineage (GTDB taxonomy): Bacteria > Bacteroidota > Bacteroidia > Flavobacteriales > Flavobacteriaceae > Flavobacterium. Next base: position 35,485 of record JARXAC010000032.1, read on the forward strand.
GCCTGTTGATCGATCAGAAAAGATGCCTTTATAATCTTGGTGGCTTTCGCAATTTGGCGTCGAGTGTTGCACCAAAGTATAATGATCTACGTGTTGCTTGTCGCCAATAATGGTAATTCCATTCAAATTACTTACAATCCGTTCCCCAAAATGATAGAAATTCAAATTGTTTCTGGTCAAGTTTCCACCAAATGAAAAGGTGTTTACCGAAACATTGGTTTCCTTTTGTTGCGAAACATAAGTGTTATCAATTAGATTGGCCTCTAAATTGTCATTTTGGATTTTGTAATAATCAACAATGGCTCGTTTTTGTGCAAAAATCTCCGTAACTGAATTGGTTAACACTGGGTTTTCATTCAAACTTTGATGTCTTTCGATGATTTGAACGTGAGAATTTTCTCCAACTACAACCAAGTTTCTCGGCTGAACCAAAAGTGCTGCCTCGCTTCCTGTAGAGAAATACATAATCTCGATTGGCTTGTCAACGACTTTGCTTTTTGGAATATTGATATACGCCCCTTCATTGGCGAAAGCCGTATTTAAAGACGTTAAACTTTCATCTAAATTGGCAATTTTATTGAAATAATTGTCAATTACCATTTTGTATTTCGGCTTGTTTAACGCTGATGACATTAGGCAAATATCTAGTCCGTCGTGTGTTGTTGCCGATAAAAATGAACTGAAAACGCCATCAATAAACACAAGTTTATAAGTGTCAATTTCATGTAAAAAGTATTTTTTTAAATCGGCAAATTCTAATGTATTTTCGTTTTTTGGAAATACAGAAAAGTCGTTTTTTAAAATCGAATTTAGCGATGTATATTTCCACGCTTCCTCTTTTTTTGAAGGAAACCCTTTATTTTCGAAGTTTTTTATAGCCGAAGTACGCACCTCATGTAAATCAGAATTTACATCAATTTGTTCTTCAAAAGCCATAAAAGACGATACTAATTTTTCTTTTAATTCCATTTTATTTATTGTTTAAAGTTTAAGGTTTAAAAGTTTAAAGTTGTTTCGCCAGCAACTTTAAACTTTAAACTTTAAACAAATTTTAGGCTTCTTGTTCATTTTTAATCCAATCGTATCCTTTTTCTTCCAATTCTAATGCCAATGAAGCATCCCCAGATTTCACTATTTTCCCATTGTATAAAACGTGTACAAAATCCGGAACGATATAATCCAAAAGTCTTTGGTAATGTGTAATTACAATGATTGCATTTTTGTCGCTTTTCAATTTGTTCACTCCATTGGCAACAATTCGAAGAGCATCTATATCTAATCCAGAATCGGTTTCATCAAGAATAGCCAATTTGGGTTCCAACATTGCCATTTGAAAAATCTCATTTCTTTTTTTCTCTCCTCCAGAAAACCCTTCATTTAAAGAACGAGACAAAAATTTACGATCTATTTCCAATAATTCCGATTTCTCTCGAATGACTTTCAGCATTTCATTAGCGGGCATTTCCTCTAATTTATTTGCTTTTCGAGTTTCGTTGATGGCCGTTCTAATAAAGTTGGTCACTGAAACTCCTGGAATTTCAACAGGATATTGAAAAGAAAGAAAAACGCCTTTATGGGCCCTTTCTTCAGGGGCTAATTCTGAAAGGTCTTCACCGTCTAATGAAATTTCTCCTTCGGTAACTTCGTAATTCTCATTTCCAGCAATAATTGCGGAAAGTGTGCTTTTACCAGCTCCGTTTGGACCCATTATGGCGTGGATTTCTCCCGCTTTCACTTCAAGGTTGATTCCTTTTAAGATTTCTTTATCGCCAATAGAGGCGTGTAAATTTTTTATTGATAACATTGTTTTTCTTTGTTTATTCGTAATGACCTCTTAATGAAATAATATTTAATATTTCAATTGTATTTTCATCGATAATTTCATAAATTATTCGATGTTCCTGATTTATTCTTCTTGATCAAACACCTGACAGATCGTGTTTTAATGGCTCTGGTTTTCCAATTCCTTAAAAGGGCTTTCTTGTATTGCTCTTAACAATTCTGAAATTTTTTTTAGAATAGATTTATTTCCCGCTTTAGTCCAAAACTCTATATCTTTCTTGGCTTTTTTAGAAAATATTATTTCCATAATTTGTCTATATCCTCCAAAGTCATTTTAATTCCTTTCCCTTGTTTTAATTCTTCTCTAGCCTCCAAAATTTCTTTTACAAACTCTGGATTATATGGTTTTTCAATTTTTTCGATAATTTCGAAACCCAATGATTTAGCCAATGATTTTAAAACTGGGAAATCTTTTTTCTTAACATTTTTTAATAGAACTTCCATAGCAATTGTAATTTAATATTGTACTTTCAAATTTACAAATTTTACCCAACACTTCCTTCCAAACTAATTTCTAACAACTTCTGCGCTTCAACGGCAAATTCCATAGGCAACTTATTAAGAACTTCCTTACTGAACCCGTTAACAATTAATGCGATGGCTTTTTCAGTTGGAATACCGCGTTGGTTGCAGTAAAAAACTTGGTCTTCGCCTATTTTACTCGTTGTCGCTTCGTGTTCTATTTTGGCAGAGGTGTTTTTACTTTCGATGTACGGAAAGGTGTGTGCGCCACAATTGTTTCCCATTAATAACGAATCACATTGTGAGAAATTCCTTGCATTGTCTGCGCCAGAACCAATTTTCACCAAACCTCTGTAACTATTTTGTGATTTTCCTGCCGAAATTCCTTTGGAAATAATGGTCGATTTGGTGTTTTTACCTATATGAATCATTTTCGTTCCCGTATCGGCTTGTTGAAAATTATTGGTTACGGCTATCGAATAAAACTCGCCAACGGAATTGTCTCCTTTTAAAACAACCGAAGGATATTTCCAAGTAATTGCAGATCCTGTTTCAACTTGTGTCCAAGAGATTTTAGCGTTTTTCTCACAAATCCCTCTTTTAGTTACAAAATTAAAAACCCCGCCAACTCCTTCTTTATTTCCTGGATACCAGTTTTGAACGGTGGAATATTTTATTTCGGCATCTTCCATTGCTATTAATTCTACAACAGCCGCGTGCAATTGATTTTCATCACGACTTGGCGCGGTACAGCCTTCAAGATACGAAACATAACTTCCTTCGTCTGCTATTAACAATGTTCTTTCAAATTGTCCCGTTCCGGCTTGATTGATTCGAAAATAGGTTGAAAGTTCCATTGGGCAACGAACTCCTTTTGGAATATAACAAAACGACCCATCTGAGAAAACAGCTGAATTTAAAGCCGCATAAAAATTGTCTTTTTGTGGAACAACCGTTCCTAAATATTTTTGAACTAGTTCTGGATATTCTCGAATTGCTTCAGAAATACTCATGAAAATAATTCCTTTTTCGGCTAACGTTTTCTTGAAAGTTGTTGCTACTGAAACCGAATCAACCACGATATCCATCGCAACATTGTTCATCATTTTTTGTTCATCAACAGAAATTCCTAACTTTTTGTACATCTCTAAAAGTTCAGGATCTACATCGTCTAATGTTTTATTTGGATCTACCGCTTTTGGTGCCGAATAATAAGATATCGCTTGAAAATCTGGTTTTGTATAATGCACATTTGCCCATTCGGGTTCAATCATTTCTTGCCAAGCACGAAAAGCTTCAATTCGCCAATCGGTCATCCATTGCGGCTCTTCTTTTTTGTTGGAAATAGCACGAACAATGTCTTCATTTAAACCAATTGGAAACGTTTCCGATTTTAAATCGGTATAAAATCCATATTCGTATTCTTTTGTTTCAAGCTCGATTTTTAAATCGTCTTCGGTATATTTACTCATTTAATTTAATATTTAAAGCGAGAATGATTCCCCACAACCACAAGTTCTACTTGCATTTGGATTATTAAAAACAAATCCTTTTCCGTTTAATCCGCCTGAAAATTCTAAAATGGTCCCTGCTAAATACAAGAACGATTTTTTTTCAACGGCAATTCTAACATTATTTACCTCAAATACTTTGTCGGTTTCTCCAATTTCTTTATCAAATTTTAATTCATAGGACAATCCTGAACAACCGCCACTTTTAACGCCAACACGAACATAATCAACGGCTGCGTCAAAACCATCGTCGTTCATCATGTCGACAATTTTTTTACTCGCTGTATCTGAAACTTGTATCATTTATTGATTTATTTTGAAAATTAAACCCTAGGAAAATTCCTTATTTTGATTTTGTCTAAATAAAGTGCAAAGATATTACAATAAAATGTTTTTCTCCAATTACTTCAATACTTTTTAACGAATTATTTAGTATAAAAATAGATTTTCATCGGAATAAAGCCATTGATATTTCATAAATTGCAACACAAAATAAACTAATGTATTTAAATCATGAAATTATATCCCATTGAATCTGGAAATTTTAAGTTGGATGGAGGCGCAATGTTTGGAGTTGTTCCGAAAACACTTTGGAATAAAACCAATCCCGCTGATGAAAACAATCTAATTGACATTGCCGCAAGGTGTTTGCTAATTGAAGATGGCAATCGCTTAATTTTGATTGATACTGGAATGGGCAACAAACAATCGGAAAAATTTTTCAGCTATTATTCCCTTTGGGGAACGCATTCTATCGATAAATCATTAGCAAAATATGGGTTTCACCGAGATGATATTACCGATATTTTCATGACGCACTTGCATTTTGATCATTGTGGGGGGAGTGTAAATTGGAATTCTGACAAAACGGGTTATGAAATTGCTTTTAAAAACGCAAAATATTGGACCAATGAAAATCATTGGGAATGGGCAACAAAGCCAAATTCTAGGGAAAAAGCGTCTTTTTTACATGAAAATATTATTCCGATTCAAGAAAGTGGTCAATTAAATTTTATTCAAAAATCGGAGGGCGATTTTCTTGAAACATCAGAACTTGGATTTGGAATTTTATTTGCCGATGGTCATACTGAAAAACAGATGCTACCTCATATAAAATACCAAGATAAAACAATAGTTTTTTGCGCTGATTTATTGGCTACAGCCGGACATATTCCAATTCCATATGTAATGGGATACGACACCAGACCCCTGTTAACATTAGACGAAAAGGCTAAGTTTATGAATGCTGCGGCAGATAACAATTACTTTTTATTTTTAGAACACGATGCGCACAATGAAATAATAACTGTTGAAAAAACAGAAAAAGGGGTTCGATTAAAAGAGGTGTTTTCCTGTAATGACATCTTAAAATAGTGTTAATCAATATTGTGAAATCGAATATCTTAAAGTATTTTTGAACGTAATTTTAACAAAACCAACATGAAATTAATTAAATTAACTTATTTATCGCTAATTGCCGCATTAACTCTGTCGCTTTCAGCAAATGGGCAATCGACTGAAAAAGTTGCTGTTGCAAAAAATGGAGCATTAACTGAAAACGAGCTTAAAAGATGGAGCCATCTCGATTTAGTAAAAGACAGTATTCCTGGAATGAGCGTTGATAAAGTTTATTCTGAATTATTAAAAGGAAAAACATCCGTTCCCGTTATTGTAGGAATTGTAGATTCAGGCGTAGATATTGAGCATGAGGATTTGAAATCGGTGATTTGGACAAATAAAAATGAAATCCCAGGAAATGAAATTGATGACGATAAAAACGGTTATGTTGATGATGTTCACGGATGGAATTTCTTGGGAAATAGTACCAAAGAAAATTACGAATACGAGAGAATTATTAACAACAAGAAACTTGTTGATGAAGCAACCTATCTAAAAGCAAAAGCTATTAATGATAAAAAAATTGAAGAAGCAAATCAAACTAAATCTCAAATTGAACTTGCTTTAAATGGAACTAAAAAAGCAGATGATACACTAGTAAAATTATTGGGGAAACCAACTTATACCGCTGAAGAATTAGATGCAATAGATGCTACTGATCCTGAAGTAGTTAAAAGTGTTACTATAATGAAACAGATGCTTGCTTACGGATTAAGCGTTGCCGATTTGAAAAAAGAAATTGAGAAAGAATTGGAATCTTACATAAAAGTTCAAAGCGGTGAAAATTTAAAAACCAATTATAGAAAAGTAGTGGGCGATAATCCTGATGATATTAAAGATACCAAATACGGTGACAATAATGTTATGGGACCCGACAAAGAAGAAATTCTTCACGGAACGCACGTTGCTGGTATCGTGGCGCAAGTAAGGAACAACAAAATTGGTGGTGACGGAATTGCGAATAACGTTCAAATTCTTACTGTTCGTGCGGTTCCTGATGGTGACGAGTACGATAAAGATATTGCATTAGGAATTCGTTATGCAGTTGATAACGGTGCAAAAGTGATAAACGGAAGTTTCGGAAAAGCATTTTCTCCTCATAAACAATGGGTTTATGACGCTATTAAATATGCTGAATCTAAAGATGTTCTTATCGTTCACGCAGCAGGAAATGACGCTAAAGATATCGATAAAGAAGACAATTATCCAAACGATTCTGATGATAAAAAAACGGAATTTGCAGACAATATGATTACTATTGGAGCATTAAATTATGAATATGGAACTAATGTAGTTGCTGATTTTTCAAATTACGGAAAATTAAATGTTGATGTTTTTGCACCTGGTGTACAAATTTATGCTACTACACCTAATAATACGTACCGATTTTTACAAGGAACATCAATGGCTTCGCCTAATGTTGCTGGAGTTGCCGCGTTGATTCGTTCGTATTATCCTACTTTAACTGCAAAACAAGTAAAGCACATTTTGATGGATTCTGGAACTGCAATTACTACTGAAGTTACTATTGGAGGTGATCCAAGTAATAATCGTCCATTTTCACAATTATCACAATCCGGAAAAATGGTAAACGCTTATAATGCAATGGTTATGGCTGAAAAATTAGCTAAAAAACCAGCTCCAGTAAAAATAAAAGGATAAAAAATAATTCAACTTACCAATAAGCTTGCAGAAATTTTATATATTTCTACAAGCTTATTTTATAATTTTAATACCTTTCTTCCCTTATGAAAAAATTCTTTGTGCTTTCCCTAATTATTTTGAACATTCGGAATGTTGTTTCTCAAAATACTAACTATTGGCAACAAAAGGCAGATTACAAAATGGAAGTTTCCATCGATGTAAAAACCTATTTATATAACGGAAAACAAGAATTGGTTTACACCAATAATTCAAATGATACCCTAAAAAAAGTATATTATCATTTGTTCAATAACGCTTTTCAACCGGGTAGCGAAATGGATATGAGATTGCAAAATATCAAAGATCCTGATGCCAGAATGGTAAACAAAGTTAAAGTGGGTGATAAAGAAGTAAAAGAAAGTAGAATAATAAGCTTAAAGCCAAATGAAATTGGATTTTTACATGTTTCTAATTTCAAACAAGACGGAGTTGCCGCTGTTGCAAAAGAAGTCGAAACTATTCTAGAAGTTACCTTGGCGAAAGCCCTTTTGCCAGGACAAAAAACAACTTTAACCTTAGATTTTGACGGGCAAGTTCCTATTCAAATACGTCGTTCGGGTCGAAATAATAAAGAAGGCGTAGCGCTTTCGATGGCACAATGGTATCCAAAAATTGCCGAATTTGATTTTGAAGGATGGCACGCAGACCCCTACATTGCTAGAGAATTTCATGGGGTTTGGGGAAATTTTGATGTAAAAATCACAATTGATAAAGACTATGTTTTGGGTGGTTCTGGGTATTTGCAAAACAAAAACGAAATTGGTCACGGCTATCAAGATGCTGGAACTAATGTAGTTTATCCAAA
>JARXAC010000058.1:0-168531 GCA_029866065.1 Flavobacterium sp.
GTAGGAGTCTGGTCCGTGTCTCAGTACCAGTGTGGGGGATCTCCCTCTCAGGACCCCTACCCATCGTAGCCTTGGTAAGCCGTTACCTTACCAACTAGCTAATGGGACGCATGCTCATCTTTCACCGATAAATCTTTAATAGCAAATCCATGCGAAATCGCTATACTATAAGGTATTAATCCAAATTTCTCTGGGCTATCCCTTTGTGAAAGGTAGATTGCATACGCGTTACGCACCCGTGCGCCGGTCTCTCCTATTGCTAGAATACCCCTCGACTTGCATGTGTTAAGCCTGCCGCTAGCGTTCATCCTGAGCCAGGATCAAACTCTTCATCGTATATTGTAATAAATTATTTGACTACTATCTCAAGGAAAATTTTCTAACTTTTTTACTCTCATTATTATGTCTCGTCTTGTCGACGAGACGGCTGTCAATTCAATATGTCTAGGAACGTGTCTTACTTTGTAATATCTGAATCAAGTTCAAATCAAAGCGCTTGTCTCTCAAAGCGGGTGCAAAAGTACAATATCTTTTTAATCTCACAAGAAGTTAAACCTTTTTTTTAAAAGAATTTTACATTTCTTTTATTGTATCGATTTAATCTCTTGATAGTGAAAATATTGACCCCAAATGGGTCGGCAAAGATAAAAACTTTTTACTCTCTGGCAAAAAAAAATGCCTTTTAAAAAGAAAATTTCTTAGTTCATGGTTTATTTTTAACCACAATAGGAATAAAAGAAAAACAAAAGACACAAAAAAGGGGGTTGGGTACTAGGTCTTGGGTACTGGGTACTGGGTGCTGGGGGTTGAATAACTAGCCCGGAGTGAACCAAAAGCCCCGAAGTTTAAAAAACTTAGTTTTAAAGGGAAAAAAGAGCGACTGAAAAAAGCTCCTTTTTAGCCTTGATAAAACTCGTTTTTTTAACAAGGGCTTGACGGGGAAAGCCGGGGAAAGCTTCGAAATATTAAAATTAGTTGCTCAAATTACGGCAATTTTGCAATTAGTTACCAATATATATTGTGAGGTTTTTAGTAAACCATTATATTTGCGTTCACAAATTAAAAAAAATGATTAAGATTACTTTGCCCGACGGGTCTGTTAAGGAATTTGAAATTGGTGATACGCCGATGGATGTTGCGATAAATATTAGTGAAGGATTTGCCAGAAATGTGATTTCTGCGGCATTTAACGGAACAACGATTGAGACGTCAACGCCTTTAACGACAGACGGCGCACTTGTATTATACACTTGGAATGACGAAAATGGGAAGAAGGCTTTCTGGCATTCGACGTCTCACGTTATGGCGCAAGTTTTGGAAGAAATGTATTCTGGAATTAAATTAACTCTTGGACCTGCCATTAATAATGGGTTTTATTATGATGTTGATTTTGAAGATCATAAGATTACCGATGCTGATTTCAAGAAAATTGAAGATCGCGTTTTGGAAATTTCAAGAGAAAAACACGAATTTAAGTTGCGTCCTGTTTCAAAAGCGGAGGCGTTGGAAGTTTATAAAGATAATGTTTACAAAACGGAGTTGATTTCGAATTTGGAAGATGGCACGATTACTTTTTGTGATCATGCTACTTTTACCGATTTGTGTCGTGGTGGTCATATTCCCAATACTGGAATTATCAAGGCGATGAAAGTGATGAGTGTTGCAGGTGCTTACTGGCGCGGCGATGAAAAAAATAAGCAGTTAACAAGAGTTTATGGAACTTCGTTTCCAAAGCAAAAGGACCTAACCGAATACTTAGAATTGCTTGAAGAGGCAAAACGACGTGATCATAGAAAATTAGGGAAAGAATTGGAATTGTTTGCCTTTTCACAAAAAGTGGGACAAGGATTGCCATTGTGGTTGCCAAAAGGAGCTGCCTTGAGAGATCGTTTGGAACAATTTTTGAAAAAAGCACAGAAAAAAGCAGGTTACGAACAGGTGGTTACCCCACATATTGGACAAAAAGAGTTGTATGTAACTTCAGGCCATTATGCAAAATATGGGGCCGATAGTTTTCAACCGATTTCTACTCCTGCTGAGGGAGAAGAATTTTTATTGAAACCGATGAACTGTCCTCACCACTGTGAAATTTACAATACAAAACCTTGGTCCTATAAAGATTTACCTAAGCGATACGCTGAATTTGGAACGGTTTACAGATATGAACAAAGTGGTGAGTTACATGGTTTAACGCGGGTTCGAGGATTTACTCAGGATGATGCGCACATATTTTGTACACCAGAACAATTGGATGAAGAGTTTAAGAAAGTAATTGATTTGGTATTGTACGTTTTCAGCTCTTTAGGATTTGAAAATTTCACCGCGCAAATTTCATTACGAGATAAAGAAAATAGAGATAAGTACATTGGATCTGATGAAAATTGGGAGAAAGCAGAAAATGCGATTATCAATGCAGCCGCTGACAAAGGCTTAAATACGGTAGTAGAATATGGTGAAGCCGCTTTTTATGGTCCAAAGTTGGATTTCATGGTTAAAGATGCTTTAGGAAGACAATGGCAATTGGGAACAATTCAAGTAGATTATAATTTACCAGAGCGTTTTGAATTGACTTATAAAGGTTCTGATAATGAATTGCATAGACCGGTAATGATTCACCGAGCACCCTTTGGATCTATGGAAAGATTTATTGCAATATTATTAGAACATACCGCTGGAAATTTCCCACTTTGGTTGATGCCAGAACAGGCAATTATATTATCTTTAAGTGAGAAATATGAAAATTATGCGAAAAAAGTTTTAAATCTGCTAGAAAATCACGAAATTCGCGCCCTTGTAGATAACAGAAATGAGACTATAGGCAAGAAAATTAGAGATGCTGAAATGCAAAAAACCCCGTATATGTTGATTGTAGGCGAGGAAGAAGAGAAAAACGGTACCATTTCAATACGTCCTCACGGACAGGAAGGAAAAGGTAATATTAGCGTTACAATTGAAGAATTTGCTTCAATTGTTAATGAAGAAATCAACAAAACATTAAAAGTATTTACAGTTTAACTTAAATTATAAAGTCATAGCAATAAGAAACAACAGAGGTTATCAACCTCGAGTAGAAAAGAAAGACGCCCACAGAATAAACAATCTTATTCGTGGAGTTCAAGAAGTAAGGCTTGTTGGAGAAAACATTGAACCTGGAGTTTTTAAACTTTCAGATGCTTTGCGTTTAGCGGATGAATTTGAACTAGATTTAGTTGAAATATCACCAAATGCTGAACCTCCTGTTTGTAAGATTATGGATTATAAAAAATTCGTATACGAGCAAAAAAAGCGTGAAAAGGCATTGAAAGCAAAATCTACTCAAGTTGTGGTTAAAGAAATTCGTTTTGGTCCACAAACTGATGAGCATGATTACGAATTTAAAAGAAAAAATGCGGAGAAGTTTTTGAAAGACGGCGCTAAATTAAAAGCTTTCGTGTTTTTTAAAGGACGATCAATAATATATAAAGACCAGGGTCAAATCTTGCTTTTAAGATTAGCAACAGATTTAGAAGAATATGGTAAAGTAGAATCGATGCCAGTTTTGGAAGGAAAGAGAATGATTATTTTTATAGCTCCGAAGAAGAAGAAATAAGTCAAGCCTTTAGCTGTTAGCAAAAAGCTATTAGCTAAATGCCAAAAATAGTAAGTAAGAATAAATTAAACACTAGGAAAAATGCCTAAAATGAAAACCAAGTCTAGCGCCAAGAAACGATTCAAAGTTACTGGTTCTGGAAAGATTAAAAGAAAACATGCTTTCAAAAGTCATATTTTGACTAAAAAATCTAAAAAACGTAAATTAGCTTTGACACACTCAGCGCTAGTTCACTCTACAGATATGAAAAGCATCAAACAACAATTAAGAATTATCTAAAAAAAGCTATAGGCTTTAGGCATAAAGCTTAAAGCATATTGCAATAGATTTCTTTAGGTTAAAATAAACATTTAATAACCTTGGAGTATGGCCCATAAGTTCCCTTGATTAAATTCGGGACGCCTGCTACAAAAAAAACAGTAAAATTATGCCAAGATCGGTAAATTCAGTTGCTAAGAGAGCAAGAAGAAAAAAAATAATGAAGCAAGCCAAAGGTTTCTTTGGAAGACGTAAAAACGTTTGGACAGTTGCGAAAAACGCGGTAGAGAAAGCCATGTGCTACGCTTACCGTGACAGAAAAGTGAATAAAAGAAATTTCCGTGCTTTATGGATTCAACGTATTAACGCTGGAGCTAGATTAGAAGGAATGTCTTATTCTCAATTAATTGGAAAACTAAAAGCTAATAACATCGAATTGAACAGAAAAGTTCTTGCCGATTTAGCGATGAATCATCCAGTTGCTTTCAAAGCGGTACTTAATAAAGTAAAATAAACGTTTTATAAACTATATTTGAACTTACTTACTATAAAAAAACCATTCGAAAGAATGGTTTTTTGTTATCTATACATTACGTCTTTTGTTTCTTTTTCTTGGCAGCAGGAAATAACACGTTATTTAATATTAATCGGAATCCAGGAGAGTTTGCATGTAAATCTAACACTGTTGGTTCGTCTCCTACCATATGTTGGTAATCCTCTGGATCATGACCTCCAAAAAAGGTGAAAAAGCCCTTCCCTTTTTGACCATGGATGTACCTCGCTTCACTATTTAAAGCATTTTCACCTAAAACCAAAACGTTAGATTTTATTTGATCTCTAGTAAAAGCAGTTGTTTGCCCCATAAAACCTTTCACTAATTGGGTATGATTTTGACATAACATACTCGGAATAACATCCCATTTGGCTGAAAATTCCATCAAAGTAAAATAATCTTTCTCCATTGGAAGCATGCGTTTTTCAGTCATATCAATTGATGAAAACTCATAATGCTCGGGTTTCCTATCTAAAATAAAATCTTTGAAAGCAAATGTTTTGGAATAATCTATTCGAGATTGATAACTACCTTCACTGGGATCACCATCAAACATTGGCTCGCAAATATCAACTCCTTCAGCAGATAAGGCGATGTCAAAACTATCTGTAGCTGAACACATGGCAAACATAAACCCGCCACCAATCACAAAATCTCTAATTTTTTTGGCTACCGCTAATTTTTCTTCTGAAACCTTATTATAACCTAAATTAGCGGCTAGTTTTTCCGCATCACTTTTTTGTTCAATATACCAAGGCGTATTTCTGTAGGCACCAAAAAACTTACCGTATTGACCCGTAAAATCTTCATGATGTAAATGCAACCAATCGTAAAGTAACAATCCGTCGGACAAAACTTCTTCATCATATATTGGTGTAAAAGGAATTTCAGCATAAGTTAAAACCATGGTTACCGCATCGTCCCAAGGTTGTTTCCCTTTTGGAGTATAAACGGCAACTTTAGGCGCTTTCTCCAAAATTACGTTTTCCATATTTTGAGATGGACTGGAAATATCGTTAAGAATTGAATTCGTTTCTGCATCTGAAAGCACTTCAAAACTAACTCCACGAATTTGGCATTCTTTACGAATTTCTTCAACATCAGGCAATAAAAAAGAACCCCCTCTGTAATTTAATAGCCAACTGGCTTTGTATTTTTTGTCCAAACACCAATAGGTAATTCCGTAAGCTTTTAGATGATTTTGCTGAGTAGTTTCATCCATTGGAAGCAAAATAAAAGATGCTTTCATTGTAAAAGAAATGAGCAATATGAATAGTAATACCGAATTCTTAAATTTCATTTGATAAATAAATTTCCTTCAAAGATAAAGGAATTGAATAAAAAAACACCTAAATTATGTAAATTTAGGTGTTTCAAATTGTAATTAAAAGATGAATTATTTCTTACTCCATTCAGCAATATTATCCTCATTCATCTTCACGTAATCATTATTTTTAGCTTCTTTAGCTGAAGCCAATGAAATTTTAGCCGTTTCAATTGCTCCTTTTTTATCACCTAATTTTGCTTGGATTAATGATTTTAACTTGGTGTACCAATAAGGAGTTGCTTTATTTAATTCCAATGCTTTATTTACATAAGTAAGTGCTTTTGTTAAATCACCATTGGATTGTAAATAAAATTGAGCAGCGGAAAAATAATCGCCACTTGAAGGTCCAGCCATGATTTTATCGATACTAGCCATAGCCATTTTTTGTGTAGGAACTTCAAATTTTAGTGAAGCTATAGTTTTATCCCAGCTAATATTTAAATAACCAAAATTGTTATCTAAATTATTTATGTCAATGGTTAAATTCTCTACATTTTTATTTAAAATTTGAGGAACTACAGTAGCACGAAGGGCAACATCTGAATCATTCCAAACTTCAGGGTTTCCCCAATTATCTGTTTTAGAATAGAAAATAACATCCCAACTTTCCACTTTTGGAATAATATATAATGCATATTTACCTTTTTTTAAGGTTTTACTGTCAATTAGTACATCTTCACTAAAACTGATTGTAGTATTGGAATTGGCTCCTGTTCTCCATACTTTTCCAAAGGGAACTAAATCACCAAAGATATTTCTTCCTTTAACTCCTGGACGAGAATATTCAACTTCTACATCGGTTAAACCAACCATTTGATTAAAAACACATTTAGGGCTTGGTTGAGGCGTTAATATTTGCGACTGAAAAGTCAAAGAACTTAATGAAAATGCTACTAGAAAAATAATTTTTTTCATGATTTTTATTTTTAAATTTTTTTCAAATTTACGAATTCAATCTTGTAAAAATAAAAAATTAAAATATATTTTAAAAATAATTTGTTTAACCTATTCTTTTAAAAGATAAACAATCGTAATTTTGTAGAAAATTATATTATGAAAATTTATACGTATCACGCAAAACAAAATTTACCAATTTCAATTGAAGAAGCTTGGGAATTTTTGTCAAATCCTAAAAATTTAAAAGTAATAACTCCTGATTACATGGGTTTCATAACACTTTCTGGGGACGACAGACCGATGTTTGCAGGCCAAATAATTCAATATATTGTAACTCCAATTCTAGGAATTCCAACTAAATGGGTTACTGAAATTACTCATGTTATTGATAAAAAATATTTTGTTGACGAACAACGATTTGGACCTTATTCGCTTTGGCATCACAAACATTTCATCAAAGAAATTCCTGGTGGCGTAGAAATGGAAGATATTATTGATTATAAAATCCCAATGGGAATTCTTGGTCAAATGGTTCATCCTATATTGGTTAAACCAAAATTAAACGAAATATTTGACTACCGAAGAAAGAAATTAATCGAACTTTTTGGTGAATTTAAAACACTTTAATAATGAATATATTTTGGTTTAGACGAGATTTAAGAGTCGATGACAACAAAGGATTTTTTGAAGCTTTGAATAATAATTCTGAAGTTTTACCACTATTTATATTTGATAAAAATATTTTAGAGGAACTCCCTAAAGACGACGCTCGTGTAAGTTTTATACATGAGAGATTGGATTATATCGATATGGAATTACAAAAATTCGGTAAAAATTTAGCGGTTTTTTATGGTAATCCATTGACCATTATTGATAAATTAATTTCCGAAAATAATATTGAAACACTCTATACCAATCACGATTATGAACCGTATGCTAAAGAGCGAGACGAAGCAATCACTTCTTTATTAGCATCAAAAAACATAGTATTTAAAACATTTAAAGACCAAGTTATTTTTGAAAAAAGTGAAGTCGTAAAAGACGACCAAACTCCTTATGTGGTTTTTACTCCTTATTCTAAAAAATGGAAAGACTTGTTTCAAAAAACAAAATTAGACCACTTTGAATCGGAGAAATTACTAAACAAAATTGCCTATCACTCCTACCCTTTCTTAAGTTTGAACGACATCGGTTTTGAGCAATCTAAAATTAAAGTTGCTCATTATAATAATTCTGAAAAATTAATTTCAAATTATGAAGATACTCGAAATTACCCTGCTCTTGCTGGAACTTCAATGATTGGAACTCATTTGCGTTTTGGCTCTGTCAGTATTCGAAAAATAGTTGCTAAAGCGGCATCGCTAAAAAAGGAAACATTTCTAAATGAATTGATTTGGCGAGAATTTTTTATGCAAATACTTTGGCATTTCCCTCATACCAATACCAAAAGTTTCCGACCAAAATATGACGCTATAAAATGGAATAACAACGAAGGTGAATTTCAAAAATGGTGCGAAGGAAAAACGGGTTATCCCTTTGTAGATGCTGGAATGCGAGAATTAAATGCTACGGGTCACATGCACAATCGGTTGAGAATGGTAGTTGCCAGTTTTTTATGCAAACATTTACTAATTGATTGGCGTTGGGGAGAAACCTATTTTGCAACCAAACTTTTAGATTACGAACAATCTAGTAATGTTGGAAATTGGCAATGGGCTGCTGGAAGTGGCGTTGACGCTGCTCCCTATTTCAGAATTTTCAATCCAACAGAGCAAGTAAAAAAGTTTGATAAAGATTTAATTTACATCAAAAAATGGGTTCCTGAATTGCAAGATTTTAGTTATTCACAACCCATTGTAGACCATAAATTTGCTCGTGAAAGATGCCTTAGGGTATTCAAAGAAGCTGTCGGTTAACCTATTACAATTCTGAAATTATAGTATAATTTAATTCATCAAAATGATTAATAACGGTATCCGCCTTTGATAAATCTTGAAGTTTAGAATGAATACTATTGTAACCAATACAAAATATTCCAGCCGATTTTGCTGCTAAAACGCCATTGGTACTGTCTTCAATAACGATGCACTTTTCCTTTGGAGCTATAGATAAGGAAGCTGCAAATTCAAAAATTGCAGGATGTGGTTTGGATTTTGGAAAATCTTCTCCGCTCACAATATGAGTGAAATACGGATGCAATCCAAAACGTCGAAAAACACGTTCAATTGTAATTTTTGAAGCTGATGAGGCCAATATCAACTGCATTCCGTTTTGGTGCAAGTCTTTAATTAATTTTTCGACACCTTCCAATAACTCCAAATCTTCTTTGTGATCAAAAGCATCATTAAAAAGAGATCGTTTTCTCAAAATCAATTCCTCTACATCATCCACTAAATTGAAAATTGTTTTCACTCTTTGGAAAACATTTCGAGTAGAATTCCCAGTAAATGAAGTGAATAGTTCTTCTGTAACTTCAATATTTAACTCCGAAAAGTGTTGGAAATAAGCATACCTATGAACGGGTTCTGTATCTACAATTACGCCATCCATATCGAAAATTACTGTTTGTATCATTTTAGGTGCTGGGTGTTGTGTGTTAAGTGTTGGGTGTTAGGATGGGTACTATATTGATAAAATAAATCTATTCTTTTTTCAGCAAATACCGAATCACGGTTTCAGCAGCATATAAGCCAAATAATCCTGGCATGTAACTGTTGGTTCCATAAAATGATTTTTTGTAATTACTTCCATCGGTCATTTTCAAACTTGCGTCGTCTTGAATTTCTGAAGAAAAAACAACTTTCAATTTATCAATTTTCACTTCTTTCAAACGTCTTCTTATTGTTTTCGCCAAAAAGCAATTTACGGTATTGGTAATATCAGCTACTTTAACTTTTGAAGCTTCCATTTTACCACCTGCTCCCATACTGGAAATTATTTTCACCCTTTTTCGCTTGGCGCCAATAATCAAATTTAGTTTTGGTGTTACGCTATCGATACAATCCAGAACATAATCAAATTCATCCGTAACAATTTCAAAAGCCCGTTCTGGGGAAAGAAATTCTTGAATACGTGACAATTTTAATTCAGGGTTAATATCCATTAAGCGATCCCCAACAACAGTGATTTTAGGTTGACCAACGGTTGAATGTAACGCAGGTAATTGTCTGTTAATGTTAGTAATATCTACAACGTCCCCATCAACAATAGTCATTGTTCCCACTCCTGCTCTTGCTAAAAACTCAGCTGCAAAGGAACCCACACCACCCAATCCAACAATCAAAACTTTTGCATTTTTTAACTTATTTAATCCTTCTGCTTTGAACAATAATTCTGCTCGTTCTGTCCATTCTGCCATTATATTCTCTTTAGTATATTTCTTCGAAGCGTTGCTTCCTATTTATTTTTAAACACTAATTACACGAAAATGTAATTAGTGTTTAAAAACAGTATCAAAATTAGCATTAATTATTGCCTTCATTTCTCTCATTTCTATGTTTTTGAATTTTGCTGCCAATTCATACACAGCGGCAATTCCTTCTTCAATTGTATCGGTTTCCAAAAACAAATTCTCCTTAGGAATACTCTTAAAAACCAATTCTAATTCAGGATTTCTTAGCAAATATTTACCAAATGAAATATAAAATCCATTGGCAATCAATTGCTCCGCAGTTTCCTTGTTTTTTGAAAATCCGTGAATAATCATTGGAACTGAAATAGCCATTTTCTTTTTTATTGCAATTACTTCCTGAAAAGCTGCAACGCAATGAATAACAACTGGTTTTCTATATTTTTCGGCTAAAGCCAATTGTTTTTCGAAAACCATTTGCTGCAAAGCCATAGGAAATTCAATTCTTTTATCCAATCCACATTCACCAATAGCAAGACACTTTTCGTCTTTTAGCTTACTTTCAATAATTGATAAATCTTCATCTATCCTATCTTCAACGATATGCCAAGGATGAATTCCAATAGAATAATTAGGAATTGATGCGTCAAATTTCTGTGGATATTGATTCACTAATTCCAAAACATTTGTTTGATTTGAAAATTGATGCGTATGTAAATTGAAAAATTTCATTAGTTTTGGAATTTTTTAACCCCTGCATTGATGTCAATATCTAAAACATTTTCAAGGGGAACAATTGGGCAGGAATACTTATAATTATAAGCACAATAAGGGTTGTAAGCCAAATTAAAGTCTATGGCAACTGTATCGCCTTTTGGTACTTTCATATCAATATAGCGACCACCAATGTAACTTTCTTTCCCATTTGTATTATCTGAAAATGGCAAAAACAAATAGTCTTTAAATTCCTCTTTTTTAGAAAGTTCAATGTTTTTATATAGGTTTAATTTAAACAGTTTTTCATCAATCGTAAATGCTAATTCGCCATACTTTACATATATCGGTCGTCTTTCTTTTGTGGTTTTCATTTCAAATGGCATTTCACTTTCAGTTCTTGTAAATTTTGCAATAACAAAATACTTTTTATTGATTGGAAAAAAATCCAATTTTTCAAAAACAACTCTATCTTTATCTGTTAAAGGACTTTGCTCTTTTGACGCGAATTGCGTATTTAACTCTTTTTGAAAGTTTTCAACTACCAAAAAATCAAATTTAACTTGACAAAAACCACCAACAGAAATAAAAAAAAACACCAAAAATAATACTTTTTTCATCTCATATCTTTATTGCAAAATTAGTTTAAAAGTTACAAAATGACAACCATGCAATGCCACAAAGTTTATTACATTTGTAAATTCATTGATCATCCATGTTAAAAACTGCTTTTTATCGCTATATAAACAACTTTAAAGGTTTTACAAGAGAAATCTGGATACTTGCGATAATTACCTTCATCAATCGAGCAGGCACCATGGTTCTTCCATTTTTATCGAAATACCTTAAAGAAAATTTGCACTTTTCCTACAGTCAAGTGGGATGGATTATGGTTTCCTTTGGATTTGGATCCATGTTAGGTTCCTGGTTAGGTGGAAAATTATCTGATAAAATAGGTTTTTATAAAATCATGATATTTAGTTTATTCACAAGCGGTATTGGATTTTTATTACTTCAATTTGTAACCTCATTTGTAGGATTATGTATTGGAATGTTCAGTATTATGGTTATTGCAGACATGTTTCGGCCCGCTATGTTTGTATCGCTTGGTACCTATTCAAAACCTGAAAATAGAACTCGCGCACTCACCCTAGTTCGAATTGCTGTAAACCTTGGTTTTGCAGCAGGACCGGCATTAGGAGGGTTAATTATAATGGCTATTGGCTATCGAGGGCTTTTTTGGGTGGACGGTTTAACTTGTATTTTGGCAATCGGATTGTTTGCTTTATTAGTAAAAGAAAAGAAAAAACCAATAAGCGATATTGTAAAAATTGATGAATCCAAACGAATATCAGTATTTAAAGACAAAATCTTTTGGGTATTTCTATTTGTAAGTTTTGTAACTGCAATGATTTTCTTTCAATTGTTTACCACCTTACCATTATACCACCATGAACGATTTGGTTTAACTGAATTTGAAACCGGGCTTTTAATGACCTTAAATGGATTATTAATTTTCGCTTTAGAAATGCCAGTAGTAAGTTATTTTGAAAGAAAAAAAGTCCAAAAATTGAAAATTATTCTTTGGGGAACGCTATTAATGGCTATGGGTTTCTATTTATTATTGATTAATATTTGGGTCGGAATTCTCGTAATAAGTATGATTTTTGTATCTATAGGAGAAGTTTTCTCTTTTCCATTTTCTAATGCATTTGCGTTAAGCCGAGCCCCCTTAGGGCATGAAGGTCGATATATGGCTATTTACACTATGAGTTTCAGCACGGCACATATTGTTAGTTCGAAATTGGGAATGGAAATTATAGGGCATTTTGGATACCAATTGAATTGGTTTGTAATGGGCGGTTTTGGCGTGCTTGCTGCTTTTTGTTGTATTTGGATTCAAAAACAATTGAAATTAGAAACTCATGTAATTCGTTAATATTAAAACGAAATAACTATTTTTGCACAATTAAACAACAATATATCATCATGGCCAAAGGAATACACACAGGAATTATAGAAATTGATGAAAACGGAAATTACTTTTGCGGTGATTTTCTACTTGACTATCAAATGGTTGTAAAAAGTTTTAAATTAGGTGACGAAATTACAATCAAAACTGTAATTGTAAATCCTAGCGATAAATCGTATGCTACCTATGAAAAAAAATCTAGGAATTTTGCCATAGCAAATGATAAACAAGAAAAAGAGTACTAAAATGTTCAAAATCCTAGCCAAAATCAACCAACTCGTTTTACCAAGTTTAACAAAGCAAAGATTGGATGTTACCAAAGCAAAAAATTGGCAAAAAGCACTAATCGCCTATCGCTATTACGTAACTGTAAGAGCTTTAGACTAATGTGGATTTTCAAAATATCAAAATTGATTTATTTAATAATACATTTGTAAATTAGACTTTAATACCTATATTTGCACCCACAAAATGGCCTTGTGGCGCAACTGAATAGCGCACTTGATTACGGCTCAAGAGGTTACTGGTTTGAATCCAGTCAAGGTCACTTAAACTAAAAATAAAACGCTAACTATCAACAAGTTAGCGTTTTTTTAATTTTATTATTCTCTATATTTTCCCGACATATCTAGTAATTCAATTGGGCTTTATTATTATTTAAAAAAAGTTTATTTTCTAACAAATGGTGGTAAAAGCTGGCTAGAAACTTCTCCAAAACCAATTCTTACATTTGAATTTCGACAGAATCCTTTCATGATAACGGTATCATAATCGTTGATAAATTTACGCTCCGTTCCATCCTTTAATACAATAGGATTTTTTCCTCCCCAAGTCAATTCTAACATCGATCCAAAACTATCTGGCGTTGGTCCTGATATAGTTCCCGATCCCATCATATCTCCTGAATTTACTCGACATCCATTGGAGGTATGGTGCGCTAACTGCTGACTCATAGTCCAATACATGTATTTAAAATTGGTTTTGGACACCACCGTCGCCTCTCCTTTTTCTGGTTGGATTGCCACTTCCAAATTAATATCAAAAGCGTTTTTACCTTTTTGTTGTAAATACGTTAAAGGCATTGGCTCTTGCTTTGGACTTTTGGTTCTAAACGGCTCTAAAGCATCCATAGTTACAATCCATGGGGAAATTGATGAAGCAAAATTCTTAGCTAAAAATGGGCCTAGTGGCACATATTCCCATTTTTGAATGTCACGGGCACTCCAATCATTCAATAAAACCATCCCAAAAATATAATCTTCGGCTTCGTGAATTGGAATATTCTCACCCATCACATTTACATCGGTAGTTATAAAAGCAGTTTCCAGCTCGAAATCTATCAACCGTGAAGGACCAAAAACAGGTGAAGTTTCCCCTACTGGCAAAGTTTGTCCCATGGGGCGGTGAACTGGAATTCCAGAAGGAATAATCGATGAACTACGACCGTGATATCCTACAGGCAAATGCAACCAGTTGGGTAATAAAGCATTTTCTGGATCACGGAACATCATGCCAACATTCGTTGCGTGCTCTTTACTTGAGTAAAAATCGGTGTAATCACCAATTAAAACAGGTAATTGCATTTCAACTTCATCTATATTAAAAATAACTACTTTTTTATGTTTGTCGTTGTCACGCAGCTTTGGATTTTTAGCATCAAAAATAGCTGCAATTCTGTTACGAACCAATCGCCAGGTTTTTTTACCATCCGAGATAAAATCGTTTAGCGTGTCTTGCATGAACATATCGTCGGTCAATTCAATGTCTTCAAAATAATTTAATTGCTGTAAAGCACCTAAATCTATTGCGTAATTGCCTATTCTTGTTCCAACAGTTACTACATTTTCACGAGTTAGGAAAACTCCAAAAGGAATGTTTTGAATTGGAAAATCGCTATCTTCGGCCACATCTAACCATGATTTTCTATTAGGATCGTTTGCTGTAATTGGCATATTTATGTTGATTAGTTTGTTGAAAAATATGTATCAAATATATTATAAACTAAAATTTATACAAACCTTTTTTTTGTAAATTTGCGTTAAATTTAACAACTACTATAAAATGCTACACGACAACGAAATTTTCGACCTAATTTTAGAAGAACAAGACAGACAAATTCACGGAATTGAGCTTATCGCATCAGAGAATTTTGTAAGCGACCAAGTAATGGAAGCAGCAGGTTCTTGTTTAACCAATAAATATGCTGAAGGATACCCAGGAAAAAGATATTACGGGGGTTGCGAAGTAGTAGATGTAGTTGAACAAATTGCTATTGATAGAGCCAAAGCGCTTTTTGGAGCAGAATATGCTAATGTCCAACCTCATTCTGGATCTCAAGCAAATACAGCTGTTTACCATGCTTGCTTGAAACCAGGTGATAAAATTTTAGGTTTCGATTTGTCTCACGGTGGGCATTTAACTCACGGATCTCCTGTAAACTTCTCAGGACGTTTGTATACTCCGTCATTTTATGGAGTTGAAAAAGAAACAGGCCGTTTTGACTACGATAAAATTCAAGAAATTGCTATTAAAGAACAACCGAAATTAATTATCGCAGGAGCTTCAGCTTATTCTAGAGATATGGATTTTGAACGTTTTAGAAAAATAGCTGACAGCGTGGGTGCTATTTTATTAGCAGATATTTCTCATCCTTCAGGACTAATCGCTAAAGGTTTAATGAATGATCCTATTCCACATTGCCATATTGTTACCACAACAACCCACAAAACCCTTCGTGGTCCAAGAGGTGGATTGATATTAATGGGTAAAGATTTTGAAAATCCATTTGGATTAACCACTCCAAAAGGAGAAATTAGAATGATGTCTTCTTTACTAGATTTAGCAGTATTTCCAGGAAATCAAGGAGGCCCATTAATGCACATTATTGCTGCCAAAGCAGTTGCATTTGGTGAAGCTTTAACAGATGAGTTTTTCAGATATACGCTTCAAGTTCAGAAAAATGCAAAAGCAATGGCGGAAGCATTTGTAAAAAGAGATTACCATTTAATTTCTGGAGGAACTGACAATCACATGATGTTAATTGACCTTAGAAATAAAAATATTACGGGTAAAGAAGCGGAGAACGCTTTAGTGAAAGCAGAAATTACTGTAAACAAAAACATGGTTCCATTTGATGATAAATCCCCATTTGTCACTTCTGGAATTAGAGTCGGAACCCCTGCAATTACAACCCGTGGATTAGTAGAAAGTGATATGGAAACTATCGTTGAATTAATTGATAGAGTTTTAATGAATCATACAGATGAAGCTGTAATAGAGGAGGTTGCAGACGAAGTGAATGAAATGATGGGCGAAAGAGCAATGTTCGTATTCTAATAAAAAACAGCTTTATGTTTAAGGTTTATCATCTAAACTTTGAACCTTAAACTTTAAACTAAAATATATGTCCGTTTTAAGATTAAAATTACCTACTGATCCCAGATGGGTGAATATTGTGGAAACCAATTTAGTAGAAATTCTTTCTGACCACGCTTGGTGCGAACAAAAAGCAGCTTCAAACGCAATTACTATTATCACCATAAATTCTGAATATCCCGATTTAGTTACGGACATGTTGGCTTTGGCCAAAGAGGAAATCGAACACTTTGAAATGGTTCACAATATCATCAAAAAGCGAGGTTTAACTCTTGCCAGAGAACGCAAAGATGAATATGTTGGAGAATTGGCACAATACATGAAAAAAAGCAATACTGGAAGTCGTGTATCAGGATTTGTAGAACGCATGTTGTTTTCGGCGATGATTGAAGCTAGAAGTTGCGAGCGTTTCAAAGTACTTTCTGAGAATATTAACGATGAAGAATTGTCAAATTTCTACAGAGATTTAATGGAAAGTGAAGCCGGACATTACACCACTTTTATTACTTATGCCAGAAAATACGGTCAAGGAATTGACGTTGAAAAAAGATGGCGCGAATGGCTTGAATTTGAAGCTTCTATAATTGAAAATTATGGGAAACGCGAAACCATGCACGGATAATCTTATACCATTTCCATAAATGATAAAAATTTCTATAGCCAATTCCTCCGATTTTAAAACAATTCGAGAAATTGCTTATACTACTTGGCCTGGTACTTACAGGGCAATACTTTCAAAAGAACAACTGGAATACATGTTAGAGAAATTCTATAGTGATGCTACTCTATCTGATAATTTAATTCATAATAATCATCACTTTTTATTGGCTAAGGAAAATGAAAATTGCATCGGATTTGCTTCCTATGAACCTAATTACTTAGGGGAGAAAATCGTTCGTTTACACAAAATATATCTTCTTCCTGAATCACAAGGAAAAGGCGCTGGTAAATTATTGATTTCTGAAATTGAAAAAATAGGACGCCAACTCAATCAAAATGGTATTTCACTGAACGTAAATCGGTTTAATAAAGCCTTTGATTTTTACAAAAAATTAGGTTTTGAGTGTATTGGTGAAGAAGATGTCGAATTGGATTATGGCTATCTTATGGAAGATTTCAAAATGCTAAAGAAACTCAGCTAACTATTTTACAATAATATCATATTTGTAAAGCAATCCTTTTACTCCTTCAATAGAAAAAATAGCTTTCTTTATCTTAGTACTTTCTGGATTAATGGTATAGTTGAAGCTGGTTTTAAAATTTGTTTTAGATGCGTTGGCTTTGCCGAACTCACTTCGGTACAAATCACAGTTTTCAAACACTACTTCACTTAAATCGGCTGCCATAAAGTCAACGGCTACAAGACTTGTATTGGTAAATGTAAAGCCTTTCATCTTCAGCGCATAAAATTTAGAAAAGTCTAAAATGCAGTCTTTAAAGTGTATTTCGAAGATGAATTTATCTATCATGGCAAAATTCACATCACTGATTTTACATTTATTAAAATGAACCATTCTTAAGGAAGTATGATTAATTTTAGCGCCATTAAAATTGCATTTGATAAAATTACAATCGATAAAAGCTGACGCCATAAATAGGCAACTAGTGAAATTACAATCTATAAAAGTGCAGTTTTCATATTCTTTATAACTGATTTCATTTTCGTTATAAACGATTCCTCTAAATTCAGTATTCAGAATATAGTCAGTCATACTCTAAACTATTGTATTTTCGATTTTAATTCTTGGGCGTC
This sequence comes from Flavobacterium sp., assembly GCA_029866065.1. Lineage (GTDB taxonomy): Bacteria > Bacteroidota > Bacteroidia > Flavobacteriales > Flavobacteriaceae > Flavobacterium. The sequence goes on from JARXAC010000058.1 coordinate 17,788, forward strand.
AATGGAACTGTGAGAAACATCATAAACCAACTTCCCTCCTACTATTAAAAGTAATTGTGGCGATTGGTGCACCACATTGAATCGAGACGCGATTTCATTGGAAACCTCCCTAAAAGAAATTAAATCAAGGAAATAAGCAGAAACATTCTCTACTAAATCGTATTCATTTTCAAAATTCTTCAATGCCATTCTGCTGATACTGCAACGCGTACTGTGTTTGAATATTATAACCGGCATTTGTTCAGACAGTTCAATAATTTCCTCAATTTGACCCAAATGTTCCATTGGAGTCCAGTTGATATTGGAGGAATTAGAATTAGAATTGGATTTTGGCTCCCCAAAAATGGAATTAAAAATACTCATAATGATTTAGATGAATTGTGACTTTGCAAAGTTATCTAAATAACTTTAGATGTTGCTCTTGAATCAATTAATTATTTAGAGTTATAAGTTAACAATCCAAAAATTGAAGAATGTTTTGCAATCCAATAAAAACTATACCATTTTGTTGTGCGTGGAGTATTGAAAATAATAACCCATTTCAAGCTAAATTATTCAAAAATAGCTTTGATAGAATTAATAGGAAACTTAAGTTTGTACTAAATATATTGAAATATGATATCATACAATACCAAAGACTGGTTTACTTTTATTTTTAAGTTCCATAAATCAGACACCTTCCGAACCCTATTTCCAATAATGGTCGCCATCGGTGCCTACTCTGGAATTATTGGATATTTAGAAATAGAATATTGGAAATTACCACAAGAAAGCTATATAAAAAATATAACAATCATGCATGGAATGTTAGGCTTCGTGATTTCGTTATTGTTAGTTTTCAGAACTAATACCGCCTACGACCGTTGGTGGGAAGGACGAAAATTGTGGGGTTCGCTGGTCAATAACAGTCGGAATTTTGCCATCAAGTTATCTGCAATATTGAAAGAGGAAAACGACCGCGCCTACTTTCGCAAAATGATACCAGGTTACGCTTCCATTTTGCACAAACATTTGAACAACAACGATACCAGTAAACAGCTTTTTGAAGACGTAGATTTAGAAATAGACCGTCACAAACACAAGCCCAACCAAGTAGCAAAAATGCTGTTTTTTAAAATCAATGATCTCTATACTTCCAAAAAAATTACAGGAGATCAACTGATTATTTTAAATGCCGAAGTACAGTCCTTTACTGAAATTTGTGGTGCTTGCGAACGAATAAAAAACACTCCTATACCTTATTCCTACAGTGCTTTCCTAAAAAAGTTTATCTTCTTCTACGTTATGACACTTCCCTTTGGTTACGCCTTTGTACTTGGCTATTATGTTGCTCCTGTCGTGGTTTTTGTATTCTATGTATTGGCAAGTTTGGAACTCATTGCCGAAGAAATAGAAGACCCTTTTGGAACAGATGAAAACGATTTACCAACAAACAAAATTGCGGAAAACATCAAGAAACACATTGAGGAAATAATTTAATCCTCGCCGAAATCAATTAGAAAATATCAATATTAGATTTGATTGCCTTGCTGTTTTGCTATAATTCTGCAATGATGAACTACATTTAAAACTATGCCTAAAAAAAACTTCTCTATTTATAAAAATAACTATTTTTGCAGTCTAAAATTTTAGCTATGGCAAATAACAAATACAAAATAGCGGTTGTACAATTAAACTTGAACGATGTTGCCGAGAACAACCTTAAAAAATGTTTGTCTTGGGTTCGAGAGGCTGCAAAAATGGGTGCCGAAGTAATCTCGTTGCCTGAATTGTATAGCAGTCATTACTTTTGTCAAAGTGAAGATGTCGATAATTTTGCTTTAGCGGAACCACTTTATAGCACTTCATTTATCGCTTTTAGCGCATTAGCAAAAGAATTGAATGTAGTTATTATAGTTCCTTTTTTTGAAAAAAGAATGGCTGGAATATACCATAACAGCGCTTATATTATTGATACCGATGGATCAGAGGCTGGATTGTACCGAAAAATGCACATTCCAGATGATCCTCATTTTTATGAAAAATTCTACTTTACCCCAGGCGATATAGGTTTTAAAGCTTTTCCTACCAATAAAGGAAAAATAGGAACGCTAATCTGTTGGGACCAATGGTTTCCTGAAGCAGCTCGTTTAACTGCTTTGCAAGGTGCTGAAGTGTTGTTTTATCCAACAGCCATTGGTTGGCATCCATTGGAAAAAGAGCAATATGGAGAAAATCAACATGGCGCTTGGATGAATGTGATGAAGGGGCACGCTGTTGCAAATGGGGTTTATGTTGCTGCTGCCAATAGAATTGGTTTAGAACAATATTTACCAAATACCTCAGGTATTCAATTTTGGGGATCTTCATTTATTGCCGGACCACAAGGAGAAATATTGGCGCAAGCCTCACATGATAAAGAGGAAATTTTGATTGCAGAAGTCGATTTGGACTTACAAGAAAATGTACGTCAGAATTGGCCGTTTTTACGTGACCGAAGAATTGATGCTTTTCAAGACATTACTAAAAGAGCCATAGAGTAATGATAAATTCAAGACGATTTCCAGCAGAATGGGAAAAACAACAAGGAATTTTACTTTGCTTCCCTCATAACGGTAACGATTGGCCTGGTAAATACGAAGCTATTCAATGGGCGTTTGTAGAATTCATCAAAAAAATTACCTCATTTGAAGAGGTGGTTTTGGTGGTTGCCGATGAAAAACTAAAAGTCAAAGTTATCGGAATGCTTGAAATAGCGGAAGTCAATATCAAAGCAGTTTCTTTTATTATTCATAAAACCAACAGAAGTTGGATGCGCGATTCTGGTCCAATTATTGTAAAAAACGGAAATAAAAAGGAAGCGTTAGACTTTAATTTTAATGGATGGGCAAAATACAAAAACTATCAATTGGACAAATGGGTTCCGAGAATGGTGGCAAAATTTTTAGATATTCCAGTTCAACAAGTTACTTATAAAGGAAAACCAGTTATTGTGGAAGGTGGAGCGATTGAAACCAATGGAAAAGGAACGCTAATTACTTCAGATGAGTGCTTAATGCATCCTACAATTCAAGTTAGAAATCCCAATTTTACCAAAGCAGATTACGAAACTATTTTCAAAGAATTCCTTGGAATCACCAATGTTATTTGGCTAGGAAACGGAATTGAAGGCGATGATACTCACGGTCATATTGATGATTTATGTCGTTTTGTAAATGAAAATACCGTAGTAACTATAGTAGAATCAGATAAAAAAGACTACAATTATAAACCATTACAAGACAATCTAAAAAGACTTCAAAACGCTAAATTAGAGACTGGAAAACCATTAAACATAGTGGAATTACCAATGCCAAAAAGAATTTATTTTGACGGGATTGTTTTGCCAGCCAGCTATGCTAACTTTTTAATATTAAACAAATGTGTATTGGTCCCAACATTCAATGATTCTAATGATAGAGTGGCATTGAATATTCTCGCTCAATGTTTTCCAGATAGAGAAATTATAGGAATTAGCGCGGTTGATTTAATTTGGGGATTTGGAACACTGCATTGTTTAAGTCAGCAAATACCGGCTTAAGAAAATTAAACGCAAATTTGCGAATTTTAAAAACCCAAAGAGTTTAGAACTAATTTGAGAATTTGCGGTTAAATTTATACAAAAAAAACACCAACTTCTAAGTTGGTGTTTCCATTTGAATCAATAATTAAAATCTTATTTGTCTTTTGTGAACAAGAAAGTTTGACCGTTTACCATCAAATTAAATTCTGTTTTAGCTTCGTTAAATTGGATTGTTAAACCAGCTTGATCAAATGTAAATTTGTCTTTTTCTGCGTTTTCTAAAGGAATATTTGGTTGTCCAGTAGCTTTAGCAACGAGCGAACCGTCTTCTTCAGAGATTGCTATTTTAATAGGAATCATTGCACTAGAATAATTTCCAAAATAAGCATCTAAAATAACGTCTTTTTCAATTTCTCCGACCGCTGGAGTCCAGATATTATTAGCGCTATTTACATCAGGAAAAACATGATCAGGATCTAAAGTAATGTTTTCTATTTCTTCAGTAGATTCATATTTAAATGACCATTCTTTGTTTTTTTGCCAAATTTCAACGGGTAAATTTACTCTCTTAACCTCACCACTTTTAAATTTAATATCTAAAACAACCGGAAGAGGCATCTTTTCTAAATTCTCTAATGAAATTATTACACCTAATTTAGGATTGTTTTTCACATATTTAACTTTAGTAATTCCTTGGTCAAAACGCCAGTTATTAATGAACCAACCTCTCCAAAACCAATTTAAATCTTCACCAGCTACATTTTCAATAGTTCTAAAGAAATCGTCAGGAGTTGGGTGCTTAAATGCCCATCGAGCCACATACGTTTTTAAAGCGTTGTCGAAACGTTCTTTACCTAAAATCTGCTCTCTCAACATTATTAATCCAGAAGAAGGTTTGTAGTAAGCTAACATACCCATATTTGCTTCTTTAAAGCAATCAGGAGCAGTAAAAACAGGTTCCATAGACGGTCTTGTAAACGCTTCCGACATTTGGTGCATGTCTGGATTAGGTGATTTATATTCTCCATTATTAAAATCAACAGAACTTAACGAATTGATAAAAGTATTGAAACCTTCGTCCATCCAAGCGAATAATCTTTCGTTTGAACCAACAATCATTGGAAACCAAATGTGACCAAATTCATGATCCGTTACTCCCCATAATTCTTCTCCTTTAGATTCCCATCCACAGAAAACAATTCCAGGATATTCCATTCCTCCTTCATTTCCAGCTACGTTTGTTGCTGCTGGATAAGGATATTCGAACCATCTTTTGGAATAATTTTCAATAGACGTTTTAGTATATTCTGTAGAGCGTCCCCAAGCAGCATCGCCTTCACTTTCCACTGGATAAGCTGAAATAGCAAGTGATTTTTTACCACTAGGCAAATTGATTCTCGCAGCATCAATAATAAATGCAGCTGAAGAAGCAAAAGAAACGTCTCTAGAATTTTTAATTTTAAAATGCCAAGTTAATGTTGGCTTTGACAAAGGTTTTGAAACTGCATTTTCAACGTCATCAGAAGAACGAATTACGACAGTTTTATCACTTTTTGCAGCAGTAGCCCATAATTTTTGTTGTTTATCAGAATAAACTTCATTGGCATTAACCAATTCACCGGAACAAACCACCACATGATTTGAAGGAGCTGTGATATTCACATCAAAATCACCATATTCTAAATAAAACTCACCAGCACCTTGATATGGCAAAGTATTCCATCCTTTTACATCGTCATAAACACACATTCTAGGATACCATTGTGCAATTGTGAAAACTTTACCATTTTTTGTGTCTAAAACCCCTGTTCTGTCCGAACCGTATTTTGGAGATATGTAAGAAAACTCAATTTTAACTTTCACCGATGCTCCGTTAGCATTCAATTCTTGTGGAAGAGAAATTTTCATTCTGGTATCGTTAATTTCAAATTTAGCGTCTTTTTCAACTGCTTTTCCGCCAACATTCATAACTACTTTCACGGACTTGATTTTATGACCTCCGTCAAATTTTTCTCCGTCAGCTCCGTTACGGCTCCCTTTTATAGGAATTACAGCATTCCCACGAGAATCATTTTTGAATAAATTTTGATCCACATTCATCCAAAGGAATGACAATTTATCCGGGCTATTGTTGGTGTAAGTCAACGTTTCTGAACCTACAATTTCACTTGTATTGGCATTTAAATTAGCTGTCAATTGGTAATCGGCTCTATTTTGCCAATATTTTTCTCCTGGTTGTCCACTTGCAGAGCGGGTTGCAGTACCGTTTTTAGTATAGAAATTTGGAGCAAAAGCATCCGTATAACTGTAATTTGAAACTTTTTTAGTTTCAGTTGCAGGAGTTTGCTGAGCAAATGTACCCACTGATCCGAAAAATAAAGCTGTAAATAATAAAGCTTTTGTAAATTTGTTTTTCATTTATTTTTGTGTTTTTTAGTTGTAGACGAATAATTTATTTTATTGTTACAAATGTAATCAATTCCTAAAAATTCGAATTTCAAAGTTGCTATTTTTTCTTCAAATAAAAATATATTTAACATAAATTAATGAAAATTTCACCTTTGTGAATTTTAGAAATCCTATTTTTGTTAAAAATAAATACCATTGAAAATAACACTATCCAATTCAGAACTCACGGCGACTATAAACACTTTTGGTGCAGAATTAATTTCACTAAAAAACTCCAATAATAAAGAATACATTTGGGATGGAAATCCAGATTATTGGGGAAAGCACTCCCCTATTTTATTTCCAATTGTTGGAAGTTTAAGAGACAATAGTTATTGCTACAATACTACTTTTTATCAATTACAAAGACACGGATTTGCCAGAGAAATGGAATTTAATGTTATTGAAAAAACACAAGATAGAGTAGTTTTTTCTTTAAATGAATCGGCAGATACTTTAGGAAAATATCCATTTAAATTTGAATTACAAATTAGCTATACTTTAACCAACTCTGTTTTAAAAGTAGGATTCAAAGTAATTAATAAAAATACGGTTACGATGCCATTTTCAATTGGAGCCCATCCCGCTTTTGCATTACCTAATAATTTTGAAAACTATGAATTGCTATTTGAAAAATCAGAAAATTTAGTAGTTTCAAAATTGGAAAATGACTTGATTTCTATTTCTACTTATAGTTTACCATTAGAAAATAGTAGTTTACCGTTAAACTATTCCTTATTTGAAAATGACGCTATAATTTTTAAAACTATAGAATCTAAATCGGTTACTATCAGTGAAAATAAGATTCCGTTTTTAAAAGTGATATATAATGACTTTCCATCTTTGGGAATTTGGACAAAAAGTAAAGCTCCTTTTATTTGCATAGAACCATGGATTGGATACGCTGACACGATAGATAACAATGGTAATTTAGAAGAAAAAGAAGGAATTCAAATCCTAGATGTTAACCAAACATTCGAAACCCATTATTTAATAGAAATTATATAAACCCAATTATGCTAGAATTTAATTTTACACCATTTCCGATTTTAGAAACCGAGAGATTGTTACTCCGAAGAGTTGATAATAATGATGTTAATGAAGTTTTTTCGATGCGTTCCAATGCAGAAACGATGAAATACATTCCTCGCCCATTGGTCACCAATAATGAAGATGCGCTTTCGCATATTGCTTTATTGGATAGCGGACTTGAAAAAAACGAGGCGATAAATTGGGCGATTACCTTCAAAGGTGAAAACAAATTATTAGGTATTATTGGTTTTTACAGAACTAAATTTGAAGATTATAGATCCGAAATTGGTTACATGTTACTTTCAGAAAATCACGGCAAAGGAATAGCCTCTGAAGCAGTGGAAAGAGCATTAGATTATGGTTTTAATGAAATGAATTTGCATTCAATTGAAGCCATAATTGACCCAAGAAACGAGGAATCTGAAAGAGTTTTACTAAAAAATGGATTTGTAAAAGAAGGACACATTAAAGAAAACACTTTTTTTAATGGGGAATTTTTAGACAGTGTGATTTATTCTAAAATAAAAAAAGCAGACCTGTAAGCCGGATTCTGTCCACGTTTTGCGTGGCCTTATCATTTATCTAGGCTCGAAATTACTCGCGAGCTCCATCTTTCTACCCTTCAACAACGGACGAGAAGCCCTTAACTATTGATATACTTGAAATTTCACCGCATAGAGTTTACCTGGTTTCACTACAGCATTACCTGTACCTGCTTTCTGTTGCACTTGTCCTCTTTCGATTGCTCGAAATGACGGGCGTTACCCGCTATGCTTCTCTTTGGTGTCCGGACTTTCCTCCACAACAAAGTGTGGCGATAAGGCGGTCTGCGATGCAAATCTACAATAATAATTGTATAAATATTTGAAAGATTATGAGTTTAATTCTTAATTTAAATAATGGAATAAATTTGAAAATTAGAATTTTAAAATTGAAATAATAAATCTATATTTGTAAATCAATAATTTTCTATGGAAGAATTTGTAGTATCGGCTCGAAAATATCGACCTCAAACATTTAAAGATGTTGTAGGTCAAAAAGCCATTACCAATACTTTGTTAAACGCCATAGAAACCAATCATTTGGCTTCAGCACTATTGTTTACTGGACCTAGAGGAGTTGGAAAAACGACTTGTGCAAGAATTTTAGCAAGAAAAATAAACCAACCCGGTTATGATGATCCTTTAGAAGATTTCGCTTTTAATGTATTTGAATTGGATGCAGCTTCAAATAATTCAGTCGATGATATTCGGAATTTAATAGACCAAGTTAGAATCCCGCCACAAACAGGAAAATACAAGGTTTATATTATTGACGAGGTTCATATGTTGTCAGCAGCAGCATTTAATGCGTTTCTAAAAACATTGGAAGAACCACCAAAACATGCCATTTTTATATTGGCAACAACTGAAAAACACAAAATTATTCCAACGATTTTATCGCGTTGTCAGATATTTGATTTCAAAAGAATTTCGGTAAAAGACGCTAAAGAACATTTAGCTGAAGTTGCCGAAAGTCAAGGAGTAAAATTTGAAGACGATGCATTACACATTATTGCTCAAAAAGCAGATGGTGCGATGCGTGATGCCTTATCTATATTTGATAGAGTTGTTTCTTTTTGTGGAAATAACCTTACTCGTCAAGCCGTTACAGAAAATTTGAATGTGCTTGATTATGAAACTTATATCAATATCACCGATTTAATTATTGAAAATAAAATTCCAGATTTATTGATGGCTTACAATGAAATTCTTTCCAAAGGGTTTGACGGTCATCATTTTATTGCTGGATTAGCATCTCATTTTAGAGATTTATTAGTTTGCAAAACGCCAATCACTATTTCTCTTTTGGAAGTTGGCGAACAAGCCCAAAAATTGTACGAAATTCAATCTCAAAAAACTTCGCAAGACTTTTTATTAGAGGGAATTCAAATTGCCAATGATTGCGACTTGAAATACAAAATCAGTCAGAATCAGCGCTTACTAGTTGAACTTTGTTTGATGCAATTGGCCTCTATCACTTTTGATGGAGAAAAAAAAAAGCCTGAATCTTATATAATTCCCCCAACTCATTTTAAAATTGCTAATTATTCGATTACTGATATAACTGTTGTTGAAAAGCCAGCTGTTACAATCGAAGTGCAGCCTGAAATTACTCCAGAAATAACTATTGAAGTTGCAGATAAATCTATTGAAATTGTTGAAGTAGAAGAATTAGAAGAAATACCTTCAAAAACTAGCGAAGTTGAAACTACTCCAATTGAAAATGTTTTTACGGAGGAACTAATCGAAAAAACAGAATCGCCAATTCCTGTAGATATTGCATCAGAACCTAAAGTATCTGCCTTTTCATTGGCGAGTATAAAAGCAAAAAAAGAACTTTTAGAAGCGGGAAAATCTATTGTAAAAGTTGAAGTTCATCTACCTACAGAAGATTTTAATGAAAACGATATGTTATTGTATTGGAACAAATATGCGCAACGATTAGGTGATAAAGGGTATAAAATAATGGAATCTTTATTGCAAATAAATGATCCTGTTTTGAACGGAACCACAATTACCTTAGAATTACCCAATCAAGGTTCAAAAATCGATTTTGAATCGGAATTAATAGGTTTATTAGGGTATCTAAAAGGACATTTACACAATCACAATATTACCATTGAAGTAATTGTAAATGAAAGTGTTACCACTAAAAAGGCGTTTACTCCACAAGAAAAATACAATCGATTAACAGAAATCAATCCTAATTTAGATATTCTTAGAAAAACTTTCGAACTGGATATTTAGATTTTTCCGTAATAAAGCGCTTTTATAATTCCATCTGAAAGACCAATTTTTGGAACATAAATATTTTTTGCACCACTCCATTTCATAGCGTTTAAGTATATTTTTGTTGCCAAGACAATAACGTCAGCTCTATCAGCATTTAATCCTAATTTTGTGATTCTTTGTTCGTAAGTAAGTGAATTTAAAAACGCAAATTGAGAATTCACATACATGTAAGACAGCGGTTTGTCTTCCATTTTTCCCGACATTTTAAACAATTTATTAATGTTGCCTCCTGATCCTATGAGACATACATCGTCATAGACTTCAGTATTGGTTTTAATCCATTTTTCTATTTCGTGCCAAACTATATCAGAAACAACTTCATTTAAAAGTCGGACTGTTCCCGCTTTAAATGATTTTGAAGCTATCATTTTACCATTTGAGAATAAAGAAAATTCGGTACTTCCTCCTCCAACATCAACATACAAATACGTTTTTTCTGTTTTTAATAAATAATGTAAATCTGTAGAAGCAATTATAGCTGCTTCAGTTTTTCCATCAATTATATTAATTTCTATATCCGCTTTTTCTTTAATAATGTCAATAACTTCGCGACCATTATAAGCTTCACGCATAGCAGATGTTGCGCAGGCCATGTATTTTTCCACTTTGTGAACTTTCATTAATAGCTTGAAGGCTTTCATCGCATCAACCATTCTATCGATATTCTCTTCAGAAATCTCGCCAACAGTAAAAGCATCTTGACCCAAACGAATTGGCACCCTGACTAAAGCACTTTTGCTGAATTGTGTTTCTTTTCCTTCTTCCTCAATTATATTGGCTATTAATAGACGCATTGCATTTGAACCAACGTCAATTGCTGCATATTTTTTTATTGTAATCATTAAATTTTATTTGGGACTAAATTAATTTTGATATATAATTTTTAAGATCTTAAATTTAGACGTTCTAAATAGTAATTGTACATTTCTTGTTGGGCTCTAAATACTGGGTTGTTACCTCTAGGTTGGTATTTATTATCTAATTTATCTGAATGTAATCTTGATTTAACATTTCCTTTCCAACCAATATTAAAAATATCGATAAGTTCATTTTTTATTCTTTCGTCATAAATTGGGCAAGTAACTTCAACCCTTCCATCAACATTTCTAGTCATAAAATCAGCAGAAGAAATAAATACTTCTGGATCATTATCATTACCAAAAATAAATATTCTAGAATGTTCTAAATAATTGTCCACAATACTTATCGCTTCGATATTTGAACTCATTCCTTTAACACCAGGAACTAACGAACAAATCCCTCTAATTTGAAGTTGGATAGTTACACCTGCATTACTTGCATCGTATAATTTATCAATTAATTGAATGTCTGTCAAACTATTTAATTTGAGTTTGATAAATGCAGTTTTACCATTTTCGGAATTAGAAATTTCGCGCTCAATTAACTTATTAATTTTGGAACGGGTATAATGAGGAGAAACTATTAGATGTTTGTATCGATGAACTCTATAATTCACATTAAAGAATTCAAAAACTTTTGAAACGTCTTTTAAAATTTGCTGATGACTTGTAAATAATGTCACATCGGTATAAACTCTAGCAGTAGCTTCATTAAAATTACCAGTTGAAATAAAGCCATAACGAACTAACTTTCCATTCTGAATTCTCTCAACAAGACATATTTTACTGTGAACTTTCAAACCTTTAATTCCGAAAATTAATTCAATGCCTTCCGTTTGCATTTGTTCTGCGTAAGAAATGTTACTGGCCTCATCAAAACGCGCTTGAAGTTCAATTTGAACGGTAACTTTCTTTCCGTTTTTAGCAGCATTAATTAAAGAACTGATAACTTGAGAGTTTTTTGCTAATCGGTATAAAGTAATTTTTATAGCCGTAACATGAGGATCCAAAGCAGCCTCTCTTAAAAATTTAATTATATAAGAAAACGACTGGTATGGGGCGTTTATAAGATAATCTTTCTTGGCAATTTTATTTAAAATACTGCCATCAAGACTCAAACCTTCAACAGGTAAAGGAATTTTTGGTTCGTATAATAAATCGAATCTTCCAAGGTTTGGAAAGTCCATAAAATCTCGTCTGTTATGATACCTTCCACCAGGAATAATACTATCTGAAGCATCGATTCCCATGTTGGAAAGGAAGAATTTCAAGGTATCTTTTCCAATAGATTGATCGTAAACAAAACGCACCGGCTCCCCTATTCTTCTATCTTTTACACTTGTAGCAATTTTTTCAAGCATACTTTTACTCATGTCGCTATCGATATCTAATTGAGCGTCACGGGTAATTTTTATCATGTGTGCAGAAATGCTTTCGTAATCGAAAATATTGAACAAACTCGATAAATTATGACGAATAACATCGTCTATAAGAATCACATATTGTTTTTCATCTTCCGAAGGTAAAACAACAAAGCGGTTAATCGATTTTGGAATTTCAATTACAGCATAACGAATTTCCTTTTTTGGTTTAACCACTCCTGAAATTTTAGGTTCCGGTTTCATCACCAATTTAACCGCTAAATAACCTAGCGTATCTTTAAGCACCGGGAATTCAGCTAAGTCATTTAAGATAATGGTCACCAAGGCAGGGCTTACTTTTTGAATAAAAAAATCTTTGATAAAATTCTCCTGTTCACTTGTAATTTGACTTTCATCAATAATTAAGATATTTTCAGCTTGTAATTTATCCTCAATGATTTTTAAAATCCTCAAACTTTCCGTTTGTTGTTCAATAACAATTTCTGTAATGTCTTTTACCAATTGATTCGCGCTTATTCCCATGAGCACTTTCTCACCGGAAATTCCTGACAAACTCAATCTTCGAATGGCAGCAAATCGAACACGGAAAAACTCATCTAAGTTATTTGAAAAAATACCTAAAAAGCGCAAACGGTCTAATAACGGTACATTTTCATCCGATGCTTCCTGAAGTACACGAGCATTAAAAGCTAGCCAACTTTTTTCTCTGTCTATATATTTGTAATCCAAATTTTTATTCATAATTTTAAATCTCTAGGAAATATAACTTTTTGTATTTTCCCTTTTTTCAATAATTTCCATTCCTGGCAATCAAATTTAATCCAAACTAAACCTGATGTGGGAACATTTTCAATAAATATATTGCCAAATTTATTAACAAAATTTGTTATAGCCGCATTATGACCAAAAAGAATAACATTTTCTAAATCTTTGTTTAATGATTTAATCACATTTTCTAATTGATTTTCATCAAATGTATATAAATCTTCTTTAAAAATAATTTCATTAAAAGGAACTGAATAATTGGTTGCAAAAATAGTAGCCGTTTCAAACGCACGTCTTGCATTGCTGCTGAATAGTACAAATTTACTATTTAATAAATTCCTGCTTTCTAAAGAAACCAATGCAGCATCATTTTTACCTCTGTCAGTTAATTTTCGATCCTTATCACTAACTGGTTCGTCCCAACTGGATTTTGCATGTCTGATAAGTATTAAATTTTTCATGTGTTTTAAAATTAGATCAAAAAAACTCAAAAATTTATTAATTTGAATTTACAATATACGGATTTTTATTGTTAAAATATAACTGAACTGGCTTTTTATTTTAAAATAATTGGAATTGTTTTATTTAAATGTACCTTTGCAAAAAATTTGTCATTTTAAATGATTATAAATTATATCATTCGAAAGGCGCTTATTTAATAAGTTTATGAAAAAAATAGTTGAATACAGAAAATTACTAAACGTTGATAAAACTGTAGATTTAAAAGATTTAAAAACTATCTATCGTAATGCGATGAAAGATGCTCACCCAGATAAATTTCAAGGAGATGATGAAGGTTTGAAAGCTGCAGAAGAGAATAGTAAAAAAATTATTGAAGCCTACCACTTTTTGGTAAGTATCAATCCTGAAACCACAAAACAACTTTTACCAGAATATACTGAAACAATCTCAACTGCTACAATTACAGATTATAAATTTGTTGATGGTCGTTTAATCATAAACTTTTCTAATGGTAGTGTATATGAGTACATTAGTGTTCCAAAAGCAACTTATGTAAAAATGGTAAATGCAGATTCTCCTGGAAGATTTGCAAAAAGACATATCCTAAATTCTTTTACTTGGAGAAAAACAATCAACCAAGATTAAGTTATATATAATAAAAAAAGGGGTTTAAACAGTAGTTTAAACCCCTTTTTTTATTACAATTTATTAATATAATTTCCATACATATCACTGAATTGATACCCTTGAGAAATTCTATCTTTACTTAATTTATCATATTCTACTAAAGCCCATAAAATAAACTCTTTCATAAAATAGACATCCTCTTTTGCAAGTTGCGGTTGGTATTTTTTTATTAAAATGGATAGCGGTGTAATAGCATCTAATATAGTTTTGTATTCCTCATCAGAACAATCATCTAATAATTCAAAACCACTTTCAGTAAAAAACCATTCTATTAAGTCAGAATACGCTGTTTTTTCATCTTGTTTCTCCAATTTTTCAATCTTCGGAAAATACGCTGGAAAAAAGGTATGGATTGCATCGCCAATTAAATGTTGCGCTACAACGGCTGCTCCTTCTTGTTCCCCTTCGTAAACCAATTCAACTTTACCTGTAATTGCGGGAATAATTCCCATAAAATCGGATAATCTAACGGCGGTTTTATCCATTCCAGATTTTAATGCACGACGTTCAGCAGTGCTCAACAAATTCTCAAAAGCGGTGATGCTCATTCTGGCACTTACCCCGCTTTTATTATCAATATATTCACTTTCACGAGCTTCAAAACTGATCTGCTCTAACAAATCTTTGGCTAATGAGGGAACATATACAGCATCACTTTGAAGCAAATCTAACTTAGCTTCTTGTTCCGTGATAGTTCTTGCTATTTTAATTGTTTCAGGATAATGCGTTAGAATTTGCGAACCAATTCTATCTTTTAATGGCGTAACTATACTTCCTCGATTGGTAAAATCTTCTGGATTAGCTGTAAAAACAAATTGCATATCCAAAGGCATTCTTAATTTAAAACCTCGAATTTGAATGTCGCCTTCTTGCAAAATATTGAACAATGCTACTTGAATACGTGCTTGTAAATCAGGTAATTCATTGATTACAAATATGCAACGATTGGCTCTCGGAATCATTCCAAAGTGTATTACACGGTCATCGGCGTACGATAATTTTAAGTTTGCAGCTTTTATTGGATCTACATCACCTATTAAATCTGCTACTGTAACATCAGGTGTTGCCAGTTTTTCAAAGAATCTTTCACTTCTATGAACCCAATGAATTGGGGTTTTATCTCCTTCAGTAGCAATTAAATCTTTAGCAAAACGAGATATTGGTTTCAATGGATCGTCATTGATTTCAGAACCGGCTACAATTGGCATGTATTCGTCTAACAATTCAATCATTAAACGTGCTAATCTTGTTTTGGCTTGACCACGAAGACCTAATAAATTAATATTGTGACGCGATAATATAGCACGTTCTAATTCTGGAATAACGGTGTTTTCAAATCCGTGAACACCTTCAAATACTGGTTTTCCTGATTTTATTTTTTCCCTTAAGTTATTTCGTAATTCGTCTTTTATACTTTTACTTAGGTAACCTGCAGCTTTTAATTCTCCTAAAGTAGTAATGGTCTCTATTTTCATATTGGTAAATTATCGTTCTATTTAATTCTCTTTTTTCTATTTGTTTCATAATCCTCAAATATCATTTCTCCGAGCCCTTTTAATCCGGTATAAAAAGCTTTCCCTTGATTTTCTTCTGTAAAACGATTGACAAATTTTTGTAAATACGGATCGTTTGCAATCATAAAAGTCGTTATTGGAATGTGTAATTTCCTAGCTTGTTGCGCTTGACTGTAACATTTATTTACAATGTATTCGTCTAATCCGTTGCTGTTCATGTAATATTCTCCATCTTTTTCACGAACACAACTCGGTTTTCCATCGGTAATCATAAAAATTTGCTTGTTGGTGTTTCGCTTTCTTCTCAGTAAATCCATCGCTAATTGCAGACCAGCGACTGTATTAGTATGATAGGGACCAACTTTCAAATAAGGCAAATCACGAATTGCAATTGTCCACGCATCATTTCCAAAAACCAAAATATCTAAGGTGTCTTTTGGGTATCTCGTTGTGATTAATTCGGCCAATGCCATTGCCACTTTTTTCGCAGGTGTAATGCGATCTTCGCCATAAAGAATCATACTGTGGCTGATGTCAATCATCAAAACGGTGCTCATTTGGGATTTGAATTGGGTGTCTTCTACAACTAAATCTTTTTCGGTCAATTGAAAATCTTCAACACCATTATTAATTTGTGCATTTCTCAAACTCTCTGTCAAGGAAATTTGTTCTAATCCATCTCCGAAATGAAATTCTCGCAATTCTCCGGTATGTTCATCACCGTTTCCAGTATGTTTTGTTTTATGATTTCCATTTCCAGAACGCTTTAAATTGCCGAAAATCTGGTCTAAAGCTTGTTGGCGAATCGCCCGTTCTGTTTTTGCAGTAATTCCAGTTCCTGATGAACCGTCTTCTTTTAGTTCTTCACGTATATATCCTTTTTTCTTTAAATCTTCTATAAAATTATCGATGGTATAATTTGAGTCGGTTAATTTGTATTCTTTATCCAACTCCCGCAACCAATCGATTGCCTCATCAAAATCACCTGATGTGTGGGTTATTAACTCTTTAAATACTTCAAAAAGTCTATCAAATGGCGATTGAAATGGCGCTTCATATTGCTTAAAATAAAAACCTTTTCTAAATTCATTTTTCATAAAAATAAAATTAATATAATTTATTCGTAATAGATCCAAACGAATAATAATTTTTAGTTAAAGTATTTAAAACGTTTTGAATTTACTCAAATATATTTTCATAAATTTGAAGCATACTAAGCAAATAATGATTGAATTTATAGAATATTTTTGTGCCCTATTGATTGGAATTGTTCTTGGTTTAACCGGTGGCGGAGGATCTATATTAACAGTTCCTGTTTTGGTATATATTTTAAATTTTAATCCAATAATTGCTTCTTCCTATTCCCTTTTCATTGTTGGAATGACCTCTACATTTGGAACATTAATTAATTTTAAAAAGGGGAATGTCGTTTTAAAAACCGGTTTGCTATTTGCAATTCCTTCGTTGATTTCTGTTTATATTACAAGAAAATACATTGTACATACAATTCCAGAAATATTAATTCAAAATAGTTATTTTACAATAACCAAGGATTTATTTTTAATGGTGCTATTTGCGGTAGTAATGTTTTTTGCTGCTTTATCGATGCTGAAAACTCCTACTTCAGAAGTTGTAAAAAATAAAACAAACCTATTTATTATTATTTTCCAAATTTTCTGTGTTGGAATATTAATTGGTTTGATAGGCGCTGGCGGAGGTTTTTTAATTATTCCTGCATTGGTTCATTTTGCAAAATTGCCTATAAAAAAAGCAATTGGAACTTCCCTATTAATAATTGCTTGTAATTCCTTAATTGGTTTTTCAGGTGATGTTCAAAATATAAATCCAGATTGGTATTTCTTATTTAAATTCGCATCATTTGCAATGACAGGGATATTTATTGGAATTTATTTAAGTCGTTTTTTTAATGAACGAAGTTTGAAAAAAATATTCGGCTGGTTTGTTTTGACCATGGCTGTTCTTATCCTAACAAAAGAGATTTTATTATAAATAATACAAAATTATTCCCAATGAAAATTGAACAAATATATACCGGATGTATCGCACAAGCTGCTTATTATATTGAAAATAAGGGTGAAGCCGCCCTATTTGACCCTTTAAGAGAGGTACAACCTTATATTGACAAAGCTAATTTAGATCATGCAAAAATAAAGTACATTTTTGAAACGCATTTTCATGCAGATTTCGTTTCTGGGCATTTGGATTTAGCCAAAAAAACAGACGGAAAAATCGTATTTGGACCAACCGCTAAGCCTGAGTTTGATGCAATTATTGCTATAGATAACCAAGAATTTAAAGTTGGTGATTATACTATAAAAGTAATTCATACTCCTGGACACACGATGGAAAGTACCTGTTATTTATTGATTGATGAAAATGGAAAAGAACATGGAATTATCACTGGTGATACATTATTTATAGGTGATGTGGGGAGACCTGATTTGGCACAATCATTAGTTAATGAATTGACTCAAGAAAAACTAGCTTCCTATTTATTTGATTCATTACGAAATAAAATCATGCCATTATCTGATGATTTAATTGTGTATCCTAGTCATGGAGCAGGGAGTGCATGTGGGAAAAATATGAGTAAGGAAACTACCGATACTTTGGGCAATCAAAAGAAAACGAATTATGCTTTGAGAGAAAACATGTCTCGGGAAGAATTTACTGCCGAGGTTTTGGATGGTTTAGGAATTCCTCCAGCTTATTTTCCTCAAAATGTAATGATGAATATTCAAGGATATGCGAGTTTAGATTCAGTTATGAATAAATCTAAAAAACCTTTAACTCCTTTTGAATTTAATGCTATTGCAAATGATATGAACGCAATAATTTTAGATGTTCGTCATGAAAATGATTTTGTTAAATGTCATATTCCTAGATCTATTTTTATTGGAATACAAGGAAATTTTGCTCCTTGGGTAGGTTCATTAATCATGAATACAAAGCAACCTATTCTATTGATTACTCCTAACGGAATGGAAAATGAAACGATAACTCGACTTTCAAGAGTTGGTTTTGATAATGTTTTGGGTTATCTTGAAGGAGGAATCGATTCATGGAAAACTGCAAAATTTGAAACAGATAGTATTGATTCCATTTCACCCGAACAATTTTCAAATGAATTTAAGAAAGATAGTATAGTTGTTGACGCCCGAAAACCAAGCGAATACAATGCAGAACATGTTGAAAACGCAATAAATTTACCATTAGACACCATTAATTCTCATTTAGATTTAGTTTCTAAAAGTGAAAAATTCTATTTGCATTGTGCAGGTGGATATCGTTCTGTAATTATGGCATCAATATTAAAATCACGTGGATTTCATAATTTAACGAATATTGAAAAGGGAATTAGCGGCATTAAAAATACAAATGTGCCATTGACTGTTTTTGTATGTCCTTCAAAAATAAAATAATAAAATATAAAGAATAACAAAAAATTAAGTGATTTAAATGTAACAACTTTATTATTTTTAAATACTTTTGCAACTTAAAATTAAAACTAATTTAAAATGAAAAGAATTTTAATGCTATTAACTGTATTGACAGTTATAATTTCGTGTAATAAAGCAGGGAAAAATGAATATATTGTTTCAGGCACTGTAAAAGGAATTGCTGATGGAAAAACGGTAGTACTTGAAAAACAAGATGAAATGGGACAATTTATTCCAATGGATACCGTAAAAGTTAAAGATGGTAAATTTATGATGAAGGGATCTGCAAAAGAACCAGAAATCATGTTAATTCAAGTTGAAGCTATTCAAGGTAAAGTTCCCTTTGTGCTTGAAAATGGTAATATTGACATCATTGTAGATAAAGATAGTCTTCAAAAATCTAAGTTTTCAGGAACATTCAATAATGATGTATTCTCTAAATTCAATGACGATTTAACAAAATTCCAAAAAGAACTTCAAAAGAAATTAATGACTTTTCAAAATGCTAATATGGCAAAGATGAAAGCTGCTGAACAAGCAAAGGATACTATCGTTATCAATAAATTGATGAAAGAATATCAAGGAATGCAAAAAGAGGGAATGGAATTTTATATAAAATTTGCAGAAGTTAATCCAAAAGCATTATTATCAGCATTAATTGTAGATAGTATGTTAAACGATCCAACGTTAGATGTAGCCAGAGCTAAAAAAATATATGCTAGTTTCAGTCCTGAATTGAAAAATTACAAACCAGGAAAATCAATTAAAACTAAATTAGATAAAATTGGGAAACCTGTAACAGTTGCTGCTGCAGCAAATGTAGGAAGTGTAGCTCCGGATTTTACAGCAAAAAACCCTGAAGGAAAATCAATTTCTTTAAAACAATCTTTAGGAAAAGTGACAATTGTTGATTTTTGGGCTTCTTGGTGCAAACCTTGTCGTGTAGAAAATCCAAATGTAGTTGCTCTTTATGCAAAATACCATTTTAAAGGTTTAAATATTTTAAGTGTTTCATTGGATAAAGAAGCTTCGGCATGGAAAGATGCTATTGCTAAAGACAACTTGACTTGGAACCATGTTTCTAACTTAAAAGAATTTGAAGATCCAATTGCTTTACAATATGGAATAAATGCAATTCCTACTGTTTTTGTTTTAGATGCTAAGGGAATAATCATTGCAAAAGACATTCGTGGGGAGGAATTAAATGCTAAAATAGCTTCCCTTTTAGGTTCAAAATAATTCTATATTAAGATATTAATTAAAATCTCCTTCGTGGAGATTTTTTTATTTGTTTCAATTTCAATAGATTAAAAAACGATTAAAATTAAGTACTTTAATAATTTGCAAAGCTGGAAAGTGTAGCTATATTTGCAGCCGTTTACTAGTCTACGAATAAATATTATTGGGGAGATACTCAAGCGGCCAACGAGGGCAGACTGTAAATCTGCTGTGTGAACTTCGCAGGTTCGAATCCTGCTCTCCCCACAAAAAAGCCCAGTATAAAACTGGGTTTTTTTATTTAAATCTAAAACTATATTTTTCCTAATTTGGCCAATATAAAAAGCAATACAATTGGAATCGCAAGTAAAATTACCATTTCAAGATTATCAATAAATAGACGGGGTTCTTTTGCCAATGTAATCAAATAACCTCCAATTGCTCCACCAAAATGAGCGGTGTGTCCTATATTGTCATGTTTAGTCTTCATTCCGTATATAGAATAAAGTAAGTATCCAATTCCAAAAATATAAGCTGGGATTGGGATTGGGATAAAAAATAAATATAAATCCATATCAGGTCGCAATAATATTGCTGAATATAGTACACCAGTTACCGCACCAGAAGCACCAATGGCGCGATAAGAATAATCATTTGAATGAAAATACAAAGTTAATAAGCTACCAAAGATTAAACTTCCTAAATAAATTAGTCCAAAAGATATGTTTCCTAAAAAGCCATATACAACTGGTGCAAAGAAATACAATGTCAACATATTAAACGCCAAATGTGAAATGTCGGCGTGTAAAAATGCTGAAGAAATCATTCGAAATTGCTCCCCAGAACGAATACTCCCGATGTGAAATTCAAATTTTCTAAAAAAAGAGGTGTCTTCAAAACCTTTGAAACTAATACTAATAGTTAGTACTATAATTATAATTAATAAAATATTCATTATCGTAAATTTAAATCTTTAGTAAAAGTAAAGATAGTTTTTTAGGTTTAGACATTCCGTATAAAAAAAATAATTTAATGTATATTTGCAAAAAATTAATTACCTAATGCAGCTAATAATTTATATTTTTCTTTATCCGATTTTATGGTGTATATCCTTACTTCCTTTTAGATTATTATATATTCTTTCAGATGTGTTTTACATTTTAACCTATTACATCATTGGTTATCGAAAAAAAACAGTTAGAGAAAATTTAACTTTAACACTGCCCCATTTATCAGATAAAGAAAGATTTGAAATTGAAAAAAAATCGTATAAAAACATGTGTGATGTTTTTTTGGAAATGATCAAAACGCTAACCATTTCTGAGAGTGAAATGGAGAGAAGATATAAATTTAAAAATATCGAAGTTTATCACGATTTGGAGAAAAAAGGAAAAAGTATCGCTTTGCTTTGTGCACATTATGCAAGTTATGAATGGGCAGTTTCATTAAATAGTAAAATTTCATTTGAAGGATATGCTGTTTATAAAAAAATTAACAACCGCTATTTTGACAAATTGGTTCGCGACATTAGATCAAAATTTAAAGCTACATTAATCACAACCAAGGAAACAATTCCAACAATGGGTACTAATTATAGAAATAAAAAACTTGGTCTTTATGGTTTGATTAGTGATCAATCTCCAAAATTGGGTTCTTTCTTTCACTGGAATAAATTTATGGGAATTGAAGTTCCAATTCACACCGGAGGTGAAATGTTGGCAAAAAAATACGATATGAATGTTCTTTTTTTAAGAACAAAAAAATTAGGAAGAGGTTTTTATGTAGCTGAGTTAGAAGTATTGTCTGAAAATGCTAAAGAAGAGCCTAATTATGAAATTACAGACCGGTTTTTAAAAATGGTTGAAAAACAAATTTATGAAAAACCAGAATATTATCTTTGGACTCATAAACGCTGGAAACACAGAAAATTATCGTAAAGATTTAATATATAATTCTTCTACTTTTTTTCTAGCCCAGTCTGTTTTTCTCAAAAAGGTAAGACTTGATTTTACACTTGGATTAGAAATAAAACACTTTATTTTAATTAATTCACCAAGTGTGTTAAATCCATAATAATCAACCAAATACTCCATTATTTTTTGCAGAGTAACACCATGAAGTGGATCGGGATTATTGTTTGACATAAAATAAATAAGTGTTATTTAAGAATTTAAAAAGATCTTGTATACCAACAAAATTAATGAATTGTTATCGTACATTTGCACCTAGATGCTGAAAACTATTAACATATTAAACAAAAGAGCGAGATTTGATTACGAAATAATCGAAACATATACCGCTGGAATTGTTTTGGCTGGAACAGAAATAAAATCAATACGTCTTGGCAAAGCAAATATTACAGAAAGTTTTTGTGAATTTAATGGCATCGAACTTTTTGCGATAAATACCTATATCGAAGAATACACTTATGGAAATCAATTCAATCATAAAGCACGGAGCGAAAGAAAATTACTTTTAAATAAGAGAGAACTTAAAGGATTGGAAAGAAGTGTTCAAGCAAAAGGATTAACAATTGTACCTTTAAAATTATTTACCAATGAAAAAGGTATCGCAAAATTAGAAATAGGTCTTTGTAGAGGCAAAAAAACTTATGACAAACGAGAATCCTTAAAAGAACAAGATACAAAGAGAGATTTAGATCGAATAAAAAAAGAATATTGAAAAAAGTTTTTTTTCTGATAAAAAATGACTAAATTTGTCTTGACATTTAAAATAACTAAAATGAAAACTTTATTAAGAGTAGCTAGAGAGAAAAAAGGATTGAAAACTAGAGAAGTAGCTCAACTACTAGGTATCGATCAGGCGCTTATAAGTAAGTTTGAAAGTGGTTCAAGAAAACCTACTAAAGAACAAGTAATAAAGTTAGCATCACTATTAGAAATAGATTTAGAAAATATAATGATTGCTTGGTTCAAAGAAAAATTGTTGTACGAAATTGGCAACGATGAATTTGCATTAAAAGCAATGAATATTGTTCGAGAAGAAGTTGAAAATAATTACGGAATTAGCAAGAGAAAAATTTCTAATAATTTAACAACAATTATCAATGAAATAGATGCCTTAAAAGCTAAACTAGATAATTTTAGAAAGCTTGATAGCTTTAAAATTGCTCAGGCTTTAGAATTAGAATACACCTTTGAAAGCAATCGAATTGAAGGAAATACTTTGACACTTCGAGAGACAGATTTAGTTATAAATGAAGGATTAACCATCTCAGGGAAAAGCATGAGAGAGCATCTTGAAGTTATAAATCATCAAGAAGCAATTGTATATATTAAGCATTTAATGGAAAGAAATTCTCCTTTAAACGAGCGAGAAGTACTTTCTATCCATAATTTGATTTTGAGAGGAATTCAACCTGAAGATGCAGGCAAATATAGAAAAGTTCAAGTCATGATTAAAGGAAGTTCGCATTTACCACCACAACCTTTTTTAGTTGCCAAGGAAATGGAGGATTTCTTTATTTGGTATGAATCCAATAAAAAGAGATTACACCCGGTTCTATTGGCTGCAGAGCTTCATGAAAGAATGGTAACAATCCATCCATTTATTGATGGAAATGGTAGAAGTTCTCGCTTAGTAATGAACCTTATTTTGCTGCAACACGGTTATGTAATAGCCAATATAAAAGGGGATTACGAAAATAGAATGCAATACTATAATTCGCTTGAAACAGCTCAAACTAAAAACAACAAAGAAGATTTTTTGATGTTTATTGCTCAAATTGAGAAAGAAAGTTTGGAGCGTTATTTAAATATTATTGGTCAATAAACCCCGAGATTTCGGGGTTTTTGTTTTATTTTTTATCTTCTAATAAAGGTACAAATTTAAAATCACCGCATTCATGTTTTTCAAATTGGGTTTCATTTTTTCTTATAAGTTTGATCATTATTTGATTTTCATCCCCAACTGGAATAATCAACTTTCCTCCTATTTTTAATTGTGCCATTAGTGGTTTTGGAATTGTAGGAGCTCCTGCAGTAACAATAATACTGTCAAAAGGGGCGTGATTTGGCAATCCTTTGTAACCGTCCCCAAATGAAAGATGTTTGGGACGAATTCCTAATTTTGGTAACAAAGCTGATGTTTGTTTGAACAACTCGTTTTGTCTTTCTACACTATAAACTTTGGCTCCCATCAAAAACAAAACTGCGGTTTGATAGCCTGAGCCTGTCCCTATTTCCAAAATTTTTTGTCCTTTTTTTATTTCTAATAATTGGCTTTGGAAAGCAACGGTAAAAGGTTGAGAGATAGTTTGTCCAGAGCCAATTGGAAACGCTTTATCTTGATAGGCATAATCTTCAAAGCTAGAATTTAAAAAAAGGTGTCGTGGAATAGTGCTAATTGCTTTTAATACGCTTTTGTCTACAATCCCTTTTTCTTGCAACAATTTCACGAGCTGGTTTCTAAGTCCTTGATGTTTGGCTGTATCTTTCAAAACTAATTATTATTTGTGATGTAAATTTATGAAAGTAATTGTTAATTGACATGATGTATTTAATTTTAAATGCAATAAATAATAATCATTTTATTACTATTTTTGTTGAAAATACTTAGTTATGTTAAAAGTAGGCGTTTTAGGTGCTGGACATCTTGGAAAAATACATTTAAGATTATTAAAACAATCCGAAAAATATGAATTGGTAGGTTTTTATGATGAAAATCATGAAAATGGTGCAAAAATAGCGGAAGAGTTTGGCTACAAACAATTTCACACCATAGCGACTTTAATTCACGCAGTGGATGTTATTGACATTGTAACCCCTACTCTTTCTCATTATAAATGTGCTAAAGTGGCTATCAAATCAGGGAAACATGTTTTTATCGAAAAACCTATTTCAAATACTGTCGCTGAAGCGGAAGAAATTATTGCTTTAGCAAATGAATATAACGTAAAAGGGCAAGTTGGTCACGTAGAAAGATTCAATCCTGCATTTATTGCTACTAAGGATATGATTGAAAATCCAATGTTTATTGAAACCCATAGATTAGCAGAATTTAATCCTCGTGGCACTGATGTTCCAGTAGTTTTAGATTTGATGATACATGATATTGATGCTATTTTGAGTGTGGTTCCTTCTAAAGTTAAATTGATTAACGCGAGTGGTGTTTCAGTAATTAGTGAAACTCCTGATATTGCCAATGCCAGAATTGAATTCGAAAATGGTTGTGTTGCCAATTTAACTGCGAGCCGAATTTCATTGAAAAACATGCGCAAATCTCGTTTCTTCCAAAAAGATGCTTACATTTCTGTTGATTTTCTTGAGAAAAAATGTGAAGTTGTAAAAATGAAAGATGCACCAGAAGTTCCAGGTGATTTTGATATGATTTTACAAAATGCAGAAGGTGTAAAAAAACAAATCTATTTTGCAAATCCTGATGTAGAACAAAATAATGCCATTTTGGATGAATTGGATTCTTTTGCGGATGCTATAAACAACAATACATCTCCAGTTGTTACTTTAGAACAAGGTAGAAATGCTTTACGAGTTGCTTATCAAATAATTGATTGTTTTAATGAATAATATATGAAAATAATAGCTGTAATTGGAGCTGGAACTATGGGGAATGGTATTGCTCATACCTTTGCTCAAAGCGGATTTACCGTAAAACTAATAGATATTTCAGAAAAATCATTGGATAAAGGAATGGCAACTATTGCCACTAATTTGGATCGAATGGTTACGAAAGGAACAATTAATGAAGAGGATAAATTCAAAACTATTTCCAATATTATCACTTATACTGATATAAAAGATGGAGTTGTAGGTGTTGATTTAGTTGTTGAAGCTGCTACAGAAAATGTAGAATTAAAACTAAATATTTTCAAACAATTGAATGAAGTTTGTTCTCACAATACGATTTTAGCAACAAATACCTCTTCTATTTCAATTACGCAAATAGGTGCCGTTGTTGCTCATCCTGAAAGAGTAATAGGAATGCACTTTATGAATCCGGTGCCAATTATGAAATTGGTAGAAATCATTCGTGGCTACAACACTTCTGATGAAGTTACTAAAATCATAATGGATTTATCCGAAAAATTAGGTAAAACTCCCGTTGAAGTTAATGATTATCCTGGGTTTGTGGCCAATAGAATTTTGATGCCAATGATAAATGAAGCTATTGAAACCTTATACAATAAAGTGGCTGGTGTATATGAAATTGATACGGTTATGAAATTAGGTATGGGACAACCAATGGGACCATTACAATTAGCTGATTTTATTGGGCTTGACGTGTGTTTAGCCATTTTAAATGTAATGTATGACGGATTCAAAAATCCAAAATACGCTCCTTGCCCACTTTTAGTAAATATGGTGCGTGCTGGAAAATTAGGTTCAAAATCTGGTGAAGGTTTCTATGATTATAGTGAGAGTAAAAAAGCAGAGAAAATTGCAAAACAATTCCTTTCTTAATTGAATTAATAAATGTCAATAAAAGAAAATTTACTTAAAATAAAATCGGTATTACCTGAAAATGTAACTCTTGTTGCTGTTTCAAAAACCAAACCAGTTACTGATTTGATGGTGGCTTATAATGCTGGTCAACGCGTTTTTGGAGAAAATAAAATCCAAGAAATGACCGAGAAATGGGAACAAATGCCAAAGGATATTCAATGGCACATGATAGGTCATATTCAAACCAATAAAGTGAAATTCATGGCGCCTTATGTAAATTTGATTCACGGTGTTGACAGTTTAAAATTATTGGAAGAAATCAACAAACAAGCCTTAAAAAACAATAGAATTATCGATTGTTTGCTACAAATTCATATTGCAGAGGAAGAAACTAAATTTGGTTTAAATGAAGATGAATTAAACAATTTATTGGATTCTAATTCCTTTAAAGTAATGAACAATATAAGAATTGTAGGATTAATGGGAATGGCAACTTTTACAGATAACCAATTCCAAATCCAGAAAGAATTCGAGCATTTAAAATCGATTTTTGACACTAAAAAATCGTTATCAATTGTTAATTGTCAATTGTCAATTCTTTCCATGGGAATGTCGGGCGACTACCAACTTGCAATTGAGTGCGGAAGTACCATGGTTCGAATTGGAAGTAGTATCTTTGGAGGACGAAGCCCCCTAACCCCCGAAGGGGCAATCGCATAATATGGAAAAATTTATTATTACTAACATTTATAATTTCCCCTTCGGGAGCTAGGAGGCTGTCTTATGTACGCTATTCTCGACATAGAAACTACTGGGGGACAATTCAATGAAGAAGGGATTACAGAAATTGCCATTTATAAATTTGACGGCCACGAAATAGTGGATCAATTTATAAGTTTGATAAATCCTGAAATTCCAATTCAACCCTTTGTAGTAAAATTAACAGGCATCAACAATGCTATGTTAAAAAGCGCTCCCAAGTTTTATGAAGTCGCTAAACGAATAATTGAAATTACAAATGACTGCGTATTAGTGGCTCATAACACCGCTTTTGATTATCGAATTTTACGAACAGAATTCAGAAGATTAGGTTTCGATTTTAACAAGCAGA
Source organism: Flavobacterium sp. (assembly GCA_029866065.1). Lineage (GTDB taxonomy): Bacteria > Bacteroidota > Bacteroidia > Flavobacteriales > Flavobacteriaceae > Flavobacterium. The sequence goes on from JARXAC010000058.1 coordinate 45,525, forward strand.
CGCTTTGCACCGTTGAATTATCACAAAAATTATTGCCCGAACAACCTTCGCACAGCTTAGGAAAACTAGTTCGTGCTCTAGGAATTCCGATAGCCGACAGACATCGCGCGAGTGGTGATGCATTGGCGACCTTAAAATTATTTCAATTATTACTCGCCAAAGACACTAAAAAATCAATAATTCAAGAGCTAATTAAAACAGAAGTACTTAAAGGAATTACTCCAAAGTTATTTTCAATAATTGAAAGTGTTACTTCAAATACTGGTGTATATTATATTCATAATGAAGAAGGTAAGATACTATATATTGGAAAAAGTAAAAATATAAAAAAACGAATCAACCAGCATTTTACTGGAACAGATAAAAAATCAGTTAAAATTCAAGCACAAGTTTTTAAAGTAACTTATGAAGAAACCGGAAGTGAATTAATTGCTTTATTGAAGGAAAGCGAAGAAATTAAAATACACAAACCAATATTCAATCGAGCGCAAAGAAAGAATTTATTCAACATTGCATTGTATGCTGAAGAAGACAAAAATGGTTACTTAAATTTAAAATTACAAAAAGCCGATGGACGAAAAAAAGAAATCACCTCTTTTTCAACCCTACAGGAAGCTAAAAATATATTATTCCGAATCACTGCTGACTATCAATTGTGTCAAAAATTAACTGGATTATACGTAACGAATAACGCTTGTTTCCAAAACAAAATTAAAGAATGTGACGGCGCTTGTAATGGTGAAATAACTCCCGAAGTATATAATTCAAGGGTTTCAGCGTTTATTTCTAAAAATAGTTTTGAAGATCAAAATATGATTCTTAAAGATAAAGGTAGAACGATTCACGAACGTAGCGCAGTATTAATTGAAAATGGGATTTATAGGGGTTATGCGTTTTATGATTTAAATTATCAGATTCAAAAAATTGAAATTCTAAAAAATATAATCATTCCAATGCAAAACAATAGAGACGCCAGAAACATTATTCAAAGCCAAATTCGTAAAAATAAGTTATTAAAAATTGTAAAATTTTAATTTTATTTGGAGCTATTCCGGCTATTCGTTGCAATCCATTTTTTGCTTCGTACCGAGCAATAAAATGGGATTTTCACTGCTATCCGGGCTAAAAAAATATGAAGTACTTAATCACCATCGTTGGGCCAACAGCAATAGGAAAAACTTCCTTGAGTATTGTGTTGGCAAAACATTTCAATTGTGAGATTATTTCCTGCGATAGCCGACAGTTTTTTAAAGAAATGACTATTGGTACAGCAGTTCCAAACGAATTAGAGCTTTCTTCTGCAAAACATCATTTTATACATAACAAATCCATATTTGATAATTATAACGTGGGTGACTTTGAAAAAGAAGCCCTGTCCAAACTTGATGAACTTTATAAAATCAATGATTTTGTTATACTTGTTGGCGGTTCCGGATTGTACGTAGATGCCATTTTAAAAGGATTCGATGCTATTCCTGAAATTGATAAAAGCATTAGAGATGTTGTGATTTCAGAATATGAAATAAACGGAATTGAATATTTACAAGGAAAATTAAAAAACCTAGATCCAACTTATTATAATGAGCTAACTCAAAAAAATCCACAAACGCTATTAAATCCTCAAAGAATGATGCGTTTTGCAGAAGTTTGCATTGGAACTGGAAAACCCTATTCCTCGTTTTTAAGTCAGAAAAAAAATCAAAGAAACTTCACTCCTATTTTAATCGGTTTAGAAGCTAAAAGAGAAGTGATTTACGACCGAATAAACCAACGTGTAGCTATTATGATGACTGAAGGTTTATTGGCAGAAGCAAAAAATATTTATCCACAAAAAGACTTAAACGCTCTGCAAACAGTTGGATACAAAGAATTATTTAGTTATTTTGACAATGAAATAACGTTAGAATTTGCCATTGAAGAAATAAAAAAAAATACCCGCCGATTTGCAAAACGACAACTAACATGGTTTAAGAGAAACTCAGAAACTAAATGGTTTGAATTTGATGTGAACAATGACGAAATCGTCGAATTTATAAATAATAAAATAGACCATGCCAATTTCAAATGAATTCACATCCGTTTTAAGTAAAGATTGGGAAATTAATTTTACCCAATGCAATCCAAATGGTTATTTAAAATACACCGATTTATGCAATTTAATTCAATTAACTGCTGCTTCACATTCCGAATTGGGTGGAATTAGTTTTTCTGATATGCAGGCGTTTAATCAAGCTTGGGTTTTAAGTAGAATGCGCATTGAAATTACAGAATTACCAAAATGGAAAGACGTAATCACAATAAATACTTGGATCAATAGTCTTGAAAACTCTCGTTCAATTAGAGCTATTGAAGTAGTTTTAAATGGAAGAAAAATAATTGGGTCTGAAACTTTTTGGGTAGTTTTTAACACTAAAATTAGAAGACCTGAAGAATTAAAATTACCCATTTCTCACTTCGAATTGTTTCAAGAAAGAAAAGCTACCGATATAAGCTTATCTAAAATTATTGTTGAAGATTCCGTAGAAAAAATCAATGAAAAAGAAGTCGTTTTATCCGATTTAGATATTGTAAATCATGTTAACAATGTAAAATATCTAGAATGGTGTTTGGATTATGTTAATCCTGAATTAATTTTGAATCAAAAAATAAAATCAATTGAAATGAATTTTTTGAAAGAACTATCATTAAAAGATTTGGTTCAAATTAATAGACATGAGAATGCAAAACGAATTCAATTCACAATTTCAAAAGAAACTAAAACTAGTTTTGTCTTAGAAATTAACTTAAAATAAAAAACTCCGATTTCTCGGAGTTTTTTATTTTATTTATCTGAAACTTTATTTTTGATCACTAATCTAAATCCTTCACCGTGAATGTTCAAAATTTCAACATCTCCATCCAGTTTTAGGTATTTTCTAAGTTTAGCAATATAAACGTCCATACTTCTAGATGTAAAGTAATTGTCATCTCTCCAGATTTTGGTTAATGCTAATTCTCTTGGCATTAAGTCATTTTCATAAAGTACTAATAGTTTTAGTAATTCATTTTCTTTAGGAGATAATTTTATCGATTCTTGATCTTTAAATGTCAAGAAACGCAATTTAGAATTCAAATGAAAACCACCTACTTGGAATTCAAATTTTGTAGCATCCGTTTTTGTATCAGTTGATTTTCTTTGAATAATAGCTCTAATTTTCATTAATAAAACCTCTGAATCAAAAGGCTTATTTAAGTAATCGTCAGCACCTACTTTATATCCTTTTAACACATCCTCTTTCATAGATTTAGCAGTTAAAAAAACAATAGGCACTTCTTTATTCTTTTCTCTAATCTCTTTTGCTAACGTATATCCGTCCTTGTAAGGCATCATTACATCTAGAATACACAAATCGTAGGTGTCTTTTTTGAATTTTTCAAAACCTTCCATACCATTTTTTGCCAATGTAACATCAAAATCATTTAGCATTAAATAGTCTTTTAAAATGGCTCCGAAATTTTGATCGTCTTCTACTAAAAGAATTTTTTTGTTGTCTGTTTCCATATTGTTATTAATTAATTAGTGGTAATTTTATTATAAATGTACTTCCTTTTCCTTTTTCACTTTCTACAAAAACTTCACCATCATGATTTTCTACAATTTTCTTAACATATGCCAATCCTAATCCATGGCCTTTAACATTATGTAGATCACCCGTGTGTTCTCTATAGAACTTTTCAAATATTCTTTTTTGAGCAACTTTACTCATTCCTGTGCCTTGATCTTTAATTTTAATTATTATAAAGTCTTTTACATTTTCAGTATAAATATCAATTACTGGTACTTCAGGCGAATATTTGATTGCATTGTCTAAAATATTAACGATCACATTCGTAAAATGAACATCATTTAATAAAACTGATGTTCTTGTTGCTTCAAAATGAGTTATAATTGAACCTTGACGGTCTTCAATTATCAAATTAATATGCTCAACAGCTTCGTCAATTATTTCATGTATATTATTAGATTCTTTACTAATTTCTAATTCTCTTTTTTCTAATTTTGAAATTCTAAGAACATTTTCAACTTGCGCATGCATTCGTTTATTTTCATCTCTTATCATTTGTAAATAGCGCAATATCATTTCCTTGTCATCAAGTATCTTTGGATTTTTAATAGCATCCAAAGCTAAATTAATAGTTGCAATGGGTGTTTTAAATTCATGAGTCATATTATTAATGAAATCTGTTTTAATTTCAGAAATTTGTCTTTGACGAATCAATTGATTTAAAGCACTGGAATATGCAATAATAATTATCAATGTAAATATTATTGATAATACAGTAATTCCTAACAATTCCGAAAACAAAAATGTTTTTTTATCCGGAAAACTGACTAATAATTGGTAAGAACTTGCGCCTTCATTATCTGTAAATACAGGTATTGAATAGGTATTATGTTTATCGTAATTAAACTTCTCTGATTTAATTTTTGTAGCTAAACCATTACTGTAAATACCATATTCAAATGGTGTTTTAATACCAAACTCATCCAACTCATTCAACAATAATTTTTGAAGAATTTCATTAGAAACTCTTTCTTGAATTGGCATTGTTGAAGCAATATCTTTAAAAAAAATCTCAAACTGAGCATTATCTAAAATATCTAAATTCCCTGATTTTTTAATTTTAGAATCCGGCATTACACTATTTTGAACAACTGAATTATCAATTTTATTAGCATTATAAATTTCAGTTGTTCTTTTAGAAGTAAAACTCTTTAATTTAACGCTATCTACTTTTTTATTAAAAATAGAAGATGAAATGGAATAATCTTCTGCAATAATACTATTCGAATAAATTATAGTTTCATTTGTTCTTATATTCTTTTGAACATAATAAAACTCTAATAAATCATTCTTTTGAGGCGCTTTTCCAGTACTGTCTTTAAAACGATTGTATTTGTCATAAAAACTATATGCTTCTCTTTTTTGTAATTTATTAGAAACATTTACAATCGCTTGCTGAACGTGAAAACGAAATTGCTCATCATTATTCTGAAATGAAGAATTAAACCAATAAACTTGAACTAATATTATCCCAATAAGAGACAAACTCATCAAGACAATTAATAATCTGAAAAACAATTTATTCATATATCAAATTTAATATTTTAACACTTATTCCATTAATATATTAACCAAACATTAACAATTAAAGCTTTTTTTAGTAATTTAATAAAATTGTAATGATTTTTTCTGTTTGTGCGCACGCAATTTCAATATCTTGATTATCAATCACATAATCACTCTTTTTGTTTCGCATGTCGTCAGTCCACTGGTTGTTAATTTTAGCCATTACTTCTTCAAGTGTAGCATGATCTCTGTTAATTACCCTTTGGATTCTTAATTCTTGAGGGGCAGAAATCGAAATAATTGCATCACAATCTTTATAACTTCCACTTTCAAACAAAATTGCGGCTTCTTTGATTACAAGTGTAGCATTTTTATTTGCAAAAAGCCACTTATCAAAATCAATTTTAACTTTAGGATGAATTATTTGATTGAGGACTTTTAATTGTTCTTGATTATTAAAAACAAGTTGTGATAGTTTTTCTTTGTCAAGCAAATTATTACTGAAAATACTATTGCCAAAAACTGACTTTAAAGATTTTATAGTTTCAGGTAAATAAAGAATTTTTTTTGCTTGATCGTCAGAATTATAAACTGGAATTCCTAACGATTTTAAATGATTAGCAATCGTTGTTTTACCACTACCTATTCCACCAGTTAATCCAATTATTTTTGTCATTTCTTAAAGAATAATTCAGGGTAAGCTTTTTCTGGTTGCTGTTTTAAAACGAAAATTTTATAGAACGATTCTAAAAACCCAAAACCATAACCCGAAAACTGTTTCCAAGCCGCTTTTACTGATAAATAACCAACAATAAAATTTTTAGATTTATAGGTTGCTACCAAAAACAAAATTATAAAATAGATAAAATATAATTTAATAAGTAAATCTTGAGCGAAGATTAATAAGAATATTGAAAAATAAAAACCAACGATAAATATAGAAGGTAAAAAGTAAGTTAGCTTATTGTATTCTGGGTACCAACTATTCAAAATCGGTCTTGCTTTACCAAATTTATTAACTTGAAGATAAAATTTATCCCAATCAATTCTTCTTTTGTGGTAAACAAATGCTTCAGAAAATAACTTTGTATCAAAACCCAATTTCCACAATCTAATGGATAAATCTGGATCTTCACCAGGATGAATGTTACCAAAACCACCCGATACTTCGAATGCTTTTTTAGACAATCCCATATTAAAGCTGCGGGGTTGGAAACGATCGATTTTTTCAGAACCACCTCGAATTCCTCCCGTTGTCAAAAAGGAAGTCAATGTAAAATCAATTGCTTTTTGAATATTTGAAAAGCTTTTCATCGCTCGGTCAGGACCACCAAAACAGTCTACATATTCTAGTTCTAATTGTTTTGAGACTACTGATAAATAGTTTTTTGGTATAATACAATCGGAATCAAAAATTAAAAAATACGATCCTTTTGCCTTTTTCATTCCGAAATTTCTAGAATCTCCAGGTCCAGTATTTTCTTTATTGTAATAAGCTATGTTTAATTTACTTTTAAATAGATCAATTGTATTTTCAGAAGTCAAACTTGAACCGTCTTCAATAACAACCACTTCAAAATCTTCTTTATAGTCAGTTAAAATTAAACTATCTAAAAGTTCTTTTATCTCATCGGGACGATTGAAAACTGGAATAATTATTGAAAAATACATTTTTTATTAATAGTTATTGGGAAATACTTGAAATATCAACCATTTCATTAGTATCAACTTGATAATCTACCCCATCAAAACCGAAACCAAATAAATTATGAAAATCACTGGTATATCCATTTAAATCTCCAATATTTGGCAATGATTCTGTAGTCGCTTCCTTCCACAACTTAGCCACTTTTTCTTGAACATCATCTCTCATTTCCCAATCGTCTATTCTAATTCTACCTTTATCATCGGTTGGAATTTTAGCACCTGTATACAATCTATTTTGAAATAATCGTTGAATTTGTTCGATACAACCTTCGTGAATTCCCTCTTCTTTCATTATTTTGTACAATAAAGAAATATACAATGGGATCACTGGAATAGCTGAACTAGCTTGAGTTACCAAAGCTTTATTTACAGAAACATACGCAGTTCCACCAATAGATTTCAAACTGTCAGTTATAGAAAAAGCAGTTGCTTCCAGGTGATCTTTTGCGCGACCTATGGTTCCTTTTCTGTAAACCGCTTCAGTTAATGAAGGTCCTATATAGGAATAAGCAACTGTTTTTGCACCTGGGGCTAATAAATTTGCCGCCTTTAAATCTTCCATCCACATTGACCAATCTTCACCACCCATAACTGCAACCGTATTTTCAATTTCTTCCTCATTGCAAGGTTCAATACTCACATTTGAAACGATACCTGAATGAAAATCAACCGTTTTATTTGTAAATGTACTTCCTATTGGCTTTAAAACCGAACGATGTAAAATTCCTGTATTTGGATTTAACCTAACTGGTGATGCTAAACTATAAATTACTAAATCTATTTGACCCAAATCAGCTTTGATTAAGTCTAATGTTTGTTGTTTAACTTCTTTAGAAAATGCATCTCCATTGATGCTTTTTGCATACAATCCAGATTCATGAGCTAATTTTTCAAAAGCCGCTGAATTATACCAACCAGGTGAAGCGGTTTTTCCTTCTGAAGGCGGTTTTTCAAAAAACACTCCAATTGTAGAAGCATTAGAACCAAAAGCACTAGTAATTCTTGATGCTAAACCAAAGCCTGTTGAGGCGCCAATTACTAAAACTTTTTTAGCTCCATCAATTGTTCCTTTTGATTTAACATATTCAATTTGATTTATTACACTTTGCTCACAACCTTTTGGATGCGCTGTTAAGCAAATAAACCCTCTCATTCTTGGCTCTATAATCATTTTCTTTATTTATTGTAATTAATAATAGTAGTAGTATTGATTGTGTTGCAAAATTAAAAAAATATTTAATTTAATAATGCTTTTGCATGATTTAAAGCGGAATCAGAAATATCTTTACCGGATAGCATTTCAGCAATTTCAACAATTCTTTCTTCAAATGTCAGTAGTTTTAATTCTGATATAGTTGTATCTCCCTGAATTGATTTGAAAACTTTGTAATGAGTTTTTCCTTTAGCAGCAATTTGTGGTAAATGCGTAATTGAAAATACTTGCATTTTACTACTCATATCTTTCATAATCGCAGCCATTTTATTAGCAATTTCTCCTGAAACACCGGTATCAATTTCATCAAATATAATGGTTGGTAAACTAGAGTATTGTGCCAAAATTGATTTTACAGCAAGCATTATTCTTGATAATTCACCACCTGAAGCTACCTTTTTCAATAATCCAAAGTCGGAACCTTTATTGGCAGAAAATAAAAATTGTAATTCGTCTTTTCCATTTACAAAATAGTGATCTGTTTCTTTCAATTCCATATTAAAACGTACGTTCGGCATTCCCAATTGCTCTAAAATGAATATCAGTTTTTCAGATAATACTGGGACTGCTTTCAATCTATTGTTACGGATATTAAGTGCTAAAGTATCTAATTCAGATGTTGCATTTTCGATTTTAACAGTCAATTTATTAATCTCAAATTCCAATTCGACTACAGAAACAACTTTATTATCTAAATCATTTTGAATGTCTAAAAGTTCTGCAATAGAATTTACTTGGTGTTTCTTTTGTAAATTATAGATGTTTTGCAACTTTTGATTGACCAATTCTAAACTTTCAGGATCGTGAACTAAATTTTCAGTATGCTGACTTAATTCACTAATAATGTCATCAAATTCAATTGTTACACTATTAATTCTATCAAATAATGATTGGTATTCTACTGAAAAAGAAATCGTTTTCTGTAAAGCAATTTTGATTTCCTTCAAATTTTGTAGAATTCCAAACTGCTCTTCATTGGCTAAAGCTAAAGATTTATCAAGGTTTTCTTTAATGAATTCAACATTATTAAGTTGTTCATATACTTGTTCTAGTTCCTCTTGTTCATTTACTTTAAATTTAGCAGCTAACAATTCATCTAATAAAAAGGTGTTATAATCTTGCTCTTTTAATAGCGTTTGTAATTTGGTATTGAGTGTTACAAGTTGTGATTTATCCTTTTTATAAGTACTTAAAATTGCTGAATATTGATTAATATCTCCTTGGTTATCCGCAACTGAATCAATTATTTGAAATTGGAAAAGCTCTTCCGAAAGCTCTTGGGTTTGATGTTGGGAATGAATGTCTATCAAAAAAAAACTCAATTCTTGTAATTCCTGAAGATTTACAGGGCTATCATTTATGAACGCACGCGATTTTCCAGAGGGTAATATTTCTCTTCGAATTATAGTCTCGTTTTCATAATCCAAATCATTTGACTCAAAAAAAGCTTGTAGATTATAATTAGCAATTTGGAAATGGGCTTCAATAACACATTTCTCTTCTTTATTTTTAAGGGAGGTTAAATCGGCTCTTTTTCCTAATACTAATCCTAAAGCTCCTAGTAAAATAGATTTTCCAGCACCAGTTTCGCCTGTAATAGTAGAAAATCCATCAGAAAAATTAATTCCTAATTTATCAATTAAAGCAAAATTACTTATTGAAAGTGAAGCAAGCATTGAGATTAATATAAATTATTTGAACCTATTAATACTTAATTTCTGACCATTTTGAGGCGTTAATCGGGGAAATCGCATTCAATTTTCCAATTAATTCGCTACTATCTATTGATGGTCCAGCAGAAAAGATAGAAACAATTTCATCTGATTTAGCATCGAAGAAAACTCTGGTAATAAAAGCATTTGGTCGAGTTTCATTAATTTTACCTAGAGTTGAAATGGCATCTTTTATTTTTAGTTTAGCAGATTTTAAATCGCTCTGCATAATATCTAGTCCTTCATAATGATATTCATATAATGCCTCTCTAAATTGATTGAAAGTATTTGAAAGCATGTCGTTAATTAAAAAATATCTATTTTGAGTGCCATCAGATTGACCCCAACCTTTATAACCGCCCGTTATTGCTACATTTGCAACATCTTGGGCAGTTTCTAGATATTTACTACCCCCTTGTTTTGAAAATGTGTCCGCATCCATTCCGATTATAACATAGCTATAAAAAGCAATAACAGAAACTAAATTAGATTCAAAATTGGTAGGATTAAAATTTAAATTTTCAAACTCATTGTATTTAAATGAAAAATCCTTATCATTAAAATTCAAAATTGGTGAAGAATAAGTTGAATTGTATATTGGTCGCGAAGATTGCACTTGAATGGTGGCTGTAAACTGATTAGAATCGTAAGCAGTTACCGTAATATACATAGAACAATTGATTTTTTCTTCTTGTTTATAGGTAATACCAGTCCAATCTGTTTTATTAATAAAATCAGAAAGTGACTTTTCTAAGGTATTGAAAATTTGTTTGTTAGTAAGTGTAATTTGATCAGCATTCACATTTACAGAACAATTTAACTGTTGGGCATGAACAATTCCAAAAAAAAATAATAAGAAAAAACTATATAATTTAAGCTTCATAATGAGCAATTATTTTAATTAAAATATCGTTTGCAACTTCTACTTTAGATTTTAATTCCATTGGAGATACATTAAAATTACTATCTATTAAAGTTACTTTATTGGTTGTTCCACCAAATCCAGCTCCTTTATCTTGTAAAGAATTTAGAACTATCAAATCTAAGTTTTTTTTCTGAATTTTTAGCTTTGCATTTTCAATTTCGTTTTCAGTTTCTAATGCAAAACCAATTAAATATTGCTTTTCCTTTATTAAACCTAGGGATTCTAAAATATCTTTATTTTTTTCTAATTCTATAACTAACGATTCTTCGGACTTCTTTATTTTATGAAGTGCAGGATATTTTGGTTTGTAATCGGCTACTGCAGCAGCTCCAATAAAAACATCAGAAGTTTTAAAATAGTTATGACATTGAACAAACATTTCCTCAGCCGAGTTAATGTTAATTACCTGAACTAATTCATGACTGATTGACATTTGGGTTGGTCCAGAAATTAATATTACAGAAGCTCCATAATTTGCTGCACTCAAAGCCAAATCATAACCCATTTTTCCTGAAGAATGATTTCCAATAAATCGAACAGGATCTATCGCTTCATATGTTGGACCCGCAGTGATTAAAATTTTCTTACCTTTTAATGGCAACTCCGATTCTATTTTATTTTCTATGAAAGTGAGTATGTTTTCAGGTTCTGCCATCCTGCCTTCTCCAGAAAGTCCGCTTGCTAATTCTCCTGATTCTGCTGGAATGATGGTATTTCCATACAATTTAAGTTTGTTGAAACTCTCAATGGTTGATGGGTGCTTGTACATATCCAAATCCATTGCTGGCGCAAAAAATACTGGGCATTTAGCAGATAAATAAGTAGCAATTAGTAAATTATCGCAAATTCCATTTGCCATTTTAGACAAGGTATTTGCAGTAGCAGGAGCTATTACCATTAAATCAGCCCAAAGACCTATTTCAACATGGTTGTTCCATTCTAAATTCTGATTTGGATTTTCAAATTCTGAATTTAACGTTTCCTCTTCTTTGTAAAAGCTTGAAAAAACAGGTCTTTTAGAGAGCGTTGATAAAGTTAAGGGTGTTATAAAATCCTTGGAAGCAGGTGTCATTATCACTTGGACATGTGCACCTGCTTTTATGAATAACCTAACTAATGTAGCAGTTTTATAAGCAGCAATTCCACCAGAAATTCCTAATACTATTTTTTTACCGCTTAAAACTGACATTGTGTTTATTTATTAGTTTCTCTGTAGTAGATTTTATCATCTAACCACTCTTGAACAGCTAAAGCGTGCGGTTTAGGTAATTTTTCGTAAAATTTAGAAACTTCAATTTGTTCTTTATTTTCGAAAACTTCTTCTAAACTGTCATTATAAGTTGCAAATTCTTCCAACTTTTCAGTCAATTCTTTTTTGATTTCCGAGTTAATTTGATTCGCTCTTTTTGCCATAATAGTAATTGCTTCATAAACATTACCCGTTGGCTCTTCAATCTTGCTTTTATTGTAAGTAATTGTATTTACTGGAGCATTCGTCTTTTTTAAATCCATGACTTTCTAATTATTTTGAAAATTGTTTAAAATCTGTATTAATTCTTGCTAACATATCATCAGCTTTTTGTTTGTATTCTGTATTTGAATTGAATTTCAACAAGGTAGCATGTGCTGCTTTTGCAACAATTAACCGCTCTTCCATTTTAGCAGGAACACTATTGATAGCTAATTGATAGGCAGAATCCAATTTGTAATATAATGCTTTTTCTTTGTATGGCGTTCCTGGATAATCAATTATAAAGTTATCTAAAGCTATTAATGCCGATTTAAAATCTGATATTTTATTGTATCCGTAGGCATTTTCATAGGCTTTTTTCTCCATTTTTTCTCTTAAAGATTTAACCACTACATTAGCTTCTGATAAATACTTAGAATTTGGGTAAGCATCAATAAATGATTGTAATTTTTCAATTGCTTTCTCGGTATCTGTTTGGTCTAAACTGTAAACTGGAGATAACATGGAGTAACTTTTTGCGCCTAAATAAGAAGCCTCTTCTATATTATCACTTTTTGGAAATCCTGCAGCAAAACTCTCAAACTGATAACCTGATAAGTAATATTGTTTTGTTTTATAATACGATTGAGAAAACATATAAAACATCTTTTCAGCCTCTGGTTTGCCTCTAAAGGAAGGAGCCATTTGTTCAAAAAGAGTTAAAGCTTTATAATATTTGCCTTTTTCGTATAATTTTGAAGCTTCATCAAATTTTACCGTAAGATCCTCAGATTTTATGGCTTTTTGATATTCGCTACAAGACGAAAAACCGAAAATTATTAAAACTATATAGATATATTTTTTCATTATTTTATTTAGTTTCTGCAGTTTTTAAGGTATTACCAACATAAAAAACGAACTGCAAATTTAGTTATTAATTTAGCGACTACAAAATATTTTTTTACATTAAAAATTAAGGGGAAACTATAAAACTTTTATTTGTTTTTTTTAACAAATAAATCAATTCTATTAGCCAAATCTGAGTTTACATTTACTAATGGTAAACGCAAGAAATTGTCAGAAATTCCTAATGATTTCAGTACTTCTTTAATTCCCCCAGGATTCCCTTGTTCAAAAATCATATCAATACTATCAGCTAATTGATAGTGTAATTTAAAGGCTTCATCAACATTTTTATCTAACCCGAAGCGGATTAATTCTGAGAATTGTTTTGGAAAACCTTGACCGATAACAGAAATTACACCGCTTCCGCCAGCTAAAACAATTGGTAAAGCAATCATATCGTCTCCTGAAATTACAAGAAAATCTTTTGGTTTATCTTTTATAATAGCCATTGCCTGAATAAGATCTCCAGCAGCTTCTTTAATAGCTACAATATTTTTAAAATCATTAGCCAATCGAAGAACCGTTGAAGGTAACATATTACTGCCGGTTCTTCCTGGAACATTATAAACAATTACCGGAACCGGAGAAGCATTTGCAATAGCCCTAAAATGCTGATAAATTCCCTCTTGAGTTGGCTTGTTATAATAGGGAGAAACTGATAAAATCGCAACAAAATTTGTAAAGTCACGCGTTTGTAATTCTTCTAAAACCTTTTGAGTATTATTGCCACCAACACCCAAAACTAGTGGCAATCGACCATTATTAGTTGTAATAACCGTTTGAATTACCAACTCCTTTTCTTCTTGCGTCAATGTAGAATTTTCAGCAGTGGTACCTAGAACTACCAAATAATTTATTCCATTATCAATTTGATAATTTACAATTCTTGCTAATGCTTCTACATCTACAGAAAGATCTTTTTTAAAAGGGGTGACAAGCGCAACACCTGTTCCTATTAATGAATTCATATTATTGGATTTATATTTTATTTAATATTTTTAAGTATTTTATCAGCTCATTTAAAAATAATTGAACGTTATTTGGATTTGTATTTATCATAAACTGATTTACAATTTTATCTTGGGTAGTAAAACCTACTTTAAATTTTGAATTGGATAAATAAGACGCATAAACCAATGGTGCTTTTTCAAAATCATGATAATTAATAAGTAAATCAAAATCAGTATTCAAAAATAACTCCACTTTTGAATTAAGAATTTCACACGACAAATTGATGTCTTTGTAGGTAAAAAAATCAAATTTTGAAACTACATTTCTATTAATCTTGCTTTTAAATATCAATACTTTAATATTCTTTTCTTCAATTCCTTGTTTAATAATTTCACTAACTAAATCATCTATTTCAAAAGTCATATTTCCATCTAAAATAACTCCAACGCTTTTTATTGGCTCTTGATCGAGATTTACAATTGATTTAGATAACAATTTGGTAACCTTATTTTTTAACAAAAAACTCTTTAATATATTCAAAAACATAGTACATTTACTTAATTACAAATTTAATTAAATTAGTTGCATTTCCGATGGTAAATCTAAAAAAGTATAACCTTATTTTAAGGTGTTTTGGTTTAATCTTAACATTTTTTCTTATATTTTCTTGTGCAGATCGTAAATATTATGTTACAAAAATTGAAGCAAAAGATTTTGGTATAACCAATAAAAACAATAGCAATGTAGCAATTGACTCCTTTATAAAACCCTATCGTGAACGCATTGATACTGATTTAAACACTCCTATTTCTTATGCTCCAGAGACATTAGATAAATCTGGAAAATATCAAACTACAATCGGTAATCTATTGGCTGACGTTACTTTACAAAGAGGAAATGCCATTTTTAGCACAAGGGAAAACAAACAATTAGATATATGCTTATTAAATAATGGTGGAATTCGATCAATTATTTCAAAAGGAAATGTTACTTTAAAAACAGCCTTTGAAATTATGCCATTTGAAAATACCTCAATAGTTATTGCTTTAAAAGGGGAACAAATTTTAGAAATGCTTAACTATTTTATTGGAGAAAATAAACCCCATCCACTTTCAGGTATTCAATTTACAATTTCCAAAACTAATCAACCGATTAACATAATTATACAAGGAAAACCACTGGATGCTAATAGAATATATTACGTGATTACTTCCGATTACCTTTCCAATGGAGGCGATAAAATGGATTTCTTTAAAAAAGGAATTGAAAAATATGACATTAATTACAAGTTGAGAAACATCTTAATGGATTACTTTAAAGAAACAAAAACCATAACGTCGTCAATAGATCAAAGAATAATTTTAGAATAACTATTTGAAATACCCAATAAAAGGCAATGAAAAGAAGAGAATTTATACAGAAAACAGCTGCAACAACCGCATTAGCAGGGTTAGGTTTATCATTTAGTAGTTTTAAATCTTCTGATACTAAGCACTTAACGATACTTCATACCAATGATGTTCACAGTTATATTGATCCTTTTCCTGCAGATCATCCTAGAAATGCAAATATGGGTGGTGTGTCCAGAAGAGCAGCAATAATTGAAAATATTAGACAAGAAAATCCGAATTTATTATTATTGGATGCAGGTGATATTTTTCAAGGAACTCCTTACTTTAATTATTATGGAGGAGAACTTGAATTAAAATTAATGAGCATGATGAAATATGATTTAGGAACCATGGGAAATCATGATTTTGACAATGGTATTGAAGGGTTTTATTCTCAAATGCACCATGCCAATTTCGATTTTGTGACTTCAAACTATGATTTTAATAATACTGTTTTACAAGGAAAAACAAAACAATATAAGATTTTCAATAAGAATGGAATTAAAGTGGGTGTTTTTGGACTTGGAATTGAATTAGCAGGACTTGTAGATAGTAAAAACTACAAAGAAACTAAGTATTTAAATCCTATAGAAATCGCTCAGGACCTGTCTCGTGTTTTGAAATACGAACAAAAATGCGACCTTGTAATTTGTCTTTCCCACTTGGGTTACAAATACAAAGACGAAAAAGACAAAATTTCTGATGTAAAATTAGCAACTTTAACTAAAGATATCGATTTGATAATTGGTGGTCATACCCACACTTTCCTTGATAAACCAACTGTTATTAAAAATAGTGAAGGCAAAGAAGTGATTGTAAATCAAGCGGGATGCTACGGAATAAATATGGGAAGAATTGACTTTTACTTTGATAATGATAAATCTAAATCCCATAACGGAAGAAGTATTATCATCTGATAGTTATTTCAACATTTCAATAAAATCATCCTCAGTTATAATTGGAATCTTCAAAGAATTTGCTTTTTCAAGTTTTGCGGGTCCCATATTGTCTCCAGCTACTAGAAAATGAGTTTTAGCAGAAATTGAACTACCTACATTCCCACCATTATCTTCAATAGAATTTTTCAAATCATCACGTGAGAATTTTTCAAAAACCCCAGAAACAACAAATATTTTTCCATCTAATTTATTAGTAGCATTTGGATTTATTTTTTCAATTATTTCAAATTGCACCCCATGAAGTTTCAATTCTGAAATGATTAATTGATTTGAAGTATTTTCAAAAAAATCAATCACACTTTGCGCTATTCTATCTCCAATTTCATCAACCAAAACCAAATCTATGAAAGTAGCTTTACTTAAGGCATCGATATTTTTATAATGTTTAGCTAATTTCTTAGCGACTGTTTCACCCACAAATCGAATTCCTAAAGCAAAAAGCACATTTTCAAAAGGAACATTTTTAGAATTTGAAACCCCATTAATCAAGTTCTCAGCCGATTTTTGCGCCATTCTTTCTAATGGTAAAATTTGCTCAACAGTTAAATTGTATAAATCAGCATAATTATTTGCCAATCCGTTATTGAATAACAAAGCAACCGTTTCACCACCCAAACCATCAATGTCCATGGCTTTCCTGGATATAAAATGTTGTATTCTGCCAATAATTTGAGGAGGACAACCATAAAAATTCGGACAATAATGATTTGCTTCACCATCCAATCGAACCAATTCCGTTTGGCATTCAGGACAATGCGTTATGTATTTTGTAGGAATACCATTTATAGGACGTTTACTATTATCTACTGCAATAATTTTAGGAATAATTTCGCCACCTTTTTCAACAAATACAACATCACCTATTCGGATATCCAATTTTTCTATTTGATCTGCATTGTGTAAAGAAGCCCTTTTCACAATGGTTCCTGCCAATTGCACTGGTTCTAAATTGGCCACTGGTGTAATAGCTCCTGTTCTTCCCACTTGGTAGGAAATAGAATTTAAACGGGTGGAAACTTGTTCTGATTTAAATTTATAGGCCATTGCCCAACGAGGCGATTTTGCAGTATAACCCAATTCATCTTGGTGTTGGAATTGATTTACTTTCACTACCACTCCATCCGTTTCATAGGGTAATTTATGACGGTGTTCATCCCAAAAATCAATGAATTGGAAAACTTGGTTTAAGTTTTTTGCCAACTTTGTTTCGTTAGGTACTTTAAAACCCCAAGTTCTTGCACATTCTAAACTTTCAATTTGAGAAGACATTGGTAAATTTTGACCTATAATAAAATACAGTAAACAATCTAAAGGACGTTTTGAAACTTCTGTACTGTCTTGCAATTTTAAACTACCAGAAGCGGTATTTCTTGGATTTGAATAAGGGGTTTCCCCAATGGCTATCAAATCTTGATTCATTTTTTCAAATCCTGCAAATGGTAAAACTATTTCCCCACGAATATCAAATTTATCAGGATAATTTCCTATTAATTGTAAAGGAATTGACTTAATTGTTTTAATGTTATTGGTCACATCGTCCCCTTGAAAACCATCGCCACGAGTGACGGCACGCTTTAATATTCCGTTTTCATAAGTAATACTTATTGATGCTCCATCGTATTTTAACTCACATACATATTCCAAAGGCACAACTCCCAATACTTTTTGGATTCTATTTTCCCATTCAATTAGGTCTTCTTTTGAATACGAATTATCCAAAGAATACATTCTATAATCATGGGCAACCGTTGCAAAGTTTTTAGTTATAGTTCCTCCTACCCTTTGTGATGGTGAATTTTCATCAAAAAAATCAGGATATTGACTTTCTAAATCTTGAAGTTGTTTTAATTTAACATCAAATTCAAAATCGGAAATCGATGGTTGATCCAACACATAGTAATTATGATTGTGCTGGTTTAATTCTTCTCGAAGAATGTTGATGGTTTTCTGAACGTCCATATAAGTTAAAAAATACCAACAGATAGATCGCCCCAAATAAGTAAAAACAAAAATATTATTACAAAAACTGTAGTAATCTTAAAATTTTTATTTTTAATATTTTGAAGGGTGATTTCTATTAAGGTTAAAGAAGTAATTAATAAAATACCAGCCATAAAAAAATCAAAAAGTGTCCAATTTACCTCACTAGAAAATTTCATAGCAATTAAAGGAATAGAAAATATTACAATTACTATTAAAATATAATATGATACTCTTTTTGAAAAATTGAACATAATTATTTTTTTGTAAATATAGAAAATTGATGAATATCTAACCTTCTATTATTCCATTAATTTGTTTAAATAATTGTCCATCACTTAAGAAAGAACCTTGTTCAATCAATTCAAAAAGCGACTGGTTTCTATCTTCCGTGAATTCTTTTTTGCCAATTTTCATTTCAATAGTTTCGGTAAACATATTGTCGCTCAACCATTGCAAACCTTCTTTGGTTAAAAAATTAGTTTCTGGAACTAATGATTTCAATACTATCGATTTTACATAGGTATCAAAACATTGAAAAAGAAAAATATGATTTTTTGAAAAATGTTCTAAATAGTCGGTTTTTGAAAGTACCCCTTCCCAAACCAAATCAGAGAAAACGTCCAATTCTTGTTCGGCAACTGCTGGTTTTTCAATTTTTATTTGATCCCATTCCGCTTTATCAATTGCTTGGGTTGCGAGAAAGTTGCTGAATTCGGCATGCATTTCTTCAAATTGTTCTTTGGTAAGCCTGGAGTATTTCATTTTTGCTGAATTTATTTTATCATCTTTTCAAGATGAGTTATACAATAATTAGAGAATCTGAAATAAATTCAGATTAAACAAAAAAATCCCGACTTTCGTCAGGATTTTTAGATATGAATTTAGAAATTATGCTTTTTCAGCAATGATTTCATAAGATAATTCAACTACTACATCTCTGTGTAAACGAACAGAAGCAGTATATTTACCAGTTCTTTTAACGATACCGCTTGTG
The DNA here is from genome assembly GCA_029866065.1 of Flavobacterium sp. Taxonomy (GTDB): domain Bacteria; phylum Bacteroidota; class Bacteroidia; order Flavobacteriales; family Flavobacteriaceae; genus Flavobacterium. The sequence continues at coordinate 64,827 of JARXAC010000058.1, forward strand.
ATGAATTTTCTTTCAACTTCTTGTCCACCTTTAGCTAAAGCTTCAGCGATATCAATATTGGTAATTGAACCAAATAATTTTTCACCACCTGCTTTGGCATAGATTTTAATTTCAATAGCTTTTAATGCTTCAGCTAATGCTTGAGCGTCACTAACTACTTTAGCTTCTTTATGAGCTCTTTGTTTTAGGTTTTCAGCCAATACTTTCTTTGCAGAAGAAGTTGCTAAATGAGCAAAACCTTGAGGTATTAAAAAGTTACGACCGTAACCATTTTTTACATTTACCACATCATCTTTAAATCCTAAATTTTGTACGTCTTGTTTTAATATAAGTTCCATGTTGTTGTCCTTTGTTATTAGAAGTTAGTCCCGCTTTAGCGAGACAACAACTGTTGATTTTTAATTATTTTAATAAATCTGCCACATACGGCATTAAAGCTAAGTGACGCGCTCTTTTAACAGCTACTGACACTTTTCTTTGGTATTTCAATGAAGTTCCTGTTAAACGACGTGGAAGAATTTTTCCTTGCTCGTTAACGAATTTCAATAAGAAATCGGCATCTTTATAATCAATATATTTGATACCCGATTTTTTGAAACGACAATATTTTTTTAATTTATTTGTTTCTATGTTCAAAGGCGTAAGATATCTGATATCTCCGTCTTTTTTTCCTGAAGCCGATTGTTGTAATGTTGACATAATGATTACGCTTTAGATGATTTTAATTTAGTTCTTCTTCTTTCAGCCCAAGAAATAGCATGTTTATCTAAACTTACAGTTAAGAAACGCATAATTCTCTCGTCACGTCTAAATTCAGTTTCAAATGCAATAAGAACCTCTCCCGCAACTTTGAATTCGAATAAATGGTAAAAACCACTTTTCTTGTGTTGGATTTCGTAAGCCATCTTTTTTAGGCCCCAATCCTCTTTGGATACCATTTCTGCTCCTCTGGAAGTAAGAAAATCTTCAAATTTGCTTACTGTTTCCTTTACCTGAACTTCAGATAAAACGGGATTTAAAATGAAAACAGTTTCATAATGATTCATAAAAATATATTTTATTGTTAAATTGGATGCAAAAGTAGCTTATATTTTTGAATTGGCAAACAAACTTCCTAAATTTATTTGCATAGGTAGTATTCCAATAAAAATAAGGGTTGGCTAACTTATTCAGCTGTTAAAAGTGATATTTTAAATTGATTCCGTTCCAAAAATAGGCTTTGCTAGATCCTGGATTTACATCTGCAGCCATTCCAGTGGGAAAACCGTTTCCGGCATCAAAATCATTAATACTTCCTCCTAAAAACAAGAAAGTATAATTGGTTTGATTGGTCAAATTATTTCCTGCAACAAAGAAATCTAGACTTATTTTTTTGTTTTTAGAAGCTATTTTATAACCCAATTTAGCATTTAACAATCCAAAACCATTCACCGAATTGGTATTAGCAAAATCAGAATAAACCTCACTTAGATAATTATATGTCGAGTTTAAATAAATTCCTTTTGGGGATTGAAAATCCAGTCCTACAGAATATTTCTGTTTTGGAACTCCTACCACCTTTTTATTTGAGAAATCAGATAAAATACCGCCTACTCTGGTTGAAAAATCAGTGTATTTGAAATCATAATAAGAGAAATTTACAAATGAAGTCACTTTAGAAAGAAATGGATTTGAATTAATGGTAAACACATACCCAATACTTGCTTCTAATCCTTTATTCATCTGATTTCCTGTGTTGGCAGTATAAGTATAGCTTCCCCCAGCAGGATTTGCAGCACTTAATTGGGTCAATTTATTCTCAATATTCATATTAAATAAAGACACTTGATAATCAAATCGGGTGTTGAATAACAATCCTTGAGCTGAAAACTCAACCATTTTAGCTTTTTCTGCAATTAATTCGTCATTGGTTTTATTTAATGCCGCAATAAAAGATGTCGAAGCAGTTGGGGCATTATATCCTTCACTATAACTCAAATTAAAAATTTGATCTTTATACGTTTTTTGAATTGCTACATGTGGATTATAAGAAGTGGTAAACGATTTACTAAACGAGGTATTTTTGGTATTTCCAACAATCAAACCGGGCAAAGCCAATAAATCAATACGGTCGTAATCGATATGATTTGCGCTTAAACCTAGGATTAATGCCGCATCATACTTTTTGAAATTGATTCTATCGTGAATAAAAACAGATTGTTGATTGGTGGTGTATTTATAATAATTCCCAGGTGCTATTGGTGAAACGGTAAGTGGATTATTGATATCGCCAGTAAATCTAAAATTAGATATCAACGACTTGCATTGTTGAATTTCTGTTCCAAAATCCAATACATTTTCAATTTCATTTGAAATACCATTGGTTTTAGTAAATACAGATCGTATGCCGTAATTTGGTGAGCTGGCTTGTTCGTATGCCCCCGCAACAACTCTTTCAGAATCAGTACCGGAATAAAAGAGTACTGTAGAATTTATAAATGTATTGGAGAGTTTGTAATTATTAGAAACTCCAAAACGAGTTGATTGCATATCTAAATGGGAATTTTTTATCAAGTATGCCTGATTTCCAGGATCATTATTTGCATAATAATAGGAATAAGGAATTTGACCTGAAATCCCTTCGTGAGAAAAATTATGACTTAAAAACACATTAACCGATTGCTTGTCAGAAAATTTAAAATCGCCTTTATAAGTAATAAAATTCTTTAAACTCTGTCCATTTGGACGATATCCATCTGATTCTAAATGACCAAAATTCACAAACATTGAAGCATTGTCAGTAACCAAATCCAAGCGAGTATTGGTTTGTACCAAATTAAAAGATCCTGTAGTCGTATTTTGAGTTAAAGAAATTCCTTTTTCATCAGAATTTTTTAAATAAAAGCGAACTACACCTCCAACTCCAGCGCCATACATCGTGGAAGCCGGTCCTTTAACCACTTCTATATTATCCACTACTGAAAAATCGACATCGTCTAATATGGTAACTCCTTCTGCATTAGTTAGTGGAATTTGGTTGTAATACGCTTTGATACCCCAGTTATTGAACTTTTGATCGTTTCCGTAACCTCTGATCACAATTCGCTGACCTCCCGCTTGCGTTCTTTTATCGACTTGAACCCCAGCCATAACTCCTAAACTTTGTTCTAAAAAGGCAGGATTGTTTCTATTCAATTCTTGAGAAGATAGCAACTCAGTGGACTGACCGTGGCGCTTGAATTCACTTTGTTCTTTTAAAATTTTTGGGCGAGCATTTATAGTAATATTTTTTAATTGGTAAATTGAATCTTGTTTGGATTGCGCTACTATTTGCACAGAAAACAACGAAACCATTAAAATTACTATTTTTGTTTTCATATTTTTATTTTATTGTCTAAAAGTACTATTATATTATAATTTATTCTAATAAAAATCGACATTAACGATTACCCGAATAGATCGATAAACTGAAACAGCTTCAAAACTATTCAATATTTTTTGAAGGGTACTTTTTGTAGTTACTATTGATGTTGCCGCAGGTATTTTAACCATAATAGTTCTTATGTATTCATTTCGAATACGGCTAATTGCGGGTTCTTCAGGGCCTAAAACCGGCATTGGCAAACTTTGCTGCATTACTTGATACAACCACATGGATCCTTCCTTTAATTTTTCGTAATCGCGATGTTTCAAAGTGAGTTTTATCAATTTATAATACGGTGGATATTTATAAATTTCTCGTTCTAATAATTGCTCTTTAAACATGGATTCATAGTCATTTCTGGTGACTTGCTGAATCGTGTTATGAAGTGGCGTGTAGGTTTGAATAATCACTTTTCCTTGTTTTTCAGACCTTCCGGAACGACCTGAAACCTGAGCCATCATTTGAAAACTTCTTTCGTAGGCTCTAAAATCGGGATGGTAAAGCAGGTTATCGGCGTTCATGATTCCTACCAAAGTAACATTGTCAAAATCCAAGCCTTTACCTAGCATTTGGGTTCCAACTAATATATCTATTTCACGGTTTTTAAAACTGTCAATTATTTTTTCAAATCCAAATTTACCTCTGGTTGTGTCTTGGTCCATTCTACCAACCTTATGACTAGGAAAAAGGGCAACCAATTCTTGCTGAATTTGCTCCGTTCCAAATCCCTTGGTGGTTAAATTTACACTTGAACAAGCGTGACAATTGGTAGGTTTTGCGATGGAATAACCACAATAATGACAACGCAATTGATTTTTATGTTTGTGGTAGGTCAAACTCACATCACATTGTTGGCATTGAGGAACGTGTCCACAAGTTAAACATTCTAATAAAGGAGAATAGCCACGACGGTTTTGAAATAAGATTACTTGTTCGCCTAAGGTTAGTGATTTGGTAATTTCTTCCATTAATACATCGCTAAAATGCCCCGACATTTTCTTTCTAAAGTACTTGTCTTTTAAATCTACTAACTCAATTTCGGGCATTGTTACCTTTCCATATCTTTCAACAAGGGTAACCAATCCGAACTTTCCAGTTTTAGCATTATTATAAGTTTCTATACTTGGCGTTGCTGATCCTAAAAGTACTTTTGCTTTTTGTAATCCAGCCAAAACAATGGCCGCATCGCGAGCGTGATATCTTGGCGCAGGGTCTACTTGCTTATAAGTTTGCTCATGTTCTTCATCTACAATTAGGAAGCCTAAATCCTGAAATGGAAGAAATAATGCCGACCTCGCTCCTATTACAATTTGCGCTTTATCTGATTTATTAAGCACCTTATACCAGACCTCAACTCGTTCGTTATTACTGAATTTTGAATGAAAAACTGCGACTTTATTTCCAAAATGGACACGCAATCTTCCTACCAATTGTGTAGTCAATGCAATTTCAGGTAATAAATAAAGTACTTGTTTTCCTTTGGCAAGATACTCTTCAATGAGCTTGATGTATATTTCTGTTTTACCACTTGCGGTAACGCCGTGAAGCAAACAAACTTCTTTTTTGGATAACGATTCTTTTATTGAATTAAAAGCAAGATCCTGAGGTGCGCTTAATTTTAACTGGCCTTCATTAGATACTCCTTTAAAATTTACTCGATCTTCTTGAAGGTAATATTCTTCGAAAATATTTTTATCAATTAAAGCTTTAATAATTGTAGAAGTGGTTTGAGCAGTTTCGGTAAGTTTTTTAACTGTTATTGGTTTCTTTTCAGTAGCCGATAATTGGAAATAAGACAAAATAACTTCCTTTTGTTTGGTTGCGCCTTTTAAGGTTTCTAGTAATTGTTCTAATCCTTTATTTGTATCATATTCCTTATTTAGTCGAACGAAACGAACTAATTTAGGCTTATAACTTTCAAGCATTTCCTCCTGCAGTACCAATATGTTTTTATCTATCAATTTTTGAAGAATGGGAAAAACGCTCTTTTTATTTAATATGGAAATAATATCTTGGACTTTAAGTGAACTTTGGTGTTGCAGCGCTTGATATATTAAATATTCGTCATCCGAAAGTTGGGACTCTTCGACATCAATACCTTGTTTTTGAGAAATCACTGTTTCGCTTTCAAGTAATAAAGCACTTGGAATTGCCCCTCGAAACACATCGCCAATAGCACACATATAATAGGAAGCAATCCATTGCCAATGGTCTATTTGGGTTTGGGTTACTAATGGGTTATCATCTAAAATTTGATGAATTTCTTTAGCATCATATAGTGTCGGAGCGTTTTGGTGTAATTCTATTACTAATGCGGTGTAGATTTTACTTTTACCGAAGGGCACAGCAACGCGCATCCCTTTTTTTATATAGTGGAATTCTGCTTCAGAAACACTGTAAGTAAAAGTTTTGGCTAGGGAAAGTGGTAAAATTACTTCAACGAAAAATTGCATTTATTTTATTTTACTCGTTCCCAGTATTGTGTTCTACCGATTAGGGAAAATCCTAAATAACCACGAACTTTAAGTTTATTTGTGCTTTCCAATTCAATATAACATTTGTATAATTTCCCGGATTTAGGGTCTAAGATTTTACCATCGTTATATTCTGTTCCGTCTTTTGATAATCCTTTGATAATGATTAAACCTAAAATTGGTTTGTTGTGATCGTCACCAGGGCAATCTTTACAGGTATTATTACGGTTTTTTGGGTTTAAAATATCGATGACTTTACCATAAATTTTATTGTTGTATTCAAAGATTTCAACTACTGACATTGCTTTACCTGTTACCTCATCAATGGTATTCCATTTACCTATAACTCCACGACTTTGAGCGTAGAAATTCATAGAAAATAAAACTAAAATAATTACTGGAAGTTTTTTCATAATTTAAATTTTTTTAGCCCCGATAGTAGCGGCATCCCTCGCTTTTTAGCGAGGATATAGCGGATAGCGGGAATAGCTTCAAAAGAAACTAATTGTTAATTTTATTAATTTTTAATTTACTAATTATAGAATTTAATTCGAATCCTAATAACAATATCATACAATTGATCCAAATATAAAACATCATGATCAATAATGTACCAATTGAGCCATAAAGTTCGTTGTATTTTGAAAATTTTATTACCCATATTCCAAAAAAGTAAGAAGTAATAATCACTAAAATAGTTGTAAATACGGAACCAATTGTTATTAATGGTTGTTTGTTTTTATTTTTAGTTCCAAATTTAAATAAAATTGAAATGGTAATTAATATCATCAATATTACGAAAGCATAACGACTCAAGATAATAATTGGAATTTGATCGCTTAACACGTCTTGAATGATTGTTTTTTGAATAAGAACCTCAAAAATTACGATGGCTGCCACGGTGATTATCAGTAAGACTGACAACACTAATGATAAAGCTAAGGCAATTAAATATTGTTTAAAAAACCCTCTTTTTTCTAACACATGCCGAGAAGATTCGAAACCTCCAAGAATCGCATTAAGTCCGTTGGCCATTAAAAATATAGACAAGAAAAACCCGGTTGACAACAATCCTGATTGACTGTTATTAAGTATATCATTGATAATACTAAAAATAGCCTCGTAAGTATTTGGGGGCACTCCGTCTTTAACAAATTCTAAAAAGTCGGTTTGAAAACCTTCAATTGGAATAAATGGAATAAGGTTTAATATAAATAATGCAAATGGGAATAATGCCATAAAAAAGCTAAAGGCAACGGCACTGGCATGATACGAAAGTGCGCCTTCAAAAATTCCTATGGAGTACATTTTTATAAGGTCGTAGAATGACAATCCGTGGAGCCACATCGGTTTAATTCGTTGTAGGACATGGATTGTATTTCTTAGTACAGGAATTTCTTCAAATTTCATTTAGAATGTAATTTTTACAGTAGGCTAATTTAGAACTAATTTGGTTAATCTGAAAGCAACTTAGTTTTGTAAATTATAAAAATAGTTTATTATCTTTGAAAAAAAATGTCATGAGCCAAAACATCATCCTTAACAATCAAGAAATTAAGCATAAAATCACTCGTATTGCCTACCAAATTTATGAAACTTTTGTTGATGAAGAGGAAATTGTGATTGCTGGAATTGCTTCCAATGGATATGTGTTTGCTAATAAAATTACTGCTGAATTAGAGAAAATTTCTACTTTAAAAGTTGTTTTGTGTGAGGTTTATATCAACAAACATAATGTTACTGCTCCTATTACGACTTCCCTATCGGTAGATCAATATGAAAACAAAGGCTTGGTTTTAGTTGACGATGTTTTAAATTCTGGGACTACCTTAATTTATGGGGTAAAGCATTTCTTAGAAGTGCCCTTAAAGAAATTAAAAACGGCGGTTTTAATTGACCGTAATCACAAAAAATATCCAGTAAAAGCTGATTTTAAAGGGATTTCACTTTCTACTTCTTTACAAGAGCACGTTCAAGTGGTTTTTGAAGACAACGGAGATTACGCTTACTTAAGCTAAAATAGTTTCTATTTCAGAAATTATTCTCTCAGGAGATTTCCCATCTACACTAATTTTATATTGTGCTTGATTGTAATAATAACTTCGGTCAAAAAGGTTTTTAGCAATAAATTCCTTCATTTCTTCTGGGTTTTTATCGGCAATTAAAGGTCTTTCAGATTTGGAGTTAATTAATCTATCATACAAAGTTTGTGCTGATGCGTTCAAGTAAATGGATATTACATTTTCAGAAATTAGAAATTCATGGTTGTTAGAATAACATGGAGTTCCTCCACCAAGACTTAAAATAAATGACTCTTGATCTTGAATTAGACTGGCTAAAATTTGGTGTTCTAATTTTCTAAAATAGATTTCTCCTTTCTCCGAAAATAGTTTTTTTACTGAAGAATTTTCCTGTTTCTCGATAATTTCATCCAAATCGAGGCAAGAAATAGAGGTTGATTTAGCTAGTAATTTCGCAATAGTTGACTTCCCACAACCCATATAACCTAACAAAATGATTTTTTTCATAGTAATAAGGCCTTATAAACTAAGGCGTTAAGATTATTTTATTCAAAAAGTAAATTTATAAATAAAATAGCTTTGAAAAATAAATAATATCGCCTTATATTTGCACCCGCATTGGAGGAATAGAAAAAGACTCGATAGCTCAGTTGGTAGAGCACATCACTTTTAATGATGGGGTCCTGGGTTCGAGCCCCAGTCGGGTCACTAAAAAGATCCCTTTTTAATTCCTTCAATCAATGACTCGATAGCTCAGTTGGTAGAGCACATCACTTTTAATGATGGGGTCCTGGGTTCGAGCCCCAGTCGGGTCACAGAGAAAGTCGAGCATAAAGCTTGACTTTTTTATTTTAAGGCCACGTGGAGAAACGGTAGACTTGCCAGCTTGAGGGGCTGGTGCTCGCAAGGGCGTGTGGGTTCAAATCCCACCGTGGTCACTGAAACAAAAAATAAAACGCTAATTATCAAGTAATTAGCGTTTTTTTTATGGGTGATTTCCCGATATGTTCCAAAAATATTAGTAATACTTATTTCTGATTGTATTTCACCTTGTATTTAGCGTTAAGCTTTGTTTGATGGGTCTCCAAATTCAACTTTCTCCCTTGAATGAATATCTCGGTCAATTGATTGGTTTTCATATCTAAAGCGTCACCTTCGGAAATAAACAAAGTAGCGTCTTTTCCTTGTTCCAAAGTACCACAGAAATCATCAATTCCTAAAATTTTAGCTGTATTTGAAGTTATCAATTGTAATGCTTGTTCTTTATCTAGTCCATAAGCTGCACAAGTTCCTGCTAGAAAAGGTAAGTTACGTGTTTGCATTCTCTCCTTATCACCACTATTTTCCAATCCAACAAGTATTCCTTTATTTACTAGAATCCGTGCCATTTTAAATGGCAAATCTATATCTTCATCTCCGCTATTGGGCATGTCATGTACATTTCTTAAAAGCACTCCAATGCCATTTTCCTTTAATAAATCTGCTGTTTTATGAGCATCGTAACCACCCACAATTACCATTTTCTTAATTCCGAATTTTTTTACCAATTGAACTGCATCTATGATTTGTTTTTCTTCTTGAGCATGAATAAATAATGTTTGTGTTCCATCAAAAATTCCTTTCATGGCTTGAAAAATTAAATTATGTTCAGAAGAACTTGCAGCAACATACGCTCTTGAATTATCAAAAAACAAATTAATTTCCTCTATTTTTTTTGTATAGTCTTTGTTGGCTTCCATTCCCCCTGGCTCAGCCCACCAACCCGTTCTTTTCATTGTAGGTGGAAAATTCAAGTGAATCCCATCGTTTTCTTTTAGCACCGCATCTTTCCAATTCCAAGCATCCAATTGCACAATCGATGATGTTCCAGAAATGGTTCCTCCACGTGGGGTGATTTGAGCCATCAAAATTCCGTTGGGACGAACGGTTTCAATCACTTTTGAATCGGCGGTAAAAGCAATAATACTTCTAATGTGCGGATTCATATCCCCAATTTCTCTTTCATCATCCGATGATTTAATAGCGTCTACTTCCACTAATCCTAGCGTAGAATTGGGTGCAATAAATCCCGGATAAATGTGCTTTCCAGTGGCATCAATTGTAGAATCAAATTCGCCTAATGAAATTTTTGCCGTGCTGGCATCTTTAACTAAAATAATTTTACCGTCTTTGAAACCAATCGCGCTATTTTCAATAACTTTTCCGTTACCTAAATGCGCAAAACCATTCATTATCAATATTGACTTCGTTTGCTTATTTGCCGCTATTTGTTGTCCATTTGTGTTTGCAATCAAACCAAAAAACACTACTAAAATTGTATATATCTTATTCATTTTTATTGTTCTAAAGTATCACAGTGGTCTTCTCTTCTCTCTTTTTTCTTCGGCTCTTGAGTTGCGGAACCTTTATTTTTTTCAAGCATTAATTGCCCAATTAAAATATTTCTTTCATTGGCAATCGCTGTTCGTTGTTCTTCGTCTTTTAAAATATCATAATAAACAACCCCTTCAATTAATGTTTTTTCCGCTTTTGCATAAATAGAAAGGGGATGGTTGTTCCATAAAACTACGTCAGCATCCTTACCTACTTTTATACTTCCTACCTTATCGTCAATATGCAACAATTTAGCTGGATTTAGAGTAACGAATTTCCAGGCTTCTACTTCAGGAACATTACCGTATTTCACCGCTTTAGCTGCTTCTTGATTTAGTCTTCGAGACATTTCTGCATCATCAGAATTGAAGGCAACAACTAAACCTTCGTTGTGCATTAGGGCACCATTATAGGGAATTGCATCATTTACTTCAAATTTATAGGCCCACCAATCGGAGAAAGTAGATGCTCCTACTCCGTGCTCTTTCATTCTATCGGCCACTTTATATCCTTCTAAAATGTGAGTGAAAGTATTGATTCTAAAATTGAATTTTTCGGCAACATTCATCATCATCAAAATTTCAGACTGCACGTAAGAGTGGCACGTAATAAAACGTTCTTTATTTATAATTTCAGCTACATTTTGCAATTCTAAATCTACTCTTGGAGCCTTAGCCTTGTCTTTTTTAGAATTTGAATTGTACGCTTTCCAAGTCAAATCATACTCTTTTGCACGTTGGAAATAATCCGTAAATACTTGCTCAACTCCCATTCTTGATTGAGGAAAACGAGTTGAACTTCTACTCATATTGGATTGTTTTACATTTTCACCCAATGCGAATTTTATAAATTTAGGCTGATTTTTATATAGCATTTCATCGGCAGACAATCCCCATTTCCATTTTACTATGGCCGAACAACCGCCTATTGGATTTGCAGATCCGTGCAATAATTGCGATGTGGTTACTCCACCTGCTAAATCTCTGTAAATATTGATGTCTTCCGAATTTACCACATCTTGTATAGTAACTTCTGCACTCGAATTATGACCCCCTTCATTTACCCCTTTTGAAATGGCTATGTGAGAATGTTCATCTATAATTCCACTTGTTAAGTGTTTTCCTTTAGCATCTATCGAAATGGCATTTATATCTACAATATTTTTCCCTATTGCAGCAATTTTACCATTTTTAACCAACACATCGGTATCTTCTAAAATCCCTTCAACTTCATTGGTCCAAACGGTGGCATTTTTAAATAACAACGTTTGTTGTGTTGGTTTTTGAGAATTTCCAAAAGCACTATTTGGATAGGTTACCGGTAGAATTATATTTGGTTTGTCTGCTTTTGCAGTGTCTTTAACTACTTCAAAAGGAGCTGTTTTTATCGCTGACCATTTTACTTCATTACCATTGGTTAAAATGGCTTTTCCAGATAAATTTTGAGTATTTTCAATATAGCCGCTTAATCTTGAAAAACCAGGATTAATAGTATCATTTAATTTAATGGAAGCAGTAAGCCAATTGGCAGCAATCGTTAATTTTGAATTTAATTTTTTATTATTTACTGAAGTAATTTCAGATTTCGGAGCGGTGACCTCCCCATCTATTTTCCATTTATAGGTATTGGAATCTATAGTTAAATCATAATTTCCACGAATGTCTGGGGAAGTCATATCATTGACTACAAATTTATTTCCTTGAACCCAGTTTTCATAAAGTATCGTTTTTTCATCAAAAATGGCACCAGAGGTTATAACAAAATTTGCGTAACTGCCTTTATTTAAACTGCCAATTTCATCGCTTTTACCCATGATAGAAGCTGGAATAGTGGTCAGTGCTTCTAGAGCTTTTGTTTTGTCAAAACCATATTTAATTGCTTTCAAAAGATTGGTTCTAAAATCTTCGGTCTTTTTTAATTTATCCGTTGTCAGGGCAAAAACGACATTATTATCAGAAAGTACTTTTAAATTGGTAGGTGCCTGATTCCAGAAACGCAAATCACTTAAATCGATTTGATCAGACAAAAAAGAATTGGAAACATCATAGGCTTCAGGAAAGTTAATTGGAATAATGAATTTTGAATTGGTATTTTTAATTTCATCGATTCTTTCAAATTCATTTCCTGCGCCCTTTAGAACATAATTTTGGTTGAATTCTTTTGCTATTTTAGAAGCTCTGATACTATTTAATTTGTCTTCAGTAGTAAATATTTGAACTAATTTTTGATTATTTAATAATGCTTCTAAAGAGGCGTCTTTGGTTTTAGAATTTCCATTTTTATACCAATTCATATCCAAATACATCTGGCGAAGTAACGCCATCATTCCCATTAATGAACTAGGATACGATTGATTAGTAGCAACGCTTCTAGTAAAACCAAAATGATTGGAGATTTTATTTGAAAGCAATCGATTACTTTTGTCGGAATTATTTAAGGCTATTAAAGTTCCTGTTCCGCGTGCAATTCCATCTTGAACATGTGTTCCCACAACTCCAAAACCAGCTTTTAGAAACTCTTCGGCTTTTGTTTGATCGTAATTAAAACTTTCAAAAGCGTTAATTTCCGATTTAATACTTTCATTCCAATAGTAACCTACTCGTTTTGTGTCATACGAATTACCTTCAGTATTTGTACTTTTCTTCGGGTTTTCAATTCCAAAACTAGTATAAATATCAATAAAAGAGGGGTAAATAGATTTACCTTCCAAATTAATTACTTTACAGTTTTTTGGGAGATCTACGTTGATTCCTGCTCCAATAACTTTTCCATTTTGGATAATTAAAGTCCCTTTTTCAATTATTTGTGTTGGGGTTACATAAATTTTAGCATTGGTAAAAGCCGTAAAATTATTGTTTTTGTTATGGACACTTTCGTTATTGGGAAAATATTCTTGGCCATTAATAGTAAGAATACTAAATAAGAAAATGAAAACTAAAATAAGTCTCTTCATAATTTAATTGATTAATTTTTTTTAAAAGTATACATTATTTTAAACTTTTAAAAAAAATAATTAATTATTTACACAAATTAATTAAAGGAAATTGCAGTGGTATCTAAAATTTCAAATGTTTTTTAATAATTATAATTTATTTAAAATCGTAATATTAATTTCTAATTTACAAACTATGTTAGTTGGATTTTTTTGTTTTAATTCAAATAATACTCCAAAAAAGTTATACAATTTCATTTTTTTTGACTTAATCGCACCTTGCAAAACAATTAAATTTATATGTTTAACTAAAAATAAATATAAAATGAAAAAAACAATTATTCTATTAAGTTTATTATTTACTATTTGCATCTCAATGAATGCACAAAGAAGGCCTAACAGAACCCCTTTACCTGAATGCCAGTTTGAAGTTAAAGCTGAAAAAGCCTATTTTTATAATATTGTCAACAAAGGAGGGAGAACGAGTTATGTAAAAAGAAAAGGATATCTAGTGCAGTACGATACTGTTTGGACTATTTGTAAATATTCAGACAAGGAATATGTTTATGTAGAATTCAGAAACCAAAGAGGAAAAGTAACAAAAGGATTTATTAAAAGATATCTGTTAGAAGGTCTAGATTAGTTTAATAAATTTTAAAATTAAAAAAAGAGCAGCCTTATCAGCTGCTCTTACTATAATTAGTAAAAATTGATTTTAAATCAATAATTATTTTTTCATCACTTTACAAGTTCCAATTCCTTGATCCGTAGTAACTTTTAAAAAGTAGATACCCGAATTTAAATTAGTTATATTAATAGATGGATTATTCATACCGTCTATGCTCACTTCTTTGATAATTCTTCCATTTAAATCAGTGATTGAAGCACTATTAATAATAATATTATTATTGCTATTAATAAACATAACTCCATCTGTAGGGTTTGGATAAATAGATAAATTATTTTTAAAGAAACTCTCTGTTGATGCTACAACTCTATCAACTGAAAAGGTATCTATCCCTATAATATCAGAGTTTGAACCATTAGTACCAGCATCAGTTACAAAATATCTAAAGCCAAATTTCACAGCTGTTGGAGCCGTTAAACCAGAAACTGTGTAAGAGTATTGAGTCCATGAATTTGAGTATATAAATCCAGTTGCCAAATTTGGATTTACAGAAACACAAAGTGTGGAGAAACTCCCAATGTCTGTTGGACCTGAAGAAGGAACCACAGTAGTTGCTGCAGAACTCATTCTTAATTCTAAACGATCAGGATAGTCTGTTGTTCCACTTGTTCCTTTTCTTGTCCAAAAAGTAACAACATCTCCATTTTGAACATTAATTGAAGGAGTAAACAACCAATTGCTAATTGTAGCTCCAGTTGCAGCAGTACTGGTAGTACTCGCAAAATTAACTAAGGCAAAAGAATTTGCAGTTCCGTCTTGACCGTTTGGTATTGGACAAACAGCTCCAACAGCATAAACCTGATTTTGGAACGGTGTTGCGGAAACTGTTGCACTCACGGTAACAGCAGTGTAGCTGGCAGTAGACCATAACGCTGTTGTTGACGGCAGTGTACTTTGGTTAACACGTGACCAACCATCTGTTGAAGTCATCGTGGCTGTAGGTGTTGTAAAGCCATAATTATATACATTTTGGGCATTTAAAAGACTTACAAAGAATAATAAAAGTAATAGTAAAGTTTTTTTCATAATTGATAATTTAAATTAAAATTAAGATTTGTTTAAGTAAATATACTATTATTAATTGAATTACAGCTAAATATTTGTAATTTTGGTTAATTTAATTTCTAAAATTGATTTTAAATTAATAATTATTCATTTTCCTTAATTTTTAAACCTCTATACCCGTTAAATAAAAAATAATAACTACTTTTGTTTAACTTATTATAGAATTAGATGAACAATGTAAAAAATGTTTTTAGTATTAAAGACTTGGAGAATCTTTCAGGTATAAAAGCACATACTATTAGAATTTGGGAAAAGCGATATAATATATTGGAGCCTATGCGCAGTGAAACCAATATTAGATTGTATGATTTGCAAAATTTACAAAAGCTTCTAAATATAGTTCTACTTCACGATTACGGCTATAAAATATCCCGAATTGCAAAATACAATCCTGATGAAATTCCGGAAATTGTAAATACCATTATTTCTGAAAAAAGCGTTAAAAGTCATGCTATTTCCTATTTTAAAATGGCAATGATCAATTTTGATCAAACGCTTTTTTTTAAAACTTATGACGAATTGCTTTCGGAAAAATCATTTAGAGAAGTGTTTTTCGAAGTTTTTATTCCCTTAATGAACGAAATAGGATTGCTTTGGCAAACAGATACAATAACTCCTGCTCACGAACATTTTATCAGTTATTTAATCAAGCAAAAACTACTAATAAATACCGAAAAACAACAATTAAAAGATCCTAGATATGAAGATAGAGTATTTGTTCTTTATTTGCCATCAAATGAAATTCACGAATTGGGATTAATGTACCTTAACTATGAAATTTTACACCACGGATATCGAAGTATTTTCCTTGGAGAAAGCATACCTCTTGATAATTTGAAAGACATGAAGGGTTATTTTAATAATATTACTTATGTTACTTATTTAACTGTTGAACCTAATAAAGACGAAATAAACCCTTACATCGAAGCACTAAATAAAGAAGTTTTAAATGATAACACAACTGAATTATGGCTAATCGGAAGAATGGTGACCTTCATTGATGAAAAGCTCATCACTCCAAAAACTAAGGTTTTTATATCAATAAGTGACCTAATCATAAATCTTTAAATTTTACAAATCAAATTATAAATTCAAGAAATCGATTTTGTGATTTAGTTATAATATATGGGAAAAGACATAAAAATTATAGGATCCGGTTTTTCATCATTAGCTGCAGCTTGCTATTTGGCAAAAAAAGGGCATGAAGTTACTGTATTTGAAAAAAATGGATCTATTGGTGGAAGAGCCAGACAATTAAAAAAAGAAGGATTCACTTTTGATATGGGGCCTAGTTGGTACTGGATGCCAGATGTTTTTGAACGATTTTTTGGTGACTTCAACAAAAAACCATCTGATTATTATGAGTTAATTAAATTATCTCCTGCCTACAGAGTATACTATGGAGAGGAAGATTTTATTGCTATTGCCGACAATTTAGACGAGATAATTGAAACTTTTGAAACAATTGAAAAAGGAAGTGGAAAGGTATTGGCCAAATTTATGGCAGAGGCTAAAAGCAATTATGATATTGCTATAAAAGATCTGGTTTATCGTCCCGGAGTTTCTCCTTTGGAATTAATAACTACTGAAACCGCCTTAAAAGTTGGCCAATTCTTTAGCAATATCAGTAAAGACGTTCGCAAGAAATTTAAAAACGAGAGATTAATCCAAATATTAGAATTCCCCGTTTTATTTTTAGGAGCAAAACCTTCCGATACACCCTCTTTTTATAGTTTTATGAATTATGCCGATTTCGGAATGGGAACATGGCATCCAAAAACCGGAATGTACGATGTGATAAGAGGAATGGAAAGCTTAGCATTGGAATTGGGAGTTAGATTTGAAACCAATTCCAACATTGAGAAGATCATCGTTGAAAATAAAAAAGCCGTAGCCCTTCAAATAAATGGAAAAAGAATCGATGCCGATATAATTCTGAGTGGAGCTGATTACCATCATACAGAAACTTTATTAGATCCTGAATACCGCGCTTATTCTGAAAAATATTGGGAAAGTAAAACTTTTGCCCCTTCTTCACTGCTTTTCTATGTTGGTTTTAATAAAAAAATAGAAAATATTTCTCACCATGCTTTGTTTTTTGATGTGGATTTTAACCAGCATGCAAAAGACATTTATGACGAACCAAAGTGGCCTGAAAATCCTTTATTCTATGCTAATTTTCCTTCAATTACCGATAAAACTGCCGCGCCAGAAGGAATGGAATCTGGTTTTTTCTTAATACCACTTGCGCCTGGAATTGATGACACACCAGAATTACGAGAAGCCTATTTTGAAAAAATAATTTCAAGATTTGAAACTCTAACTAATCAAAATATAAAAGAAAATATTATTTTTAAAGAATCTTTTTGCAAGCTTGACTTTGAACAAATATATAATTCCTATAAAGGAAATGCTTACGGAATGGCTAATACATTGATGCAAACAGCATTTTTGAGACCCAAACTAAAAAGCAAAATGATTGAAAATATGTATTTTACTGGACAACTTACCGTTCCCGGGCCTGGTGTACCGCCAGCTTTAATTTCAGGAAAGTTAGTAGCCGAATTAATTGAAAAAAACCTATGATTATGAAGGATCTTTTTGACCAAGTATCATTTGATTGTAGCCGAAACGTTACAAAATCCTATAGCACCTCTTTTTCTTCAGCGGTGAAAATGCTTGCGCCAAATATTCGTCAAGACATTTATAACATTTATGGTTTTGTTCGTTTTGCTGATGAAATTGTAGATAGTTTCCATGACTATAATAAGGAAGAGCTGTTATTACTTTTTGAGGATGATTTAGATCGTGCTCTAAAAAATAAAATCAGCTTGAATCCAATATTAAACGCTTTTCAATATACAGTTCACCAATATGAAATCCCACGAGAATTGATTGATGCCTTCATGAAAAGCATGAAATTGGATTTATCAAAAACAGAATATAAAACAGTTTCAGAATACAACGAATACATATACGGTTCCGCAGATGTGGTGGGATTAATGTGTTTGAAAGTATTTGTAAAAGGGGATGATGTTAAGTATGATTTACTAAAAGAATCTGCAATGAGATTAGGATCTGCATTTCAAAAAGTAAATTTCTTACGAGATTTGAAAGCCGATTTTGAAGATTTAAATCGTACCTATTTCCCCAATACTGATTTATCAAAATTAGATGAAAAATCGAAACTCAAAATTATTGAGGAAATTGAAGCCGATTTTGAAGCCGGATACGAAGGTTTGATTCTTCTTCCAATAGAAGCTAAATTTGGGGTTTATACTGCTTATTCCTATTACAAAAAATTACTTGCAAAACTAAAAAATACTCCTTCTGCTGAAATTAAAAATACCAGAATTCGAGTTTCAAATTACCAAAAATACGGGCTCTTCGCCAAATGTTACTTTTCCTACAAGCTCAATATAATTTAATTATACTAATTTACTAACTGTTAATATCATGGAGAGTGCTTTTTGAAGGTTGTTAGTTCCTTTTAAATTCTTTAAAAAATAAAAAAAGCGTTCTAATCGGAACGCTTTTTTTAACTAATCTAAACATTTATTTAGCAATCATTTGTTCTAAAGGTTTCAACTGTTCTAAATCCAAATTTGCATTTTTAAGCACTGACATCAGAGTCATAATTCCTGTGGGGTTCATATCTTTTCCCATTACTCTAACAACAGCAAAACCATTTTCCTTTTTATTCGCATAAAAAACAAATTCATCTATATGCTCATCATTACCAACAAAACTGACTGAAGCTCCATCTTTTCCAGAACCAAACTTCATTAATTGTTGGTATTTCTCCTCTTTCAAAATTTCTTTGACTTTTGATCTTTCCGTTTCATACTCCCCTTTGTTTTTATCATTTAATTTAAAAGCCAAGATATTTACTTTTTCAAATGATTTTAAAGCAATATTTTCATCCACAGTTAATTTTAAACTATCAACATTCAACATGTTAGGTGATAAATCTAAAGCAATAAAATTTTTGTTCTCCGATTTTTCTACAAAATACTTTTGCAAGGAAGGTTCATCGTTGCAACTTGATAATAAAGTACTTGCTATAATAATTAGACTTAAAATACGTTTCATAAGCTATTTTTTCCCTTTAGTTGCTTTTTTCAACTCGTCACCGCCAGGAAGTCTCATTTTGTCTGTTAGCACTGAAAGTTCATTCAAATCGAAATCTCCTGTTAACGACATCAATACGGTTTCATTTCCTTTTGAAGATCCTTCCATAAACATCAACAATTCTTTTATTTGAGAGTCTTTCGCCCCTGATTTTACCCAAATTTTGATGTTTTTTCCACCATCATTAATGCGCATCAATTCCTCTAAACCTGCTGATTTCATGTATTTTTCTGCAGTAACTTTCATTTCGGAGCTCACTCTTGTACTCCCCGAAGTAAATACTTTTAAATTATCTAACTTTTTAATTAAGTTCAAATAAGTTTGTGCTGATTTATCGGTAGCATCTACTTTTACTTTACTCATTAATTCAAACATTTTTTTGTTAACAATGATTGAGGTAACATCATCTTGACCATCAAATTTATCGAATACTGCTTGACCAAAAAAAGCCGTTGGCAACAAAATAATTACTAATGCTAATACTAATTTTCTCATGATTTCTATTTATTTTGTTTTAAAAATTAATTCTTTTGAGTTTTGAAACTCGTTAATATAAGACACACTTTCAATACCTACATTTACATTTTTAGACAATAGCGAAAGTGCTTTTTGGGTTGCTTCAAAAGCCGCTTCTGGACTTTTATAATTGAAAGACAATGAACGATTAATTTTGTTAAAGGTACAAAGAAAAATTAATTAAGTGTATTGGGTGTTGGATTTTAGAAATGGCAATTTCAATTACAATAGCTATTAAAACATCACATTCAAACCAATTTTAAAATTTCTGCCACGAGTGCTGTACCCAATGGCTTCCGTGAAATCGGCATTGAAAATATTATTTACAGATGCAAATACATTTAATCGGTTTTTGATGATTTTAAAATTTCCAATTGCATTTACTAGCTGATAGGTATCTAAAATTACTGGAGTCGTTAAATAAGTTCCACCATCAAAAAAGGCATCTTTTCGTTTGTCAACATATTGATATGCTAAATTAAATGATGCTTTTTCGGAATAATCATAATCTATTGAAATATTTACTTTATGCTTTGGAATCAATCGTTGCAAAGGTTCTTCCACTTGCGTAAAAGTATAATTGGCATTTAATTTCAACTTTTCTAAAGCCAAAACTGAAAGCATAGTTTCTATTCCTTTAGCATTATTGGATCCTTCAATATTCACATAATTAGAAGCAAAAGTTACAGGGTCGGTATAAAAACCAATTGAATTATTTTCTTCTCTGTAAAAACAAACAGTATTCAATTGAAACTTCTTATTAATAAAATCCTTTTCAAACCCTAATTCAACCGTATTGTTTTTCTCAGGTGATAAAGATAAATTTCCATAAGGTGAAAACAATTGGTATAAACTTGGTGTAATATAGGCGGTGCTATAGGAAGCTAAAAATTTAAGACCAATTTTGGATAATGAATATGATGGATTAAAGTTATAAACCGAGTAGTTGTTATAAATAGAATGTTTGTCGTAACGAGCGCCAGCATTGATATTCAATCCAAAATTCGAGTTGTAAACTGCGGTTACATAAGTATCAAACCAATTGAATTTTGCATTTTGCTTTGCTATTAATTCTGCTTGTGAATCCATTTCATTGAATTGAAATTGGGTTCCTAAAATCAAGAAAAAACGACTCGAGAAATTGTATTTATTGAACGCATCTAAATTTAATGACTTGGAATTATAACTACTATAATCAATCGAATTCGACCAAGTATTCAATGAAGTATAATTTCTTTCATTAATTGAAAAACCCGAATTCAATAC
Source organism: Flavobacterium sp. (assembly GCA_029866065.1). Lineage (GTDB taxonomy): Bacteria > Bacteroidota > Bacteroidia > Flavobacteriales > Flavobacteriaceae > Flavobacterium. The sequence continues at coordinate 85,696 of JARXAC010000058.1, forward strand.
CAATTCTCCATTTTTATATTTGTATTTAGGAGAAAAACCAAATCGGAATTGCTGTGTTTTGGCAACGTTTAAAGGCGTATCTGCAGAAGTAAAATTATCATAAAATCCATCGTAGTTGTTTTTAATCTTATCAAAATTCGTGAAGAAATCAAACGAGAATTTTGTACTTGGCTTAAAGCCAATTTTCATTAAAGCGGAAATCTTTGAAAATTGATCGGGTTCAAAATCGATGCCTTGCGCTTCAGAAATCCCTTTGATTTCAACATTATTAAACATCGCTAAATAATTTACTTTTCCAATAGTTCCATTCAAACTTATCCCTTGATTAAAATCCTGAGGGCGGTAATTCACTTTATCGGCAGTGGTTTGTGTTCCTAAATTAAAATAAGTATTACCTGTTAATTCCTTTTTACTGGCTTTTTTCAATGTAATATTGATTACTCCTGTCGCAGCACCAGAACCATAAAGTGTACTCGAAGCGCCTTTCATAACTTCAATACTTTCGACTTGCTCGGCAGAAATATATCGTAAATCGTATTCTAAATTTACTCCAGAAGCATCGGTTACAGGAACTCCATCAATAATAATAAGCGTTTGATGGTTTCGGCCACCACGAATATAAGTTCCAAGATTTTTACCGGCGCTACTCTGATTTCCGTTAATTTCTACTCCTACAACTGTACTTAAAATAGAAGCAATTGATTGTCCTGGTTTTTTTTCTAATTCATTAGCGGTAATTTTCACAATTACCTTTCCTGATTTTTCTTTCGCTAAAGCAAATTTAGAGTCGGAGATTACGACTTCTTTCAATTGATTTTCAAGTTCTTGTGCATAAGTGTTCATAGCGAATAGCAATGTGAACGCACTGAAGCGAATCATTTTTTTGTTCATTTTACATTAATAATAATCTTAATAAAGTGGGGAGAAAAGTATAGAATTTACCATACCCAAACCTTTTTTCCCGAAAGTTTGATACTCGACGTAATAGGCAGGTCTCCTGGCTTGCGTCTTGTTGTTGACCTTCCCATTCCATTTTAGATTTCTGATTTTTGATTTAAGATTGAAAAAATCTATAATCTAAATTCTAAAATCTACAATTAAAACAGTGGTTTTGTAGATAACAACAAGCTAATTAGCTAACAGTTGCGGGAACAGCACAGGATTTATAAAATTATATTTATTCACCTGTTTCCCTTTTAATGCTATTTTAAAATTTAAAACAGCAACCTTAATACACTGCAAATATAAGGTATTTATTTCGTTATTTAAATATTATTTTAGTTTTCAGTAATTAAAACAAACATAACTTTTACATTTGTACCACAATTCAAATAACTTTATGAAACCCAATTTTTTATACTCGTTTGCGTTTATATCACTACTATTCCTTTTCGGATGCAAACCAAACGATCCAAACGAGAAAACTAAAATTTCGGCTGTAGCCAATAGCGTAAAGTATGCAAAAGGACTTGAATTGTATCATTACAAAGGATATACTGTAATGAAAGTAACCAAACCTTGGCCAGAAGCTTCAAATGGATTTACTTATATTTTAAAAGAAAAAAATGGTATTGTTCCGGATAGTTTAAAGCAATTTAAAGTGATTTCCATTCCCATTCAATCTATTGTGGTGACCTCAACCACGCATATTCCCGCCCTTGAAATGTTGGGTGTAGAAAATACCTTAATTGGATTTCCAAGTACTAACTTTATTTCATCTTCCAAAACCAGAAAACGAATTGATGCAGGAAAAGTTCGGGAAGTGGGTGTTAATGAAAGTTTGAATACCGAAGTACTAATCGATATGAAACCGGATGCAATTGTAACTTTTGGTATAAACAACAACAATTCTACTATTGATAATTTGAAGAAAAGTGGGCTGAATATTTTGATAAATGGCGATTGGACCGAACAATCTCCTTTAGGAAAAGCAGAATGGATTAAGTTTTTCGGGGCTTTGTATAATTTAGATGCTAAGGCTTACACCCTCTTCACTTCCATTGAAACCAATTACAATAACGCATTGGCATTAGCCAATAAAACTACTATAAGTCCAACGGTTTTAAGTGGTGCCATCTACCAAAACCAATGGTATGTTCCGCAAGGACAAAGTTGGGCTTCGTTATTTTTAAGAGATGCCAAAGCCAACTATTTATGGAAAGAAACTAAAGGATTTGGTAGTTTGAGTTTGCCTTTCGAAAAAGTGTTTGAAAAAGGACAAAATGCGGAATTTTGGGTTGCTCCCGGTGATTTTTCTTCGCTAAAGCAAATGAGTGAAAGCAGTTCTCATTATACTGAATTCGCGAGTTTCAAAAATAAAAAAGTATATTCGTATGCTGTAAATAAAGGTGCAAAAGGAGGAATTGAATATTTCGAATTGGCTTCCGCACGCCCCGATTTGGTTTTGAAGGATTTGATAAAGATATTTCACCCTGAATTACTTCCAAACTACAACCCTTTTTTCTTTAATAAGTTAGAATAAATTGAATACTAAATACAATACTACCCTTCTGTTTTCTATCCTAATAATTGGGGTGGTTTTCATGTTTCTGTTAAATATTAGTTTGGGTTCGATTACCATTCCATTGAAGGATGTTTACCAAAGTTTGCTTCATGGGTCTTGCAGTAAAGAATCGTGGAATTACATCATTTTAAATTATAGATTACCTAAAGCTATAGTTGCAATATTAATTGGTATAGGACTATCTATTAGTGGTTTATTAATGCAAACACTATTTAGAAATCCGCTTGCAGGGCCTTATGTTTTAGGATTAAGTTCTGGAGCTAGTTTAGGAGTAGCAGTTGTTATTTTAGGAGCTTCGTTATTACCAATTTCACTATCTGAATTTTTCCTTTCCTCATTCGGAATTATCATCGCTTCTAGTTTAGGAAGTTTCATTGTCTTGGTTTCTGTTTTAATAATCGCAAAACGACTTCGCGATACTATGGCGATCTTAATTGTAGGATTGATGTTTGGAAGTTTAACGAGTGCTATTGTGGGGAGTTTAACCTATTTTAGTTCGGCGGAGCAACTTCAGAAATTTACATTTTGGTCTTTGGGAAATCTTGGTAACCTCACTTGGAATTCCATTGCCATTTTATGCTTTTGCGTAGTTTTAGGATTGGTTTTAAGCGTTTTTAGCATCAAACCTTTGAACGCATTATTATTAGGAGAAAATTACGCTAGAAGTTTAGGAATTAATTATAAAAAAACCAAATACATTATCCTATTTGCAACAAGCATATTAGCCGGAAGTATTACTGCTTTTGTTGGGCCTATTGCATTTGTAGGACTTGCAGTGCCACACATAGCGAAATTAGTTTTTCAAACCAGCAATCATAAAATATTATTTTGGAGTACCTTACTTTTTGGTGCAATAATAATGTTAATTTGCGACAGCATTACTCAAATTCCAGGAACAGAAATTATCTTACCTATTAACGCTATTACTTCTATTTTTGGAGCGCCAATAGTGATTTGGTTGTTGGTAAGCAAAAGGAAAATGATGGCTTAACTGTTTAACAGCATGATCGCAAGGTTTTTTTTTACCACAAAAGACACGAAGAAGTGAAAAGTTATATAAAGTCAAATTAGTTTCTAAATTTACCGAAAATATACTAATAATGGTTGATATAGCTTATTTAGAATTTCTAGAAAATATACTTACAGAAAACAGAAAAGAGCGCTTTTTAAATGTTCTTAAAAACAGAACTCGTCATTTTACAGTGGCAGTTGAAGATGTTTTTCAGATGCACAATACCAGTGCTGTAATGCGTAGTTGTGAAGTTTTCGGAATTCAAGAACTGAATATAATTGAACAGCGATTTGGTAAACGTATTGATAAAGAAATTGCAATGGGAGCTCAAAAATGGGTTGATATCAATACATTCGATAGTATTACGGGTTGCTTGGATAACTTACAATCTCGAGGATACCAGATCATTGCAACTACACCACACGAAGACGATTGTTTGTTAGAAGATTTTGATATATCCAAACCATGCGCACTTTTTTTTGGAACAGAACGCGATGGTTTGTCGGAGGAAATCATAAAAAGAGCAGACGGATTCCTAAAAATACCAATGGTAGGTTTTACAGAGAGTCTTAATATATCCGTTTCAGCAGCAATTATCATTCAAAACCTAACGGAAAGGCTTAGAAAATCTAATATTCAATGGCAATTATCAGAAGACGAAATTGTTGAAAAGCGCTTGCAATGGGTAAAAAACTCAATCAAAGACATCAAGAGAATAGAAGCTCGTTATTACAGCGAAAATGGATAGTTTAAGAGGCTGTCAATAGCTTTTTTCATATGGCTTTTATTATACTTTGTGCCTTTTGTGGAGAAATAAGATAAAACACAACACTATTATTAGCCAATTATATTCAAACATTTCTGTATCTTTGCGCTTTCAAAAACAACACAACAATGACTACTTTAAACGAATTAAATGCTGTTTCTCCTATTGACGGAAGATACAGAAATAAAACCGTTTCACTAGCTCCTTTCTTTTCTGAAGAAGCTTTAATAAAATACCGCATATTAATTGAGATAGAGTACTTTATCGCTTTAAGTGAAATTCCATTACCTCAGTTAAAAGGAATCGATAAAGGAGTATTTGAAAGCCTTAGAGACCTTTATAAAAACTTTTCTACCCAGGACGCACTTTGGATTAAAGAAACTGAAAAAACGACCAATCACGATGTGAAAGCGGTAGAATATTTTATTAAAGAAGCATTCGGAAAATTAGGTTTATCCTCTTACAAAGAATTCATTCATTTTGGATTGACTTCTCAAGATATTAATAATACAGCAATTCCATTATCTACAAAAGAAGCCTTCGAAAATATTTATTTACCCTCTTTAATTGCGTTAATCTCAAAATTAAAAGACTTAAGTGTTGAATGGAAAGACATTCCAATGTTGGCAAAAACCCACGGACAGCCTGCCTCTCCTACCCGTTTAGGAAAGGAATTTGGTGTGTTTGTGGAACGATTAGAAGAACAAATGCGTTTATTATTCAATATTCCATTTGCCGCTAAGTTTGGTGGTGCTACAGGAAATTACAACGCCCATCATGTGGCTTACCCGCAAATTGACTGGAAAAAATTTGGAAGTCATTTTGTAGAAGAAAACCTAGGGTTGCACCATTCTTTTCCAACCACACAAATAGAACATTACGATCATTTTGCTGCGTTTTTTGATGCTTTAAAAAGAATCAATACCATTATAATTGACTTAGACAGAGATATTTGGACCTATGTTTCTATGGAATATTTTAAGCAAAAAATAAGAGCCGGGGAAATTGGCTCTTCGGCGATGCCACATAAAGTAAACCCAATAGATTTTGAAAATTCAGAAGGTAATTTAGGCATGGCCAATGCTATTTTTGAACATCTTTCGGCAAAATTACCACTCTCAAGATTGCAACGTGATTTGACTGATAGTACCGTTTTGAGAAATATTGGTGTGCCAATGGGGCATACTTTAATTGCCTTTGAATCGACACTAAAAGGGTTAAACAAATTGCTATTAAACGAGCCTAAATTTCATGAAGATTTAGAAAAAAACTGGGCCGTGGTTGCTGAAGCCATCCAAACTATTTTGAGAAGAGAGGGTTATCCTAACCCATACGAAGCTTTAAAGGGATTGACAAGAACAAACGAAGCTATTGATAAAAATGCGATTCATAATTTCATAACCACTCTGGAAGTTTCTGAAGAAATTAAAGCTGAATTAATGAAAATTACTCCGAGTAACTTTGTGGGAATTTAATAACCCCAATAAAAAAACCCGCTAATAAATTATTTTTAGTGGGTTTATTGTTTGAATAAAACTAAATTTAAGTTTGTTTTGTAATATTGATGTTTTATTAAAATTTTACTTTACTAAATCTAAAATCTAACTACTCCTCTACTTTCTTTAACACTTTTCTGGCTACTTCAATTTTGTATTTTTTACCCTTCATTTTTTCATCTCGAATAATATGAAGTAAGTCCTTAACTTTATTGAATTTTACGGCTGCAAACGAAATGAAATCTTTCACTTCGATTAATCCTAAATCGCCTTTTTCGAGTTTTCCTTTTTGAGAAAAGAAACCTACAATATCAATTTTATTAAGCTTGTTTTTCTTTCCGCCACTGATGTAAATCGTTTGAAATTCAGGTGGTTTTGGCAATGTTGTAGCATTTTCAATTTTCAATACTTCCATTCCATAATCGATGTAATCCATCTTTTTCTCGCTTTCGTGAGCGATAATATAAGCCGTTCCGGAAGCCAACATACGAGCGGTTCGACCGTTTCTATGAGTGAATTCATCGGCTTTTGATGGCAAATGATAATGAATAACGTGTTTCATTTCTGGAATATCCAATCCACGAGCCGCTAAATCGGTGGTGACCAAATAACTAACACTTCCATTTCTGAACTGAATTAAGGCGCGTTCGCGTTCATCCTGATCCATTCCACCGTGATAATAGGTAGAATAAATTCCTTTTTCGTTCAACGTATCGCTGATGCGTTCGGCAGCGTCGCGGTGGTTACAAAAAATCAAAGCCGATTGTGATTTTAAAGTACAAATCAAATTGATCAAACTTCCTATTTTATCTTTTTCTTTAGAAACTATCAATTTCATAGACAGATTAGTGTGTTCTTCTTCGGCAGGAATATAATCTAAAATGGTAGGATTGATTACTCGCGTGTATTTTGGAATTTCAATATCGGAAGTTGCCGAAACCAAAACGCGCTTGTTTAGTTTGGTTAATTTTCCAATGATAAATGACATTTGCTCGTGAAAACCCAATTGCAATGATTTGTCAAATTCATCTAAAACTAACGTTTGAATTTTGTCTAAACGAAAAGTTCCTCTGTCAATATGATCGGCAATTCGTCCTGGAGTTCCAATTAAAACGGCTGGAGGATTGCTCAAATTTTTTATTTCGGTATCAATGGAATGTCCACCATAGCAAACATTTACTTTATAATCGGTTCCCATTTTTTTCCAAACTTGTTCAATTTGCAAAGCCAATTCTCGTGAAGGAACTAAAATTAAACATTGTACCGAAAGAATTTCAGGTTGCAACATTTCGAATATTGGCAACAAGAAAGCCAATGTTTTCCCAGAACCTGTTGGTGATAATAAAAGAATATTATTGTCGCTTAAAATGGTTTCTTGCGCAGCAATTTGCATTTCGTTTAGGTTTTCAATACCTAAATTGAGAAGTATATTATTGGAATGGTATTTCGTTTTCATTTTGCAAAGGTAAACCCAATAATTAATTTAGAATTATAAATTATGAATTATAAATTGGGAGATAGGTAAACAAGACGTTTATTTGTATTCTTCAAATAATAGTTTGATGTTTTCGTAGGAATTTTTCAGCGCTTCTTTAATTTGTTCTGGGTTTTTCCATTCTACTTTTTCAATTCCTTCTTCGGCTTGACCAATGGGAATTCCATCATAGGTAGAATGCATTTCAAACCAATGGGTAATTTTTAGTTTGTAAACCCCGTTGCGTTTGAAAATGTGATAGGTTTTTTGAAGTTTTTTTGAAATTGACAATCCGTTTACGCCGGTTTCTTCTTCCACTTCGCGCATGGCGGTGTCTTCAATTTCTTCGCCTTTATCGGTTCCGCCTTTCGGCAAATCCCATTTACCGTTTCTGAAAATGAATAAAACTTCGCAATTTTTATTGTAAACCAATCCACCACCAGCCTTGTTAACAGGGATTTTAGTCTTTAAAACCTTCATTATTTCTTTTTCATCGGGATGGTACAAATAAGCTTTTTGAATTTTATTTTGGAAATATTTTACGATAAGCTGCTTGAAATCAACACTTTCAAGTAAGAATAGTTGAAAATCTGTTTCTTTGAAGATATGATTTGTTAAAAAAAGTGGTTTATCGTTGACAAAAACTTTATACATTTGTACTATGATTTTTAATAAAGACACAGCCGAAAAAACAGCCGAATTGCTTTTACAAATTAATGCAATTAAATTGAATCCACGAAATCCTTTTACCTGGGCTTCAGGATGGAACTCCCCTATTTATTGTGATAATAGGATAACGCTCTCATTTCCAGCAGTTAGAAATTACATTCGAGATGAATTTTCTAAAAATATCGAAAAACAATTTGGGAAACCAGATGTAATTGCAGGTGTAGCCACTGGAGCAATTGGAATAGGGACACTTGTTGCCGAGAGTTTGGGATTACCATTCGTATATGTTCGTCCAGAGCCTAAAAAACACGGTCGATTGAACCAAGTGGAAGGTTATTTACAAAAAGGGCAAAACGTAATTGTGGTGGAAGATTTAATTAGTACTGGAAATAGTAGTTTACTAGCTGTTGAAGCTTTAAAAGAAGCTGGTGCAAATGTTAAAGGAATGGCTGCCATATTCAGTTATGGTTTTGATATTGCTTCTGATAATTTCAAAAATGCAAATGTTGATTTGTATACTTTGAGTAATTACGAGAACCTTTTACCATTGGCTGTAGCCAAAAGATACATCACTGAAGAAGAAGAAATCACCTTGCAAGAATGGAGAAAAAGTCCTTCAACTTGGGGAAATAAATAGCATTAAATTCCAACTATTATGAATTTAGAAAGTCCAAAAGTTACCGTTGAAAAAACTGCTTCCTATCTATTTGAAGCCTTGTGTGATGTTACGAATTTTGAAAAATTAATGCCTGATAGCATTGCGAAATTTGAAGTTATTGACGCCGAATCTTTTATATTTGGATTAAAAGGAATGCCAGAAATTAAATTGAGAATAAAGGATAAAACTCCAAATTCTAAAATTGTTTTAGGTGCGGCAAGTGACAAATTACCGTTTACATTAACTGCAAATATTGAAGCGGTTTCAGATTCTTTATCAGAAGTGCAATTGCTTTTTGAAGGAGAATTTAACGCAATGATGGCGATGATGGTGAAAGGACCAATTACGAAATTCATCGAGACTTTATCTGAAAATATGTATAAATTATAAATTCAAATGCATTTAATAAAGCAACTGAATTTCTTTTATTCCAAAAGTTTCGACAGTATCGTTTTGTAATTTTAATTCCAATTTACCGGAGGAATTTACACTTTTAATTATTCCCATGAATTTAGTTCCATCGGGTAATGAAAAAGCCATTGGAATTGCTTTTTTAAATAAATTATTGTTATAGCTATTCCATAATTTAGATACCGATTTATTTTGAATTAAATCGCAATTCGATTTCAAAGATTCTATCAATTGTATTAGAATAACTTCTTTATCCAATTCCTTTTTCATTATCACTGCCAAAGAAGAAGCTTTGGGAAGGTTGTCAAAATTTAATTGGTTCACATTCAATCCTACGCCAATGATTGAGGTGATTTCTCCGTTATTCTTGATGGTATTTTCAATTAATATTCCCGCTACCTTCTTATTATCTGACAATATGTCGTTTGGCCATTTAATTGATAAATTAGGAATATTATTTTTTTCTAATGTTTTTAAAACGGACAAGGCAACCGCAACATTCAAATCAAAAATTTCAGTAATGTTATTTAATACATTTTTTACTAAAACACTAAATATAAGGTTTTTACCAGTTTCAGAATCCCATACAGCTCCCATTTGACCTTTACCATTCGTTTGATTTTCAGCTGTTACAACAGTGAAATTCTCCAATGCTTGTTCAACTGACAACTGCTTTAGAAAATCGTTAGTGGAATCTATGGCATCGAGTTTGATTAATATCATGAAGCAAAATAAGGGTATGTTAATTTAAACTTGAAATAAGTTTCAAAATTAAGTACAAAAAATGGTAACTTTGCAAAAAACATAAAATTATTAAATGGCTAAAAAGAATAACAGCAATGATGTTTTGTTAACAAACATTATTAAAGGGATTGAGGAAGTAAAAGGAAATGATATTGACATTTTAGATTTAAGAGCAATAGATAATTCAGCCTGTGATTATTTTGTGATTTGTAATGGAAATTCTAACACTCAAGTTAGCGCTATAGTAAATTCAGTTCAAAAAACAGTTTCAAAAGAAATAAAAGACAAACCCTGGCATGTGGAAGGGATGGAAAATGCAGAATGGGTTTTAATGGATTATGTGAATATTGTAGTTCACGTATTTCAAAAAAATATAAGAGAATATTATAACATTGAAAGTCTTTGGGGTGATGCAAAAATCACTTCAATAGAGAATAAATATTAAGAAAAATTAAATAAATGGCTTCAGAAAACAATCAAAATCCTAAAAAAATAAAAATTAGTCCTTGGCTAATTTATGGTGCAGTTGCACTATTATTTTTATTTATAAGCTTTATAACTGGTGGCTCAAGTTTTGAGGAACCATTAAAAACATCGTCTTCAAAATTCAACGAATACCTTGAAAAAGGGCAAGTTGCAAAAGTAATCGTTTACAATAAATCCGAAGCTGAGGTTTATTTAACTCCCGAAGCCGTGAAAGATCCTGTTCATAAAGCAGTTGCAAACGACATGTTAAACCGACCAAATAAAGGCCCTCATTATACTTTAGAAATTGGTAATGATGAGATTTTTCAAAATAAGTTGGAAGCAGCTGTAAAAACAAACAAATTAAGAGAATACAGCTTTCTTCCGAAGAGCAATTGGGGGGATTTATTGCAAATGATACTGCCATTTCTTCTAATATTAGGCCTTTGGGTTTTTATCATGAGAAGAATGAATGGAGGTGCCGGTGGTGGTGGCGGTCAAATTTTCAATATTGGAAAATCAAAAGCAAAATTATTTGACGAAAAAACAGACATCAAAACTACTTTTAAAGATGTTGCTGGACTTGAAGGTGCAAAAGAAGAAATTCAAGAAATAGTAGAATTCTTAAAAAACCCTGAAAAGTATACCAATTTAGGTGGTAAAATTCCAAAAGGAGCCTTATTAGTAGGGCCTCCAGGAACTGGAAAAACATTATTGGCGAAAGCTGTAGCTGGGGAGGCGCAAGTTCCATTTTTTTCATTATCAGGATCTGATTTTGTTGAAATGTTTGTAGGTGTAGGTGCTTCAAGAGTTCGAGATTTATTCAAACAAGCAAAAGAAAAATCACCGGCAATTATTTTCATTGATGAAATTGATGCCGTTGGAAGAGCTCGTGGAAAAAACAATATGTCGGGTGGAAATGATGAACGTGAAAATACGTTAAATCAATTACTAACTGAAATGGATGGATTTGGAACCAATTCAAATGTAATTGTTTTAGCCGCAACCAATAGAGCCGATGTCTTGGATAAAGCTTTAATGAGAGCGGGACGATTTGATAGACAAATATTTGTTGATTTACCTGACATTAGAGAACGTAAAGAAATATTTGAAGTTCACCTTGCTCCGTTAAAAAAAGTAGAAGGTTTAGATACCGACTTTCTAGCTAAACAAACACCTGGATTTTCTGGAGCTGACATTGCCAATGTTTGTAACGAAGCTGCTTTAATAGCCGCAAGAAATAACAAAACTGCAGTTGATAAACAAGATTTTCTAGATGCCGTAGATAGAATTGTAGGAGGACTTGAAAAGAAAAATAAAATTGTTACCCCTGACGAAAAAAGAGCAATAGCAGTTCATGAAGCAGGGCACGCAACAGTGAGTTGGATGTTAGAACATGCAGCCCCATTGATTAAAGTAACAATTGTTCCTAGAGGTCAAAGTTTGGGTGCAGCTTGGTATTTACCAGAAGAGCGATTAATTGTTCGCACCGAACAAATGTTAGATGAAATGTGTGCCACAATGGGTGGACGCGCTGCTGAAAAAGTAGTTTTCGACAGAATTTCAACAGGTGCATTAAGCGATTTAGAAAAGGTTACCAAACAAGCAAGAGCTATGGTAACGATTTATGGATTAAATGAAAAATTAGGAAATATCACTTACTATGATTCCACTGGCCAAAGTGAATATAGCTTTTCAAAACCCTATTCAGAAGATACTGCGATGGTAATTGATAAAGAGATTTCAACATTAATTGAAAACCAGTACCAAAGAGCTATAACTATTTTATCAGAAAATAAAGACAAATTGAATTTATTAGCGGATATTTTAATTGAAAAAGAGGTGATTTTCAAAGATGACTTGGAAGCAATATTCGGTAAAAGACCATTTGACCCTATTATTTTAGAAGAAACTGCTAAATAATTAATAAAATTGATGAAAATTAAAAAAATCTTAATTCAAAAAACATATTTGAATTAAGATTTTTTTTATCTTTGAATGTTTTGTTAAAACAAGCTAAATATTTAAAAATTAGTATGAGTCTTTTTAGAAAATTTTTTGGTTCTAGTGACGATTCCTCGGAAGAGGATAACTATAGTGAATTCAATCGTTCAGGATCGGACCAGTCTTTACCTGTTGATGAAAGATTCACTTTTAACTTCAAAAAAAATGGTGGTAAATTTTTGTATTGCGAAAATTTAACTGAAATAAAAGATCAATTTGAGAATATTTTAGAAGAAAATGACTGGTTTGAATCGGAAGTTCTTTGCTTTGATTCAGGATTATTTAATTTATTAGATGAAAACAAACTTAGTTATAACCAACCAACTAATCCTAAATTTTTATTCGCTACATGTGAGAATTTAATTGCTGAAGAAGGTTCTATTTTGTTCTCTTCAATACAAATTAAGCAGAACAAACCAAATGAATTACCAACTAACATCATTGTTTTTGCTACCACAAGTCAGATTGTTGAAAGCACTAGCGATGGACTTCGTATGATAAAAAATAAATACCTAAAGAATTATCCAACGAATATTACTACAATTAAGTATTTTGAAAAAGTTAAAGAAGATGACTTTTTACATTATGGAAGTTCAGCAAAGAATCTTTATTTATTGCTTTTAGAGGATTTGTAAAATGGGTGAAACTCTAAAAAGAGGTATTTCAGGAGCTGTTTACGTACTTTTATTACTTGCTTCGATTCTTTATTCAACAGAAAGTTTTTTAATTTTATTTGGAATATTCTTAGTTATCTCCCTAATTGAATTTTGTAATCTTATACAAGTTAACAAACTAATTCCTATTATATTTGGTTCCTCTTTATATGTTATAATAACTTTAATTAGTAATTATGATAGTACTAAATCATTTGATATTCAATTACTTGATATTGTTTTACTTACCACTACCCTACTAATTTCTTTAAAATGTATCGTATTTTTATTTGACAATAAAAATCTTAAAATAAGCAACCTATCAAAATATTTATACCTTTTGGGCTACATTACACTGCCTTTTATTTTCATAACAAAAATCTCATTTGGTATTAAAGATTATAATCCTAAAATAATTATAGGCTTATTTATTTTAATTTGGACCAACGATACATTTGCTTATATTATAGGTAAATCTATAGGCAAGCATAAATTATTTGAAAAAATATCTCCAAAAAAAACGGTTGAAGGTTTTTTTGGAGGATTGATTTTTTCGATATTTGTAGGGTATTTAATTTCGATGTATTTAATAAAACCATCCGAACAATTTCGTGATAAATCTATTTTGATTTGGACAATTATTGCTACAATTGTTGGTGTTATAGGGACAATTGGCGACTTAATTGAATCTAAATTTAAGAGAGTTGCTGGAGTAAAAGACAGTGGGAAAATAATGCCTGGTCATGGAGGTGTTTTAGATCGTTTAGATAGTGTTATATTTGTAGCGCCATTCATATTTTTATTTTATAAAATTTTAAATTATGTTTCATAAAGAAGGAGGAAAAATTATATTAATTTCAACTACTGTAACAGTATTATTTTTATTGTTAGCGGATAAATTTATTTCAACTATTTGGTTGCAAAAAACTATTGAAATAGTCGTTTTATTATTACTAATAATAGTTTTACAATTTTTTAGAAATCCTATTAGAAAAGTAACTATTAACGACAATCACATTATTGCTCCAGTAGATGGAAAAGTAGTCGTAATTGAGGAAGTATTTGAAGGGGAGTATTTTAAAGATAAGCGAATGCAAGTATCGATTTTTATGTCGCCTATAAACGTTCACGTTACCAGATATCCTGTAAATGGCTTAGTAAAATTCAGTAAATACCATCCAGGAAAATTTTTAGTTGCTTGGCATCCTAAGGCAAGTGAAGAGAACGAAAGAACGACTATTGTTGTTGAAAATAAGGTGTTTGGAGAAATATTATACCGTCAAATTGCTGGGGCGTTAGCTAAGAGAATTATAAATTATGCCGAAGAAGGAACTCAAGTTATTCAAGGAAATGATGCAGGTTTTATTAAATTTGGGTCAAGAGTAGATTTATTTTTGCCTCTGGGAACAGAAATTATTGTAAAACTTAATGAAAAAGCAGTTGGAGGTAAAACAATAATTGCGATCAAATAATAAATGGACAGAAGTGACTTAGAAACTAGATTCGCTGAAGCTGTGAAAATTGCTTCAAAAATGTCGCAGGATTCATTGCCTCAAGATGTACAATTACGATTATATGCCTATTATAAACAAGCTACATTTGGAACTTCAAATGGAATGCAAAATTCAAATTTTGACTTAAGAAATGCTTTTAAAACCAATGCATGGATGCAAATAAGTCATTTATCAGTTGAAGAAGCGAAAGAGTTATACATTGAAAATATACTGTCATTGCATAAAAAAATAAAATCATGAAAAAGGCAAAATTATACTTACTGTGTTTTTCATTACTAACCCTAGTAATTTCTTGTAATAATAAAAAACTAACCGAAGTTGTAGAAGTGCCTCTTCCAACAGCAGAAGAAAAATTTACAATTGGATCCCCAAATGATATTGAAGCGAATGAAGGTGCATTTGAACTTTTAAAATTACCATATGCTTACGACGCTGTTTCGCCAGAAATTGAAGCTGGAACTATGCAATTGCATTATTCGAAGCACTATTTAAATTATGTTAATAGTTTAAATAAAAGTATAAAGGGAACTGATTATGAAGATTTATCAATAGAGGAAATATTAGCAAAATCAAATTCTGACAGTTTAAACATAAGAAATAATGCAGGTGGATATTACAACCATTCCTTATTTTTTGAATGTATCGGTTCAAAATCTGGGAGCCAACCTAAAGATACTCTAGCTATGGGTATAAATAGAGATTTTGGTTCACTCGATGGATTTAAAAACCAATTTAAAAACGCAGCAAACAATTTATTTGGGTCCGGATGGGCTTGGTTAATTGTAGATAGTTCAGGAAAATTAAAAGTGACTACTACCCCCAACCAAGACAATCCTTTAATGCCAAAAGCTGAGGTTCGTGGAAAACCAATTTTAGCGCTTGACGTTTGGGAACATGCCTACTATTTAGAATATCAAAATTCTCGAAAAAACTATATCGATGCCTTTTTTAAAATAATAAATTGGAAAATAGTTGGAGAAAAATACGAGGAAGCATTAAAGAAGGATTGATTCGTATAATTCAAATATAATATCATAAATGAAAAAGATATATCTTCTATTTATCTGTTTACTTTCAATTTCTTTTTCAAGCTGCGAAAAGGACGATATTTGTGAGGCAACAACTGCCACAACTCCAAAATTGATTATTGAATTTTATGATATGTTAAATCCTTTGGTAAAAAAAAATATTACCAATTTAGCTGTAAAAGAAATAAATTCTACTACCAGTTTAGCGTTCACAGGTTCTAGTAAAATTCAAATTCCTTTAAGAATAACTCAAGATTTAACAAAGTATAGCTTTATTTTAAATAGCACTGATGTAACGATTGATAACGAAGATTTTCTTCAATTTAATTACACTAGACAAAATCTATTTGTTTCAAGGGCGTGTGGATACAAGACTAATTTCATTTTTAATTCTACCTCGCCATATATTAAAACTGAAACTTCAATACCCGATGGTTATTGGATTCAAAATGTAGAGATTACTTCCTCAAATATAACAAATGAAAATGAGATACATGTCAAAATTTACTTTTAGTATTCTTCTGATTTTGACATCCTTTTTAGTGATTGCTCAAACAAAAAAAACAGACAGCATACCCTCAAAAATTGAAAAATACGGAATCCGATTTGGAGCTGATATTTCCAAATTGGCACAATCTATTTATGATAAAAATTACAAAGGAATTGAATTTATAGGCGACTACAGAGTGACAAAAAATTATTACCTCGCTGGTGAATTAGGGAATGAAAATGCAACCGTTGAGGATGATCGATTAAGTTTTACCACACAAGGAACCTATTTAAAGATTGGGTTTGATTATAATTCTTATGAAAATTGGCTCGATATGCGAAATATGATTTATTTAGGACTGCGGTACGGAGCAAGTACTTTTAGCCAAACGCTAAATTCCTATAAGTTATACAATACTTCTACTTATTATCCAGAAGCCCCAACAGTACAATCAGGTGAAAAATACAACGGCCTCACTTCCCAATGGTTTGAGGTTGTGTTGGGTTTAAAAACGGAATTAGTAAATAATATCTATTTGGGATTTAGTATAAGACTGAATAGATTATTAACAAATTCAAAACCTGACAATTTTGATAATTTGTATATTCCTGGTTTTAATCGTACTTATAACGGTGATTTCGGAATAGGTTTTAATTATAGCGCTTCCTACTTTTTACCTTTGTATAAAACAAAATCTACCTCAAAAAAAGAATCCAATAAGAAATAGTAAGTTACTTAATTTCTTTAATTCCTTTTATGAATAACCATTTCATAAATAGCTTTTCGCCCTCATTCGTTTTTACTGCTTGAAATTTAGGAGCCAATAGTGTACTTACAACAAAAGACGTAATTGGTAACCAAAAACCTGTTAAATTTGAAAACTTTTCGAATAAAATTCTACTTAGAATAAACAAAACTGCAAAACATAACAATTGAAAAACGAAAGCTATAACTTGTAATTTAGTCATAATTATAAATTTAATCAGTGGGATTTTCTACCACTTGGAATTTGGTTCTTTTACTACCTTCATACATTTCATATTTCACCAAACGAGCTTCAATACTAGCATTAAATAACTTAATTTTTCTTGAAGGTTTTAGTCCTACAAATTTCAATGCTTCTAAATTTCCTGTAATGAACCACGCATTGGTTCCTGGGTAATTCTTTTTTAAAGTATCTCCAATATTCTTGTAGAATCCTTCCATGTGAATATCCAAACGCTCATCATATGGAGGATTAAATACAATATGTAACTTCCCTTCAGAACTCTTTTCACTTTCAAAAAAATTATACTCCTTAATGATAACATATTCATCTAAATTGGCGTTTTTGATATTGTCTTTTGCTTTATTTACGGCGCTTGGTGCTTTATCAAAACCTTTTATAGTATAATGAAATTCTCGAACTCTTTTCAATAATGATTCCAAAATTGAATCAAATAAATCGTTATCCCAATCGTTCCATTTCTCAAACGCAAACTCTTTTCTGTTAATGTTTGCTGGAATATTACAAGCAATCATAGCTGCTTCGGCAAGGAAAGTTCCTGAACCACACATAGGATCTAAGAAATCAGTTTGACCGTCCCAACCAGATAGCAATAAAATCCCCGCAGCCAAAACTTCATTAATTGGTGCGATATTGGTCGCTGTTCTGTAACCTCGTTGGTGCAATGAATTTCCTGAAGTATCTAAGGCTATTGAAACTTGGTCTTTATCAATATGAATATTAATTCTTAAATCAGGATGGATTTTATCAATACTTGGGCGTTGTCCGGTTCTATCTCTAAATTGGTCAACAATAGCATCTTTACATTTTTGAGAAACAAATTCAGAATGATTAAAATTGTTAGAATGTACCGTTGCATCAATTACAAAAGTTTGGTTTGCACCTATGTATTTTGACCAATTAACGCCTTGAACGCCTTTATATAAGTTTTGTTCGTTCGTAGCTTTAAAAAAATAAATCGGTTTTAATACCTTCAAGGCAGTTCTCAAAGATAGGTTTGCTTTGTACATAAAACCTTTGTCACCTTTGAAACTAACCATTCTCACACCTTGTTCAACATCCTGTGCGCCAAGCATTTTCAACTCATTTGCTAAGATTTCTTCAAAACCGAAGAAGGTTTTGGCGATCATTTTAAAATTTTCCATAGCCCCCTAACCCCCAAAGGAGGATTTGTTATCATTATATTTAGCAAAAATAGTCTAAATTTGTATTTTAAATGAAATCAAATTGATAAATGTCAGATTTAAAAAATACAAGCACCCAAACTGCAAATCCTAAAATACAAAATTGGTTTGCCTCTTGGTTCGATTCTCCTTATTATCACATCCTTTACAAAGAACGTGATGAAGAAGAAGCGCAGTTGTTTATGGATACTATCGTTCATTATTTAAACCTTCCTGTAGATGCGAAAATTTTAGATTTGGCTTGTGGAAAAGGGCGTCATTCCATCTATTTAAACCAAATGGGATTTGATGTTACAGGTGCTGATTTGTCATCAAATAGTATCGCTTTTGCAAAAAAATCAGAGAATGAAACCTTAAATTTTGTAGAACACGATATGCGAAAACCATTCGAACAAAAATTCGATGCCATATTAAATTTATTTACAAGTTTTGGCTATTTTGAAAATGACGAAGACAATTTAACGACTTTAAAAGCTATAAAAGACAGTATTTCAGAGTACGGATTTGCCGTAATTGACTTTATGAACGTGCCAAATGTATTGGCTAATTTAGTACCAGACGAAGTGAAAAGGGTTGACAATATTGACTTTCAAATCAAACGCTATTTAAAAGAAAATCATATTTATAAAGAAATAGATTTTGAAGTTAACGGCGAAAAATATCATTTTACCGAAAAAGTAAAAGCCTTAACTTTAGAAGATTTTGAAACCATGATGGAAAAAGCCGATATTTATTTATTGGATATTTTTGGCGATTATCGCTTGAAGAAATTCCATAAATTAGAAAGTGAAAGATTAATAATGATTTTCAAATAATGAACACTTATTTCCCCTTACTATTGCCTTTACTATCCGTTTTAATTGGATATGTATTTGCATTATTTCTAAAACCCGAAGCCAAGAAAAACTTAAAATTATTATTGGCTTTCAGCGGTTCATTCTTGCTTTCATTAACAGTTATGCATTTATTGCCAACGCTTTATGAAGCGCACAACTCATCGGTTGGATTGTATATTATGTTGGGAATTTTGTTCCAAATTATTTTAGAATTTTTCTCAAAAGGCGCTGAACACGGTCACGTACACGGTCACGAAAAAATGTTCAAAATGCCTTGGCTTTTATTCATAAGTTTGAGCATTCACGCACTTTTAGAGGGTTTTCCAGTAAGCCACCAACACAAATTGGCATTAGGGATCGCCATTCATCATTTTCCAATCGCAATCATTTTAACTACCTTTTTTGTAAATGCACAATTGGATAAAAAAGCGATATTCTTGTTTATGATTTCCTTTGCAATCATGACTCCATTAGGAACGTTACTTTCGGATATTCTTCCCTTTTTAAACGATTATTACATTGAAATTACAGCTGTTGTCATTGGAATATTGTTCCATATTTCCTCAACCATAATTTTTGAAAGTGGCGAAGGGCACAAATTTAATATTGCTAAAATTTCAATGATTATTTTAGGAATAGCAATGGCTTATTTTATTTAAATTGCTTCCCCCAACACAAAAAAATTGCTAAATTTACAATAGTCCTTTAAATAAAAACTTTGTAACTTTGAACATCAATCTTTGAACCTGAAAAATGACATTTATTAAAACCACTGAACAAACTTCAAAATACGAACATTTAGAAAAAATGTCGGTTCAGGAATTGTTATTTAATATCAATCAGGAAGATAAAACGGTGCCATTTGCAGTTGAAAAAGCACTGCCTCAAATTTCACTTTTGGTTGCTCAAATAGTAGCTAAAATGCAATTGGGAGGGCGCCTTTTTTATATTGGAGCAGGAACTTCTGGGCGGTTAGGAATTGTTGATGCTTCAGAATGTCCGCCAACTTTCGGAGTGCCTTTTGATTTGGTAAATGGAATCATTGCTGGTGGTGACAAAGCCATTCGCAGAGCGGTAGAAAATGCTGAAGATAATCCAACACAAGCCTGGATTGATTTGCAAGAACATACCATTTCTGAAAATGATGTTGTCATTGGAATTGCGGCTTCAGGAACAACACCTTATGTTATTGGAGGTTTGAAAGCGTGTAATGAAAATAATATTATTACAGGTTCTATTTCTTGTAATGCAGAAAGTCCGCTTTCGCAAACAGCAAAATTCCCAATAGACGTGGTAGTTGGTCCCGAATTTGTAACCGGTAGCTCTCGAATGAAAGCAGGAACAGCACAAAAATTAGTGCTGAATATGATTTCAACGGCAACAATGATTCAATTGGGGAAAGTCAAGGGAAATAAAATGGTGGACATGCAATTGAGCAACAGCAAACTTGTAGATCGTGGCGTAAAAATGATTATGGGTGAAATTCCTGTAACTTATGAAATTGGTGCGGAATTATTAGAACAATATGGAAGCGTTAGAAAAGCTGTGGATCATTATTTAACAGAAAATAAATAAGATGAATACCAATAAAGAATTATTGAGTAAAGGAATAAAATACATCACTATTTCCATACCCTGCTTATTCATTGGCCCTGCTGTGATTCATTTTGCATTTATTAATAAATTGCAGCCGCTTTATTATTTGATTTTAGCAATTGGAATCGGTATTGGCATTACTGCAATGTTAATGTTGTATAAGGGTTTAAATACAATAATGAAAAGCCTTTTTAATAAATAATGGATGCCTTAATTCACATCAATAAGACTTTTGAGAAAGTCATTTCTATAAATAGTAGAATCAACAATCGGGAGTTTGAAGGTTGTATTTTTAAAAAATGTGATTTTTCAAATAGTGATTTTTCAAATAATACTTTTATGGATTGTGAATTTTACGATTGCAATCTCTCCATGACCAAATTAAGAAGTTCGGGATTGAAAACAGTGGATTTCATCAATTGTAAATTGCTTGGAATTCAGTTTCATGAATGTGACGACTTTTTATTTAATGTCGGTTTTGAAGAGTGTGTATTAGATTATGCCTCGTTTGCCAATAAAAAAATGTTGAAAACAAGATTTATGAATTCGTCTTTAAAGGAAGTGACTTTTATAGGTGCCAATTTATCAAATTCTGTATTTGAGAATAGTAATCTTGATGGTGCTATTTTTAATGATACACAATTGGCTGAAGCTGATTTTATATTAGCACAAAATTTCAAAATTGACCCAGAATTTAATCCAATGCGGAAAGCAAAATTTTCGACGCAGGGAATCGTTGGATTATTGGATAAATATGATATTAAAATCGAATAACTAGCCCCGATGGAAGGGAAAATCCCTAGCTTTTTAGCGAGGATTTGGAATGACAGCGGGAAAAAGCTCCAAAAAAATAAGAAATGAAAAAAATACTATTCTTCTTCTCACTATTGATTTTAACTTCGTGTTATGATGTGGAACGAAATTGCAAGGACTTTAAAACGGGCCAATTCCAGTTTGATTTTGTGGTGAATGGTGTTAAAAAAACTACTGTTTTTGAACGTACCGAAACAATGCAAATTGAAACTTACGAGGGTAAAACTGATACTGCAACGGTGCGTTGGGTGAATGATTGCGAGTTCGTTTTGCAGAAATTACACCCGAAAAATATTCAAGAAAAAAAAGCAATTAGCATGAAAATAGTGTCAACTACAAAAAATTCTTATACCTTTGAATTTGGAATCGTTGGAAGTGACGAAAAGCAAAAAGGAATTGCAATAAAACAATAATTATACAACTTATTTGAATGGAAGTTTTTTTAAACCCAAGTGCCTGGATTGCCTTATTAACATTAACGTTTTTAGAAATTGTATTAGGAATTGATAACATCATTTTCATTTCAATAGCCACAGGAAAATTACCCGAAGAAAAGCGGAAAAAAGCAACACAAATAGGATTGTTTTTAGCAATGTTTTTACGTATTGCTTTATTATTGGGGATTTCAGTATTAATCGCTATGAAAGAATCTTGGATAACTATTAATTTAAGTTGGTTTACCGCCGAAATTACTGGTCAGAGCTTGATATTATTTCTAGGAGGTTTATTTTTATTATACAAAAGCACAACCGAAATTCGTGAGAAAATTGAGGAAAAAGGGATTGAAGAAAAGCAACTTAAAAAATCCGCAGCTAATCGATTTTCTAAAGTACTAATTCAAATAATGTTAATCGATTTAGTATTTTCATTTGATAGTATTTTAACTGCTGTGGGTATGACAAATGGAGTTGAAGGTGCAATTTATATAATGGTGACAGCGGTGGTAATATCAGTATTTGTAATGATGCAATTTGCATTGCCAGTTGGGATTTTTGTAAATAAACATCCCACTATTCAAATATTAGGTCTAACCTTTTTAATACTTATTGGTTTTATGCTAATTACAGAAGCGGCACATTTGGCGAACGCTTCCTTTTTTGGAAATCATGTTGATGTGGTGCCAAAAGGCTATTTGTATTTTGCCATTTCCTTCTCGCTTTTAGTAGAAGTTTTGAATATGAAAATGAAGAAAAATAAGACCTAAAAAAAGCCACTTTCGAGTGGCTTTTTTTTATATTTAAAATATTATTTTTTAAGTTTTTCTTTGAATAGTTTTCTCACTTTCTCCACTTTTGGAGTAATTACGTAACTACAATATCCTTGCGATTGATTTTGATTGTAATAATTCTGATGGTAATCCTCTGCTTCGTAAAACTTCGTAGCTTCGGATATAACCGTTACAATTGGCTTTCCAAAGGTGTTTTCCATTTTTAATAAAGCAATATAATCCTCAGATATCTTCTTTTGATTCTCATTATGATAGAAAATTTCACTTCTATATTGTGTTCCTGAATCATTTCCTTGACGGTTTAATGTAGTAGGATCGTGAGTGGCAAAAAACACTTCTAGAAGTTCGCCGAAAGATATTTTACTTGGATTAAATATAATTTGGATTGCTTCGGCATGACCTGTATCGCCATTGCAAATCTCTTTGTAAGTTGGATTTATGGTTTTCCCACCAATATAACCTGAGGTAACTGATTTAACCCCTTCTAATTCTAAAAATACAGCTTCGGTACACCAAAAACATCCACCTGCAAATGTTGCTACTTCTAATTTATCTTGAATTTCCATTGTTTTATTGGGTTTTAAATGAGGTAAATCTTGAACTTTTTCTTTTGATTGACACGAAAAAGCTAACATTGATAATAGAATACTGATTTTCGTTTTCATATTTAATAATTTTTACAAATTTATCAATTATAGAAAGCTATCGATTTACAATTAACTAAATATTATAATTTGTAGGATAATTTTATCACTTGTAATTTTCAATAATCGTGAAAATCTTTGTTTCTTTGCGAAAACTGTTCCGATATGATAGAAGCTAAAAAAATTGTGAAATATTACGACCAAGTCCAAGTGCTAAAAGGGGTTGATTTGCATATACAAAAAGGGGAAATCGTATCGATTGTTGGTTCATCGGGAGCAGGAAAAACTACGCTATTGCAAATATTAGGAACGTTAGACAAACCTAATTCTTCTAAAGATGGAGATCAGGTTTCTGAATTGATCATAAATGGTCAAAACGTTTTGTCAATGAACGATAAAGAATTATCTAAATTTCGAAATTTAAATTTGGGTTTTATCTTTCAATTTCATCAATTATTACCAGAATTTACAGCCCTAGAAAATGTATGTATTCCCGCATTTATAGCTAATAAATCAAAGCAAGAAACCGAAATAGAAGCTAAAAAATTATTAGATTACCTTGGGCTTTCTCATCGTATCAACCACAAACCAAATGAACTTTCAGGAGGTGAACAACAACGTGTTGCGGTTGCCAGAGCCTTAATTAACAAACCTTCGATTATTTTTGCTGATGAACCTTCAGGAAATTTAGATACTACTTCAGCAGAAAATTTGCACCAATTGTTTTTTAAATTACGTGATGAATATGGGCAAACATTTGTAATTGTAACCCACAACGAAGAATTAGCCGATATGGCTGATAGAAAATTGGTTATGGTTGACGGGCAAATTAGTAACCATCTATAGGGTTCCAACTATAAAATGACAAATAACGAAATCAAATCTTTTCTTGACGAAAAAGTAGAATTGTATAACAATCCGAATTTTATTGAAAGTGATCCCATTCAAATTCCACATTTGTTTTCACAAAAAGAAGACATTGAAATTGCAGGATTTTTAAGCGCAACAATTTCATGGGGGAATCGGAAAATGATCATTAAAAATTCACATCGCATGATGGCATTAATGGGAAATGCACCTTTTGATTTTGTGATGTCGCATTCTGAAAATGATTTGGAGCGACTGGAAACTTTTGTACATAGAACATTTAACAGTTTGGATTTTCAGTATTTTGTTACGAGTCTGAAAAATATCTATACGAACCATAATGGATTAGAAGCTGTTTTTTACAATGGCAAAATAAATAGTAACGATTCAAGAGCAATGCAAACGGCCATTTCAGAATTCAAAAAAGTATTTTTCGAATTGCCACATTTAACAAGAACAGAAAAACACATTTCAGATCCAATGGGAAATTCTGCTGCCAAAAGAATCAATATGTTTCTTCGCTGGATGGTTCGTCAAGACAACAAAGGCGTCGATTTAGGAATTTGGAAATCAATAGCACCATCTCAATTATCCTGTCCTTTAGATGTGCATTCTGGAAATGTAGCTCGGAAATTAGGACTTTTACAAAGAACTCAAAATGACGGAAAAGCACTATTTGAACTCGATTCAAAACTTAGAATTTACGATCCGAACGATCCTGTAAAATATGATTTTGCATTATTTGGTTTAGGTGTTTTTGAAGGATTTTAATTTTTACACTCCTGCTTTAGTATCATTTACTTAAAAATTTATCAAAATATTCAACTTTTGGATTTATAAAAACTTATTTTTGCGCTATGTCTAAAAAAATCACAAACAAAATCGTATTCGATCATATAAAAGTTCTTGACGCTGGTGCTAAAGGCGTTTCAGTAGCAAAAGCACCCGATGGAAAAGTTATCTTTATTCCAAATGTAGTTCCTGGTGACGTAGTTGATATTCAAACATTAAAGAAAAGAAAAGCCTATTACGAAGGGAAAGCGGTGCGATTTCATGAGTTTTCTGAACACAGAATTGAACCTATATGTGAACATTTTGGGGTTTGTGGTGGTTGTAAATGGCAAAATATGAAATACAGCCAACAACTATTATACAAACAAAATGAAGTAAAAAACCATTTGCAAAGAATTGGAAAAATAGAACTTCCTGAATTCGAACCTATTTTAGGATCTGAAAAACAGTTTTTCTATAGAAATAAAATGGAGTTTGGTTTTTCAAACAGCCGATGGTTAACGCAAGATGAAATTGAAAGCGAAGTAGATTTAGGAAATAGAAATGCACTTGGATTTCATATTCCTAAAATGTGGGACAAAATTTTGGACATCAATAAATGCCATCTTCAAGAAGATCCTTCCAATGCGATTCGTAACGAAATTAGAGATTTTGCCAACTTAAAAAACCTTACTTTCTTTAATCCAAGAAGTCATGAAGGATTATTAAGAACCTTGATGTTAAGAACTGCATCAACAGGTGAAATCATGATATTGATTCAGTTTTTTGAAGATGATAAACAAAATCGGGAACTACTTTTAGATCATTTATATGAAAAATTTCCCCAAATAACTTCATTGCAATACGTAATTAACCAAAAAGCAAATGATACTTTGTATGATACCATTATCAAATTGTACAAAGGCCGAGATTACATTTTGGAAGAAATGGAGGGTTTGAAATTTAGTATTAATGCAAAATCATTTTATCAAACCAATTCTGACCAAGCATTTGAATTGTATAAAATAACAAGAGATTTTGCTGGATTAACTGGTAATGAAATTGTTTACGATTTGTATACAGGAACCGGAACTATTGCACAATTTGTTTCTAAAAAAGCTAAAAAAGTAATTGGTGTAGAAAGTGTTCCTGAAGCAATTGAAGACGCTAAAGCCAATGCCAAAAGAAATAATATTACCAATTGTGATTTTTTTGTGGGAGATATGAAAGTAGTTTTTAATGAGGCTTTTATTGCAAAACATGGAAAACCCGATGTGATAATTACCGATCCACCAAGAGACGGAATGCACAAAGATGTTATTGAACAACTACTGAAAATTGAGCCTCAGAAAATTGTTTACGTAAGTTGTAATTCGGCTACACAAGCAAGGGATTTGGCTTTAATGGACGAAAAATATAAGGTTACAAGGGTTCGACCTGTTGATATGTTTCCACAAACCCATCACGTTGAAAATGTGGTGTTATTAGAAAAACGATAGTTATTCTTTTACTATTACTATTGTTGCTTTAAAACCAGTTGAAAGATTCCATTGATTTACTGAAATTGAAACGCCTTTATCGTCAATAACTTGAAATTCAGCGGTGTTTGGTCCTGAAGAACCTTGATTTATCGCTTCAATATCTATTTTGTTAAAGCCATTCTTAAGTGAAATTTCAAAGGTTTGGTAATCTCCTTCTAATAATATGTTCTCTTGGATAATTAAATCGTTAATGTAAATTCTAACTCGATCGCCATCAACAAATTGATTGTCACGACAAAGAATTTTTACAAATAAAGATTTTGTTTTAAAATCCCCTAAATTCTGATTTCTTCTGAATTCTTGAGTTACTTCGCCATCACTCATTTTATTCAATTTTTCTTGGTAAATAGCGCCTGGATTCACAAAATCACTTTTCATAGTAAGATCTAGTGGTTTAGAACCACCGATTTTTTGAAATATAATTTCAGGTTCTTTCGTCTCAGGAATGTCTTGAAAATTTGGAGTTATTGGTGAAATCGGATTAAATAGTGTAGACGAACTCTTTGATTTTGAAATAGAAGTATTCTTAATTGGTGAAATTTGAAAAGCAGTATTACCATTATCAAATTGAGAATAGCAAAGTGAAGAAAAAAACAAAAACACCAATAAACTAAATTTGATTTTCATTTCAAAAGGTCCTAATCAATAATTTTATAAAAATAAATAAAAAAACTTCGCAAATAAATACATTAACGAAGTTTTAATAATTTAAAAATATAATTTCTATTTTGAATTATAAACCGAAATTGCATTTTTTAATATTTCTACCGAGCGAATTAAATCAGTTTCATTTAAAACGTATGCAATTCTAACTTCATTTAGACCTACTCCCGGTGTTGAATAAAATCCTGCCGCAGGAGCAACCATAACGGTTTCCTTATTTAAATCATACGATTCAAGCATCCATTGAGCAAATTTATCTGCATTATCAATTGGCAACTGTGCAATACAATAAAAAGCTCCTTTTGGTTTACTTACCACTACTCCATCTATTTTATTTAATTCTTCAACTAAAATATCTCGACGACTTCTATATTCTGAAATCACTTCATCAAAATAACTTTGGGGTGTATCTAATGCTGCTTCACTTGCTATTTGAGCAAATGTTGGTGGACTCAATCTTGCTTGAGCAAATTTCATTGCCGTAGCCATTAACTCTTTATTTTTAGAAACAATACAACCAATTCTTGCGCCACACATACTGTAACGTTTTGAAACAGAATCAATCATTATAGCATTTTCTTCTAATCCAGGGATATTCATCACCGAATAGTGAATGTCACCATCATAAGTAAATTCTCTATAAACCTCATCGGCAATTAAATATAAATCGTGCTTTTTAACCAATGCGGCCAATTGCATAATCTCGTCTTTTGAATATAAATAACCAGTTGGATTTCCAGGATTACATATCAAAATAGCCTTAGTTTTTGGAGTAATTAATCGTTCAAAATCAGCAATTGGAGGTAAAGCAAATCCAGTTTCAATTGTTGAGATTACTGGAACTACATTTACACCTGATGCAGTAGAAAAACCACTATAATTGGCATAAAATGGCTCAGGAATAATCACTTCGTCACCAAAATCCATGGTACTTCCCATCGCGAATAGCAACGCTTCAGAACCACCTGTGGTAATAATAATATCGGCAACATCTATTGGTAATCCTATATTCTTGTAAAATTGAGACAACTTAGTTCTATAACTTTCAAATCCAGCTGAATGACTGTATTCTAAAACCTTAATATCAAGATTTTTTATAGAATTCATAGCCACTTCAGGAGTTTTAATATCAGGTTGACCAATGTTTAAATGGTACACTTTATTTCCTTTCTTTTTTGCGATTTCCGCATAAGGGACCAATTTACGGATTGGCGATTCCGGCATTTGAATTCCTTTATTTGAAATTTTAGGCATACTAATTAGTTTTAAAATGCAAATTTGCAATATTTATTTTAAAATAGCAGCGAAATTAACAAACTTTATATAAAAAAAGCGCCTCAATTGAAGCGCTCTATTTATAAGTATAAAATATTATTGACTTGGCAATGGTTTTTTCTTTTCTAAGATATTTACTTCAGGTTTTACAATTACTTCTCCCTTTATTTTCAGTGCGATTTTACCGCCTTCCACATTGATCGCATTCGATTCAACTGTAATTGTTTTACGAATAGGCCCCGGATTCATATTGTATTTTACATCAATTTTACCAATCATTCCTGGCATAATTGGCTCAGTGGGCTTGGTGGGAACAGTACATCCACAAGTAGATTGTACATTTGAAATTATCAATGGTGCATCGCCTGTGTTTTTAAATTCAAAAGTGCGAAGTCCGCTATCTGAATCTTTACTTACGGTTCCATAATCGATGGTGTTGTCTTTATTTAAAAATTCAATTTTAGCGCCACTTTGAGCAAATCCAATTTTGGTAAAGGCAATAAAGGCTAATAGTAAGATTGTTTTTTTCATCTAATCAGTATTAAATTAGTACAAGTAAATGTAGTTTCTTTTATTTAATCACACAAATTTTTATTTCCCTTTTTATAGTGTGTATAATTATTTACTTTTGTAGCAATAACGAATAAATATTATAATGACGATTCCATCGCAATTTGACGCAAAAACCATCGAAGATAAATGGTACGATTACTGGTTGAAAAACAACTATTTTCATTCCACACCCGACCATCGAACTCCCTATACCATTGTTATTCCCCCTCCAAATGTTACTGGTGTACTTCATATGGGTCACATGCTAAACAACACCATTCAAGATGTATTAATTCGGAGAGCAAGACTAAAAGGATTTAACGCTTGTTGGGTGCCAGGAACCGATCACGCCTCTATAGCTACCGAAGCTAAAGTAGTTGCAAAACTAAAAGCCGAAGGAATCAATAAAGACGATTTAACTCGTCAAGAATTTTTAGCTCACGCATGGGAATGGACCGATAAATATGGTGGCGTAATTCTAGATCAATTAAAAAAACTCGGCGCATCTTGTGATTGGGAGAGAACAAAATTCACCATGGATCCTGAAATGTCGGCATCTGTAATTCGTTCTTTTGTCGATTTACATAAAAAAGGCTTAATCTATCGTGGTTTCAGAATGGTCAATTGGGATCCTGAAGCCAAAACAACACTTTCTGACGAAGAAGTTATATTTGAAGAACAACAAGGAAAATTATATTATATAAAATATAGCCCACCAACCCCCGAAGGAGTTAAAAACCCTAACGAAGATATAATTGTTGCTACAACTCGTCCAGAAACCATATTTGGAGATACCGCTATTTGTGTAAACCCTAACGATGAAAGGTATTCTCACCTAATTGGAAAAACAGTTGTAGTGCCAATTTGCGGAAGAGTAATTCCAATCATTGCTGACGAATATGTAGATGTAGAATTTGGAACTGGTTGCTTAAAAGTAACTCCGGCGCACGATACAAACGATAAAGTTTTGGGAGAAAAACACCAACTTGAAATTATAGATGTTTTTAATGAAGATGCGAGTTTGAACAGTTATGGTTTGCATTACCAGGGTAAAGATCGATTTGTAGTTCGGGAAGAAATAGCAATAGAATTAGAAGCAATTGGTAGTTTAGTAAAAACGGAGATCCACTTAAATAAAGTGGGAACTTCAGAGAGAACTAAAGCCGTAATTGAACCTCGTTTATCAGACCAATGGTTTCTAAAAATGGAAGATTTAGTAAAACCTGCCATAAAATCGGTGTTGGTTGATAACGAAATTAAATTACATCCTAAAAAGTTTGATAACACCTACAAACATTGGTTAGAAAATATACGTGATTGGAATATTTCTCGTCAATTGTGGTGGGGACAGCAAATTCCTGCCTATTATTATGGAGTTGGAAAAGAGGAGTATGTAGTTGCTGAATCTATTGAGGAAGCATTGGCTTTAGCCAAAGAAAAGACGAATAACAGCCAATTAAAGATTGAAAACTTAACCCAAGATAAAGACGCTTTAGATACTTGGTTCTCCTCTTGGCTTTGGCCAATGTCGGTTTTTGGAGGAATTATGGATCCTGAAAACGAAGATTTTAAATATTATTATCCTACAAACGACTTAGTTACCGGACCAGATATTTTATTTTTCTGGGTTGCCAGGATGATCATTGCAGGTTATGAATATACTGGTAAAAAACCTTTTACAAATGTCTATTTAACAGGTTTAGTTCGTGACAAACAACGTCGTAAAATGTCGAAATCATTAGGAAACTCTCCAGATCCTTTAGATTTAATTGATAAATTTGGCGCTGATGGTGTTCGTGTAGGACTACTTTTAAGTGCCTCTGCAGGAAACGATATCATGTTTGATGAAGAATTGTGCAACCAAGGGAAAGCATTTACCAATAAGATTTGGAATGCTTTAAAATTGATCAAAGGATGGGAAGTTTCTGATGCAATTTCGCAACCAGAATCTTCAAAAGTGGCTATTGAATGGTATGAAGCAAAATTGCAACAAACCTTGGTGGAAATTGAAGATAATTTTGAGAAATACAGAATTTCTGACGCATTAATGGGAATTTACAAACTGGTTTGGGACGATTTCTGTTCGTGGTTTTTAGAAATGATTAAACCTGCCTATCAGGCTCCAATAGATAAAATTACATTTGATAAAGCAATTGAAATGCTGGAAAGTAATTTGAAATTATTACATCCGTTCATGCCATTTCTAACAGAGGAAATTTGGCATTACACTGCTGAAAGAACACCTGAAGAAGCGCTGATTGTTTCTACATGGCCAATATTAAAACCATTTAATTCCAATTTAATTGCTGAATTTGAAAATACAATGGAAGTAATTTCAGGAATTAGAACCATTAGAAAAGATAAAAATATTCCATTTAAAGACGCAATAGAATTTAAAGTAGTGAACAATGATAACGTTTCATATCATTTTGATTCAGTTATCACTAAATTAGGAAATATATCATCTTTAGAATATGTAACTGAAAAAGTAGACGGTGCCTTATCATTTAGAGTAAAATCGAATGAGTATTTTATACCTATTTCTGGAAATATTAACGTTGAAGAAGAAATTTCGAAATTAACTGAAGAGTTAATTTACATTAAAGGTTTTTTGAAGTCGGTACAATCGAAGTTGTCTAATGAAAAATTCGTTAATGGCGCTCCCGAGAAAGTATTGGCAAATGAAAAACAAAAAGAAGCCGATGCTTTAGCAAAAATTACTACTATTGAACAGAGTTTAGCTAGTTTGAAATAAAATAAAAGCCTCAATTATGAGGCTTTTTTATTGAATATAAATCCCAATCCAATTTTTGATAACATTCTTTTTCCAAAAGGAAAGAAAAATTTTGATTGGCCAAATAAATAACCAAAACCCATTAATAAAAAAGGATATATTGGTAAAACTAAAACTAGTAAAATCAGATAATAAATAAACCAGTGCGTATTATTATCATTAATTCCAATAAAAGTCATTAAATAACTTGAAATTCGTGCCGATATAGAACCGTTGATAGCAAACACAGCAATTATCAAAAGTAATTGATAAAAAGTGTTGATTCCCCAGCGTTCTTTTAATTTTTTCATTTCTTTAATTAGAATACCAAATTTACAAAAATAATTAGCAAAAAGTTCAGCTAATTAAAACAAAAAAATGCACCCAAAAAGAGATGCATTTTAATTATTAATATAAAATTCTTAAATTAATTTTTTAATATACTGATAATTTGAGATGCCAATTCGGTACCAATTCTATCTTGCGCTTCTAAAGTAGCAGCACCAATATGAGGGGTTAATGAAATTTTGTGATTCATCAAAATCGTAATTTCTGGTGTTGGCTCATTTTCAAAAACGTCCAAACCAGCAAATAAAACTTTACCGCTATCCAAGGCTTTTACCAAAGCAACCTCATCAATAACGCCACCACGAGCACAATTTACAATTCCAACTCCCGGCTTCATGATTTCTAATTCGGCTGCTCCAATGATATATTCCTCTTGGGCAGGAACGTGCAAAGTAATAAAATCCGCTTCTTTAAATACCGATTCTAATGATTGAGAAACTAATGTAGTCGTAATTGATTGACCATCAAAAAATACTACTGAAACATCCACTTTTTCAATAAAACTATCAGCAGCTATCACTTTCATTCCTAATCCTAAAGCCATTTTTGCAGTTGCTTGACCGATTCTTCCAATTCCAACAATTCCAAGTGTTTTTCCTCGCAATTCGATTCCATTTGCGTACGCTTTTTTCAAACCTTCAAAATTTGAATCGCCTTCCAAAGGCATATTTCTATTGGAATCGTGCAAAAATCGAACACCAGAAAATAGATGCGCAAATACTAATTCCGCCACAGATTCAGATGAAGAGGCTGGCGTATTTATTACACTAATACCTTTGCTTTTAGCATAATCAACATCAATATTATCCATTCCTACTCCACCTCTACCAATTATTTTTAACCCTGGGCAAGCATCGATAATATCTTTTCTTACCTTAGTTGCGCTTCGAACCAAAACTACACTTACGTTATTTTCATTAACATAATTAGCAACTTGTTCCTGAGCTACTTTTGTTGTAATTACTTCAAATCCAGCTTTTTCTAAAGCTAAGATTCCACTTTTAGAAATTCCATCGTTTGCTAATACCTTCATACTTATTTATATTTTACTTTCAAAATCTTTCATTACATCTACTAATACTTGTACACTTTCTATTGGAAGCGCATTGTACATAGAAGCTCTATATCCACCTACTGAGCGATGTCCAGACAAACCAGAAATTCCTGCCGCTTTCCACATCGAATCGAATAAGTTTGTATGTTCTTCATTTTCTAATAAGAAAACTGCATTCATACTGGAACGATCTTCAACATTTGCAGTCCCTTTAAAATAAGGATTTCTATCGATTTCTGAATATATTAAAGCTGCTTTTGCATTGTTCAATTTTTCTATAGCTGCAATTCCACCCAACTTCTTCAACCATTGTAAAGTCAATAACGAGGCATAAACAGGGAAAACTGCAGGTGTATTGAACATACTTTCTGCTTTAATGTGTTTTTCATAATCCAACATGCTCGGAATTTCCCTCCCTGATTTACCCAAAATCTCCTCTTTAATAACTACTAAAGTGGTTCCTGCAGGTCCCATGTTTTTCTGAGCACCAGCATAGATAATATCAAATTTAGAAAAGTCCAAAACTCTAGAGAAAATATCAGAACTCATATCGCAAACTACAGGAATTGAAACATTTGGAAATGTTTTCATTTGAGTACCAAAAATGGTGTTATTGCTCGTGCAATGAAAATAACTAGCCTCTTCGGGAACGGTATATCTTTTTGGAATATGATTGTAATTTTGTTCTTTCGATGAAGCTACAACTAAAGTTTCTCCAAATAACTTTGCTTCTTTGATAGCAGCCGAAGCCCAAGTTCCCGTATCAAAATAGGCCGCTTTTCCATTAACTTTCATTAAGTTATAAGGAACCATCAAAAATTCTAAACTCGCACCACCATGAAGAAATAAAGCTTGGTATCCTTTGCCTTTTAAATCTAATAATTCTAAAGCTAAATCTCTTGCTTCATCCATTACAGCTACAAAGTCTTTGCTTCTGTGAGAAATTTCTAAAAGTGATAGCCCTGAATTATTGAAATCTAATATCGCTTCCGCAGATTTTTGAAAAACTTCTTGAGGTAAAATACAAGGTCCTGCGCTATAATTGTGTTTTTTCATTAGTGTTGTTGTGTTGAAAAAAAATTAAGCCACAAATTTCGTAAATAGGAAATTAATATCAATTAAATATTATTAAATAGTTATGCTGATTTATTAACAAAAACGTTTTAGTTAGGAATGTAAATTGAGAATTTGATAAACTACAAATTGATCAAGAAATTTATTGTGTCAATATTATCAGCATAATCCCATAAATTTGGTTTTTGAGTTTGTCCAAAAGGAACGCTATTTTCAATTAAGTCATTAGAAACAATACATTGAATTTGCTCGTGATCGTGTTGTAATTTATATTTAATATCATCCAAATTATCATAATATTCATAAAATACAGATGATATTGGCGAAGCATAACTGGAATCTTCTTTAATAATTAGAAATTCATTGTCCAATAAATTAAAATTACTCATTAAGAAAACGGCCTTATTATAATCGTAGTTATTAATGTACTTTTCAAATTTCATCACTTTATGATAAGGGTACATTCCTCCGAAAAAAGCATCAAAATTATAATTTCTTGGTACAAATATCTTGGAAACATTTCTACATCCCAAGCCAAAATAGCGAAATACATCTTCACCTAAAGCAATCATTTGCTCCTCAGATTCTTTTCCATCTAAAACAGCAACCGAATTTCTTGATTTTCTAATAATCGAAGGCTTGTCTTTAAAATAATACTCAAAATAACGCGCAGTATTATTGCTTCCAGTTGCAATTACAGCATCGAAATTTTCTAATTTACCCTCCACAAAAGTGATGTGATTTTCTAATTTTGGTTCAACCGAAATGATGTATTTTGCTAAAAAAGGTAACAAATGCTGGTCGTTTGAAGAGGTTTTTACCAATACTTTGTGTCCTGAAAACAAAACCGAAATAAAATCATGAAAACCAACCAACGGAATATTTCCAGCCAAAACCAATCCTACCGTTTTAGACTCTACACCTTTAAAATCATAAGCGTCCAACCATTGGTTTAAATTATCTTCAGTTAAAGCTTTA
The DNA here is from genome assembly GCA_029866065.1 of Flavobacterium sp. Taxonomy (GTDB): domain Bacteria; phylum Bacteroidota; class Bacteroidia; order Flavobacteriales; family Flavobacteriaceae; genus Flavobacterium. The sequence continues at coordinate 120,807 of JARXAC010000058.1, forward strand.
GCCCAAGATTGTATTGCAAAATAAACGTTTTCATTGGTATACCAGCCATTATGAGATGGCGACAATTTAATTAATTCAATAAATTTATCAAAATATAAATCATTGAAAAGCACCGATTGACAATTAGTATTTTCGTCAACGGAAAATTGCGATAAGAATTTTCCAAGTTCAACGAAAATATTTTTTTTATGTTCTAATGTCATATTGATTTGCTTATGATAAGTTTTGGATGTAATTTTGTACAAAAATAAGATAATTATCTGCAATAGGCAATACGCCGTAAGCTTTCTGCTTGTAGCTTTTAGCCTTTTGTTTAAAGCAAAATAAAATGGCAATTATAATAACTGACGAATGTATTAATTGTGGGGCTTGCGAACCGGAATGTCCAAATACTGCAATTTATGAAGGAGCCGACGATTGGAGATACAAAGACGGAACAAAAATTAGAGGTAAAGTAATTTTAGCTGATGGAACTGAAGTGGATGCTGATGCTGCTCAAACTCCAATTTCAGACGATATTTACTACATTGTTCCAGGTAAATGTACGGAATGTAAAGGGTTTCACGAAGAACCACAATGTGCTGCAGTTTGCCCAGTAGATTGCTGTATTCCTGATGATAATCATGTGGAAAGTGAGGAAACTTTATTGAACAGACAAGCTTTTTTACACAACCAATAAAAAATTTAAACCTGAGTTTCCGCTCAGGATTTTTTTATAAAGGCATTTACATTCAACAATTTTTATTAAAAGATATAAATCCTATATTTGCACTCTTAAAAATTATCTAGAATGAAAGCAGGAATTGTAGGATTACCAAATGTTGGAAAATCAACATTATTCAATTGTTTATCAAACGCGAAAGCACAAAGTGCTAATTTCCCTTTTTGTACTATTGAACCAAATATAGGAGTAGTAAATGTTCCCGATTCGAGAATAACAAAATTGGAAGAATTAGTAAAGCCGGAGCGCGTTCAAATGGCAACTGTTGACATTGTTGATATCGCAGGATTGGTAAAAGGAGCAAGTAAAGGCGAAGGTTTAGGCAATCAATTCCTGGGAAATATTAGAGAATGTAACGCCATCATTCATGTTTTACGTTGTTTTGATAACGACAATATTATCCATGTTGACGGAAATGTAAATCCGATTCGTGACAAAGAAACCATCGACATCGAATTGCAATTAAAAGATCTTGAAACCGTTGAAAAACGTCTTGAAAAAGTAAGCCGAGCCGCCAAAACTGGAAATAAAGAAGCACAAACTGAAAAAGCACTTTTAGATCGAATCAGAGAAACATTACTTCAAGCAAAATCAGCAAGAACAGTTGTTCCGCAAAATCACGAAGAAGTAGAATTAATGGAAACTTTCCAGCTAATTACCACAAAACCCGTATTATACGTTTGCAATGTAGATGAAGAGTCTGCTGTAAATGGAAATAAATATGTAGATCAAGTTCGCGAATTAGTAAAAAATGAAGCCGCAGAAGTAATCATTCTTTCTGTGGGTGCCGAAGCGGATATCACCGAATTAGAGAGTTTTGAAGAGCGTCAAATTTTCCTTGAAGACATGGGATTATCTGAACCAGGATCTTCGGTTTTAATTCGTGCTGCCTATAAATTATTAAAACAACAAACTTATTTCACAGCCGGCGTAAAAGAAGTTCGTGCATGGACAATTAATGTAGGAGCCACCGCACCACAAGCCGCAGGCGTAATTCACACCGATTTTGAAAAAGGATTTATTCGTGCCGAAGTAATTTCTTTTGAAGATTTTGTTCAATACGGATCTGAAGCAAAATGCAAAGAAGCAGGAAAATTTAAAGTTGAAGGAAAAGAATATGTCGTAAAAGATGGCGATGTAATGCACTTCCGTTTCAACGTATAAAAAATTAAGCCGCTAAATTAGCGGTTTTTTTGTGCCAATTTCCAGCTATCCATTTCAAGATTTTTCTATAAAATGGTATTTTCTAAGCCAAAAATGGAGCTTCCTTTGGTCGCTCATTTTAGTCACGAAAAAATACATTTTCTCAAAAAAATGCTTTCCATTTCTATCTGGGGCAAAATTATAGGTAACATTAAAATTTAGTTTTAATTCATAAATCTGATTTCTTAAATCTTAAATCAAATTGTCAATATCATTCTTAATAACTTTGATTAAAATTGTTTTAAATCCTGACGAATATTACTAAATTAGCATTCTCTTGGTCCGATATAAATTTAGGTCCGAACAAAACACCATAAAATTCAGTTTTATTTAAAATGTTAGAACAAAATCAATATACCGAAGACAATATACGCTCCCTAGATTGGAAAGAACACATCCGAATGCGACCAGGAATGTATATTGGAAAATTAGGCGATGGCTCCTCCCCTGACGATGGTATTTATATTCTTTTAAAAGAAGTTCTAGACAACTGTATCGATGAATTTGTAATGGGAGCCGGTAAAACTATTGAGGTTACCATAAAAGATAAAACCGTAACCGTTCGCGATTATGGTCGTGGAATTCCATTAGGAAAAGTGATTGACGTCGTTTCCAAAATGAATACCGGTGGTAAATACGACTCCCTAGCCTTTAAAAAATCGGTAGGTTTAAATGGAGTTGGAACTAAGGCGGTAAATGCGCTTTCTAATTATTTCCGAGTGGAGTCTGTTCGTGACGACAAACAAAAAGCGGCAGAATTTTCAGCTGGAAACTTGGTTCTTGAAGAAGATATTATAGAAACTACTAAACGAAAAGGAACTAAAGTTACCTTTACACCAGACGAAGCCATATTTAAAAATTACAAATTTCGTTACGAATATGTAATCAAAATGGTGAAAAACTACTGTTATCTTAACAACGGTTTGACCATTTTATTCAATGGCGAAAAATACTTTTCTGAAAATGGATTAAAAGATTTATTAGAGGAAACCATTCACGCCGATGATTTGGAATATCCAATTATTCACTTGAAAGGCGAAGATATCGAAATTGCAATTACACACAGTAAAACCCAATATAGCGAAGAATACCATTCTTTTGTAAACGGACAAAACACCACTCAAGGTGGAACGCACTTGGCTGCCTATCGGGAAGCAATTGTGAAAACCATTCGCGAATTTTATAACAAAGGTTTCGAAGCTTCAGATGTACGAAAATCTATCGTTACTGCTATCAGTATTAAAGTAATGGAACCTGTTTTTGAATCACAAACCAAAACCAAATTAGGTTCTACTGATATGGGTTCAGATGCAGGAATGCCGTCTGTGCGTACTTTTGTAAATGATTTTGTGAAAACAAATTTGGATAATTATTTACATAAAAACCCACCAACTGCCGATGCATTATTGCGCAAAATCTTACAAGCTGAACGCGAACGCAAAGAGCTTTCTGGAATTAGAAAATTAGCTACAGATCGAGCTAAAAAAGCCAATCTTCATAATAAAAAATTAAGAGATTGTAGAGTACATCTTCAAGATACTAAAAACCCTAGAAACCTAGAAAGCACGCTTTTTATTACTGAGGGAGATTCCGCTTCTGGATCAATTACAAAGTCTAGAGATGTGAATACACAAGCCGTTTTTAGTTTGCGTGGAAAGCCCTTGAATTCATATGGAATGAGCAAAAAAATTGTTTATGAAAACGAAGAATTCAATTTACTTCAAGCCGCTTTAGATATAGAAGATGGATTGGAACGATTGCGCTATAATAATATTGTAATTGCTACCGATGCCGATGTCGACGGTATGCACATTCGATTATTATTAATCACTTTTTTCCTACAATTCTTTCCAGAATTAATTAAAGAAGGGCATTTGTATATTTTGCAAACTCCCCTTTTCAGAGTTAGAAATAAGAAAGAAACCATCTATTGCTATTCAGACGAAGAGCGAAAAGACGCCATTGAAAAATTAAAACCAAAACCTGAAATCACTCGATTTAAAGGATTGGGAGAAATATCACCAGATGAATTCAAGAATTTCATTGGGGAATCCATTCGCTTGGATCCAATTATGATGGATAAATCAACCTCAATCGAGCAATTATTATCCTTCTACATGGGTAAAAACACTCCAGACCGCCAAGATTTTATCATCAAGAATTTGAAGGTGGATTTAGACGTTGTTGAAGCAAATTAGTTTAAAAGAGTCAAAAAAATTCAATGGACGAAGACGAAGAAAATATTATTCCAAATGAAGATGAATTTAACGATGAGTTAAACGAATCTGCAATGGAAGAAGGCTTTGAAGACATAAAATCTTCAGAAGCAAAGCATTTTTATGAAAATGATGAAGATGCCAATGATACCATTACCAAAGTTACAGGAATGTACAAAGATTGGTTTTTGGATTATGCTTCCTATGTTATTTTAGAACGTGCAGTTCCTGCTATAGAAGATGGTTTTAAACCAGTTCAACGTCGTATCATGCACTCTTTGAAGGAGTTGGACGACGGTAGATACAACAAAGTTGCCAATGTTGTAGGTCATACTATGCAATATCATCCCCACGGAGACCAAAGTATTGCCGACGCTATGGTGCAAATTGGTCAACGAGAATTATTGATCGATTGCCAAGGAAACTGGGGGAATATCCTAACTGGAGATAGCGCAGCTGCCTCAAGATATATTGAAGCTAGATTATCAAAATTTGCCTTAGAAGTTTTATATTCACCAAAAATCACTGATTGGGGAGTTTCCTATGATGGTCGTCGTGCAGAACCGAATAATCTTCCTGTAAAATTCCCACTTTTACTAGCTTCAGGAGCCGAAGGAATTGCTGTAGGTCTATCTACAAAAGTTCTTCCACACAATTTTAATGAATTAATTGACGCCTCAATAAAAATATTAAAAGGAAAACCTTTTTCGATTTATCCTGATTTTCAAACCGCTGGAATTGCAGACATAACTAATTATAATGATGGATTGCGCGGAGGAAGAGTTCGTGTTCGTGCAAAAATCAGTCAATTAGATAAAAATACTTTGGTGATAACCCAAATTCCATTTTCTACCAATACTACCACTTTAATTGATAGTATTTTGAAAGCAAATGAAAAAGGGAAAATCAAAATAAAGAAAATTGAAGACAACACCGCAGCAGAAGTTGAAATCTTAATTCATTTATTTCCAGGTGTTTCACCAGATAAAACCATCGATGCTTTATTTGCTTTTACCGCTTGTGAAACTTCCGTTTCTCCGCTAGGTTGCGTAATTGAAGATAACAGTCCATTGTTCATTGGGGTTTCAGATATGCTGAAAATTTCAACCAATAGAACCGTTGGTTTATTAAAAAGTGAATTGGAAATTCAATTGAGCGAACTAGAAGAACAATGGCATTTTGCTTCTCTCGAACGTATTTTTATCGAACAAAAAGTCTATCGCTTAATTGAAGAGGAGGATACGAAAGAAGGAGTAATTTCTGCTATTGACGAAGGTTTGAAACCACATATCAAACACCTAAAAAGAGCGGTTACCGAAGATGATATTTTGCGATTAACCGAAATTCGAATCATGCGAATTTCCAAATTTGATAGCAATAAAGCCCAAGATAAAATTGAAGCTTTAGAAGGGGATATCGAACAAGTAAAATTTGATTTAGATAACTTAATCGATTTTGCAATTGCCTATTTCACTCGATTGAAAGAGAAATATGGAAAAGGTCGAGAACGTCAAACGGAACTTCGAATCTTTGATGATATTGAGGCTACAAAAGTAGTTTTAAGAAATACTAAATTATACGTAAACAGAGAAGAAGGATTTGTAGGAACGAGTCTCAAAAAAGACGAGTACGTAGCCGATTGCTCTGATATTGATGATATTATAGTTTTTCTGGGAGATGGAAAAATGATGGTTACCAAAGTCGATGCAAAAACTTTCGTAGGTAAAGACATCATTCATATTGCCATATTTGACCGAAGTGACAAACGTACTATTTATAATATGATCTATCGTGATGGAAAAAATGGTCCATCCTATATTAAACGTTTTAACGTTTCTGGGGTAACCCGTGACAAGCCATACGATTTAACCAATGAAAAACCGGGTTCACAAGTGCTTTATTTCTCTTGCAATCCAAATGGTGAAGCAGAAGTGATCACTATTTTACTTCGACAGGTGGGAAGTATTAAAAAATTGAAATTTGATATCGATTTTGCTAAATTGGCAATTAAAGGAAGAACTTCTAAAGGGAATATTGTGAGTAAATATCCTATCAAAAAGGTTGAACTTAAAGAAAAAGGAATCTCAACATTATTACCAAGAAAAATCTGGTTTGACGATACCGTTCAAAGATTAAATGTAGATGCTCGAGGCGAATTGTTAGGTGAATTCAGACCCAATGATAAGATTTTAGTTGTACAACAATCGGGTAAATTAAAAGTAATTACTCCCGAATTAAGTACACATTTCGATGAAGATATGGTAATATTGGAAAAATGGGTTCCTAAAAAACCAATATCAGCTATTTATTATGATGGTGAAAAAGAACGTTATTTTGTAAAACGATTCTTGGTTGAAGTTGAAAATAAAGAAGAAACCTTCATAACCGAACATCCAAATTCTCAATTAGAAATTGTTTCTACGGATTACCGACCAGTTGCCGAATTAATATTCAATAAAATAAAAGGAGTTCAAAAAGACAACTTAAACGTTGATATTGAAACATTTATAGCGGTTAAAGGATTTAAAGCTTTGGGTAACCAATTGACAACAGACAAATTAAAACAGGTAAACTTATTAGAGTCATTACCCTATGAAGTGCCTAAAGAAATTATAATTGAAGATATAGAAGTTGATGAAGACGTAGAGGTGGAAACTGAAGTGTTTGATGATTCCGATATTCAACTAGACGAAGACGGCCAAATAACCTTATTTTAATTCTTTAGAAGAACTAAATTTAACAAAAACGCAGTACTAATTATTTTGCAAAATGGTCTTTTTTAAAGTAATTTTGCACGACACAACAACAACAATAAAATGATTCACTTTTTCGAAAACGAAACCAATACGGTTTTTGCTGTTCAATCGCAAAAAGACTTTTCTGCAGAAGACATTTCAAAATTAAACTGGCTTTTTGGTAACTCAAATAAAATAGATAAATCCGTTCTAAATACAATTGGAACGGATTTTTTTATTGGCCCACGAGCCACAATGATCACCCCTTGGAGTACCAATGCCGTTGAGATTACTCAAAATATGGGAATCTCGGGGATCGTTAGAATTGAGGAATTTTTCAAAGTAAATTCCGATTTTACCGATTTTGATCCAATGCTTTCGCAAAAATATGTTGAATTATACCAGGATATTTTTACCATAAATATTCAACCAGAAGCGATTTTAGAAATTGACGATATAGCAAGTTACAACCAAAGTGAAGGTTTGGCTTTGAGCCAAGAAGAAGTAGATTATTTAAATGATCTTTCTACCAAAATAGGAAGAAAATTAACCGATTCTGAAGTGTTTGGTTTTTCTCAGGCCAATTCAGAACACTGTCGTCATAAAATTTTCAATGGTACTTTTGTAATTGACGGAGTTGAAATGCCTTCTTCCCTATTCAAATTAATCAAAAAAACATCTGCTGAAAATCCAAACGATATTGTTTCCGCTTATAAAGACAATGTGGCTTTTATAAAAGGACCGCGGGTGCAACAATTTGCACCTAAAAGTCCTGAAAAAGCAGATTTCTATGAAACCAAAGATTTTGATTCTGTACTTTCCCTAAAAGCAGAAACACATAATTTTCCAACAACTGTTGAGCCATTTAATGGCGCAGCAACAGGATCTGGTGGAGAAATTCGTGATCGATTAGCCGGTGGTCAAGGTTCTATTCCTTTGGCTGGAACTGCTGTATATATGACTTCTTATTCTAGATTATCTGAATTGAAACCTTGGGAAAATGGAATGGCGGAAAGAAAATGGTTGTATCAAACTCCAATGGATATTCTGATAAAAGCCTCAAACGGTGCCTCCGATTTTGGAAATAAATTTGGTCAACCTTTAATTACGGGTTCTATTTTAACATTTGAACATGAAGAAAACAACCGCAAATTAGGTTACGACAAAGTGATCATGCAAGCAGGTGGAATTGGTTACGGAAAATTAGATCAAGCCATAAAGAAAAAACCTAAAGCGGGTGATAAAATCGTGATTTTGGGTGGTGATAATTACCGAATTGGAATGGGTGGAGCAGCAGTTTCATCGGCAGATACAGGTGCTTTTAGTTCAGGTATTGAATTAAACGCCATTCAGCGTTCCAACCCAGAAATGCAAAAAAGAGCCGCAAATGCTATCCGCGGATTGGTAGAAAGCGACATAAATCCAATCGTTTCTATCCACGATCACGGTGCTGGCGGGCACTTAAATTGTCTATCAGAATTAATTGAAGAAACGGGCGGATTAATTGATTTAGATAAATTGCCAATAGGTGATCCAACGCTTTCTGCTAAAGAAATTATTGGAAACGAATCCCAAGAAAGAATGGGATTGGTAATTGGTCAAAAGGACATTGAATTACTTCAAAAAATTGCCGACAGAGAGCGTTCTCCGATGTACCAAGTTGGTGATGTAACGGACAATCATCGTTTTACGTTTGAATCAAAAACCACAGGTGAAAAACCAATGGATTTTGCCTTGGAAGATTTTTTTGGAAGTTCCCCTAAAACAATCATGACCGATAAAACGGTTACCATAAATTACGCTGAATTAAACTATTCGCAAGAAAAAATAGCAACCTATTTAGAGCAAGTTTTACAATTAGAAGCGGTTGCTTGTAAAGATTGGTTAACCAATAAAGTAGACCGTTGTGTGGGTGGAAAAGTCGCCAAACAACAATGCGCAGGACCGTTACAATTACCGCTAAATAATTGCGGCGTAATGGCATTGGATTATTTAGGAAAAGAAGGAATTGCAACGTCAATTGGGCACTCTCCTATCGCGTCGTTAATCGATCCTGTGGCTGGAACAAGAACCGCAATTGGGGAAGCATTGTCCAATATTATTTGGGCTCCAATTAAAGACGGAATGAAAGGGATTTCACTGTCTGCCAATTGGATGTGGGCCTGTAAAAACGAAGGGGAAGACGCTCGTTTGTATGCTGCTGTAAAGAGCTGTTCCGATTTTGCAATCGAATTAGGAATTAATATCCCAACAGGTAAAGATTCCCTTTCGATGAAACAAAAATATCCAAATGACGAGGTAATTGCACCAGGAACGGTCATTATTTCGGCAGGTGGAAATTGCACCGACATAAAAAAAGTAGTAGAACCTGTATTACAAATCGATGGAGGTTCTATTTATTATATCAATTTGTCACAAGACGATTTTAAATTGGGTGGAACTTCATTTGCCCAAGTACTGAATACCATTGGAACAGAAGTACCTACCATTAAAGATTCAAAATTCTTTAAAAATGCATTCAATTCAATTCAAGAATTAATTTTAGACGATCAAATTATTGCGGGTCACGACATTGGAAGTGGTGGATTGATAACTACTTTATTAGAAATGTGTTTTGCAAATAATAATTTAGGAGCTTCGATTGACTTGTCCACATTTGAAGAAAAAGATTTAATAAAAATTCTTTTCGCTGAGAATATCGGAATTGTTTTCCAAGTGAAAAATGACGAAGAAATTGAAAAAACATTAAAAGCAAATAATATCAATTTTCATAAATTAGGTAAAGTTACCAATGAAGCTACTTTAGACTTTGGTCATTTGACTTTAGACATACCAAAATACAGAGATATTTGGTACAAAACTTCCTTTTTATTAGATCAAAAACAATCTAAAAACGGAATGGCAAAAGAACGCTTTGAGAATTTTGATAAGCAACCTTTACAATTTAGTTTTCCAAAACACTTCACCGGGAAACTCTCCTCACCCTTCGGGGCAGATCGGGAGGGGGCTCCGAAAGCCGCTATTATTCGTGAAAAAGGAAGTAATTCCGAGCGTGAAATGGCCAATGCAATGTACTTAGCTGGTTTTGAGGTAAAAGACATTCACATGACCGATTTAATCTCGGGACGTGAAAATTTGGAAGACATTCAATTTATTGGAGCAGTTGGAGGATTTTCAAATTCTGACGTTTTAGGATCCGCAAAAGGTTGGGCTGGTGCCTTTTTATACAATGAAAAAGCAAAAACGGCCTTGGCAAATTTCTTTAAAAGAGAAGATACTTTATCGGTGGGGATTTGCAACGGATGCCAGCTGTTTATGGAATTGGAAGTCATTAATCCGGAGCATGAAGTACATGGAAAAATGAAGCACAACACTTCTAGAAAACACGAAAGCGGCTTTACCTCGGTAACCATTCAAAACAATAATTCGGTGATGTTATCCACATTGGCTGGAGCTACTTTGGGCGTTTGGATATCTCATGGTGAAGGAAAATTTAACTTGCCATTACCGGAAGAAAATTACAATATCGTTTCTAAATATGCTTACGCCGATTATCCAGCTAACCCAAATGGTTCCGATTATAACACGGCAATGCTTTGCGATAAAACCGGACGCCACTTAGTGATGATGCCGCACATCGAACGCTCTACTTTCCAGTGGAATTGGGCGAATTATCCAAAAAACAGAAACGACGAAGTTTCCCCGTGGCACGAAGCATTTGTAAATGCCAGAAAATGGATAGAAACTAAGTAAACTAGTACTCTTTTTTATATGGGCGCGAACCTCGAAAAATTCGGGTCAGGTCGTTCGCTGCAATCTCTGTTCCACTTTGTTCCACAGAGGATTTCCGCTGCCACCCTTCGCGCGAACCTCGATTTAAGAATTACAATTTCTGATTTTAGATTTCTGATTTTAGAATAACCAAATTAACGGATCAACGATTAAACGATTAAACAAATAACCAAATTAACAAATCAAAAAATAAACTTTCCTTATCTTTATAAAAAAAATATGCCATGAAATGGGAATCAAAATTAATAAAGCACAATGGAATAGTTAGAATAGCCATTATTTTTAAAAAAAAGACCGAGTTAATATCTCGTGTAAAATTAATTGAAGGCTCTCGATGGAGTCAGTCGTTAGGGGTTTGGCACATTCCTGATACTGAAGAAAATAGGCTTCGACTTAAGCTTCCATTGCACTCCACTACTACTCCATCGGAAGAAGGAATTTTACAAATAGAAAAATTCAAACAATGGATGCGTTCCAAACGCTACAGTGAAAGTACAGTTGGCACTTATAGTGAAGCGCTAAAATCGTTTTTAGTTTTTTATAGGGAAAAACCAATAGCTGAAATAACCAATGAAGATGTCATTGTGTATAACAACGATTATATATTGAAAAATAATTTATCGGCTTCTTACCAGAATCAAATAGTCAATGCTATTAAATTATTCTTTCAAACGGTAAGAGACACCAAGATGATTGTGGATAAAATACATCGCCCTAAACGCGCCAAACTTTTACCGAATGTATTGAGTAAAGAGGAAGTGAAAGCGGTTTTGAACGCCCATAGCAATATTAAACACAAAATGATGCTTTCTCTTATTTACAGTTGTGGGCTTCGCTGTGGCGAATTATTAGCATTAAAGCCGGTACATATTGATTCCAAAAGAAATATTGTATTACTAAAGAATGCCAAAGGTAAAAAGGATAGAATTGTGCCTTTAAGTTCTTTAATATTAGAAATGTTGCGTGATTATTATAAAATCTACAAGCCAAAAACGTATTTGTTTGAGGGACAAAACGCGGGGGAATTATATTCCGAAAAAAGCCTTCAAAGCGTATTAAAACAAGCACTTCAAAAAGCTAAAATTACGAAACCCGTAACTTTACATTGGTTAAGACATAGTTATGCCACCCATTTAATGGAAAGTGGAACAGATTTAAGATACATACAAGAATTATTAGGACATAGTAGCAGCAAAACTACTGAAATTTATACCCATGTGAGTACGAAGAGCATTCAACAAATTAAAAGTCCGTTTGATGATTTATAAGAATTTTATATTATATTTGAAATAAATAAAGTCTGACGTTTATCAGACAAAGCGAACCAATATTGGGGTAATAAGTCTGACTTTGTCAGACCTATATACAAGTTATGGGCAAGTTTGAAAAATCACAAACTAAATTAAACTATTTGATAGGGAATTAGTCTTAAAAAAACTTAATAAAATATCTAAAATGAAAAAAATAACATTACAATTTCTTTTTTTCTGTTGCTTAAGCGTTTCAGCTTATGGCCAATGGCAACAATCTGCAGGAACGGCTGGATTAAATATGCAGTCATTATTAACAAATGGCATCTACAATTTTGCAGGAGGACAAACTGGAGCTTACCTTTCCATTGATAGTGCAGCAAATTATTCATTATCAAATACCGGAAATGACAATGTTGGTCCTACAAGAGGTTTTACAAAGGATAACAATTATATATATACTTGCACAAGTCAAGGTGCTTTTAGAAGCTCAGACAATGGAGCAACTTGGGTTTCTAAAAGTGTTGGATTAACCAATTTACTAGGAGGCGGAATATTAAATGCAGGCACAAGATTGTTTTATGTAGGACCAACTGGTGTTTTTATGTCAACTAACCAAGGAGATAATTGGAGTGCAGCAGGTTTATCAACAACAGATGTAAGATGCATTACAGCAATAAATGACACATTATTTGTTGGAACAAATGGCGCTGGTATTTATAAAAGTATTGATTGGGGAGCTAACTGGATTCCAATTAATAATGGCTTAGGCGGTTCTACAAATTTTAGAGCCATAGAAAGCAAAGGAAACATACTTTTCGCTGGTGGACAAATTGGAACAGGCGTTTATCGCTCTACAGATTTTGGTGTAAATTGGACATTATTGGGAGGAGGGCTTGCATCAGGATCTTATAGGGGATTTGCCAGCAACTCACAGTTAATTGTTGCTGGCTCTTTTGGCGCAGGTGTTTTTTACTCAACAGATAATGGCAATAATTGGACAGCAATCAATACTGGTTTAACTGATTTGACTATTTTTGATTTAGAACTTAACGACAATTACATAATTGCAGCTACCAATGCACAAGGGGTATTTCGTTTTGCGCTTTCTAATCTGAATTTATCTACCGACATTTCTGATTTTGATGTAAAAAATGCAATTTCTCTTTTTCCGAATCCAACCACACATCAAATCAATGTAAAATCAGATTGTAAAATTATTGGAACGGCATATACTATCTATGACAATTTAGGTAAAGCCATTTTATCTGGATTTATAAATTATGAGAATACAATTATAGAAATGGGAAATTTAACCGGTGGAATTTATGCGTTGAGTATTGGAGAAAATAAGAAACAAGTGTTCAAAATAATTAAACAATAAAACCAGCCCATGACAGCACATTGGCAATAGGCGGGTTTTCGTCTCCGCTTGACAGTTTTGTGGTAGCAGAAAGTTCAGTTCTCCGAACTAACTTTTGTACTAAAAAGCCCGCCCATCGCCAATCTGCAAAACGTTACTTCACAGAATCTTTTCTTCTAATATAATTGTGTAAGAAATCTCCTTTTGGTTTTCCTAGATCAAAAGAGCTCCATTTAGTTAAAAAGCGAGTGCTAGTCCTGGCTTCGTCTTTGTCCATATTTTCATACTCAATCCGGTAAACCGCAGAGTATAATTCGGCGCGCCCTACCCCATGGTAACAATGAATTAAAACAGGATAATTAGCAGGATTGTCCATTATTTTATAAAATAATACCAAATTATCTTTGGTTGGAACTTGATCTGAACCGTCATTGAAATAATTAACGCCATTTATTTTTGCAATAGCAATTTTCTCAGCTTCTAATTCTGCCGCATCTTCCGGATTATTTATATCGTCACCGGTTCCTGGAAATCGCAAATCAACAATAGACTTAATGTTATACTTTTTTATGTAAGTTTCTAATTCATCAGGAGGAATAACTCCCGATTTATATACTTTACCTTCCGTAATTGTTTCGAAATTATGATTGATATTCATATCGTAAACATATTTGCCGCCGAATACGAGCACCAATACAAAAAGTAAAATCCCGATTATTTTTAGCTGTTTTTTCATGGTGTAAAATTAAATACTAAATTTCTAATTTGGGTTAATTATATAAAATTAATTAATAAGTTTCTGAATTTGTATATTTTTCATTAATTTGCATCTATAAAAATAATTAGTTTAAAATGACAAACGTAACTCGATTATTCGAATTTCCCTATTATCAGTTAGAAAAATACAATTCTATTTCGGATGCATTAGTAACTAAATATGAAGGGGATTGGATTAAAACTTCCACACAAGAATATATTAATAAAGCCAATGCGATTTCGCGTGCTTTATTGAAAATTGGTGTTCAAAAAGACGATAAAATAGCCGTAATTTCTACCAACAATAGAACCGAATGGAATATTGTTGATATTGGAGTGTTGCAAACAGGCGCTCAAAACGTACCTATTTATCCTACTATTTCTGAAACGGATTACGAGTATATTTTAAATCATTCTGAATCGGTATATTGTTTTGTTTCTGATGCTGAAATATTACGTAAAGTCAATCTTATAAAAGCCAACGTTCCAAAACTTAAAGAAGTTTACTCATTTGATACCATCGAAGGATGTAAAAATTGGACTGAACTACTTTCCATTGGCGAAGACCAAAACAACCAAGACGAAGTGGAAGCTAGAAAAAAATTGGTTCAACCAAATGATTTAGCAACCATAATATACACTTCTGGAACAACAGGAAAACCTAAAGGCGTGATGCTTTCTCATGATAATATTGTTTCGAATGTATTTGCAGGAGCGTTACGAATTCCGCTTTCACCAGGTAACAGCCGCACCATGAGTTATTTACCGGTTTGCCATATTTTGGAGCGATTTTACCTTTATTTATGTCAGTATTATGGAGTTTCTATTTATTTTGGGGAATCAATTGATAAAATTGGTGACAACCTAAAAGAGGTAAAACCCAATTTAATGACGGGAGTGCCTCGGGTTTTGGAGAAAGTCTATGACAAAATTTATTCCAAAGGGTCGGAATTAAAAGGCCTTAAAAAAATGATTTTCTTTTGGGCTTTAAATCTTGGTTTTAACTTTAAACCTTATAACGAAAATGGTTGGTGGTATGAATTCCAACTAAAAATAGCCCGAAAATTAGTTTTCAGCAAATGGAAAGAAGGTGTTGGAGGCAATTTAGAGATGATTGCTTGTGGAAGCGCTGCTTTACAACCCAGATTAGCACGGATTTTTGCTGCGGCAAATATTACTATCATGGAAGGCTACGGATTAACAGAAACTTCTCCTTTGATTTCTATTAACGACATGAGAAATCGGGGTTTTAAAATAGGAACCGTTGGAAAAGCAGTGGATAAAGTAACCATAAAAATCGCTGAAGACGGTGAAATACTTTGCAAAGGACCCAATGTGATGTTGGGTTACTATAAAGATGAAGAGCAAACGAATGAAGTTTTAAAAGACGGTTATTTTCACACTGGTGACATTGGAGAAATAGATGCTGAAGGATTTTTGAAAATCACCGATCGTAAAAAAGAAATGTTTAAAACCTCAGGAGGAAAATACATTTCGCCACAATTACTTGAAAATGCGTTCAAACAATCTCGTTTTATAGAACAAATAATGGTGATTGGCGACGGTCAAAAAATGCCAGCTGCATTTATTCAACCTCATTTTGAATATATTAAGGAATGGCAAAAACTACATGATATTTCACCTGATACTTCATTTGAAGCAATTGCTACCAATCCAAAAGTAATTGAACGAATTCAAGAAGAAGTGAATAAAATCAATGAAAAATTCGGCAGTTGGGAAAGAGTCAAAAGATTTGAACTTACTCCAGACCTTTGGACTATTGACGGAGGTCACGTAACTCCTACTCTAAAACTAAAGAGAAAGGTGGTACTAGAAAAATACAAAGACCTATTTGCAAAAATATACGGCTAAGAAAAAAACTCCTCAAATTATGAGGAGTTTTTTTTTAACATAAAAATAAATATAAAATACTATGCGCGCATACTATTTTTTATTATATTTGAAATCAAATCTAAATTAATGAAAGAAAAAACGATAGATTACATACTTCGAGCAACGTGGCAAGCGGTCTCAAGAATGTATAATGAAGAGGCGCAGAACTTTGGAGCTTCAATGGCTACCGGGTTCGCTTTATTGAGTATGGACAAAGACAATGGAACTCCTTCAACTTCATTAGGGCCAAAAATGGGTATGGAAGCAACTAGCTTAACCAGAACATTAAAATCGATGGAAGACAAAGGATTAATTATTAGAAAGAAAAATCCAGAGGACGGTCGTGGTGTACTAATTTACCTGACTGATTTTGGAAGAGAAAAACGAGAATTATCAAGAAACACCGTTTTGAAATTTAACGAAACTGTCAAAAAACATGTTTCTGAAGAAAAACTAAAGCACTTTACAGAAGTAACTGACATCATCAATGAGTTAATTCTAGAAAAAACCATATTTAGTACTCAGGAAAATAAAACAGACCAAAAAAATAAATAGATGAAGCGTACCATAAAAAAAGTTGCAGTTATAGGTTCCGGAATTATGGGATCGGGAATTGCCTGTCATTTTGCCAATATCGGAGTTGAAGTTTTACTATTAGATATTATCCCGAACCAACTGACAAGCGACGAAGAAAAAAAAGGGCTGACATTAGAAAGTAAGATAGTTAGAAATAGGTTAGTTAATGAACATTTAGCTAACTCTTTAAAATCGAAACCTTCACCAATATACAATCAAAAATTTTCAAGCCGAATCACTACGGGAAATACTACCGATGATATGGCTAAAATTGCCCATGTGGATTGGATTATTGAAGTTGTAGTTGAACGTTTAGATATAAAGAAATTAGTATTTGAACAAATAGAAAAATTCCGAAAACCAGGAACCTTGGTAACTTCAAATACCTCTGGAATTCCTATTCATTTTATGAGCGAAGGAAGAAGTGATGATTTTCAAAAACACTTTTGTGGAACTCACTTTTTTAATCCTGCACGTTATTTAAAATTATTTGAAATAATTCCAGGACCACAAACCTCCTCAGAAATAATTGATTTTCTTACTATTTATGGTGAGAAATTCTTAGGAAAAACCTCGGTTGTTGCTAAAGACACTCCAGCATTTATAGGTAATCGAATTGGAATATTTGGAATTCAAAGTTTGTTTCATTTAGTAAAAGAACTAGGATTAACAATTGAAGAAGTTGATAAATTGACCGGTCCAGTTATTGGCAGACCAAAATCAGCGACCTTCAGAACGGTCGATGTGGTTGGTTTGGATACTTTAGTCCATGTTGCCAACGGAATTTATGAAAATTGTCCAAACGACGAAAAGCATGACTTATTTCAATTACCCGATTTCATTAAAAAAATGGTGGAAAACAATTGGCTTGGAAGCAAAACAGGTCAAGGTTTTTATAAAAAAAGCCCCTCCCCAGCCCTCCCCAAAGCAGAGGGAGTAAAATTTGATATTCTGTCTTTAGATTTAAATACTTTAGAATATAGATCTGCGAAAAAAGCGTCATTTGCAACATTAGAATTAACAAAAACGATAGCAAAACCAATTGATCGTTTCAAAATATTGGTAACAGGAAAAGACAAAGCGGGTGAATTTTACAGAAAGAGTTTTGCTTCTATGTTTGCCTATGTTTCCAATAGAATTCCTGAAATAGCAGATGAATTATACAAAATTGACGATGCGATGAAAGCTGGTTTTGGTTGGGAAAATGGTCCATTCGAAATTTGGGATGCCATTGGCGTAGCAAAAGGAATTGAAATAATGAAAGCCGAAGGTTTAGAGCCAAATGCTTGGGTAAATGATATGTTGGCATCTGGAAATTCAAGTTTTTATACCGTAAAAGAAGGCGCTACTTATTTCTATAACATTTTTAATAAAACGCAAACGAAAGTACCCGGTCAAGATGCCTTTATCATCCTGAATAACATTCGAGAAAGTAAAAAAGTGTGGAGTAATAGCGGAGCGATTATACAAGATTTAGGGGATGGAATTTTAAATTTAGAATTCCAATCGAAAATGAATACCATTGGTGGGGACGTTTTACAAGCCATAAACAAAGCAATTGATTTATCAGAAAAAGAATACCAAGGTTTGGTTATTGGAAATCAAGCAGCCAATTTTTCTGTGGGTGCCAATATCGGAATGATATTTATGATGGCGGTTGAACAAGAATATGACGAATTGAATATGGCTATTAAAATGTTCCAAGACACGATGATGCGCGTTCGTTATTCCGGGATTCCTGTAATTGTAGCGCCTCACGGAATGACCTTAGGTGGTGGTTGCGAAATGAGCATGCACGCAGATAAAGTGGTTGCTGCCGCAGAATCTTATATCGGATTGGTTGAGTTTGGAGTTGGTGTAATTCCTGGTGGTGGTGGATCGAAAGAAATGGCTTTACGAGCTTCTGATTTATTCCGAAAAAATGATGTTGAATTGAATGTATTGCAAGAATATTTCTTAACCGTGGCTATGGCTAAAGTTTCGACTTCAGCATACGAAGCCTATGATTTAGGTATTTTACAACACGGAAAAGATGTAGTTGTAGTCAATAAAGACCGCCAAATTGGGGAAGCAAAAAAACACGCTTTATTAATGGCAGAAGCGGGTTATACCCAACCTATTCGTCGTAATGATGTGAAAGTTTTAGGAAAACAAGCCTTGGGAATGTTCTTAGTTGGAACCGATCAAATGGAAGCAGGAAAATACATTTCGGAACACGACAAGAAAATTGCAAATAAACTGGCTTATGTAATGGCTGGTGGCGATTTATCCGAACCAACATTGGTATCAGAACAATATTTATTAGACATTGAAAGAGAAGCCTTTTTATCGCTTTGCACGGAAAGAAAAACATTGGAAAGAATTCAGTTTATGTTAACTAAGGGGAAACCACTAAGAAATTAATTATAAATTATAAATGTTGAATTTTAAATTTCTAAAAGACATTTGATTCAACCAATAATTTAAAATTTATAATTCAAAATTTAAAATAATTATGAAAACAGCATACATAGTAAAAGCATACAGAACAGCAGTTGGAAAAGCACCCAAAGGCCTATTTAGATTCAAGCGACCTGATGAATTGGCAGCGGAAACCATCCAATTTATGATGAATGAATTGCCCGATTTCGACAAAAAACGCATCGACGACGTAATGGTTGGAAATGCCATGCCTGAAGCAGAACAAGGTTTAAATATGGGACGATTGATTTCTCTTATGGGATTAAAAATCGAAGATGTTCCGGGAGTTACTGTGAATAGATATTGTGCCTCGGGATTAGAAACAATCGGAATGGCTACTGCAAAAATTCAATCCGGTATGGCCGATTGTATTATTGCTGGTGGAGCAGAAAGCATGAGTTTTATTCCAATGGGAGGCTATAAACCAACACCTGATTATGCTGCTGCAAAAGCAGGAAATGAAGATTATTATTGGGGAATGGGTTTAACAGCTGAAGCGGTTGCTCAACAATATTCTATTTCCAGAATAGACCAAGATGAATTTGCTTTTAATTCGCATTTAAAAGCTTTGAAAGCGCAATCGGAAGGTAAATTTGACAAACAAATAGTACCTATAACTGTGGAGCAAACTTTCATTAATGAAAATGGTAAAAAAGAAACTAAATCGTATGTTGTAAATAAAGATGAAGGTCCAAGAGCTGGAACATCAAAAGAAGCATTGGCTGGATTACGAGCAGTTTTTGCTACAGATGGAAGTGTAACCGCTGGAAATTCTTCGCAAATGAGTGACGGAGCAGCATTTGTATTAATTATGAACGAAGAAATGGTTAAAGAACTCAACCTTACTCCTATTGCAAGATTGGTCAATTTTGCATCAGCAGGTGTTGAACCCAGAATTATGGGAATTGGCCCAGTAAAAGCCATTCCAAAAGCATTAAAACAAGCAGGATTACAATTAAAAGACATTGATTTAATCGAATTAAATGAAGCTTTTGCCTCTCAATCATTAGCAGTAATTAGAGAATTGGATTTAAATCCAAAAATCGTAAATGTTAATGGAGGAGCAATTGCATTGGGCCATCCGTTAGGTTGTACAGGCGCAAAATTATCTGTTCAACTCTTCGACGAAATGAAATTACGAGGAAGCAAATACGGAATTGTAAGTATGTGTGTGGGAACAGGACAAGGAAGTGCGGGGATATACGAATTGTTATAAATTATTTTAAATGATGAATTATAAATTTTAAATTGGATGAAAGAGAATATTATTGTAACAAAAACTTTTGATTTTGCATTATCAATAGTAGATCTTTTCATTGAACTAAAAAAAGAAAATGAATTCATAATTTCTAAACAAATATTAAGATCAGCAACAAGTGTTGGGGCAAATGTCGAAGAGGCTATTGCAGCACAATCTAGAAAAGATTTTATTCATAAGATGTCAATTGCATCAAAAGAAGCACGAGAAACTAAATATTGGTTGCGTTTATTAGATAAATCAAACCTAACTTCGATTTCAATGTCAAATTATTTAATAGAAATCGAACATATACTAAACATCATTACCAAAATAATCAAAACTACTCAAGAACACAGTCTAAAATAATTTAAAATTTATAATTCAAAATTTAAAATAATGGAAACCATAACAAGAGGAGGACAATTCCTAGTAAAAGAGACAAAATGTGAAGACATCTTTACACCCGAAGACTTCAATGAAGAGCAATTAATGATGCGTGATTCGGTTAAGGAATTTGTAGATAAAGAAATTTGGCCATACAAAAATAGGTTTGAAAATAAAGATTTCGCCTTGACTGAGGAAACAATGAAAAAAGCGGGCGATCTCGGATTTCTGAGTGTAGCAGTGCCGGAATCTTATGGTGGAATGGGTATGGGATTTGTAAATACCGTACTGGTTTGCGATTATATTTCGGGAGCAACAGGTTCCTTTTCAACAGCATTTGGTGCACATACTGGAATAGGCACCATGCCAATAACCTTATACGGAACAGAAGAACAAAAGCAAAAATACGTTCCAAAACTTGCTTCGGGTGAATGGTTTGGTGCTTATTGTTTAACAGAACCAGGTGCTGGATCGGATGCTAATTCAGGAAAAACAAAAGCAGTTTTATCTGATGACGGAACACATTATAAAATTACAGGACAAAAAATGTGGATTTCAAATGCAGGGTTTTGTTCCTTGTTTATTGTATTTGCCAGAATTGAAGACGACAAAAATATTACTGGTTTCATCGTTGAAAATGATTCTAGCAATGGTATTTCAATGGGCGAAGAAGAACATAAATTAGGAATTAGAGCTTCCTCCACTCGTCAAGTTTTCTTTAATGAAACTGTTGTACCCATTGAAAATATGCTTTCGGAAAGAGGAAATGGATTTAAAATTGCCATGAATGCTTTGAATGTTGGTAGAATAAAATTAGCTGCAGCATGCCTTGATGCTCAAAGAAGAGTAACTACAGGAGCCATTAAATATGCTGAAGAAAGAGTACAATTCAATACTCCCATAGCACAATTTGGAGCTATTCGCTATAAATTAGCCGAAATGGCTACCTCTTGTTATGCAGGAGAAAGTGCTACTTATAGAGCTGCAAAAGATATTGAGGATAGAATAATTGCAAGAGAATCAGAAGGTGCATCCCATCAAGAAGCAGAATTAAAAGGGGTTGAAGAATATGCTATAGAGTGTTCTATTTTGAAAGTAGCAGTTTCTGAAGACGTTCAAAATTGTGCCGATGAAGGAATTCAGATTTTTGGAGGAATGGGATTTTCAGAAGATACTCCAATGGAAAGTGCTTGGCGTGACGCAAGAATAGCTCGGATTTATGAAGGTACCAATGAAATCAACCGAATGCTATCCGTTGGAATGCTAATAAAAAAAGCAATGAAAGGTCATGTTGATTTATTAGGTCCTGCATCACAAGTTCAAGAAGAATTAATGGGTATACCATCATTTGATGTGCCAGATTATTCAGAACTTTTTGCTGAAGAAAAAGAAATGATTGGTAAAATTAAAAAAGCATTCTTAATGGTTGCTGGCGGTGCAGTACAAAAATATGGTCCCGATTTAGAAGAACACCAACAATTATTAATGGCTGCTGCCGATATGTTAATAGAAATTTATATGGCAGAGAGTACCCTTCTAAGAACCGAAAAAATTGCGAAGAAAAATGGTGAAGATAAAGTTCAGGAACAAATTGCAATGGCAAAACTATATCTATATAAAGCGGTTGACATTATTAATTTAAAAGGAAAAGAAAGCATTATTTCTTTTGCCGAAGGTGACGAACAACGAATGATGTTGATGGGATTACGAAGGTTTACAAAATATACTACTATGCCTAATATTGTTGCTTTAAGAGAAGTTATAACTTCGAAATTAGTAGATAAAAACGAATACTGTTTTTAAATGAATAACACAAAAAAATGTTGGTTTTGTTGGAAAAGTCACTTTGTATTTATTTATAAAGTGATTTTTTTTTAATTTTTATTTTAATATAAAATTAAGTAAAACGAGACTTTTTATAATTAATAATGACTAATTTTATAAAAATTAAATCTGAGAAAAATGAAAAAAATAACAGTTTCAATCGCAATCATTATAGCAGTAATATTAGGTTGTAAAACAAATTCTTTAAACGGTGTTACTTCAAAATTAAATGTAACTTTTGAACCAAAAAGCAGCAGTAATGTTAAAGGAGCAGGTGTTTTTACTGAAAAAAATGGTAAAGTTACTTTTACTGCAAATTTTACAGGGTTAAAACCTGGAATTCACGCAATCCACATACATGAAAAATCAGATTGTAGTGCTGCCGATGGAAGTTCTGCTGGCGGACATTGGAATCCAACTTTCAAAAAACACGGAAAATTAGGTGAAGGAGAAGCACACAAAGGAGATATCGGTAATTTTACAACTGATGAATTTGGCAATGGTACCATTTCATTTACTACTTCAGAATGGTGTATTGGTTGTGGCGATGTTACCAAAGATATTATTGGAAAAGGTTTAATTGTACATCAAGAACTCGATGATTATGTAACGCAACCTACTGGAAATTCAGGGGCTAGAGTAGCCTGTTCAGCAATTATCAAATAAAAATTAATTTACTGTAAAAATCATTTTTAATATCATAAATTATATAAATTTGTTGGTATATACAGTGAAATGATAAACGCTTCTGCTTCAGGCTGGATAGATAAATTTTTCTCCGATCAAAAGTCGATAATAAACCCTGTTATTGAAAGTGCTGATGGTTTTTATTCAAATACCAGAAAAACTGGATTTATTTACGGTTATATAGTTTCGTTAGACACCCAAAATGCTATTGATACCGTTGGATGGACTGAGGATGAAATTTCGAAAGTGGCATTATTAAATTCACTTTTCGAAGTCTATAAAATAAATACCAAAGATTCACATCCTGATAATTTCATTCTTAAAACAGTTGCCTTTTATAATGAAATGCATCCACAAGGGTTTAATTTGCTAAAGAAAATTCTTCCTAACAATTCAACTTCAATTGATTTAGAAAAGATCATTGATGGCCGAATTCAGACTAATATTGATATAATCAATAAACAGTTTTCTCATGTTTTAACGAATGCCCTACTTTTTATTGATGTACTTGCTTTTAATTACTTTTTGACTAATGGGACTATTCCTGAAAAATATATTAAAAAAATAGAGGAAACGATAATAGGAATTGTTTCATTAGCGTTAAAAATAAAATCAAATAAAACAAACTATGATGATTTACTAATCAAGTTATTAGAGGCGTCCGTTCGTTATAGTAAGTTTTCTAATATCAATATTAAAAATCTAGAGGAATTAAAATTAGATTATTTTACTTTGGATTTAGAAAAATATTATTTAATAGATTTAGCTGGAATGGCTTTATGGAGTGATGAAAAAATAGAAAAAAACGAAGCTTTTTTCCTTTATCATTTGGCTGAAATAATGTCGGTTTCAGATCAATTTGTTGATGATAGTATTTTAAATACTAACGAATTTATTACAAAATACAAAGAAGAAATTCCGTATTTCAAGTATTCAAATCCAGTTAAACATTTCTTTGATCACACTACACAAAACGTAGAGGTATTACTTAGTCGAAATAAAAATAGATTATTTAAAGAAATATCTGAAAGCAAAGAACTAATGTTGCTGCTTGCTAAATCTACCCGGAGAGATTTGGATGAAAAAGAAAAGAAAAAGGTAAAAAAACAATTGTTAGATATTTGTAAAACCATACCGTCACTAACTATATTCTTGTTACCAGGCGGTTCGTTATTACTTCCTATATTAATTAAATTTATCCCCAAATTATTGCCTTCATCATTTAATGAAAACTTAGAAGAGGAATAAAAAAAACCACTCGAAAGTGGTTAGAATTTTAATTGGTAAACATCATCTAAATCATTATCAGAACTAAAATTCACATTTAAATCGGTGACAAAACCAGAATTCAAACCGTAAGCCCATCCGTGCAAAGATAAATCTTGACCATTTTTCCATGCCGATTGCACAATTGAAGTTTTAGCTAAATCAAAAACTTGCTCTTTAACATTCAATTCTACAAAAGTATTGAATCGCTCATTTTCATCAGTAATTGAGTCTAAGTGATCTTGATGCAATCGGTAAACGTCTTTAATATGTCGGATCCAGTTATCAATAATTCCAATAGAATCATTGCCCATTGCTGCTTTTATACCTCCACAACCATAATGCCCACAAACAATTACATGTTTGACTTTTAGTACATTAACAGCATAATCCAAGACGCTTAACATGTTCATGTCGGAATGGACTACCATATTCGCAATATTCCTATGAACAAAAACTTCACCAGGTTTAGCGCCAATTATTTCATTAGCGGGCACGCGACTATCAGAACATCCTATCCACAAAAGTGGTGGCGATTGACTTTTTGCCAAGTCTTTAAAATAATTTGGATCTTTTTCTAATGCGTTTTCAACCCAAACTTTATTATTGTCTAATATTTTTTTATAGAACTCACTCATTTACTATTTAATTAAATTTGGTTAAATCTACTCTAATTTTATTAATTGATAAAAAAAAGAGACAGATAATAATCTGCCTCTTTTAAAAAATTATATAATTATTTAATAAAAAACTACCTCACCATTTGAGATAGTATGCATCCCCCCTATTATATCTATCTCACCACTTGCTATCATTTCTTTTAGTATTGGACTTCTTTCTACAATGGCATGAACGGTTCTAGTTACATTTATAGAAGCTACTTTTTCAACAAATTCTGAATTGGATGAATTTCTATTATCTAAAACTGATTTTTCATCGAAAACAGCAGGTTGAATTTTGCTTAGCAAAGCAGTCAAATTCCCCATTTCAACATGATCACATGCGCCTTTAATTGCACCACATTTTGAATGGCCTAAAACCACTATTAACTTTGCACCTGCTACTTTACAAGCAAATTCCATACTTCCTAAAATATCTTCATTTATGATGTTTCCAGCAATTCTAACGCTAAAAACATCCCCTAATCCTTGATCAAAAATCAATTCAGCAGAAGTTCTAGAATCTATACAGCTCAATATCACAGCAAAAGGATGTTGCCCATCGGAAGTATCATTCACTTGTTCTAATAAATTTCTATTTGCTTTGAGGTTATTCATAAATCTTTTATTTCCCTCTTTTAAAATTTCAATTGCCATTGATGGTGTTATGGCCGCTTGCATTTCTTTATTTAATGTTTTCATATTTTTAATTGTTAAATGGTAAATTGTTAAAAATCACAATTTGAAATTGATTGCGATTCGATTGTTCTAAAATTTGTGACATAAAGCCGGCTTCCACTTTGAAATTTTTATTAATTACAAATCCTAAAGCGGCATAAATTCTATTTCTATCAAACAACGGCTTTTCTGTATTCACAAAAATTTCATTGTAGGTAGAAAAGTAAATGGCATTTTTATCGAGCGTCTTTTTATTTAGTGGAATAGAAGCACTCAAAAAATACCGAAGTCTAACTTGGAAATCATCTGGCAGAAAACGCTCTTCCACTCTGTATCTGTGGAAAAAATAAAATCTACCGAAATTCTGTTTGGTGATAAACTGTTGAAAAATTCGATGCTCATTTGATTCTTGCTTCTGTTCAGAATTTGTAATATACTTGTGCGTATTAACAAAGGCATATCCTAATAAAACATTATTATTGTTCTCGGTAAGGTTATAACCAAGGCCTGTTCGAAGCAACAACTGATTCGTATCACCTATAAAATCGTAATTTCGGTATTGAATTTCGTTGTGCCAATTCCAATTTTGATTTATCTTTTGATTGCCAAAATAAATAAACCAATTTCCGATATCTGATTTCTGCGAATACAAAGAATTATTGATGCCTAAAAATAAAAAACCAAATAGGAAAAGTCTCATTTATTCTTATAGTTTTTTAGGTTCTACAAAAACATGTTTGTCTTCCTCACCAGTTTCTACTAATCCGTACGCTTTTTTAAATCCAACTAATTTTACTTTAATTTCAAGGTCTTTAGAAGTAATTTTCTTAAATTCCTTAATTAGATCTAAAACATCATGAGCTATATATACCGTATCTGTAGCATTGATAACTACTTTCGATTTTTTTGGAATAGAAGTCAAAGTATTTTTAATAGCAGCCTTGTTTAAAAAAGAGACTTCTTGGGCTAATTCAATGTGAATTATATCGCCGTCATGGTATTCTTCTTTTCTAAATTTATAGGCTCTTTGCATATTTCCTTTAAGTACAAAAATGATACTTATAATCATTCCAAGGGCAACCCCTTTTAACAAGTCAGTAAAAACAACTGCTAATAGAGTCGCAATAAATGGAATAAACTGGTATTTACCTTTAGACCAAAATTGCAATAGTGTTTTTGGATTTGCTAATTTGTATCCTATTAATAGTAAAACAGCTGCAAGTGTTGCTAATGGAATTTTGTTTAAAATAGTTGGAATGGATACTACACAAATTGTTAAAAGCAAACCGTGAATAATAGCTGATAATTTTGATTTAGCACCTGCATTATTATTTGCAGTTGTTCTCACCACTACTGAAGTCATTGGTAAGCCTCCAAGCAATGAACTCAAAATATTTCCGATTCCTTGTGCTTTTAGTTCAACATTGGTATCGGTAAATCTCTTTTGGGCGTCCATTCTATCAGCAGCTTCAATACACAATAATGTTTCTATGGAAGCTACAATAGCTATGGTAATTCCTATAATCCAAACTTTAGTATTTGCCAAAGCAGAAAAATTGGGTAAAATAAAAATACTCTTAAATTCCTCGATGGAATTTGGAACAGGTAAACTAACCAAATTATCATTTTTTATTGAAAAACTACTTCCAGAAATAATGAAAAACTCATTCAATAGAATACTTACAATTACGGCTACCAATGCTGGGGGAACCAATTTAATTTTCTTTAAAAATTCAACTTTGGTCCAAGCAATTAATATAAAAAGTGATACTAAAGTAATTATAATTGAACCCAATTGAATATGACCTATGAAATTAAATAGTTCCGAAAAGGTGTTTTCATAATTTGGTTGTAAAAAAGCCAAATCGCCTTCGTAATCCTTGTCATATCCAAAAGCATGAGGAATTTGTTTCAAAAATATGATTACACCAATACCTGCCAACATTCCTTCAATCACATTGGTAGGGAAATAATTCGAAATACTTCCTGCTTTAATAAATCCTAAAATCAATTGGATAAATCCAGCAATAAAAACAGCTGTCAAAAAGATATCAAAAGCACCTAAATCGGTGATTGCAGTAAGAACAATTGCTGTTAAACCCGCAGCTGGTCCAGAAACACTTAAATGGGAAGTACTTAAATAACCAACGACTAATCCACCAACTATACCTGAAATAATACCTGAAAATAAAGGTGCGCCAGATGCCATTGCAATTCCTAAACACAAGGGTAACGCCACCAAAAAAACCACTAAACCTGAAGAAAAATCAGATTTAAGGTTAGCAAAAAAATTATTGTTTTTTGTCATAATACCTATATAAAATTTAATACGAAGAAAATAACGCTAAATAAATGCGTTAATAAAATGAAGTATTAAAAAGTTTCAGGTGGGGGAATAACTATTTTCTTAGAAATATCATCGTGTTTACTTAAATTATTTGAAAGTATTTTACACGATTTTTTTTGAGGATTAAAAACTATAAAGGTATAAGATCCAAAAATAAATTCCGTCTTAAGTTCCTTTTGGAATTCTTCTGCTTCGGAATTGTCATAAAAAAATGAAATGTCGCCTTTCTTCTCCATCAAACTTACAATTGTAGGCGCTGAGAGGAAAGTTAGAAAAAAAACGATTAGTAATTTTACTACAATTTTCATGCGGCAAAAATATATTTAAATATCTAAAAAAATAATAATTACATTAAAAATTAAAAATATTTTAACAATAGTTCATGAAAAAAATATTTGAATTAGACCTATGGTTATACTATAAATTAAATTGATTGTTTTTATATTTGCATCACAAATTACTATTATGACAATCACCCAACTTCAATATGTTTTAGCTGTTGCTGAACATAAAAACTTTACTCTTGCAGCCGAAAAATGTTTCGTTACCCAACCTACATTGAGTATGCAAATTCAAAAAGTAGAAGAAGAATTGAATATTCAGATTTTTGATCGTACTAAAAAACCTATTCAATTGACCGATATAGGTCAAAAAATAGTTAACCAAGCCAAAAATATTGTCAACGAAGCCGATCGAATGAAAGATATCGTTGAACAACAAAAAGGCTTTATTGGAGGGGAGTTCAAATTAGGAATAATCCCAACGGTAATGCCAACTTTATTACCAATGTTCCTAAATACATTTGTAAAAAAATATCCCAAAGTAAAACTCATAATTGAGGAATTAAACACTGATGATATCATCCTAAGATTAAAAAATGGAAATTTAGATGCTGCAATTGCTGCTACTCCATTAAATGAAGAAAAATTAAAAGAAATAGTAATTTATTACGAGCCTTTTGTTGCTTACATTCCCGAAAAACACAGAATAGCTGATAAAAAAGAAATTGAAGTTTCGGATTTAAATTTAGATGAAATCTTACTGTTACAAGATGGTCATTGTTTTAGAGATGGAATTCTTAATTTATGTAAAAATCAAGACGTTGCTCCAGTAAATAATTTTCAAATTCAAAGTGGAAGTTTTGAAACATTAATTAAATTAGCTGATGAAGGGCTGGGGTTAACGCTACTTCCCTATTTACATACATTGGATTTAAAAGAAAAGGACAAACTAAAATTGAAACATTTTAAAGATCCAAAACCAGCAAGAGAAATCAGTTTAATTTTTCCAAAAACAGAGTTGAAAATTCAAATTATTGATGCATTAAGACAATCAATATCTGGAGTTATTCGAGGTGCAATTGCCTTTCAAAATGTAGAAATTATTAGTCCCATAATTAAGAAATAATAAAAAAGGAGCTATTTCAGCTCCTTTTTTTTATTTTATAAAAATTAAACATTGTCTTAATTCTGGTTTTTGTTTGGTGTAATTTAAAAGCCAATCCGATAACTGTTCTATTTCATAAGGCAATAAAATTTTTAATGCTTTTTCTAATTCTTTACAAAAAAGCTTAGGGTCAAAACTAACGCTTTCCAATACATTCTTTGTGTAGGCAAACATGGATACTTTCATAAAAAATAATTTATTAGTTTATTGAATTATCAAATTTAATAATTTATAAAAATGCTATTGCAAAAAAAAAGTTAAATAAATTATAATTATGATTTCGTAGCTCTAAACATTTCCCTTTTTCCAGGCGGACCAGGTAATTTTTCAACTGTAAAACCTACTTCAATCAAACTTCTTTTTACTACACCACGTGCGGCATATGTAACTAGTGTCCCTTTAGATTTAAGTGATTTATACATTTTTCTGAATATTTCGGTACTCCATATTTCAGGCTGAACACGATAACCAAAAGCATCAAAATAAATTAAATCAAATTTATCTTCATCGTCTATTTGTTCGAAAAATTGTTTTCTTTTTGTTAATGAGAAAAGTGACGTTATTTTATTATTTATTTCCCAATCACATTCGTGCATAAGTTTAAAAACTTCACTTTCAGCAGCTGCGTTTAACACAGATACAAAATTCATTTGCAATATTTCCGTTGTAGAAATTGGATAAGCTTCTACCCCGTAATAATCAATTTTTTGGTTTGATTTCTTAGATTCTAAATAGGTAATAAATGCATTTAGGCCTGTTCCAAAACCAATTTCTAAAATAGAAACTGGCCGATTATTAAAAGTAAATAATCCGTTTTGAATAAATACATGATTCGCCTCCTGAATAGCGCCATGTTTAGAATGATACGATTCATTCCAATCTGGCAAATGTATGGTGGTGGACCCGTCTAATGTTTGAAAAATTTCTCTTTTCAAATTATTTGATGTATAATTTTTTTATTTTAGGAATTGGCCCACCACATTTTACCTGATGGCAACTCACACAAGCATTTATTCCTTCATTAAAATGTTGCTTTGCATTTTTCGGGTCTTTATAAATCATCTCCTGAGACTTGATAAAAAGTACCGCTTGTTCCTTGAAAAATTGATCATTGTCCGATTCATCGGTCATAACCGCTTTATGAATATTTAGAAAATGACTGGGAAATTGTCCTATTGTATCTCCTTTTTTAATTCTCTCTTTTAATTTTTCATTTTGAATATACATGCTCTCCATCAACGCTGCCATTTCTGACATTTGATACATTTCAAACTCTTTAGCTGATTTATCGGAAGTTTTACATTCTGGTTTGTCTGCATTTTTATTACAAGACACTAAAATTATAATAATGATAAAAAGAAAATATTTTTTCATTTTATTTTTTTATTAAAACTCCGTCAGCCATAAATGAATAGTTTGTTTTAGGGTCTACTATACTGTCAATTGCAGCTTGAGATTGACCTTCATCTTTAGCGTAGTGTTTCAATTCCTCAACAGTTTCTATACTTACAAAAGCCTTTCCATTAATAATTACTTCTTCATTCTGTGCATTTTTAGGAACAAAAAAAGCATAATCCTTAAACTTCACAAACGCTTCTTTACCTGAAGGTAATTCTAAGGTCATCCAACATCCTTTTTTCTGGCAAACTTTTTTAATTTTAGATTTGAATTTGATATTCAAAGTGTCGCCTGGTTTTAATTTATTATATTGAGCTAACATATCTTCATTTGAAATTGCGTTGTCCACAGAAATACTGTCTCCAAAAATTTTATAATCATTAGAAGAATTAGTAGTAATTGATTCTTTTTTACAACTTGCTAGTGCAAAAAAACAGAATAGTAAATAGATAATTTTTTTCATAATGTTTCGTTTTTCATTTTTAATAACTTAAGCAAAAATATAAGAAATTTTGATATAAAATAGTAGAATTGTCATAAAAACAGTTAAACTAAATACCCATTTTGTGATATTTTTATTTTTTTTAATAAAAATAGACTTTATCAATATAAAAGTATGTATTTTTTATTAATTTAGCCGAAATTTATATAAATTATTAATTTGAAAAATATAAATTTTAAATCCTCTTTAAAATGGGTTTAGCAAATTAATTATAATAATGTTTCATTAACATGAATTCAAGTATCGAAAACAAAATTCAAATTTCTAAAATTTCAACCTCAAAAATTGAATCGATTGATTTTGAGCACCTACCATTTGGTGAAGTATTTACAGATTATATGTTAACCTGTGACTTTATAAATGATGAATGGGGAACTCCAACTATTGTTCCTTATGCTCCATTTTTAATGGACCCATCTTCAAAGGTTTTTCATTACGGACAAGCTATTTTTGAAGGAATGAAAGCCTATAAAGACAAAAATGATGAAGTTTGGTTATTTCGTCCAGAGGAAAATTTTATTCGATTCAATAAATCAGCAGTTAGAATGGCAATGCCAGAAGTCCCAAAATCTATTTTTATGGGTGGTTTAACTCAATTGGTAGATTTAGAAAGAGCCTGGGTGAAAAATGGAATTGGAAGTACCTTGTATATCAGACCTTTTATGATTGCAACTGGAACAGGCGTAATTGCATCACCTTCTAACGATTATCGATTTATGATATTACTTTCTCCAGCAAAATCTTATTATTCAGGAGAAGTGAAAGTTATTATTGCTGAACATTTTAGTCGCGCTGCAAACGGAGGAATTGGAGCTGCAAAAGCTGCTGGTAACTATTCCGCACAATTTTATCCTACTAAATTAGCCAATGAAAAGGGATTTCAACAAGTAATTTGGACCGATGATGCAACACATACTAAGTTGGAAGAATCAGGAACAATGAACGTATTTTTTAGAATAAACGACACTTTATATACTGCACCTACAAGCGAAAGAATTTTGGATGGGGTAACTAGAAAAAGCTTAATAGCAATTGCGGAAAGAGATGGAATTGAATTGTCAGTTAGATCTGTATTCGTTGCTGAGCTTATTGAGGCAGCAAAAAATGGTTCATTAAAAGAAATTTTTGGAGCTGGAACTGCCGCTGTTGTTACTGTAATTAAAGGGTTTTCTTACCAAGATAAATATTATGAATTAACTCCGGTAGATCATTCATTTGCTTTGGACTTAAAAAATAAAATAACTGCAATTCAACACAAACTTGCCGAAGATACTTTTGGATGGACATTAAAAGTTTAATCCTAAAAAAAACCCTTATTTTTAAGGGTTTTTTTATGTCTTATAATTAAATGATTTTTGTAAAATCAGGTTTGAAATAATTAGGGCCTTTCATTACTTTTCCATCTTCACGATATATCGGTTTTCCATTACTATCTAACTTACTCATGTTACTTCGTTGAATTTCTTCAAAAACAGCTTCTATTTTATCTTGCAAACCATGTTCTATAATCGTCCCACACAATATATATAGCATATCTCCAAGTGCATCGGCAATTTCAATCAGGTCGCTATTCTGAACGGCTTCTAAATATTCTTCATTTTCTTCTTTCATTAAATTATACCTCAGAACATTTTTGGCTTCACCCAAATTTGCTTTTGGACTTTCACTATAACCTATTTCAAAGGCAGTATGAAATTGTTTAACGGCATTAAGTTGTTTAATCATAGTTTTGTTGTTTAATTGATATTGGAAATAGTTACTTTTGATTACAAATTTAGTATTTTTGTATAAAATAGTTATATGTTTAGTAAAGGTCAATTAATTTTTGCAGTATTATTCTTTGTTTCATTTGTAATAGCAATTTCTTATTCTTACAGAAAAGATATACTTGTTCATCAAAGAACATACAAAGGGAGCTATAAAATATTGATTGGATTTATAGTTTTCGTTTTACTATTATTCATTATTAAAATTTTCTTTAAGCATTAATCCAACTAAAAGCCATAAAAAATTAAATTCAAAACTTATGAAAATATTAAAATATTTATTTTTAATTCTGCTTTTACTTTCAATTGGAGGTATTGTCTTTATTTCTACTCAAAAAAGTAATTTTTTCGCAGTTAAATCAATTATTATAAAAACTAAAAAAACAGCTGTTTATAATTATTTAAATGAAAATACAAATTATAAAGATTGGTTTGTTTTTAACAAAGATAATTCTTTAATTGAATTGAAATATTCTAATAATTCTATCGGTGTTGGTAGTTATTATTCTTGGGCTGGAAGTGATGGGGAAGGAAAAACAACAATATATTTCACTAAAGAAAATGATAGTATTGTTCAGAAAACAAATTTAGATGGTGCGTTATCAGAAACCATTTGGAAATTAAAAGATACCATCGGTGGCACAAAAGTTACGTGTACTATAAAAGGTGAAATGTCTTTTTCAAATAAACTTCAAACATTTTTAAATGGTGGTGCTACCAAAGTTATTGGGAGAAATTTAGAACAAAGTTTAAAAAATTTAGATCGTAGTTTGGATTATGAGCTAAATACCTATTCCGTACTAAATAATGGTTTGGTTTATAAAAAAGGATGTTATTATTTAAAGCAAACTATAAATACTAAATTATCCAAATTAAATTATAATATAAAAATATTGATTCCAAGATTGATTAAATTTTCAACTCAAAATAAAATTGTAATTTCAGGTAAACCATTTGTTATCTATAATTCAATAGATGAGAGTAATGAAGTTTCGAATATTTCTGTTTGTTTACCAATAAAAAGTAGAATTTTTACTAATTCAGTTAGTGATATTATTTGTAATGAACTTGAAAGCTATAAATCATTCAAAACAACATTAAATGGAGATTATTCACATAGAAAATTGGCATGGAAAAAAGCTAAAGATTTCATGAATAAAAACAAAGAAACAATAGACCAATCAATGCCTATAATTGAAATTTATAATAAAAGTTCGGTTGAAGGTTTAAGCCCTTCCAAATGGCAAACTTCGATTTACCTAGCAGTTCAATCAAAAAGCAATTCAAATGAAGATGCTCCCACAACAAATAATGACAACTTAGAAACAACAGAATTAGAAGAAAAATAATTTATTTTGATCATTTGATTAAACCTTTGTTCCTTTTATTAATCTAACAAAAAATTATTTATTTGGAAGAAAAAGAGTTCATATTACAACTATTAAATCCAAAAACACAAAACAACGCGTTTCAAAAACTCTTGACCAACTATAAGCGACCGCTTTACAATCACATAAGAAATATAGTTTTAGATCATGATGACACCAACGATGTGTTACAAAATACATTTATAAAGGTTTTTCAGAATTTAAATAATTTTAAAGGCGAAAGCAAATTGTATTCTTGGATGTACCGAATTGCAACAAATGAATCAATAACATTTATCAATAAAAAAGCAAAATTAAGTAGTAAAACAAGTCAAGAATTAAAATCGAAAATTGTGGAAAATCTTGAAGCTGACATTCATTTTGACGGAAATACAATTCAAATAAAATTACAAAAAGCAATTCTTACCCTGCCAGAAAAACAACAATTAGTTTTTAAAATGAGGTATTTTGAAGAGATAAAATATCAAGAAATGTCAACTATTTTAGGTACATCAGTTGGCGCATTAAAAGCCTCCTATCACCTCGCGGTTAAAAAAATAGAAATTTTTATGACTAAAGATTAAACCATAATATAATATTAATGTCTAACTTCCATGAATGAGTTTAAAATAAATAACGAAAATAAAATCACATCAGGATTTACAACCCCTGAAGGGTATTTTGATGACTTTTCTATAGAAACAAACAATAGAATAATCCTACCAAAATCTAGGGTAAAAGTTATTTCAATTAATAAAAAAAGATGGGTAACTTCTGTTGCTGCAGTATTAATTATTGTATTATCGATAACTTTTTTTACAAAAATGGAAGTTAGCAATTCTGATGATAACGTTCTAATGGAAAATTACATTACAAATAATTCAGAAATAAGCCAGTATGATTTAATTACTTTATTGGATAATAAAGATATTGAGAATTTAAGTGTTGAATTAAATTTAAACGACCCAAAAATGGATGAAGAATTTGACAATACTAATGAAATAGAATTTTATTTAACTGAATAAATAGATGAACAATGAAAATTAAAAACAACCTAATAGCACTATTATTTTTTGCTTCTTTTAGTTTATTAGCTCAAGGAAAAAAAATGCTAGAGAAAAAAGAAGAAATTTACGCGTTAAAAGTAGCATTTATTACCAATAAACTTCCTTTAACAAGTAGTGAAGCTGAAAAGTTTTGGCCAATATACAATGCTTTCGAGGACAAACAATTCGAGTTGAAACATGAAAAATCCTTGGTTTTTTTAAAAAAAATGGATAATGAAACATTAAACAAAATGTCTGAGAAAGAAGCAGCGGCTTTATTATCTAAAATGGAATCTGCGGAAGAAGAAATTTTTCAATTGCGTAAAAAATTAATAATCAGTTTAAAACCTATTTTAAGTCAAGTTAAATTAATTAAATTGAGAAAAGCAGAAGAAGAATTTAATAAAAAACTATTGTTACAATACATGAAAAAAGTGCCTAGAAATAAATAGGCCTTTTTTATAATTTAAATTCAAAAAGATACGGTTCAACTAGTATTTTTTCAGCAATTAAGTCAATTCTATCTGAAAGATGGTCAGAAAAAATCAAGCGCTGTGTTTTGATTATACTATTCGATATCCTAACTATTTTAGTATCATGACGCAATTTTAAAATGGTATCGGCATCATCAATAATAAACATTTTCAAACGATTTACATTAAAACCAGCAGAAGAAAACATACTGCTTAATCGGTTTGGGGTACCAATTAATACGTCAATTCCTGTAGAAATATAGTTTTTATCATATTCAACATCCCCTTTATCGTGAACTCCGTAAACTCTTAAATTGGTTTTACTTCCAAAATTTTCAAATAGGTCTTCCATTTCAAGAACCTTCTCTTTATCTTCAACAATAATCAAAGCACGTGGAGATTCCTCGCCCTCAAAATCCAATTGTTGAATGACATTTAACACAATTGTTGCCGATTTACCCGATCCTTTTGGAGAAATTATTATACAATCAGCACCACTTTTGATGGTAGAAAAAGTTTCACTTTGCAATTGATTTGCTTCAGTCAACCCAAGTTCAATTAAGGCTTCTTGTAATTTTTCGTTTATTTTTTTTAATTTCATTAATTTTGATTGAAAGACTCAAAAACTTATAAATGAAAGATTAAAATCTACAATTATTTATCTTCAAATCATGTATTTGTTTTATTTACTTGCAAAAAGTTGCACATCAGTCTCAGAAATTTCATAGCTACCAAGAATGATTAAGCGCTCCACAACATTTCTTAATTCTCGAATGTTCCCCGTCCAATCGTATTCTTGCAACAATTTAATTGCGTTTATAGAAAATGTTTTTGGGGTAGTACCCTGTTCATTTGCAATTTTTCCTGTGAAATATTCAATAAGTAAAGGAATATCATCTCTTCTATCGTTCAATCCTGGTACTTTTATCAAGATTACAGCCAAACGATGGTACAAATCTTCTCTAAAACGACCTTCTTCTATTTCCTTTTTTAAATCTTTATTGGTCGCAGCGATTACGCGTACATCAACTTTGATGTCTTTTTCTGCACCGACTCTTGTAACCACATTTTCTTGTAAGGCTCTTAAAACTTTAGCTTGCGCCGATAAACTCATATCACCAATTTCATCTAAAAATAGTGTTCCTTTATCCGCTGCTTCAAATTTTCCTGCACGGTCTTTTATGGCAGAGGTAAAAGCGCCTTTTACGTGTCCAAAGAGTTCACTTTCAATTAATTCAGATGGAATTGCTGCACAATTAACTTCAATTAAAGGGAAATTTGCCCGTTCACTTTTTTCATGCAATTGATGTGCAACCAATTCTTTTCCTGTTCCATTTGGACCAGTTATTAAAACACGAGCTTCGGTTTTAGCCACTTTATCGACCATTAACTTAATATGATTAATAGCCTCGCTTTCACCAATCATTTCATAGTTTTTACTTACAATATTCTTAAGAATTTTGTTTTCAACTACGAGTTGCTTTTTATCTAATGCATTCCGAACCGTATTCAATAATCGATTAAGATCCGGGGGTTTTGAAATGTAATCAAAAGCGCCCAAACGCATTGTTTGTATAGCAGTTTCCATATCGCCGTGACCCGAAATCATAACAATTGGAATTTCTGGTTTAATTTTTTTGAGTGCTTGAAGTACTTCTACTCCATCCATTTTTGGCATTTTAATGTCGCATAAAATCAAATCGTAATCGTTATTTTTTATTTTTTCAAAACCAATTAAACCATCCTCAGCTTCTTCAACCTGATACGAATCGTTTTCTTCAGAAAGAATTTTTGTTAAAACCCTTCTGATTGACGCTTCATCTTCTATAATTAATATTCTTGACATATAACTTTGTGTTTAATTGTTAGATCGGTTAATCGGTTAAACTAATTACCGAATAAACAATCAACAAAATCTATTAGTATTTTAACCATTTGTACAATTCTTTCCATGTTGGTTTTTTCCCATACATTAAAATTCCAACACGGTATATTTTTGATGCAAACCAAACTACAAAAATGAAGGTTCCGAAAAGTATAGTAACTGAAATTGCAATTTGCCACCAAGGTACACCAAACGGAATTCTCATTAACATTACTATGGGCGAAGTTAAAGGAATCATTGAGAAAACAGTGGCAACAGTTCCATGAGGGTCATTCATAACGGTAAAAAACCCTATGTAAACCCCTAAAATTAATGGCAAAATTATTGGTAATAAAAATTGTTGCGAATCGGTTTCATTGTCAACAGCAGCCCCAATTGCTGCGTAGAATGAACTGTATAAAAAGTATCCTCCAATAAAGTAAATTACAAAACAAATTAGCAAAGTCGCTATAGGCAAATTTAATAACTCATTTAAATACATTTGTGCTACCCCAGCAAATTCTTGTTGTGCAGAATGTAACATTTCGGGTGGAATTTTGGCCGTTGGACTTGCATTAATTCCTAAAAATAGGGACGCCGAAAACATCAAAATGAGTCCAATTATTGCCCAAATAAAGAACTGCAATATGCCAGCTAATGACGTTCCAATGATTTTACCCATCATTAATTGAAATGGTTTTACAGAAGAAATGATAATCTCAATAATTCTATTTGTTTTTTCTTCGATGACACTTCGCATAACCATATTGCCATAGATAACAATAAACATCATGATAAGGTATCCAAAAGCACCGCCAATAGCAATTTTAATTTCATTAATTCCCTTCAAACTATCTTCGCCCGTAGCTTTTTTTAATTCTAAATTAACGTCGACTTGAGCGTTATTAATTGCCAATGTATCTAGTTTAGCTATTTTAAAATTCTCATTGGTGATTTTGTTTGAAATAACTTCTTGAACATGATCTACAAAATTAATACTTGGACTTTCATTAGAAATGTATTGAATTTTATTTTCCAATAATTTAAAATCACTTGTTTTTGGAATGTAAATTAGCCCTTCATAGCTTTCGTTTTTAATACTATCTTTAATACTATTTACATTACTATTGGATAGATTTATGTATTTATATTCATCCGAATTTTTAAATTCAGATACAAAAAGTCCTGTTTCATCATGGACTGCTATTTGTTTGAGATCCGCTTTTAAAGAGCTCAAATAGCTCACAAAAACACCAATTCCAACAAACAATAACGGACTCAAAAAAGTCATTACTATGAAAGATTTATTTCGCACTTTTGCGATAAATTCTCTTTTTATAATTAATGTTAATATGCTCATATTAAATTTCTGATTTTAGATTTCTGATTTTAGATTGACTCTTAAATCTGATTTATTGACTTACCGTTTGAATAAAAATATCGTTCACACTTGGAATTTTTTCAACAAAATGAGTTACTTGACCCCTACTAGTTAATAAATTTAACAACTCATTTGGCAACGAATTTCCTAGATTTATTTCTAATTTTAATTCGTTATTTAGCGATTTAAAATTGGTAGGTTGAATAGTATAATTTTGAGTAATCGCCAACATTAGACCTTCAACATTGTCAGTTAAAATTCCAACTTCAAAACTATTAGTTCTAAATTGTTTTTTTACTTCATCTAAGCGGCCTTCGATAAGTTTGTTGGACTGGTGAATTAATGCAATATGATCGCAAAGTTCTTCTACACTTTCCATTCTGTGAGTAGAAAAAATTATGGTTGAACCTTGTTCTTGAAGAGCTAAAATTTCATCTTTGATAATATTTGCATTTACAGGGTCAAAACCTGAAAATGGTTCGTCAAAAATTAATAATTTCGGTTTGTGTAAAACACAAACTACAAATTGAATTTTCTGTGCCATTCCTTTAGAAAGCTCTTGGATTTTTTTGTTCCACCAACCTCGAATTCCCAATTTATCAAACCAATAATCCAATTGAATTTTAGCTTCAGCTTTGGACAAACCTTTCATTTGAGCCAGATAAAGGCATTGTTCCCCCACTTTCATCGATTTATACAAACCTCTTTCTTCTGGGAGATAACCAATGTGTTGAATATGTTTTGGGTTTAGCTTTTCGCCATCAAGAATTATTTCGCCACTGTCGGCCATTGTAATTTGATTGATAATTCGAATTAAGGAGGTTTTTCCTGCACCATTTGGTCCCAAAAGCCCGTAAATACTTCCTTTAGGGACAGTTAAGGAAACTTCATTTAAGGCAGTATAATCACCGTATTTTTTTACAACTTTATTGACTTCAAGTATTGTACTCATTCTTGTGTATATTTATGTAAAAGTATTGAATTTGAAA
This sequence comes from Flavobacterium sp., assembly GCA_029866065.1. Taxonomy (GTDB): domain Bacteria; phylum Bacteroidota; class Bacteroidia; order Flavobacteriales; family Flavobacteriaceae; genus Flavobacterium. Next base: position 161,089 of record JARXAC010000058.1, read on the forward strand.
TAAAAATGAATTAAAATTTATAAAAAACCCACCCTTATTTACACAAGGATGGGAAAAATGCTATAATAAATTACAACAAAAAAATTAGGAGAACATGTCTTTTACTTTTTCGAAGAATGACTTATCCCCTTTTTCAGGATTTGGAATAAAGTTATCGTCGTTTAAAGCTTTTTCAAAAAACTGTTTTTGCTCTTTATTTAAAGTTCTTGGAGTCCAAACATTGATATGTATGAGTAAATCTCCATTACCATATCCATTAATATTTGGAATTCCTTTTCCTTTCAATCGTAATATTTTACCGGATTGAATACCTTCTTCTAATTTAATTCTAACTTTACCTTTTACAGCTTCAATATCTTTAGAAACACCGAGAACAGCTTCAGCAAAGCTAATATATAGATCTAAATGTAGATTTTCACCTTCACGCTTTAAATACTCATGTTCAATTTCTTCAATAACAACAATTAAATCGCCGGGAACACTATTCCCAGGAGCGTCGTTACCTTTATTAGAAACTTTAAGTTGCATTCCGTCAACCACACCGGCAGGAATTTTAATTGAAACTGTTTCGTCATCAACAATCATCCCTTGAGAATCGGCATTGGAAGGTTTATTATCTAATAATTGACCTGAACCACCGCAAGTTGAACAAGTAGTTGCTGATTGCATTCTACCCAAAATAGTATTAGTAACTCGCATTACTTGACCTTGACCATTACAAGAAGAACAGGTTTTATAACTTACACCGGGAGCTTGAACTTTACGTTTGACTTTTACTTTTTTCTCAACACCAAAAGCAATTTCTTCAAGTGTAAGTTTAACTTTTATACGGAGGTTACTTCCTTTTACTCTTCTTGGTCCACCACCTCCTCCAAATCCAGATCTACCGCCAAAAGCTCCACCAAATATATCACCAAATTGGCTAAAGATATCGTCCATATTCATATGGCCACCACCAAAACCTCCACCACCTTGACCACCGTTTTCAAAGGCTTGATGTCCGTATTGATCGTATTTAGCTTTCTTTTGAGGATCACTTAAAATTTCGTAGGCTTCGGCTGCTTTCTTAAAATTATCTTCAGCAACAGCATCTCCTGGATTTTTATCAGGATGGAATTCTATTGCTTTTTTTCGATACGCTTTTTTTATTTCAGCGGCATCAGCATTTCTTGAAATACCTAAAATTTCGTAAAAATCTTTTTTCATTATATGATGTCTTAATCAAATTTAAGCCTTTTAGGCAAATAGTAAGTTTCTTAGAATTTAATTTCCAATTACTACTTTAGGAAAACGAATAATTTTATCTCCTAGTTTGTATCCTTTTTCAAGAACGTCAACAATCTTCCCTTTCAAATTTGGCGAAGGAGCTGGAATTTGAGTGATTGCTTCAGCAAAATCAGCATCAAATAAATCTCCTGATTTCAAAGTCACTTCTTCTAAGCCTTTAGAGAATAAAATGCTTTTCAATTTATCATGAATCAATTCCACCCCTTTCAACAAAACTTCATCTTCTGATTTTTTTATTTCAATTATTGCTCTGTCAAAATCGTCTAGAACTGGTAAAATCGCCAATAAAACTTCTTGATTTGCGGTTTTATATAAATCAATTCTCTCTTTTGAAGTTCTTCTTTTATAGTTTTCAAATTCAGCAAAAAGTCTTAAATGCTTGTCTTTTTCATTTGCTAAATCTTGAGTTAATTGCTCTTCAACACTAAGTTCCTCAAGGTTTGCTTGCTCTTCATTTTCATTATTTTCCAATGTTGTTGCGTTAAGGTCTTGATCCAATTCCGTATTTTCAGTGGTCATCTTATCTTTATTTTTAAAAATATTTTTAAACATTATCTTTTGTTCTGTTCATTTGATAACAAAATTACTGCCAATTCCTTAAAAATGTCAAATTGTCACTATTTATTTTCAATATTACTTTATACCATTCACTCAAAAAAAATTTAAAAATAAAAATTAACTAAAATAAAGTAAAACTTTAATAAAATATTAGGATTAAATGAATGTCATTAAAGTAAATTTGTTCTAGTAAAAAGGTTGAAATTTATTGTTTATTTAGATAAATAATAAATGTAATATTGTTAATTCACATTTAAATATTGAAAAAAGCTCCGTTAAAAACGGAGCTTTTTTTATGTTAAAATATTTTTCAATGCTTCATCGATTGTTTTGTATTTAAAGACAAAACCTTTGTCTATTATTTTTTTTGCACTTAAGTTTCTATTTTCAAATAATAATTCGTGCATTTCTCCAAGGATCAATTTCATAATAAACTTTGGTATGTTGGGCATAAAAAGTGGCTTTTTTAAAACTTTAGCAATTGTAAAAGTAAGCTCTTCATTAGACACTGGATTAGGAGAAACGGCATTATAAACCCCATCTAAATTATTTTTAATTGCAAAATAATAAAGTGAAGCAATATCAAGGATATGAATCCAAGTTTGAATTTGTTTTCCTGATCCGAAAGAGGATCCCAAGCCAATTTTTAATGTTTTTAGCATTTCAACCAATGCCCCACCTTTTGTTGAAAGAACAATTCCTGTTCGAAGTTTACAAACTTTTAAACCTAAGGAGGCAAATTTATCGACACTTTCTTCCCATTTTACAACCACATTTCCTAAAAAACTATTGTTGACCTGAGTTGAATTTTCATCGTAAATTACCTTTTCACTGTTTGGATAAATAGAAGTTCCTGAGGCAGAAACAATTTGTTTTACTTGATTGGGATTGTTTTTAATTGCTTTAAATAATAATGCAGAAGATAACAAACGACTTTCAATGATTTCTTGTTTGTAGGAATTTGTCCATCGTTTAGAAATATTTGCCCCAGCTAGATTTATTATTGAATCCACTTCCATTAAACAATTTTCATCGATAATCCCTTGTTCTGGACTCCAATAAAAGCCATTATAATTTAATTCATTAACAATTTTATTCTTGGATGTAGTAAGATAATTAACACTAATACCGTTTTGGAGAAGTAAAGAAACCAATTCTGTTCCTATTAAACCTGTTGCGCCTGTTATTAAAACTTTCATTTTTATAATTTATAATTTTTAAAATTACATTTATTGTAAAATAAAATGGGTCTATTTAAGTAGGAATTAACTATCGTTAAATGAATTCTAGGTATTTTTAATTTTGATACTCCATTCAAAATCCATTTCAGAAACTTGGGTTCCCGTTTGATCTACTCCAATTGATCTCATCCAAAATGTTTGTCCTTCGCCTGAGGCTATGGTTTTAGTGATTGCAGTTTCAATTTTATCACCATCAAGGCAGGTAAATGAAATTATCCCTGTTGCTTTTTTTGTAAAATTGGCTTTATTATTGGCAACCAACATAGAAATTTTTCGATTACTTTTTTTGATTTGATACATTACTAATGCTCCAGTTGACAATTCGGCAGCCATTGCTTGTACTGCAAAATACATTGAATTGAATGGATTTTGGTTTATCCAACGGTGTTTTACCGTTACTACACTTTTCGTTGCTTCTAATTGTTTTACACGAACGCCACAAATAAAAGCTGAAGGCAATTTGAAAAATAGAAACGTATTTATTTTGCTTGGAGTCAATTCCATAATGATTTGAATTTTCACGAATATAGTGAATAATTTTGTTGATATAAAATAATTGTTTGTTTTTCTAAAAAGTTAATAATAAGTTAATTTTTAGTACTATGTTAAACATGATACTATTTAAAAGATATATATTTGCATAAGAAATTACTCAATCTAATTTAAGATCTTAGATTTAAGAATTTAGAAAAATAGAATATCATTTTAACCAAAAAAATAGAAATAGCCCCGATTATAGTGGAAATCCTTTGTGGAACGAAGAGGAACAAAGATTGAAACGGAAAGCGGGAAATAGCTCCAAAAAAAAAATGAGAAAAATATGAATATTGAAAACACAAAAGCACAAATGCGAAAAGGAGTGCTCGAATTTTGCATCTTATCGGTATTGAAAGAGAAAGATGCTTACACTTCGGAAATTTTAGACACCTTGAAAACGGCAAAATTATTGGTCGTTGAAGGTACTGTTTACCCGCTATTGACCCGATTAAAAAACGACGGATTGTTGAACTACCGTTGGGAAGAATCATTATCTGGGCCTCCTAGAAAATACTATGGATTAACCGAAGAAGGACGTAAATTTTTAACAGAATTAAACAGCACATGGACCGAATTATCGAACGCTGTAAACTTAATAACAACCAAATAATAATAAGATGAATAAGACAGTAAATATAAATTTAGGCGGGTTGGTTTTTCATATTGATGAAGATGCATATCAAAAATTGACTAACTATTTTGAAGCAATAAAACGCTCTTTATCCAATACTTCAGGTCAAGATGAAATAATTAAAGATATCGAAATTAGAATAGGTGAGCTCATTTCAGAGAAACACTCGAGTGATAAACAAGTGATCAGTCTTCGAGAAGTGGAGGGAATTATTTCGATTATGGGTCAGCCCGAAGATTACAGAATTGAGGGTGATGAACCGATAAATGCCGAACCTATTTATACTAATAATAAAATTACAAAAAAGCTATATCGAGATGAAGAAAATGCTGTGATTGGCGGAGTTCTTGCTGGTTTAGGTCATTATTTTGGTATTGATAAAGCTATATTAAGAGTAATCTTATTGATAATGGTTTTTGCAGGTGGAACCGGAGTTGTAGCCTACATTATATTATGGATTGCAATGCCAGCAGCAAAAACAACTTCAGAAAAACTGGAAATGCGGGGCGAACCGGTAACGATTTCGAATATCGAAAAGAAAGTAAGAGAAGAAATAGACACGCTTTCAGAAAAACTAAAGTCTACTGATTTTGATAAGATGAAACAAGAAATGAAGTCGAATGGTGAAAAGTTTAAAAACAATTTTGGAGAAATTATTCGTTCTGTTTTAAATATTTTTGCAAAGGTTATTGGGGTGCTAATGATTCTAACTAGTTTGGGTGTACTTGTGGTTTTTTTAATTGGTGTTTTGGCTTTTGGAACTACAAATTTTCCTGATTTTCCGTTTCATTCTTTTGTAGAATTAGGCAATTTTACTGATTATCCTGTTTGGTTTTTTGGATTGTTATTCTATTTAGCGGTTAGTATTCCAAGTGTGTTTGTATTGTTGTTAGGTGTCAAAATTATAGCGCCCAACAGCAAATCTATTGGCTCAATTGCAAAATATGTATTATTAGCGATTTGGATAATTGCTATAGGAATTCTTATATCTATAGGTGTTAAACAAGCTTCAGAATATGCTTATGACGGAAGAGTTTTTGAAAAACAAACCATTAATTTGAATCCAAAAGACACTTTGTATATTAAATTTAAGAATAACGATTATTATTCAAAGGATATTAATGACTATGCCGATTTTAAAGTGACTAAAGATTCATTAAATCAAGATGTGGTATATTCTAACAGTATTTCATTTCAAATTGAAAAAACAGATGAGAATTTACCTTTCATAAAAATCAATAAAGAAGCACAAGGTAATTCATTTGAAAATGCAAATACAAGAGCTGGAAAAATAAAATATGGATTCAAAATCATTGGAAATCAATTGGTTTTAGATAATTATTTGATCACCGAATTGAAGAATAAATATAGAGATCAGAAAGTTGAAATAAAATTATACTTACCTAAGGGAGTTCTATTTAAGGTGAATTCTAGTGTGAAAAATTATGATTACTCTGATAATTCATTTTTCAATTTGCATACAAGTTCCGAGGAATACATATATGTTGTTGGTAGTTCTCAGGTAAAATGTTTGAATTGTCCCGAAAGTGAAAATGAATTTGATGATGTAGATAATGATAGTATTGATCGAATGGAAACTACCACCGTTTCGGTAAAAGTGGGCAAAAAAGGAGTAATAGAAACCGTTACGAAAAAACCAGTCAATTATAATTAAATAGCTTAATAATTCCATACGATTCTCAATAAAAAAAACATTCAAATACTATTTGGATGCTTTTTTTTATCTATTTTTGATAAAATTATTATTAGAAAAAATGAAAAAATTAGCATTATTATTTATTGTAGTTCTTTTAACGAGTATTTCTTATGGACAAAAGAGAGAAAAAGTTAAAGGATCAAAAATTGTAACTATTGAGAAAAAAGAAATAGGAAATTTCGAAAATTTAGAAATTGAAGACAATCTGGAGATTTTACTTATTAAAAGCGATAAATGTTCTTTAGAAATTGAAGCTGACGATAATTTACATAGTGAAATAAATATCAATACAAATGGAAGTACTTTACGATTAACTACATTAAAAGATGTTGGAGGTTTTAAAAAGTTTCTTGTAAAAGTTTTTTATAATAATGATTTTAAATTACTACTTGCTAAACATGAATCTATAATAACCGCAACTTCTGATATAGAATTGGACAATTTCACTATTAAAAGTTTTGACTATTCTAAAATTTTCATGAATGGAAAGATTAAAACCTTCACTATTATGCAGAATGATAAATCAAAATCAGAACTAAATTTGAAAGCTGAAATGGTAACTATCGAATTGAGTAAAAACGCACAATTAAAAGCATTAATAGCATCAAATCAATTAAAGGCTGATTTATACCAAAAATCGAGTGCAGTAGTAGAAGGAGATGTAATTGATTTAAAATTGAGATTGGACAACAGCTCCGAATTTACAGGGATGAATTTAATTTCTAAGTCGGCTGAACTTATTGCTGAAGCTAATACAACTACTAAGATAAATGTGGTAACGAATGCGACAATTGAAGCATCAGGCAAATCGGAAATTCAATTTTATGGAGATGCAAAAATTGAGCTTAAAAAATTTACGGAGAATACCGTTATCATGAAAAAAACGTTGAAGTAGATTTTTAAAAATAAGAATAAAAAAATCCAAACTAATAGTTTGGATTTTTTTTGGTCGGGGTGGCAGGATTCGAACCTGCGGCCTTCATGCCTTGCGTGACGCTATAACTCAGAAACATCAATTAAATTATTGTCTAAAAGATATCTTTTAGCACCTCTTTTTTTAATTTTTTGTTCTAAATCCATTGCCTCAGAACGTGTTGAAAATCCAATATTATAGATTAAACACCAAGGTTTTCCATATTTTGTAGATAAACTCAATCCAGAATTATGTCTTTTAAGCCGGTTTTCAAGATTATCACTTTGTCCAGTATAATATTTGGAAGTACTTTCACTATATAATATATAAACGATGTACATAAAAATTATTTAAATGGCATTTAAACGAAAATTTAAAAAATAAAAAAAAGCCGAACAATACAGTCCAGCTTTTATTTAGTCGGGGTGGCAGGATTCGAACCTGCGGCCTCCTGCTCCCAAAGCAGGCGCGATAACCGAGCTACGCTACACCCCGTAAAAGATATTTCTAACTTTTGATAATCTCAATATTTTTGTAACAATTCGAAAGTGTAGGCCTT
>JARXAC010000022.1:0-18915 GCA_029866065.1 Flavobacterium sp.
GCATTTTTTACAATCAAATTTTTATGAATAACTGAACAAAAAGAAAACCGAACGCACAACAGCCGTTTCAAGCAATTGCGAGTTTTTAGGGAAGTTCACTTTTGCGTTCCGCAAAATTTTTTATCTTTAACAGAAAATAATCAGTTTCACAGTTAGCAATTAAGTAAATTGATGGAAGTAATAATAAATCAATAAAAATGAAAAAATCAATCTTAGTCTTAATTTGTATCTATTCTGTAAACTTTATTCAAGCGCAACAAAAAGCAGTAACTGAAAATGGTGCAGAAGTTATTCTATATGATGACGGAACATGGAAATTCCAGAATGAAGACGAATTAACTATTGTAGAAGTTAGAACCAATCCTATCAAATTAAAAAAATCTGAAGGAGCTACATTCTTGTTGAAAAGCAACAATTTAAATGTTGGATTTTGGTTGGACCCAAAATTATGGTCTTTCAAAAAACAAACTGAAAATGAAGCTGCTGAATATAAACTTTTATTAAAAAGTGGTGATTTATATGGTATGATTATTACCGAAAAAGTAGAGATTCCACTTGAAACATTAAAATCATTAGCGCTTGAAAACGGCCAGAAAGTAGCACCTGACCTGAAAATCGTTAAAGAAGAATATAGAAATGTAAATGGATTAAAAGTGCTTCTTCTTGAAATGAGCGGAACTACAAAAGGAATAAAATTCTCGTATTACGGTTACTATTATTCAAATATTAATGGAACAGTTCAATTTATTACCTATACTTCAACAAAATTATTAAATTCATATAAATCAAAAATTGAAATCCTGTTGAATGGTTTGGTAGAACTTGAATAGCTTAAGTGCAAATGAAAAAGAAAAAAGTCGCTAATTAGCGACTTTTTTGATTTTATCTAGAATAGTTTGGTGCTTCCTTGGTAATAGTAACATTATGAGGATGACTTTCGTTGATTCCACTTGCTGTAATGCGAACAAATCGTCCAGTATCTTGTAAAGTAGGAATATCTTTCGACCCACAATAACCCATTCCGGCTCTTAAACCACCGATAAATTGTTGCATGCTTTCGTTTAATTCTCCCTTGTAAGGTACACGGCCAACAATTCCTTCAGGTACTAATTTTTTAACATCGTCTTCTACATCTTGGAAATAACGGTCTTTTGAACCTTCTTGCATGGCTTCTACAGATCCCATTCCACGATAAGATTTGAATTTACGACCTTCAAAAATGATAGTTTCCCCCGGTGATTCTTTGGTCCCTGCTAATAAAGATCCTAGCATCACACAAGCAGCACCTGCAGCAATCGCTTTAGGAATATCACCTGTATAGCGAATTCCGCCATCAGCAATAACTGGAACTCCGGAACCTTTAATGGCTGCAGCTACTTCTAATACTGCCGAAAATTGAGGAAATCCAACCCCGGCAACAATACGTGTGGTGCAAATAGAGCCTGGTCCTATTCCTACTTTCACGCCATCCGCTCCATTTTCAACTAAGTATTTAGCCGCTTCTGGAGTGGCTATATTTCCAACAATTACATCTAATTTTGGGAATTTTGCTTTTACTTCTTTTAATACATTTACCACTCCTTGTGTATGTCCGTGGGCAGTATCTATAATAATAGCATCAACACCGGCATTTACTAAAGCTTCAGCTCTTTGAACGGCATCACTTGTAACTCCAATGGCAGCGGCTACTCGCAAGCGACCGAAAGAATCTTTATTGGCAATTGGTTTTTGTGTTAATTTAGTAATATCTCTGAAAGTAATTAAGCCTACTAATTTATAATCGGCATTAACCACTGGTAATTTTTCAATTTTGTTTCCTTGCAATACTACTTCTGCTTGCTCTAGGGAAGTTCCCTCGGCCACGGTAACCAAATTTTCAGAAGTCATCACTTCGATAATTGGTCGTGCGTTGTTTTTCTCAAAGCGCAAATCACGATTGGTTACAATTCCTTTTAGTGTTAAATTTTCATCTACAATTGGAATACCACCAATACCAAATTCCTTCATCGCATTTTTTGCATCAGCAACAGTAGAAGAAAGTGGCAATGTTACGGGATCGATTATCATTCCAGATTCCGCGCGTTTCACTTTTCTTACTTTAGCTGCCTGTTGCTCAATGGTCATGTTTTTATGCAAAACGCCAATTCCTCCTTCTTGAGCCATCGCAATTGCCATAGCACTTTCGGTTACCGTGTCCATCGCTGCGGATACTACAGGTACATTTAAAGTAATGTTACGAGAAAATTTTGATTGAATACTAACCTCTCTTGGAAGAACATTAGAATAATTAGGAACTAACAATACGTCATCGTAGGTTAATCCTTCTCCAATAATTTTTGTGCTGTGTGCGATCATTGCAATTTGTAGTTGAATTGCGAGCAAAGATAGTAAATATTATTAGATATGGCAAAACTTTGATAACAAGGCTTTTGTTTGAATTGCTTCAAATAATTTAATGAAACTCTCTAAACAACTTCGTTGCCTCGTTATAAGCACTTTCAAAACTCATTGGACTGGTGTTAGTTTTCTCCTTATTGGAAGTAAAAAAGGAAAGTAATTTTTCTGTTGGCATATTTCCTGTAAGGGTGTCTTTTGCCATAGGGCAACCTCCAAAACCTTGAATGGCTCCATCAAATCGGCGGCAACCTGCGTTGTAGGCGGCATCCACTTTTTCAAACCATTTCTCAGGGGTAGTATGAAGATGGGCTCCAAATTCAATATTTGGATATTTAGGAATCAAATTAGAGAATAAATATTGTATTACCTCGGGAGTTGAACTTCCTATTGTGTCAGATAGAGAAAGGATTTTTACACCGCGATTGACTAAATTTTCTGTCCAATTACCCACAATATCAACATTCCAAGGATCACCATACGGATTTCCAAATCCCATTGATAAATAAGCAACGACTTCCTTATTCGTTTTATCAGCAATTTCTAGAATTTCATTCAAAGTAACCAATGACTCTTCTATGGTTTTATGGGTGTTTCGCATTTGGAAATTCTCAGAAATAGAAAATGGAAAACCCAAATACTGAATTTCTTTGTGTTCAGAAGCGGCAATTGCGCCTTGAGTATTGGCAATAATAGCGAGTAATTTACTATTGGTTTGTGATAAATCCAGTTGCGCTAAAACTTCGGCGGTATCTTGCATTTGAGGTATGGCCTTTGCAGAAACAAAACTTCCAAAATCAATAGTATCAAATCCTACGCGAAGCAGTGATTGGATATAAGCCACCTTTCTAGCTGTTGGAATAAACGACTTTATTCCTTGCATAGCATCACGAGGGCATTCTATTATTTTAATTGGATCCATTGGTTCAAATATAGAAAAAATGCCGGAATTCAGGACTAAGAATTAGAATAAATTAACGCGATACCGATTCTAAGATTTTTTTATTTATGGCTTTCACCAATGCCGGTCCTTCGTAAATAAAACCAGTGTAGAGTTGGATTAAACTTGCTCCAGCTTCTAATTTATCAATAGCGTCTTGCGCTGAATGAATGCCTCCTACTCCTATTATTGGAAATGATTTATTACTTTTTTGTGATAAAAATCGGATCACCTCGGTAGATCTTGAAGTTAATGGTTTGCCCGATAACCCTCCTACTTCGGCTTTATTCTCAGATTGCAATCCTTCTCGAGAAATGGTAGTATTCGTAGCAATTACACCTGCAATTTTGGTGGTATTTACAATATCAATAATATCCAATAACTGTTCATCCGTTAAATCTGGGGCAATTTTTAGTAATATTGGTTTTTGTTTAGGTCGGGCTAAATTTAGGTCTTGTAGGGTTTGTAGCAATTTAGTTAGCGGTTCTTTTTCTTGTAATTCTCTTAAATTGGGTGTGTTTGGAGAACTTACATTTACCACAAAATAATCAACATAATCAAATAGTGCTTCAAAGCAAATTAAGTAATCATCGACCGCATTTTCATTTGGCGTAAGCTTGTTTTTCCCAATATTACCTCCTATTAAAACTTTATTATTTTGCTTTAATTTTTCAATTGCCGCATGAATTCCTTTATTATTGAAACCCATTCTATTGATAATGGCGGCGTCTTGTTTTAATCGAAACAATCTCTTTTTAGGATTTCCATCTTGTGGTTTAGGAGTTAGCGTTCCAATTTCAATAAAGCCAAAACCAAAATTGGAAAGCTCTTTATATAGCACCGCATCTTTGTCGAAACCGGCAGCCAAACCAACGGGGTTTTTAAAATTCAAACCAAATACTTCTGTTTCCAATCTTTTATCTTCCACTGCATAAATAGCTCTAAAAATACCTGAAAACCCGGGTATTTTAGAGATGAAACGAATGGCAGAAAAGGTAAAATAATGTACTTTTTCAGGGTCAAACCAAAAAAGTAAAGGACGAATTAACAATTTGTACATGGTTGTGATCTTGCGAGCTACAAAAGTAAAGAATAGTTTTTATTAAATTAAAACAACGTTCGATAAATTCTTTAAATTCTATTTAAAAAAGCATTAAAATTATTACATTTGAAGCTAAAGCAAATAATTATTTCAATAATGATAAAACCGAGTTCAATAATACTACTAATTTTCTTCTGTTTTGTTCAAATGTCATTTGGGCAGCTACCCGTAAAACCAAATTCAGCAGTTATTTACAAGCAAATTGAAAAACTGAATTTCTTAGGATCGGTATTGTACATTGCAGCGCATCCAGACGATGAAAATACCCGATTAATATCCTATTTATCAAATGAGAAATTGGCTAGAACCGTTTATTTATCATTAACCCGTGGCGATGGAGGGCAAAATTTAATAGGACCTGAATTGCGAGAGCAATTAGGAGTAATTAGAACACAAGAGCTTCTTGAAGCCAGAAAAATAGACGGTGGAGAGCAATTTTTTTCCCGTGCAAACGATTTTGGATATTCAAAAAATCCAGAGGAGACTTTACAAATTTGGGATAAAACCAAAGTCTTAAGCGATGTGGTTTGGGCAATTAGAAAATTCCAACCCGATGTAATTATCAATCGTTTTGATCATCGTTCCACAGGAACAACCCACGGACATCACACTGCCTCTGCTTTATTAAGCGTGGAAAGTTTCGATTTAGCCAACGAGGCAACTGCTTTTCCAAATCAGCTCAAATGGGTAAAACCTTGGCAGCCAAAAAGACAATTTTTCAATACGTCTTGGTGGTTTTATGGTAGCAAAGAAAAATTTGATGCGGCGGATAAAACCAACTTGTCTTCCTTACAAATTGGCGTTTACTACCCTTCAATTGGAAAATCAAATCAAGAAATTGCCGCTTTGAGCAGAAGTAGACATGAATCGCAAGGATTTGGAAGTACGGGAAGCCGCGGGGAAGAAATGGAATATTTGGAATTTCTGAAAGGAACTTCATTGAACAACAAAAACAATATTTTTGATGGAATTGATACTACTTGGAATCGGGTAAAAGGTGGCGCTGCTGTGGGAGAATTAATACAAAAAATATTGAAAGAGTATGATTTCAAAAATCCTGCTTTAAGCATTCCGAATTTAGTTAAAGCCTATTCAATGGTTCAATTAGTGGAAGACGAGCATTGGAAAACTATAAAAACAGAAGAACTGAAAAAAATAATTGCCGCTTGTTCAGGTTTGTATTTAGAAGGTGTGGCTGAATATCAAACTACAACTCCAAATAGCTCTCTAAACGTGAGAATTGAAGCAATTAATAGAAGTGATAATTCTATGATTTTAAAGAATATTATTTCAATGCCAGAAGGAAAAAATACGGTTTTGAATATTGAATTAAAAAATAATATCTTGTTAAATAAAAACCTTGCTATTTTATTGCCAGATTCGGCAAACTATACCAATCCTTATTGGTTGAACGAAAAAGGATCAGTTGGAATGTACCAGGTAAATGAGCAACAAAAAATAGGGATTGCAGATATAATTAGAGAAGTAAAACTAGTATTTACTATCGAAATTAACGGAGTCACCATTCCATTTGAGCGAAATGTAATTTACAAATACAACGATCCTACCAAAGGAGAAATTTACAATCCATTGGATATAGTTCCTGAAATTTCAATATCAATTATTGAAAAAGTAGCCTTATTTAATTCCGTAAAATCAAAAACGATTGGCGTTAAAATTAAAGCCGGAAAAGATTCAGAAAACGGAATATTAAAATTGGATCTTCCTGCAAATTGGAAAGTCAATCCAAACGAGATCGCATTTGCCTTGAGCAAAAAAGGGGAAGAAAAAATAGTAAATTTTGAAGTGTTTCCTCCAAAAAATGCCGATGAAATTACTGTGAAAGCAACAGCTGTTGTGAATGGAAAGTCATTTGATAAAGAGCAAATTAACATCAATTACGAGCACATTTCGAAGCAACAAATACTAAGAACTTCAGAAGCAAAATTTATAAAATTAGATATTAAAATCGGAAATGAAAAAATTGCTTATTTGATGGGTGCTGGTGATGAAGTTCCCAAAAGCTTATTGCAAATGGGTTATGAGGTGACGGAAATTAACCCAACTGAAATCACGAAAGAGAAACTGACCAATTTTGATGTTTTAATCACTGGAATAAGGGCTTACAATACCGTTAAAGAACTGAAATTCAAACAAGAAATCTTATTGGATTTTGTAAAAGAAGGAAAAACAATGTTGGTACAATACAATACCACCGATGAATTAGTGACTAAAAATATTGCGCCTTTTCCTATGAAAATTTCTAGAGATCGGGTAACAGAAGAAAATGCCGAAGTACGCTTTTTGGCACCCGAGCATCCTGTTTTAAATTACCCAAACAAAATTACAGCAAAAGATTTTGAAGGCTGGACACAAGAACAAGGATTGTATTATCCAAGTGAATGGGACAACTCTTTTACTCCTATTTTATCTTCAAATGATAAAGGGGAGACTCCAAAAAATGGGGCTTTATTGATTGCCAAATACGGTAAAGGAAACTATATTTATACCGGATTGAGCTTTTTTAGAGAGTTACCAGAAGGCGTTTCAGGAGCGTATCGATTGATTTCTAACTTAATTTCATTAAAATAATCATGGAAGAAAATGAAAATAAATTGTGGAAGAAAAACTACACTTGGGTGTTGATTGCTAATGCGATTTATATCTTATTTTACTTTATAATAATGCAACTTTTTTCCTAGAATATGCAACAAATTGACTGGATAATACTCGTAATCACCCTGCTTTTCATCGTTATTTATGGCGTTTGGAAAACAAAAGGCAGCACTGGAAATGTTAAGGATTACATTTTAGGAAATAACGAAACTCCGTGGTGGACCGTGGGGCTTTCAGTGATGGCAACTCAGGCCAGCGCAATAACTTTCCTTTCTACACCTGGACAAGCCTACCATGACGGAATGGGATTTGTTCAGTTTTATTTTGGATTGCCCATTGCAATGGTGGTTATAAGTATGACTTTTATACCCATTTATCATAAGTTAAAAGTATTCACGGCCTACGAATATTTAGAAGAACGTTTTGACCTAAAAACGCGTTCCTTAGCCTCTATTTTATTTTTGGTACAACGCGGTTTAGGAACTGGAATTACCATTTATGCTCCGTCAATTATACTGTCATCGATACTGGGTTGGAATTTAACCCAACTGAATATTATTATCGGTTCGTTGGTAATTATTTATACTTTTTCAGGGGGAACTAAAGCGGTAAACGTGACGCAGAAACACCAAATGTTTGTCATTATGTTTGGGATGATTATGACCTTTTTTTTGATATTATATTTATTGCCTAATGACATGACTTTTGGAAATGCCCTGCATATTGCTGGTGCTAATGACAAAATGAATATCGTCGATTTTTCGTTTGATCCTGAAACACGCTATACTTTTTGGAGTGGAATAACCGGAGGGTTTTTCCTTGCGTTGTCCTATTTTGGAACCGATCAATCTCAAGTAGGTCGCTATTTATCAGGAAAATCCATACGGGAAAGCCAAATGGGATTAATTATGAATGGGTTTCTAAAAGTCCCAATGCAGTTTTTTATTCTGTTGATAGGAGTTATGGTATTTGTGTTTTTCCAATTCAATCCTGTTCCTTTGAATTTCAATCCGAATAATAAAATCGCGGTTGAAAAATCCATTTATAAGGAAGAATACCACCATTTAGAAAAACAACTTGCGGATTTATCCGAAGAAAAAAAGGAGTTCAATCTTTTGTATATCGACCACTTGAATCAGAATTATGACAATCCGATATTGCGGAAAAAACTTACTGCTTTGTCAAACAAGGAAAATGATTTGAGAGAACAAGCGAAAGAATTAATTTCAAAAGCTGATACAAAAGCAGAAACGAATGATAAAGATTATGTTTTTATAAATTTCATTTTGAACTACCTTCCAAAAGGATTAATCGGACTTTTATTAGCGGTAATTTTATCGGCTGCCATGTCATCCACCGCTTCAGGGTTAACCGCATTAGCATCTACTACGGCTATTGATATTTATAAACGGAATTTAAAAGAAGAAAAATCAGATAAACATTATGTAAATGCAACAAGAGTTTTTACCGTATTTTGGGGAATAGTTGCAATTCTTTTTGCTTGTATAGGCACCTTATTTGAGAATTTAATTCAGTTGGTAAATATTATTGGATCAATATTTTACGGTACTGTTTTAGGAATTTTCTTAGTTGGTTTTTACATAAAATATATCCGTGCAAAAGCCATTTTCTGGGGAGCCATTTTTTCGCAATTAATGATATTTTATATTTTCTACTTGGATATTGTAAGTTTCCTCTGGCTAAATTTTATTGGCGCATTAATGACAATAATAATTGCATTGTTGCTTCAATTTTTTCTATTTAAAAACAAAAAGGAAGCTAAAGAAAGTTTAGAATACTAATTTTAAGGAGATAAACGATCTGTTTTCCATGAATAATCAGATTGCAATTGGTATCTAATTCGGTCATGAAGTCGGTTTGGGCGTCCTTGCCAAAATTCAACTTCAACAGGTTTAATTAGGAAACCACCCCAAAATTCTGGTCGTAGGATTTCTTTACCTTGGTAATCGAGTTCTAATTGTTTTAATTTTTCTTCTAATAAAGCACGTGAAGGAATTACTTCGCTTTGATTGGAAACAATAGCACCAAATTTACTTCCATCAGGTCTCGACTCAAAATAACCGTCGGAAATATTGGTTGGTGTTTTTTCTGAAATCCCTTTTATAATAACTTGCCGCTCCATGGAATGCCAGAAGAAAGACAAACAAACATTTGGATTATTGGTAATTGCCTTCCCTTTTTCTGAGTTATAATTGGTATAAAAAATAAAGCCTTCTTCGGAGTATTTTTTTAACAAAACAACTCTTGACTTTGGGAATCCATCCAATCCAATAGTCGAAAGAGTCATCGCATTTACCTCCTCTACTTCGCCGAAATCCTCTACCTCATGAAACCATTGATGAAACAAATTAATAGGATCTTCGGGAATTGAAGTTTCCAAAAGAGCATTCTTTTCATATGATTTTCGGTAATCGCTTAAATCTTCCATTTAATAGATTTTAGAATTTAGATTTTAGATTTTAGAAAATTGATTCTAAAATAACGTATCTAAAATAATTGATTTATTTTAAAACTCAAAACTTTTCCCATCATCTGCCAAAAGCACTTCCTGGAAAATGGTTATTGCTTCTTCTTTAAACAAATTGATATTGTCATATCTAGTAGAATAATGCCCTAGTATCAATTGTTTTACATTGGCCTTCAAAGCAATTTTAGCTGCTTGTTTAGCCGTACAATGCATTGTTTTGTTAGCTAATTGCTCCTCAGAATCTAGAAAAGTAGCTTCATGATACAATACATCTACATTTTCAATAATCGGAATAATGTCTTCATTATAGGCCGTGTCTGAACAAAAAGCATAACTCTTAGTTGGAATTGGATCGAATGTCAGTTTTTCATTTTCAATCACGCGTCCATCCTCTAAAGTGATGTCTTTTCCATTTTTTATTTTCTGATAATAACAAGTATCAATTTCAAAGTTTTGGACCGCATCTAAATTCAATTTTCGATCCCCTACCTTCTCCTGAAATAAAAACCCATTAGTATAAACCCTATGTTTTAATGGAATCGTTTTTACCAATACTTTTTCGTCTTCGTATATAATTTCACTTTTATCTGAATTTAATTCATGAAAATACAAACCGTAATTCGTCCAAGAATTGGATAATTTTAATTGTAATTTGATCACTTCCTCAATTCCTTTTGGACCATATATATGCAAATCGGTGGTTCGATTTAGCAACATAAATGTAGAAACCAAACCTACTAAACCATAAAAATGATCGCCGTGCAAATGAGATATAAAAATATGATTTATTTTTGAAAAACGAATCTTATTTTTCCGCAATTGAACCTGTGTTCCCTCACCACAATCAATTAGAAACAGACGATTTCTGATTTCTAATACCTGAGCCGTGGGATTGGTAATTGTTCGTGGTGTTGCAGCGTAGCAACCAAGTATGGTTAGATTCAATTTTGTGTTTATTTGTTAATTTGGTATTTGGTTATGGTTTTTTCGATTAAACAAATAACCGAATAAACAAAAACACGTCTAAAACCCTAAATCTCGTTCAATTTCTTCCATTTCGATAATATCGTGTGCTTCCAATACCGAAGGAACTACAACTAATGACTTAGGAAGGGAATTAAAATCGATGTTTTCCGCAACAATTACAAATGATTTCTTTGCCTTTTTATGCAATTTAGACAACTCCGAAAAAGATTTTATAGATTGAATTGTTGTTGAATTATCGTAAGTTACATCCAAAATCAAATTCTGATTTTTATAACTTTCGTGTTGGGTTGTGACTTTATCTAAAAATAATTGAAAATCTCCCTTAGTATCTTTTAAAACAGTGGTGTGCCCTTTAACAACTACTTTCATTAATTTATTGAATTTTTGAAGCCAATAAATAAATTACAGCCATTCGAACCGCCACTCCGTTTTCCACTTGGTTTAAGATCAACGATTGATTTGAATCGGCTACTTCAGAAGTTATTTCAACTCCACGATTTATCGGTCCTGGATGCATAATTACGATTTCTTTATTTAAAGAATCTAACAAGGTTTTGTCTAATCCATATTGTTGTGCATATTCTCTAGTAGAAGGGAAAAAATTCACATCCATACGTTCATTTTGAACTCTTAGCATGTTTGCTACATCACACCATTCCAAAGCTTTACGTAAATTTGATTCTACCTTCACTCCAAGTGATTCTATGTGTCTTGGAATAAGCGTTTTTGGTCCGCAAACTTTCACTTCTGCCCCTTGCATTTGCAAAGCATAGATATTAGAAAGTGCAACACGCGAATGTAAAATATCACCCACAATAACTACTTTTTTACCTGCCACTTCTCCTAGTTTTTCTCTGATAGAATAGCTATCTAAAAGGGCTTGAGTTGGATGTTCGTGTGCTCCATCACCAGCATTAATGATACTCGCTTTTACATTTTGAGATAAAAAATGAGCCGCACCAGGATTGGCATGTCGCATCACCACCATATCCACTTTCATTGAAAGAATGTTATTTACGGTATCTACCAAAGTTTCTCCTTTTTTAACTGAGGATTGCGCCGCAGAAAAACTAATTACATCTGCTGAAAGTCTTTTTTGCGCAAGTTCAAATGATAATTTGGTTCGCGTACTGTTTTCGAAGAATATATTAGCAATCGTAATGTCGCGTAAGGAAGGAACTTTCTTTATTGGGCGGTTAATTACTTCTTTAAAATGATCGGCAGTTTCAAAAATAAGGTCAATATCATTTTTGGTGATATTTTTAATTCCTAATAGATGATTTACACTTAATTCGCTCATTTCTATACTATTTGTTTACTATTAGTTGGTATTAAATACACTGCGTCTTCTCCATCTTGCTCAAACCAGCATACTTTTACTTTTTCATCATTAATTGCGTCAACTTGACGACCACGATAATCAGGTTGGATTGGTAAATCACGACTAAATCTTCGATCAATTAAGGCAAGAAGCTCAATTGATGCAGGCCTTCCGAAAGATTGTACCGCAGTTAATGCCGCTCGAATACTTCTGCCGGTGTACAAAACATCATCTATAAAAATTACTTTTTTATTTTCTACTAAAAAATCAATTTGAGTTTTATTTGCTTCTAATTGTTTGTCATTTCTTCGGAAATCATCTCTAAAAAAAGTAATGTCCAAGTACCCTAATTTAATATTAGTAATTCTATATTCCTTTTCTAGCAATGCTTTTAATCTTTCAGCCAAAAAAGTCCCGCGAGGCTGAATACCAATAAGAATAGTTTCTGAAAAATCTAAATGCTTTTCAATCAATTGACAAGCCAAACGATGAAGAATGATATTGACTTCTTTGGAAGTAAGCAATATTTTTTGACTCATATTGAAGTTTTTTGTTTGGTTATGCAAATATATAATTTTTTTACAGATTTTACCATCGATTAATCCAGTACTGAAAAAATATTAAATTTCATTTATATTCAAAAAAAAACTCCCGATTTATCGAGAGTTAAATTATTACTATTAAGAATACATTTTGATTCTCAACTCTTTAACACTTTCGTTGTCCAAATATTCATCAAATGTCATGTATCGATCTATGGCTCCTTTTGGAGTTAATTCCACTACTCTATTACCCACGGTTTGTGAAAATTCGTGGTCATGAGTAGTAAAAATTACAGAACCTTTGAAGTTTTTAAGCGAATTATTAAACGCCGTAATCGACTCCAAATCCAGGTGATTGGTTGGTTCGTCTATCATCAAAACATTCGCACGTTCCATCATCATACGCGAAAGCATACATCTTACTTTTTCACCTCCAGAAAGTACACGACTTGTTTTTAAAGCTTCTTCACCTGAAAAAATCATTTTCCCTAAAAACCCACGAATGTTAACCTCATCGCGTTCTTCTTCTGTTTTAACCCATTGGCGCAACCAATCTACTAACGAATAATCGTTTTCAAAAAACGAGTGATTATCCACTGGTAAATAGGCCTGATTAGTTGTTACTCCCCAATCAAACGAACCTGAATCCGCTTTTTGCAATCCGTTTAAGATATCGTAGAATGCTGTTGTAGCGCGGGAATCTTTAGAAAACAAGATTATTTTATCGCCTTTGGCCATGTTTAAATCTACTCCAGTAAATAAAACATCGCCATCAACAGAAGAACTCAGATTTTGAACATTCAGAATCTGGTCGCCCGCTTCTCTTTCTTGATCAAAAATAATTGCAGGATAACGACGGCTTGACGGCTTGATTTCAGATATATTCAATTTAGAAATCATTTTCTTTCTAGAAGTAGCTTGCTTTGATTTTGCCACATTCGCACTAAAACGACGAATAAATTCTTCCAATTCTTGTTTCTTTTCTTCTGCCTTTTTATTTTGTTGCGCTCTTTGTTTTGCAGCCAATTGGCTGGATTCATACCAAAAAGTATAATTACCAGAATAGTGGTTTATTTTTCCAAAATCAATATCAGAAATATGAGTACATACAGCATCTAGAAAGTGTCGGTCGTGAGAAACTACAATTACGGTATTGTCGTAATTGGCTAAGAAATTTTCCAACCAAGCGATGGTTTCAAAATCCAAATCGTTGGTAGGTTCATCCATAATTAGCAAATCAGGATTTCCAAAAAGAGCTTGAGCTAAAAGGACACGAACTTTTAATTTTCCTTCTAAATCCGCCATTAAAGTATAGTGGCTGTCTTCAGTTATCCCTAAATTTGATAATAAAGAAGCCGCGTCAGAATCGGCATTCCAGCCATTCATTTCTTCAAATTGAACTTGTAACTCCCCTATTCTATCAGCTTTTTTATCATCATAATCGGCATACAATTCGTCCATTTCTTTCTTAACTGCATACAGCACTTTGTTCCCCATCATCACAGTTTCTAAAACCGTAAAGTCATCAAACATGTTGTGATTCTGATTTAAAACAGACATTCTTTTTCCTGGTTCCAAGTGAATATGACCCGCAGTAGGATCCATATCCCCAGAAATTATCTTTAAAAAAGTTGATTTCCCAGCACCATTTGCTCCAATAACTCCGTAAATATTACCGTGAGTAAAAACGGTATTTACTTCATCGAACAAAATTCTTTTACCAAACTGTACTGATAAATTATTGATTGTTAACATTGATTCCCTTTATTTTAATTTTTGCAAAAGTAGAAAAAATCCCTCAATTTCAGCCAATTCATTGTTTGAAATAAGAGTATTACTTTAATTTAACTAACTATTAACACCTAAATTGAAATGGTCTAAATATTTTTGTAGGTATTGCAATTAATATTAATATGCTTAATTCTCCCTTATTAAGAATTTTTTCGACACTAATTTTTTTTTCCTTAATTTCTTGTAACAAAGATTTTAAGAAGGACGATTATAGAGCCTATTTTGGTGGAGAAGTACTAAATCCAACCAATAGATATATTTATTTTTCTAAAGATGGCTTTGTTATAGATACTATCCCACTTCAAAAGGACAATACGTTTTTTGTTCAATTTGACTCTTTAGCGCCAGGAATGTACGCTTTCAAGCACGATCCAGAATACCAATATGTTTATTTTGATAAAAATGACAGTATAATGGTTCGTTTAAATTCAAATAATTTTGATGAATCTATTATTTTTTGTGGCCGCGGAGATGCAAAAAATAACTACTTGATGGAAGCGTATTTAAAATACGAAGCCGAAAAAGAAAAAATGTTTGATGTTTTTGATTATGATTTTGCCAAATTTAATGCCAATATCGACTCTACTTACAATAAAAATAAGAAAAGCTATTTGAGTCACAAAAAAGATATTAATTGGAGTCCGAAATTTGATTTATTTGCCAAAGCAGAATTAGATTTTAATTATTATTCTAAAAAAGAGTTGTATCCAATTATTCATAAAATAAGAACTGACGAAGATCTTTATGAAAAGTTGCCAAAAAAATATTACAGTTACAGAAAGAACATCGACTTTAATAACGTGGAATTATCTACTTATACTCCATTTGTTCATTATTTATCTCATTTATTGAATAATTTAGGTTCGGTGAAATACCACAATCATTTCTCAGAAGTAGATTTAGCATTGACTACCAATATCAACAAATTGAATATAGCTGATACTTTAATTAGAAATGAAAAAGTAAAAAATAGTATTCTTAATAATATTGCATTTTCTTATCTTTTAGAAGATCAAAATATGTTGAACAACCAAAAGTTTTTGGATATTTACAGAAAATACTCTACTGATAATAGTAGTAAAAACGAGATTTTAAAAATAGAAAACGCAATTCGACTTCTAAAAATTGGCAATCAATTGCCAGAAGTAAAATTAGTTGATAAAGCAGGAGCTACTATTTCATCTAATTCCATAATGAATAAAAAGACAGTACTTTTTTTCTGGACTAAAGAGGCGTTAACTCATTTAGCTGCAGCACATAAAAAGGTTTTGGCTTTTAAATTAGATCATCCGGAATACCAATATATCGCAGTTAATCTAGATGAAGATCAGAAAAGCTGGGTTGATTTATTAGGAAATTATAAATTTGAGGGAATTAAAGAATACCGTTGTGACAATTTTGAAGAAGTAAAAAACAAATGGGCAATTACCAAAATTCACAGGGCTTTAATACTAGAGGATAAAGGCAAAATAAAAGACGCATTTGCCAACCTGTTTGAAGTACAATTTGCAGATAAATTGAAATAGAAAAATTCAAATAAAAAAGCGGTACTATAAACAGTACCGCTTTTTTTATGATTAAATATGATCAAATTGGGCTATTTATTTCCTTTTTCAAAATCGGCAATAAACTGAGCTAAACCTATATCAGTTAAAGGATGTTTTAACAATCCAAGAATTGCAGAAAGTGGTCCTGTCATTACATCGGCACCTATTTTAGCACAATTCACAATGTGCATCGTGTGACGAACTGAAGCCGCTAAAATTTGCGTTTCAAAGCCATAGTTATCATATATCAATCGGATTTCTTCAATTAAAGCCAATCCATCGGTAGAAATATCATCTAATCTCCCAACGAAAGGCGACACATAAGTTGCTCCAGCTTTAGCAGCTAAGATTGCTTGACCAGCAGAAAAAACTAAAGTGACATTGGTTTTAATTCCTTTATCAGTGAAATATTTACAAGCCATAATTCCCTCTTTGGTCATTGGTAATTTCACGACAATTTGGGGATGTAAATCAACTAACTCTTCTCCCTCACGAATCATCCCGTCGTAATCAACAGCGTTTACTTCGGCACTGACATCGCCATCAACGCTATTGCAAATGTCGACGTAATGTTTCAGGATATTGTTTTTTCCTGTAATTCCCTCTTTTGCCATTAATGACGGATTGGTAGTCACACCATCAAGAACTCCAAGAGCTTGTGCTGCTTTAATCTCTGTTAAGTTGGCTGTATCAATAAAAAACTTCATAATTATATGATTTAAATTTTTGTGTTAAATGTGATGCTAAGTTACAATTTATAATGATTCATTACCATTTTTTCATAGACTTTATCCGGTAAAATTCTCTTTAAAACAATAGAAAATTTTTGAACAAAACTCCCCACTTTATAATGTATTTTTGGGTTAGGTGCATTGATAATATCAAATATAGCTTCCGCCATTTCAATTGGGTTGTTACCACTATCTACATGATCGTTCATCATTTTTAGAGTCGCCCCATAAGAATTTTCATAATCAGAACCTTTTATAACTGGTGCATGAAAACGTCCGGCGGCAATATTAGTCGCATAATCACCTGGCGCAACATTAGTAATATTGATCCCAAATGGTTTTACTTCCATACTTAACGATTCGGTAATTAATTCTAACGCTCCTTTAGAGGCAGAATAGATACCGCGGTAAGGCAATCCCATATATCCGGCAATAGAAGTGATATTGATAATCAAACCCGCTCTTTGAGCGCGCATTTGAGGTAAAACGGCTTTCATCACTTCTATAGGTCCAAAAAAATTGGTTTCGAAATTATTTTTGATTTCTTGAGATGGGATTTCTTCAATTGGACCAGTAATTCCAACTCCGGCATTATTAATTACAATATCAATCGTTCCGGAAAGCTCAATTATTTTAGTAACGGCATTTTGGATTGACTCCGTATTTCGAACGTCTAATTCAAGTAGAGGGAAAATAGCGTTTTTCACTTTATCGGGGTTTCTGCTGGTTCCGTAAACGATGAAACCTTTGTAATGCAAAAACTCACCAATAGATTTACCTATTCCAGATGAAGCGCCGGTAATTAAAACTACTTTATTCATAAACGAATTGTTTTAGATTGTAAATATAGTTAATTCTGATATTTAGAAAAATGAAAGTTCAAAATTAGTCCCGATTGAAGTGAAAATCCCACGCTTTTTGGCGTGGATTGTAGCGGAAAGCGGGTGTAAAAGCGATTGAAAGTTGGATCAATTTACTCCAAAAAAAAATCCTCCAAAAGGAAGATTACTTAATTTAAAAAAGGCAAGCGGCCTACATCGCATCGCTCAACCACGGACCCTTGCTACGTTCCCATCCTGGGGGATTTTGCAGGAGCAGATCGTGTAGGACTTGCCGTTGCAAATATACAATAAATTTGTATTTTTGCAACTCAATTATATAAACTTTTGTGTTGTAACGTTGCTCACAAATAAAAATCATTATGAAAAAACTCAACTTTCTCTCCATCATTTTATTAGGCGCAATTATCGTTAGTTGCAACGGTTCAAAATCGGCAACTGAAAAGTATTTTAGTTTTGACGAAAGCAAATTTAAAAGTGAATACAACAATGACGATAGTCTTTCGTTCGGTTTATTGAATGGTGAAAATAAAAAAATTGACAGTATTGTTTACTTTGTAAATGATAAGAATATTGGTTCGAAAAAGAATTTAAACCCTCATACATTTAGCTTGAAAGATCAAAAATTAGGGTATCAAAATTTGAAAGCGTTGGTTTATTTTGAAGGCGAAAACCAGGAAATAACTTCAAGAGTAGAATTGGTTTCGAATGTAACTCCAAAGTTATTGAATTATAAAATTTTAAACACTTATCCTCACGACACTTCTTCTTTTACGGAAGGGTTAGAATTTTTTAGAGATACTTTATATGAAGGAACGGGACTTCGTGGATTTTCAAAATTATTGAAAACCGATTATAAAACGGGAAAAATTTATAAGTCTTTAAAATTAGAAGATCAAGATTTTGGGGAAGGAATTACCTTTATCAACAACCAATTATTCCAATTAACTTGGGAAGAAAAAAAGGGGTTCATTTACAATGTAAATACTTGGAAAGTGGAAAAAACATTTACCTATGATAAACCAATTGAAGGCTGGGGAATGACAAATGATGGAAAAGTGATTTATCAATCAGATGGGACAGAGAAAATTTGGAAAATGAATCCAGCAAATCAAAAAATGATTGATTATGTGAATGTTTATTCTGGAAGCAGCAAGATAAAAAGCGTTAATGAATTGGAATACATCAACGGAAAAATATATTGCAATATTTGGCAAAAAGACGCTATTGCCATAGTAAATCCTGAGAATGGGAAAGTGGAAGGAATAATTAATTTGGCTAGCTTACGAAAATTTATAAAATACAAAGAAGCTGAAGTATTGAATGGAATTGCCTATAATCCCATGACGAAAACTATTTTTGTTACTGGAAAAAAATGGGAGAAACTATTTGAGATTTCTGTATCTCAATAACGAGATAAGATTACAGCATAAAAAAACCGTCTTGTTTTCACAAGACGGTTTTTATATGTAAAGAATCTACTTAATCTTTTTGAGATTTTAGAGCCAAGTTGTAAATTACAAGTCCAAATCCAATTTTGTTAATTGCATCAGCGATGTTATAAGCTACATCCACACTTCCTTTTCCAACGATTGCTGTGTACCATCCTTCAGTTCC
>JARXAC010000053.1:0-27922 GCA_029866065.1 Flavobacterium sp.
AACAAACCACGCATTTCCATTAGCATTTGGGTTTTGAATTGGAAACGCAGCACCAGTCGAATCCGTTTGAATAATGTATTTTGTATTCAACATATTCAAAACTTCTGAATTGTTTTTTGCAATTTGATAATCAAATAATTGCTGCATTCTTCGCGGCCTCACGGCACTATAACCTCCAATAGATTTATGGAAATAAGAACATCTGGCACCTAAGAAATCTCTAACCTCAAAAACACGGTAATTGGTCGTGTCTTGCAAAATCTGTACATCGGCAGGCGTTTCCTGAAAAGGAACTTCCACTTCGCTTCTGCTTACAAAATCTTTGTCCGAAACATATTTTTTATCAACAAGAACCAAATCAAAAATCATCAATAATCCCACTAAAATTATAGCGGTATTCTGAGCCAACTTGTTTTTAATGAATAACCATAAAACACCAGCTGAAAGCAAAATGAAGAATCCAGAACGCAATAAATCTGCTGAATATAAACTTTTTCTATCCTCTTTTAATGCATCAATAAATCCTGTTCCAAAAGACTTATCTTGACCTTGACTTAACATTTGCAATAATTGGGCATCCATTTGCCCAACAAAATCAAACGTATTTCTAATTAAAAACAACCCAATAATTAATCCAAACACAGTTGCCGTGGCTTTGCATAAACTTGACCATTGCTTTTCTTTTTTTTGAGTAAAAAATGATTGAAGTCCCATAATAGCTAACACTGGAACACTTAGTTCCAAAATCACTTGTATGGACGAAACTGCTCTAAACTTGTCATACATTGGAACAAAGTCTATAAAGAAATCTGTCACAATAGACAAGTTTTTACCCCACGATAATACCAATGAAAATAAAGCTCCTGCAAGAAAAACATATTTAATTCTTCTATTATCGTGATACAATCCAAGAATACATAAAAAGAAAACAACTACCCCAATATATGCTGGTGCTGCAACTATTGGTTGTTGTCCCCAATAGGTAAACCCGTAATTTTCCGTAAATTGTTTAGCTTCCTGCGGCGATGCTCCATTTTGCAACATATAGTTGTAAACACTTGAATCCGTATTCAGTTTTTCACTATTTCCGCCTCCAAATAATCTAGGCGCAATCAAATTGAAACTTTCTGCTATTCCATAGCTGTACTCTGTGATATAATCTCGGGACATCGAAGAAGTAGTCACATTTTTTGAGCCATTAGGGTTAAATGTTAGCTCGCTTTTGCCTCTCATGCTAAACTTTGCATATTCGGCTGTAGCCAATAAATTAGTAGCATTCGCACCAATCGCTAAAATTCCTGCAATTGCAAAAACTCCCAACGAATAAAATAAGGTCTTAAAATCCTTTTCCTTGACATAATTATAAATATAATAAACCGAAATTATCAGTAATAAAAACAACAAATAATAGGTCATTTGAAAGTGATTGGCATTCAATTCTAAGGCTGCAGCAAACATCGTCAACAATCCTCCAACTATAAATTTACGTTGAAAAACTAACAATATTCCTGCAATGACCATTGGCATATAAGCAATAGCGTGGGCTTTAGCGTTATGACCGACGCCAAGAATTATAATTAAATAGGTGGAAAAACCAAAAGCTACTGCTCCAAAAAAGGCTTTCAAAGGATCGGCTTTTAAGACCAATAATAGGACATAAAAACCTAAGAAATAAAGGAATAAATAATCGGCAGGTCTTGGTAAAATTCGCAACGCACTATCTATTTTATTAATATATTCGTGGGGATAATTCGCTCCTAATTGATAGGTTGGCATTCCTCCAAAAGCAGAATTGGTCCAATACGGCTCTGCATTTTCAGTAGCACGGAAGTCTATCTGTTCTTTAGCCATTCCGGTATATTGAACTATATCAGATTGGGCAATTTTCTTTCCTTGAAGTACAGGGTAAAAATAGATAAGGGAAATTAAAATAAAACCTAAAACGGCAATAGCATGGGGATAAATTCTTTCTAATCTTTTCATTTTTTATTTTTAGATGTTTGTAAAAGTAAAAAATAAATCAAACATAATGGAATTTATGAAATCAAATAGTTAACCAATTATTCTATTTCCTCAAAATCAACATATTCCCCTACTTTTTTATTTTCACGAGGTTTTGAATCAGTAGGATTCGACTCTTTTGTATTACTTTGATTTTGCTGATTTTGATGTTGCTGTTGAAAATTTTGTCCCGCTTTTTCAACTACTTTTTTCACCATGTACGGTAAAAATAAACGTGCTAGAAATTTTAATACATAATAAAAGAATAATATGTAAAATAAAGTTTGAATAAAACCTGCGAAAGAAGCCATTTCCATCTGTAAAAATATTTTTAACAAAATTAATAAATCATTTTCACAAATTACGATAGAATTTAAAAATATGATTCTTTAATAAATAATAAAATATGGTACATTTGAATAAAATATATAAACACAACCTAATGAATCGAATTACTGCCCTACTACTTTCACTGACTTTCTTTTCATTTTCAAATATAAATGCTCAATATACTGATGTGATCAATTCCAATCGTCCAGGAAAATCCATGTCGGCATTTTCTGTTGGAAAAACTGTAATTCAAGCGGAATTAGGAGTTTATGGTGTAAATGAAAAACACGATTTTCTTGCTTACCAAGCGAAAGGAATAGGAACCGATTTAAGCTTAAGATACGGCGCATTTTTAGAGCAATTAGAGTTCAATATCGATTTGCAATATCAAAATGATAATTACGAAGGTTACTATGAAAATTATGATCGAAAAGCCTTCAAACAATCAATAATAGGTGCGAAATATTTAATTTATGACCCAAATAAAAATTATGAAGCAAAAGTAGATGAATACAGTTGGAAGAACAACCATAAATTCAAATTTAGAAGTTTACTACCGGCAGTTGGAATCTATGCGGGTATGAATTTAAATCTTACCAACAATGAATTTTCATTTGCTTCCGATCCAAAAATTAGTCCAAAAGCAATGTTGATTACTCAAAACCAACTGGGAAGATCAGTATTTGTCACCAATATTATTGCAGATAAAATAGGAACAGAATTCCCATCATATGGATATATCGCAACTCTAACAAGAGGTTTTACTCCAAAATGGATTGGTTTTATAGAAACTCAAGGTTACATAAGTGATTATTATGCCGACAACGTTCTTCGTGGAGGCGCTGCCTATTTGATACAAGAAAATATTCAAATTGATGCAAATTTCGGAGTGAATTTTAAAAACACCCCTTCAATTCTAGTTGGTGGAATTGGAATATCATGGCGTTTTGATGAAAATTACACTGAAATATTACTTCGAGCTCCAAAAGAAAAAACTAAATCTGATAAAAAAGGGAAATCTAATGACAAAAGTAAAAAACGACTTGATGAAGTTCCTGCTCCAAAATAAAAAAATATGATCACGATTAAAGAGGCCATTTCCAAAAAAGAACTTACCAATTATATAAAATTCCCATTTTCATTATATAAAGATAATAAATACTGGGTTCCACCTATTATTGCCGACGAATTAGAAACCTTCGATAAAACAAAAAATCCAACATTTGAAAATGCCGAAGCGTACTTTTATTTGGCTTATAAAAACAACGAAATTGTAGGTAGAATTGCTGCCATAATCAATTGGAACGAGGTAAACGACCAACAAAAAAAGAAAGTCCGTTTTGGTTGGTTTGATGTAATTGACGATATTGAAGTGACCAAAGCACTTCTCGAAAAAGTATATGATTTAGGACAAAAAAATAATTTAAATCATGTGGAAGGCCCTATGGGTTTCTCCAATTTAGATAAAGTTGGGGTGCTTACAGAAGGTTTTGACCAAATAGGAACCATGATAACGTGGTACAATCATCCGTATTATGCGGAACATTTTGAAAAATTAGGATTCCAAACAGAAAAAGAATACGTGGAAAACAAATTTCCATTTGAAAATGTGAAATTGGAGTATTTCGACAAAGCCCAAGAATTAATAAAAAGACGCTACCAACTCAAAGCGCTTAACTTTAGTAAAACAAAAGACATTTTACCTTACGTTGATAAAATGTTTGATTTATTCAATGCGTCGTATGCAAGTTTATCTTCATTTGTAGAAATCACCGACATTCAAAAAGCCTACTTTAAGAAAAAATACATCAGTTTTATCAATCCAGAATACATAAAATTTGTAGCAGACAAAGACGGAAATCTAGTTGCTTTTGCCATTGTAATGCCTTCTTTTTCCGAAGCACTACAAAAAGCAAAAGGCAAACTATTTCCCTTTGGATTATTTCATTTATTGAACGCTAGAAAAAATAGTAAAGACGTTGCTTTTTATCTTATTGGAGTTCATCCCGATTATCAAAATAAAGGAGTTCATGCCATAATATTCCAAGAATACCATACCACTTTCACCAAAAAAGGAATTCAAAATTGCATACGAACACCAGAATTAGCTGATAATATCTCCATTCAACTACTTTGGAAAAACTTCGATCCTAAAATCATCTGTAGAAGAAAAACGTTTAGAAAAGATTTATAATTAATTTCTTACCCACTTTACGTAAATCTTTGCGCACTTTGCGATTAAATAATAAGTCATATAGTTGAAAGTCGTAAAGTCGAAAGGAATCGTTTTTTGCCACAGATTAACACAGATTAAACGGATTTTCTAACTCTTCATAATTAATTTCTTGCGCTCTTTGCGTAAAACTTTGCGCTCTTTGCGGTTAATAATAACAGACCAAGAAAATAAATCTCAAAAAAAAATTCACTCGAAAAAACGAATGGATTTTAACTTTAAACTTTTAAACTTTAAACTATTTTATTTAAGCATCCAAATCAACCGTAGTTTTTTCGGCAATTTCTTTATAAGTACCGTTTTCTAATTTCTCTCTAATTGCTTCAAAAGCCGTTAACGTTTCTTCAACATCCGATAAAGTATGCGAAGTGGTTGGAATCATTCGCAACAAAATTATCCCTTTAGGAATAACCGGATAAATCACAATCGACAAGAAAATTCCGTAATTCTCTCTCAAATCATTCACCATCACCATTGCTTCAGGAACACTTCCTTCAAGGTAAACTGGTGTAATACAAGTATTGGTATCGCCAATATTAAAACCTTTTGCCTTCAAACCATTTTGTAATGCATTTACATTTACCCATAATTTATCTTTAATTTCAGATGAATTACGCAACAATTCCAATCGTTTCAAAGAACCAATCGTTTGAATCATTGGCAATGCTTTGGCAAACATTTGCGAACGCAAATTGTATTTTAAGTAATCTATAATTTCTTTATCAGCAGCTACAAAGGCACCAATATTCGCCATCGATTTTGCAAACGTAGAAAAATAAACATCAATTTCATCCTGAACTCCTTGCTCCTCACCTGCTCCAGCACCTGTTTTTCCAAGTGTTCCAAAACCGTGTGCATCGTCAACTAACAATCGGAAATTGTATTTTTTCTTCATGGCAACCACTTCCTTCAACTTCCCTTGTTGGCCTCGCATTCCGAAAACGCCTTCAGTAATAAAAAGAATTCCTCCACCTGTAGTTTCGGCTAATTTTGTGGCACGTTGCAAGTTTTTTTCCATACTTTCCACATCGTTATGACGGTACGTAAAACGCTTTCCACTGTGCAACCGAACCCCGTCAATAATACAAGCGTGGGCATCAACATCGTAAACAATCACATCATTTCTTGTTACTAAAGCATCAATAGTGGACATAATTCCTTGGTAACCAAAATTCAATAAATAGGCCGATTCTTTCATTACAAAAGCCGCCAATTCTTCCTCCAATTGTTCGTGATATTTCGTATGACCGCTCATCATTCTGGCACCCATTGGGTACGCAGCACCATATTCAATCGCCGCGTCTGTATCTGCTTTACGAACTTCTGGGTGATTTGCAAGGCCCAAATAATCATTCAAACTCCAATTCAAAATGTCTTTTCCTTGAAATTTCATTCTTGGCCCTAATTCCCCTTCCAATTTTGGAAACACAAAATATCCCTCAGCTTGTGAAGCCCATTTTCCTAAAGGTCCTTTATTGTTCTGAATTCTTTCGAATAAATCTTTTATCATCTCGTATTTTGAAAATTTTAATAATATTGCTGTTTCGCAAAAATAAATATTTATACCTTAATAACAGATTAAAATTGTATTTTTTTTAGGAGCTTCTTCCAGCTATTCATTACAATCTGCGCTAAAAAGCGCAGGATTTCCATTTCTATCTGGGCTAGAACATCCGATTAACTAGAAACATCGTACCTTTGATTAAAGTTACTAAATAAATAGAGTGATTTCAATAAAAATACAATAACAAATGAATCAAAATACAGAATTAAAAATAGCCGTATTAATCGATGCCGATAACATTCCCTACAGCAATGTAAAAGGAATGATGGAAGAAATCGCAAAATATGGAACCCCAACAACCAAACGAATTTATGCCGATTGGACCAAACCAAATGCCAACGGTTGGAAATCAGTTTTACTAGAACACGCCATCACCCCAATTCAACAATACAGTTATACCGTAGGAAAAAACTCCTCCGATTCCGCCATGATTATCGATGCAATGGATTTACTCTATTCTGATAAAGTAGATGGATTTTGTATCGTTTCTAGCGACTCCGACTTCACAAGACTAGCCATACGACTCAGAGAATCAGGAATGAAAGTAATAGGAATGGGAGAAAAGAAAACACCAAATTCCTTCATCGTGGCCTGTGACCGTTTTATATATATTGAAGTTTTACAAGGAGCAGTGAAAAAGAAAACTCCAAAACCAACTCCAATCGATACTAAGAAAGTGGTTGAAAAAGGAACTCCGGAAAAAGAAATTATCGAAAAAGAAGTCGTTCAAAAAATCGATTTACAAACCATAGAATTAATAGAAGCCACCATAGAAGCCATTTGTGACGACGATGGTTGGGCCTTTCTTGGAGATGTTGGAAATCTAATCGTTAAGAAAAAACCCGAATTCGATCCAAGAAACTATGGTTTTACCAAACTCACTCCACTGCTAAAATCACTAACCGATATTTTAGAAATAGACGAAAGAGATTCCGACAAAAAAGGAATCAAACACGTATTTGTGAGATTAAGGTTTAGTTAGAAAACTCAACTCGAATTATAAATATCATAATATAAAATGTTATTTTTGCTTAAATAAAATATAATCTATGTTGATAATTGGAATTGCTGGAGGGACAGGAAGTGGTAAAACTACCGTGGTTCACCAAATAATGAATGAATTACCAGAAACCGAAGTCGGAATTATTTCCCAAGATTCTTATTATAAAGAAAATAATAATCTAAGCTTCGAGGAACGTTCCCTCATTAATTTTGACCATCCTAGAGCCATCGATTTTGAACTTTTAGTAGCACACTTAAAGGAATTAAAGGCAGGAAATAACATCAACCAACCCGTTTATTCTTTCGTAACACACAACAGAACAGACGATACCGTTTTCACACATCCTCGAAAAGTGATGATTGTTGAAGGAATTTTAATACTTGCCAATGCCGAATTGAGAGAACTTTTTGATGTTAAAATTTATGTTCACGCCGATTCCGATGAACGTTTAATTAGAAGGCTAAGACGTGATATTGCTGAGCGTGGACGCGACATGGACGAAGTGCTTAGTCGGTATCAAACCACTCTAAAACCAATGCACGAGCAGTTTATCGAACCTACAAAAGCATTTGCCGATATCATCATTCCAAACGATAAATACAACACCGTTGCAATTGATGTAGTTCGAGCCGTAATAAATCAAAGAATTTTATAAAAATTTCATTAATTTTATACCAATATTTTTTTGAAGCTATTTCCTGCTGTTCGTTAAATCACCGCATAGGGCGTGAAATAAAGCTACAACAGGTCAGGGCTAAAAAACATTACGAATTACTATGGAAAATCCGTTAGAAGAAACAAAACAAAAAAAACCTTGGCTCAAAATTGTGAGCAATAAATACCTTTTAATTTCACTACTATTTGGTGTTTGGATGCTGTTTTTAGACAACTATTCCTACATGGATCAAAGACAACTCAATAAACAAATTGATGAATTACAAGACAATAAAAAATACTATCAAGACGAAATCAGAAAAGACAATCAAAGTGTAAAATTGCTGAAAAACCAAGACCAAGTAGAAAAGTACGCTCGTGAAAAATATTATATGAAAAAAGACAGTGAGGATATTTATATAATTGAATATGAAGGCGATACAATAAAAAAATAAATAAAATGAAACATTCATTATTCTCTGAATTTGATCCTATTTCTTCCAAACAGTGGAAACAAAAAATACAATTCGAACTCAAAGGCGAAGATTATAATGATAACCTAATTTGGGATTCCCCTGAAAATATTAAGGTAAAACCATTTTATAACGATGACGACTTACCAAAAAATTTACCTATAAATCCAACTGCAAAAGGATTTAAAATTTGTCAAAACATTTTTGTTTTTGACCTTGAAAAATCAATCGAAAGAGCTTTAGAATCTATCAGTCGTGGCGCAGAAAGTATAATTTTCACCATCGAAAATGAAAACATTGACGTTACTAAACTTCTAGAAAGACTCCCTTTAGAAACTTGTGAAATTTACTTTAACCTGGATTTCATTTCTGTAAATTACATTTCAAAAATTGAAACCATAGCAAAATCGAGAAACGCAAAAATATATTGTAATTTAGATCCAATTGGTCATTTAGCGAAAGAAGGTAATTGGTTTAAAACCGACGAAAAAGACAATTTTGAAACACTAAATTTGATTTCAAAACAAGTTAAACAAAGCTCAATTATCAGTATTAATAGTTCTTTGTATCAAAATGCTGGCGCCAATAGGGTGCAGGAATTGGCGTATTCATTAGCTCATGCCAACGAATATTTAAACCGCATTTCGATAATCAACCAACCGATAGTTTTTAAGATTTCTGTGGGAACCAACTACTTTTTTGAAATTGCAAAATTGCGTGCTTACAGAATTTTATTTGATAGTATTGCTAAAGAATACCATCCTAATTTGGAGTGTCATTTATTGGTTTCGCCAACAAAAAGGAACAAAACTATTTACGATTACAATGTAAATATGTTGCGCACTACAACAGAATGTATGTCGGCGATAATTGGTGGTGCCGATGCAATTGCCAATCTTCCTTATGACGCATTGTACCATAAAGACAATGAATTTGGTGATCGAATTGCCAGAAATCAACTACTAATTTTAAAAAATGAAAGTTACTTCGACAAGGTTAATAATCCTGCCGATGGCACTTATTATATAGAAAGCTTAACCCATCAATTGGCAGAAAAAGCCCTAGTTTTATTTAAAGATATTGAAGCAAATGGCGGATTCCTAAAGCAATTAAACGAGGGAATTATCAAAAGAAAAATTCAAGAGAGCGCCGATAAAGAACAAGAATTATTCGATTCAGGAAAAGAAGTTTTATTGGGAACCAACAAATATCCGAACAAAGACGACAAAATGAAACACGATTTAGAATTGTTTCCTTTTGTAAAAGTAAACCCACGAAAAACATTGATTACGCCAATAATTGAAAAAAGAGTAGCCGAAAAAATTGAGCAGGAACGATTAGGAAAAGAATAATGAAAAGAAAAGATTTACAACATATTATCTTATTCGATAAAAAAAATCAAGGAGTTTTAGGTGCCGAAAAGAAATCGGAGACTTTTAAAACTGCGGAGGATATTCTACTACATCCAAATTACTCTAAAAAAGATATTGAGAATTTAGAGCATTTGGATTTTGGTGCCGGCTTTGCCCCATTTTTACGCGGTCCTTACACTACAATGTTTGTAAGAAAACCGTGGACTATTCGTCAATATGCGGGTTTTTCAACCGCCGAAGAAAGTAATGCTTTTTATAGAAGAAATTTAGCCGCAGGACAAAAAGGACTTTCCATTGCATTTGATTTACCCACACACCGCGGCTACGATTCCGATCATGAACGCGTTGTTGGTGATGTTGGAAAAGCAGGAGTAGCAATCGATACTGTTGAAGATATGAAAGTTTTATTTGACCAAATTCCATTGAATGAAATGTCGGTTTCAATGACCATGAACGGAGCGGTATTACCGATAATGGCTTTCTATATTATTGCTGCAGAAGAACAAGGAGTACTGCCAGAACAACTTTCAGGAACCATCCAGAATGATATTTTAAAGGAATTTATGGTTAGAAATACTTATATCTATCCCCCAACACCCTCAATGAAAATTATTGCAGATATATTTGAATATACAAGCAAAAAAATGCCAAAATTCAATTCGATTTCTATTTCAGGATACCATATGCAAGAGGCAGGAGCTACCGCCGATATTGAATTGGCTTATACTTTAGCTGACGGATTAGAATACATCCGAACGGGGCTTTCAACAGGAATGAAAATTGATGAATTTGCCCCTCGCCTTTCTTTTTTCTGGGCAATTGGAATGAACCATTTTATGGAAATTGCCAAAATGCGAGCAGCAAGAATGATTTGGGCTAAATTAGTAAAACAGTTCAACCCAAAAGAGGAGAAATCATTGGCTTTACGAACCCATTGTCAAACATCGGGTTGGAGTTTAACGGAGCAAGATCCTTTTAATAATGTGGCGCGAACATGTATTGAAGCAACAGCCGCAGCTTTTGGAGGAACTCAATCTTTGCATACCAATGCCTTGGATGAAGCGATTGCCTTACCAACCGATTTTTCTGCTCGAATAGCACGAAACACTCAAATTTATTTACAAGAAGAAACCCAAATTACCAAAACAGTTGACCCTTGGGCGGGAAGTTATTACGTAGAAAGTTTGACTAATGAGATAGCTCAAAATGCTTGGAAATTAATTAAAGAAGTCGAAGAATTAGGTGGAATGACTAAAGCAATTGAAGCTGGGATTCCAAAACTACGAATCGAGGAAGCCGCAGCTAGAAAGCAGGCAAGAATTGATAGCGGCCAAGATGTAATTGTTGGAATTAATAAATACCGATTAGAAAAAGAAGATCCGTTACATATTTTAGATGTTGACAATGAGATGGTTCGCAAGCAACAAGTGGAACTATTACAACAAATAAAAGTAAACCGAGATACATATAAAGTAAAAGAAACTTTAGAAAAATTGATTGCAACTGCAAAAACTGGAGAAGGAAACTTACTGGAAATTGCGGTTGAAGCAGCACGTTACAGAGCCACTTTGGGCGAAATTAGCGATGCCTTAGAAACTGTTTTTGGTAGATATAAAGCACAAATTAAATCCTTTAGCGGCGTGTATAGTAAAGAAATTAAAGACGACAAAAGTTTTGAAAAAGCAAAACAGATGGCAGACGAATTTGCAAAGCAAGAAGGTCGCCGTCCTAGAATTATGATTGCAAAAATGGGACAAGACGGTCATGATAGAGGTGCCAAAGTAGTGGCCACAGGTTATGCCGACGTTGGTTTTGATGTAGATATAGGACCATTATTTCAAACTCCCGCAGAAGCGGCAAAACAAGCCATTGAAAATGACGTGCATATTTTGGGTGTTTCTTCCTTGGCCGCTGGACATAAAACTTTAGTTCCACAGGTAATTGAAGAACTAAAAAAATACGGTCGTGAAGATTTTATGGTGGTGGTTGGCGGAGTAATCCCTGCACAAGATTACCAATTTTTATTTGATGCTGGTGCCGTAGCAATATTTGGACCTGGAACAAAAATTAGCGATGCTGCAATTAAAATTTTAGAAATATTAATTGAATAACATCACCTGACAGGTATTAAAAACCTGTCAGGTGTAAGATATAACACAAAAACTATTATATGCCTTTAAATGAACCTCTTGAGAATGGTAAATATTATCACATTTATAATCGTGGAATAAATAGTGATACACTTTTTAAAGAGAAAAGAAATTACGAGTATTTTTTAAAGCTTTATGACGTTCATATTGAACCAATTGCAGAAACTTTTGCTTGGTGCTTAATGAAGAATCATTTTCATTTATTAATTCGAATTAAAAATGCTGACGAAATCAATCTCAATAAGAAAATTGAGCCATCACAATCGTTTTCAAATTTATTTAATGCCTATACAAAAGCATATAATAAAAGTTACAATCGCCATGGACCAATGTTTGAAAGACCTTTCAAAAGAAAAATTATTTCTAATGAAAGTTACTTTCAAAATCTTATTGCATATATACATAATAATCCTGTGCATCATGCAATTTGTGAACATCCATTGAATTATCCATGGAGTTCATACATTACCTGCATTACAGATAAGAAAACTAAATTAAAAAGAAGTGAAGTTATAGCCTTTTTTGATGACCTTGAAAATTTTAAATATGTTCATCAAAAGAAAATAAATGATTTATCAATTGATACTTTTTTAGGTATGTAACTTTACAGTCACACCTGACAGGTTTTAAAAACCTGTCAGGTGTAATCAGTTAATTGCTATATTTACAATTCTAAATATTAAACTATGAATTTTTCAGCAAAAATGCTTCGTGATGATGCCTTATCAGGCAAAGTAATTGTGATAACCGGTGGAGGAAGTGGCTTAGGAAAAGCAATGACCAAGTACTTCATGGAATTGGGTGCTAAAGTGGCAATTACTTCTAGAGATTTAGATAAATTAAAAACTACAGCAACTGAGTTAGAAGCTGAAACTAGTGGAACTTGTCTTCCTGTTCAATGCGACGTGCGCCATTATGACCAAGTGGAAGCCATGTTGCAAGAAGTTTTAAAAGCGTATGGAAAAGTAGATGTTTTATTGAATAATGCTGCGGGGAATTTTATTTCACCTACCGAGCGCCTTTCGGCAAATGCTTTCGATACTGTGATAGATATTGTTTTGAAAGGGTCAAAAAACTGTACTTTGGCCTTTGGAAAACATTGGATTGATACCAAACAAGAATCATCAACTGTTTTGAATATTGTAACTACTTATGCCTTTACTGGTTCTGCTTATGTGGTTCCAAGTGCTACTGCAAAAGCAGGAGTTTTGGCAATGACCAGAAGTTTAGCCGTAGAATGGGCAAAATACGGAATTCGAACCAACGCAATTGCACCTGGACCCTTTCCAACAAAAGGAGCTTGGGACCGATTGTTACCTGGTGACTTAAAAGAAAAATTCGATTTATCGAAAAAAGTGCCTTTGAAACGTGTGGGCGATCATCAAGAATTGGCCAATTTAGCTGCCTATTTAGTTTCTGATTTTTCAGCATATATCAATGGAGAAGTTATTGTTATTGATGGTGGTGAATGGCTAAAAGGAGCTGGACAATTTAATTTATTAGAAGCAGTTCCTGAGGAAATGTGGGATATGCTTGAAATGATGATTAAAGCGAAAAAGAATTCGTAAATTTATTTTATATACTTAATAAAA
The DNA here is from genome assembly GCA_029866065.1 of Flavobacterium sp. Lineage (GTDB taxonomy): Bacteria > Bacteroidota > Bacteroidia > Flavobacteriales > Flavobacteriaceae > Flavobacterium. The sequence goes on from JARXAC010000053.1 coordinate 13,374, forward strand.
AAGGAGAACGTAATTGTTCTCTTTTTTTTAGCCCTGACCTGCAGGCAGGCAGGCAGGTAGAAGGGAAATCCCGAGTTTTTTTAGCGAGGATTTGGAATGATAGCAGGAAAAAGCTCCTGATGAAAAAATTAATTACAGCATAACAAATAATTAGTATTTTTACAAAAATCTATTTTCTTGAATTCAAAAAATAAAATAGCTACACTTCACGAAAAAGCTGGAATTTCGCCTCCCGAAATTGTCAGCGAAAAAGCAGTGCACAAAATTCACGATTCAAGAAAGAAACAGCCTTCATCAAAAGAGCTGATCGAAGGCATATTGAATGGAAATATTACTGCTTTAAGCCGCGCTATAACGCTGGTTGAAAGTACCAATGTTTCAAATTTAGAAAAAGCCAATGAAGTGGTAAATGCTTGTTTGCCTCACGCAAATAAATCGTTTCGAATAGGAATTACTGGTGTTCCCGGCGTTGGGAAAAGTACCTTTATTGAAGCTTTTGGAAAATATTTAACTGGTTTAGGTAAAAAAGTTGCTGTTCTTGCAGTTGATCCGAGTAGTACGATTTCTCATGGAAGTATTTTGGGGGACAAAACGAGAATGGAAGAATTGGTAAAAGATCAAAATGCCTATATCCGTCCCTCAGCTTCTGGGGAAACTTTAGGCGGTGTTGCCCGGAAAACACGTGAAACCATTACCCTTTGTGAGGCTTGTGGATTTGATACAATCATTATTGAAACGGTAGGTGTTGGTCAGAGTGAAACCGCTGTTCACAGTATGGTTGACTTCTTTTTATTATTAAAAATTGCAGGTGCTGGCGACGAATTGCAAGGAATAAAACGCGGCATTATGGAAATGGCAGATGCTATTGTGATCAATAAAGCCGATGGTGACAATGTGAGAAAATCAAATTTAGCGAAAGTAGAATTTGGTCGTGCTTTGCATTTATTTCCTGCAAAAAAATCAGGATGGATTCCTTCTACCTCAACGTGTAGTTCTATTACCCGCGAGGGGATTCCAGAAGTTTGGGAAACAATAAATAAGTATGTTACTCTTACACAATCAAATAATTTTTTCTTTGATAAACGCAAAGATCAAAACCAATATTGGATGTTGGAAACGATAAACGAACAATTGAAAACGAATTTTTTCAACCATCCTGAAATTCAAAAACTATTGGTAGAAAATAAAAAAGCGGTGCAAAATGATGAAATATCACCATTTGCAGCCGCTCAGCTATTATTGGAAAAGTATTTTAAAAAATACTAATCCTATTTCAATTATTGAATTGTTTTCACTTGACTTTCTTTAATATTAAATGCTTTAACAACCGCATTATAATCATTGAAATCTACTGCTTTATTGTTTTTATTCGACAAATATCCTGGGATAATAACCACTCTGAAAACTTGGTTTTGTGACCAAGTAGCGCCTAAAGTTGCCAAATCAAAATCGGATTCAAGAAATAAATTGATGTCATTTCTGGTGAAATCAAAATTATAATCCAATTCACCTTGAATTAAATAAACGGCTTGAGGTAATTGTCTCCAAACTCTTTGGCCATTAATAACATCAAAAGAACGGTAAACTAAAACCATATCCGAATTGTAAATTGGCGGATTTAAAGTAATTAGCTTAGAATAGTTGTTTGCTGCAGTAAATGATGTTGTTACTTGAAAAACTTCTGCAAGCAAATCTGCATGGATTTCTTCTTTTGGAGAACAACTATGAAATAAAAAAGTGGCAGCTATTGCTAAAAGTAAAATTATTTTTTTCATAATATGTTAATTTTTTTATCAAAAGTATTTCAAAAATCAGTCCAAAAAAAATATTTATGATTTTTTTAATGAAAATAATATAGATTACTTTTGTAACTATGAAATTATACATGATAATGGTGGGATGTCGCCCAGAAGGTAGATTCACCGAACAACACGATATTTTTTTTGGAATTGGGAATTCATTAGCAGAAATGGTTCCTAAAATAAAATTATTTTGGCCTGAAGCCAAAGGTAGAATCCACATTGACGCTTGGCGAGAGATCACAGCTGTCGATAATCATAAAATTGAAATTATTTCTAAGGAGAATGCTGTTGCAAATAGTACTCAGCTTTACTTTATCAATCTTGGTGGATATAAGGAGAATGAATTTGAGGAATATCATTATAAAATTATAACAACCGGAGTCACATTGGCGGAAGCCACAAAAAAAGCAAAAGCAACAAGTTTTTACAAACACTTCGACTTTGAAGGTGCTACCTCACATATCGATGACAAATATGGAATTGATATAGATGATATTTACAACATTGAGGATATTCTAGCACCTGAACTAAAAGAAAAATTCGCGTTAAAAATTACAAAAACTGAAAATGCAACTGAAGATATATTGAATATTGGGTATTTAAAATTGGATAAGTTAGGATAATACTTACTTTGCAATTATCGGTTCACTTTCTTCAATATTCTTATTAGATTTTGTCAATAAATTGATGAAATCGATCTTTATTTTTTGTTTTGGATTATCAACAGGAGTTACTATGACTCTAAGAATATTCTTTTCATCTATTAAATAACTGTCGTAATTATCGTCTACAATAGTTCCGTCAATTTGAAACACTGGAACATTATCACTTGGGCTAACATATTTTGATTTGAATTCATTAAGACTCATATAATTATATTTACCTGGAGGTTTGCCTTTAATCATTATTTTGCCATAGTACTTTATTGAATCAATTATGGTGTCTTTTTTAATGACATTTACTGAAGTTATATTTTCAGGATTCATGGTCGATAATAAAGAATAGCTTACTAATTTACCATTAAAAAATACAGCTGGAGGATTATTTGAAATTTTATTATTCTTATAAACTACTTTTAATACTGTGTCGTTAATTGTTACAGGTTTAGCACTATTCAAACCTTTAACTTTACCTGTAAGTTGACAGAAACTGGTCATTGATACCAAAACAATAATAATTGATAAATTTAATTTCATTTCTAAATTTGGATTTTATTTCAATAAAGATAATAAATTTAACAAAGTAATCCCGCTAAAAAACAATATAAATATTTCACGAAGATTCACAAAGAGAAGACACAAAACATCACGGAAATTTTTATTAAATGGGCTAAAATTTCGTGAAACTTTGTGAAGCTTTGTGAAGCTTTGAGAAACTTTGTGAAACTTTGTAAAATAAAATAGATCCCGCTAAAAAGCGGGATAAGCGATTCACACACTTTTTGCTTTGCAAAAAGCGGTTCTCTGCTTACATATTGCGTCTATACTGACCGCCAACTTGAAATAAAGCACTCGTAATTTGACCTAAAGAACAAATTTTAGTTACCTCCATTAAATGTTCAAATAAGTTTTGATTTTTAATGGCTGCATTCTGTAAATCATTCATATATTGATTCACTTTGTCACCATTAGTTTGGTGTAAATTGTTCAACATATTAATCTGATATTGCTTTTCTACTTCCGTAGCACGAATAACTTCCGCAGGTAAAATAGTAGGCGAACCTTTAGAACTTAGAAAAGTATTTACTCCAATAATTGGAAATTCACCAGTATGTTTTAACGTTTCATAATACAAGCTTTCTTCTTGAATTTTAGAGCGTTGGTACATGGTTTCCATAGCACCTAATACTCCACCTCGCTCGGTGATTCTATCAAACTCTTCTAAAACTGCCGCTTCGACTAAGTCGGTTAATTCTTCAATAATGAAGGCGCCTTGAATAGGATTCTCGTTTTTGGTCAAGCCCAATTCTTTATTGATAATCAATTGAATTGCCATTGCTCTACGCACCGATTCTTCTGTTGGTGTTGTAATTGCTTCGTCATAGGCATTGGTATGCAACGAGTTACAGTTATCGTAAATGGCATACAAAGCTTGTAACGTAGTTCGAATATCGTTAAAATCAATTTCTTGTGCATGTAAAGAACGACCCGATGTTTGAATGTGGTATTTCAACATTTGCGCTCTTTCATTGGCACCGTATTTATTTTTCATGGCCTTCGCCCAAATTTTACGCGCTACACGTCCGATAACAGCATATTCAGGATCAATTCCATTGGAGAAAAAGAAAGATAAATTTGGTCCGAAATCGTTGATATCCATTCCACGACTCAGATAATATTCCACGTAAGTGAAACCATTAGAAAGTGTAAATGCCAATTGCGAAATTGGGTTTGCCCCTGCTTCTGCAATATGATAACCTGAAATAGAAACCGAATAAAAGTTTCTTACATTATTTTTTATAAAATATTCCTGCACATCACCCATCAAACGAAGGGCAAATTCTGTAGAAAAAATACAGGTATTTTGTGCTTGATCTTCTTTTAAAATATCAGCTTGAACCGTTCCACGAACTTGTGAAAGTGTTTTTGCTTTAATTTCATTATAAACTGTTGCAGGTAAAACCAAATCACCTGTTACTCCCAAAAGCAGTAATCCCAAACCATTATTTCCTTCTGGTAAATCGCCTTGGTATTTTGGTCTTTCGGTACCTTTCTGTTTGTAAATAGTAGCTATTTTATTTTCAACTTCTTTTTCTAACCCTTTTTCTTTGATATAAATTTCGCATTGTTGGTCGATGGCAGCATTCATAAAGAATCCTAATAACATTGGTGCAGGTCCATTTATGGTCATACTCACCGATGTTAAAGCGTGTACTAAATCGAAACCCGAATACAATTTTTTAGCATCGTCCAAACAGCAAATTGAAACACCCGCATTTCCTATTTTACCATAAATATCAGGACGTATATGAGGATCGTTTCCATATAAAGTTACACTATCAAAAGCGGTAGAAAGTCGTTTTGCAGGCAATCCAGCACTTACATAATGAAACCTTTTATTGGTTCGTTCTGGACCGCCTTCTCCAGCAAACATTCTCGAAGGATCTTCCCCTTCTCTTTTAAATGGATACAAACCAGCAGTAAATGGAAATTCGCCAGGTACATTTTCTTGTAAATTCCAACTCAATAAATCACCCCATGCTTCATATTTTGGCAAAGCAATTTTAGGAATTTGAGTATGCGATAAACTCTCAGTATGTGTTGCAATATTGATTTCTTTATCCCTAACTTTGAAAGTGTAAATCGGATTTTTATATTTTGTAATTTTATGATTCCAATTCAATAGAATCTCCCAATTGTAGGGGTCTAAGTCCATTTTTATTTTCTCAAATTGGTTTAACAATAGAGAAATAAAAACTTTATCTTCTGATTTTTCATTGGCAGCATTTAAAATTTCGATTCCTGATTTATTTAGGATTGGTTCATTTCCAGAAACACTTTGTATCGTTTTGAAAATACCGTATAATTTTTGAGCTACTTTTTGTTGTCCAATTGCAGTCACATCATATTTACGATTGTTTTCTGCAATTTCAGATAAATATCGGGTTCTATGCGGAGGGATTACGAATATTTTCTCACTCATTTCGCGAGTGATTTTGAAAGTAGATTTTAAATCGCTGTCTGTTTTCTCTACAATTTTATCCATAATTGACTTGTAAAGCGTATTCATTCCTGGATCATTAAATTGGGAGGCTATGGTGCCAAAAACTGGCATTTCATCTGGGTTTACGTCCCATAGATTATGATTTCTTTGGTATTGTTTTTTAACGTCTAGAACGGCATCAAGGGCACCCCGTTTATCAAATTTATTTAGTGCTACTAAATCAGCAAAATCAAGCATGTCGATTTTTTCTAATTGTGTGGCAGCTCCAAATTCTGGAGTCATCACGTAAAGTGAAACATCAGAATGATCCATTATTTCAGTGTCTGATTGTCCGATTCCTGAAGTTTCCAAAATAATAATGTCATAATTTGCTGCTTTTAATACTTGAATGGCATCGGCAACATATTTAGAAAGTGCTAAATTGGATTGGCGGGTTGCTAATGAACGCATGTAAACTCGAGGATTATTGATGGCATTCATTCTGATTCTATCTCCTAATAAAGCACCCCCAGTTTTTCTTTTTGAAGGATCTACCGAAATTAATCCGATGGTTTTTTTTGGGAAATCGATTAAAAAACGACGTACTAATTCGTCTACCAATGATGATTTTCCTGAACCACCAGTTCCTGTAATTCCTAAAACTGGAGCACCTCCCGCCCCCGAATGGTGAGCTTGAGAAGATTTCGGAAATACTTTAAGAAATTGTTCTGGGGTATTTTCTGCAAATGAAATTAATCTTGCAAGTGTTGTAACATCTTTATCGATAATGGATTTTTCGATGGTCTTTCCTTTTGGAAGATTCAAAGGAGGATTTGCATAATCCGATTTTTGAACTAAATCATTTATCATACCTTGCAATCCCATTGCACGTCCATCGTCTGGAGAATAGATTCTTGTGATTCCGTAGGCTTGTAATTCGGCAATTTCAGTAGGCAAAATTACACCTCCCCCTCCACCAAAAATTTTGATATGTTCTGCCCCTTTTTGCTTGAGCAAATCCAACATGTATTTGAAATATTCGTTATGACCGCCTTGATAGGATGTTATGGCAATTGAATTAGCGTCTTCTTGAATTGCAGTATTTACAACTTCTTCTACACTTCTATCGTGACCCAAATGAATCACCTCAACACCTGTAGATTGAATAATTCTTCGCATGATGTTTATTGCGGCATCGTGACCGTCAAAAAGTGATGCAGCGGTTACAATTCGAACTTTATGAACGGGAATGTAGGGTTTTTGATCTACCATTTATGAATGTGATAATTTTGAAGGTGCAATTTACGAGTTTTTTAAAAATAATTTAGAAATAATAAAAAAAAACATACTTAATGACAATATCGATTTTGAATAGTTATTAAAATTTTAAAAATTATCGTGAACCCTAGCCCAGATAGCAGCGGTATCCCACGCCCTTGCGTGGATATAGCGGATAGCTGGAATTAGCTCCAAATAAAATTGGTATGGAGTTTGCATTGAATTTGTAAAAATAAATTACATGAAAAAAGTTCTGATTTCCTTATTATTCGTGCCAATTGTTACTTTCGCCCAATTTGGTGATTTAAAAAAATTGGCCGAAAGTAAAATTAAAAAAGTAACCAATGCTCCTAAAATCAATACTTTAACAGATATTAGCGCAGGTTTGAAAGAGGCCTTGAACAATGGGATTACAAAACAAGTATCGAAATTGACTGCTGAAGATGGGTTTTATAAAAATGATTTAGTCAAAATTTTATTACCTGAAGAATTACAAAAAGTAGATAAAACTTTAAGAAGTTTAGGGATGGCGAACTTGGCCGATCAAGGATTAGTAGTTTTAAATAGAGCTGCTGAAGATGCGGTTAAGGAAGCGACTCCAATATTTTTTGACGCAGTGAAAAACATGAATTTCACGGATGCTAAAACTATTTTAATGGGAAATGAAAAAGCGGCAACCACCTATTTAGAAACGGCAACTTCAACCGCTTTGTATGACAAATTTAGTCCGATTATAGCCACTTCATTGAATAAAGTTAATGCAGATAAAATTTGGAATCAAATAATATCAAAATACAATTCTATTCCGTTAGTGAAAAAAGTAAATCCAGATTTAAAGGATTATGTTACCAAAGAGACTATGAAAGGGATTTTTACGATGGTTGCTATTGAGGAAAAAGAAATTCGTGTGAATTTAAAGTCGCGAACTTCGAGTTTGTTACAGAGTGTTTTTGCGATGCAGGATAAAAAATAAATAACAAATTGATAACACTATTTTAACTTAGAAATTGCGAATATATAAGTTATTTGCATGGTAGTTAAAATTAGTTTATTGAATTAATTAGGGAATTAACCACTGCTTTCGGGTAGTGGTTTTTTTTATAATTTATTTAAAAATGAAATTACTGTCAAATTAAAAGTAAGTGGTTGTTCGATATTAACTACATGACCGCAATGCTGAACTACAAACAGTTGAGAGGATTTAAAATGATTTTCAACCACTTTTCTAACCGACGGTAGGAACATATAATCTTCTTCACCCATAATATAAAGTGTTGGAATACTCAATTCTTCTTGTCGGAACCACTTTAAAATGGGGTTAATTTCAGCGGTTAACTTAAACCATTTAATAAATTCTTTTTGGTATAATTTCTTGGCTTCATTGATAAACAACAAACGAGATTGTTTGTGGTTTTTATTAGGCATGATTACAAAAGCAAAAAACTTATACAAAACCAAATACGGCAATACATATTTGAACATATTCCCCAATTTCATCAAGATTTGTGAACGAAAATTCATCTTAAGAATGGCGCCTCCAAGAATCATACTTTGAACCCTTTCTGGATGAATTTCTGCCAACTGACGTATTAAAATAGTGCCTAATGAAATTCCAACAAAATGTGATTTCTTGATCTTTAGATGATCTAATACTTCTAAAATATCATTGGCTAAGGCCGAAAAAGTATATTTTTGTTTGAACGCATTTTTTATTTGTTGGTTGGAATTTCCATGACCTCTTAAATCAAGTAACAATACATTGTAGTGCTTTTGGAAATCTCGAATTTGCTTGAACCAAATAGAGGAGCTTCCTCCCGCTCCATGAACAAAAGTAACCCATTGGGCGTCTTTTTCTTTTTCATAAACGGTAAAGTGTATCATTTATTTTTTTGGTAAATATAGATTAATTCTGCGAAACAATTTAATTATTGAGCGATATTAAGAAGTATACAGCGTTTAAATAATTGGTCTGTATAGTTTATATATAGGTTGTTTATGGTTTAAAAGTAATTTTATTTATTAGTTTTGTTTCAAGTATTTATGACTCTACTTTTTAGCTTATGCGCAATTTTATATTCGTTTTTATTTTATTATTTTCTGTAACTTCATTTTCACAAGCTCAAATATCGCAAGATAATTTTGAAGGAAATTCAACCATCACTTCTTGGTTTGGGGACAACTGCGGAATGGATAATTCATTTGCAAATCCTTTTCAAAATGGGATCAATACTTCAGCTAAAGTTTTAAAATATACCGATGGTGGTGGACAGTATGCTAATGTTCGTTTTGATGCTGGTTTTTATTATAACTTAAATACGAGTAGTACGTTTACCTTAAAAATATATGTTCCTTCAAGTGGAATTACAGGAGCGCAAACCAATCAAATTTCGTTAAAATTACAAAACGGTAGCGTTGCTTCCCCATGGGCAACACAATGTGAAATTAAAAAACCAATTTTGTTAAACCAATGGCAAACAATTACTTTTAATTTTGCTAGCGACCCCTTTATAAATTTAGATCCTACTTCTCAAAATCCAATTAATCGCTCGGATTTCAACAGAGTTGTACTTCAAATAAATGGAGAAAATAATACTTTACAAGTTACAGCATACATAGATGATTTTTACTATTCAGGATCGGCCACAGTTTTCAATACATTAGTTTGGAGCGATGAATTTGATACTAACGGAGGAATAAATAACACAAAATGGTTTCCGCAAACCCAACTTCCAAATGGAAATAGCTGGTACAACGGAGAACTTCAGCATTACACCAATAGACTGGTAAATTCTAGTATTACTAATGGGATTCTTAGTATCGTTGCTAAACGAGAAACATTTACCGATCAGGGAAAAACCAAACAGTACACCTCTGCTCGCTTAAATTCAAAATTCGCTTTTAAATACGGTCGTGTAGAAGCGCGTGCTAAACTTCCTATAGGAGCAGGAACATGGCCTGCAATTTGGATGCTTGGAAAAAATATTATTGAGCCTGGAGGTTTTTGGACAAGCACTTTTGGAACTGCAAGTTGGCCTGCCTGTGGAGAAATTGATATAATGGAACACTGGGGAACCAATCAAAATGTGGTGTCTAGCGCGGTTCATCATCCAATTAATGGAAATTTGTCTGTTGGTGAATATATCTCTAATGCTCAAAATATAGCTGGGGTATCAACCGATTTTCATGTTTATGCTGTGGAATGGGATGCCCAGAAAATAACATTTAGTGTTGATGGAATTAATCATTTGACCTATAATCCAGCGGTCAAAAATCAATACACATGGCCTTTTAACGCAGAACAATATATATTATTAAATGTAGCTATTGAACCTAGCGTAACCGCAGGATTTGTTCAATCGGAAATGGAAGTAGATTATGTAAGGGTATACCAACAAACAGCCTTAGAAAATAATAATCTGGAAAAAGAAACTAATTTGGTGCTTTTTCCAAATCCTGCAACCAATGAAATAACACTTAAAACGAATGAAAATCTTTTAGGATCTACTGTTTCTGTTTTTTCACTATTGGGACAAGAATTGGATTCCTTAATATTAAACTCTGAAGAAACAACATTGAATCTCTCCAATTATCAGAGTGGAATTTATATATTAAAAGTAAATTCTCCAACGGGAATTCAAAGTTATAAGTTTATTAAAAAGTAACTCTATTTAATATAGCTGCCATTTCCAACTGCATTTTCTGGGCTTCTTCCCTGGCCTTTTCAGCAAAATCAACTCCGGTTGAAGCATAAATTATTGCTCTAGAAGAGTTGATTAGTAAACCTACATTGGTATTCATTCCGTGTTTACAAACTTCCGAAAGGCTTCCGCCTTGCGCTCCAACACCAGGAACTAGCAGAAAACTATCAGGGACAATTTTGCGAATTTCGTTTAAATATTCGGATTTTGTAGCACCTACAACATACATTAGATTTTCAGAATTTTTCCAAGTTTTGGATGTTTCCAATACCTGTTTGTACATTTCTTTACCCTCAATAGTTAAGGTTTGGAAATCAAAAGCACCTTCATTTGAAGTCAGCGCCAATAAAATAGTGTGTTTGTTTTCAAATGCCAAGAAAGGTTCCACAGAATCTTTACCCATATAAGGAGCAACAGTAACGCTATCAAAATTCAAATCTTCAAAGAAAGCTTTGGCATACATCGAAGACGTATTTCCAATGTCTCCTCTTTTTGCATCGGCAATGGTGAAAATTTCGGGGTATTTTTCGTTGAGGTAATTGATTGTTTTTTGCAATGAAATCCAACCTTTAATTCCATACGCTTCATAAAAAGCCGTGTTGGGTTTATAGGAAACCGCCAAATCGTGAGTTGCATCAATTATCGCCTTATTGAACTCGAAAATAGGATCTTCTAATTTTAATAAATGAGTTGGAATTTTAGTCAAATCAACATCCAAACCAATACAAAGAAAGGATTTTTTGGTTTTGATTTGTTGGATTAAATCTGTAGTTATCATTATTCTGGTATTAGGTCTTGGGTGTTAGGTTTTAGAACTAGACTTGAGAATCAACATATTTTTTTAGTGATTGAATTCTCTTTTGAATTGTATTAAGCTCTGCGATAATCTCTAAATGCAAAATTAAATCAATAAAACCTATTTCTTTAGCTATTTCTATTTGAGTTTCTAATTCAAAAGCCGAACCCAGACTAATTTGCAAAAATCTAGAAAAGTCTTTCTGAGAAGTTCTAGAACATCCTTCAGCAATATTCGATGGAATTGAAACTGCGCATCTATTAATTTGAGAAACAAGTCCAAATTTTTCTTCCTTTGGAAAAGAACCAGTTAAAATATAAATTCTTTTAACAAATAAAACAGAACTTTGCCAAACCTCTAAATCTCTGAAGTTTCTCATATTTTTTAGTTTAACAAAACTTACTACTTAAAACCTAAGACCTAAGACCCATGACCTATTTAAAAAACTTCACTCGCTTCCTTCAATTTTTCCATGTTGTTAACCAATTGAAGTTCGTCAACAAACTTTTGAATCTTTCCGTTCATTACCCCATCCATGTCAAATACATCAAGACCAACTCGATGATCCGTAACACGTCCTTGTGCGTAATTATAGGTTCTAATTTTTGCCGAACGGTCGCCAGAACTTACTTGAGAAGTTCGTGTAACCGCATCTTCAGCTTGTTTTTTGGCTAATTCTTGTTCGTACAAGCGTGAACGTAAAACCGTAAATGCTTTATCTTTATTCTTGTGCTGTGATTTTTGATCTTGACATTGTGCCACCAAACCCGTAGGAATGTGAGTTAAACGAACGGCTGATTTTGTAGTATTTACCGATTGTCCCCCTGGACCAGAAGAGCAGAAAAAATCAACACGAACATCGTTCATATCAATTTGAACGTCAAATTCTTCGGCTTCTGGTAGCACCATAACTGTGGCTGCAGAGGTATGAACGCGTCCTTGAGTCTCTGTTTGTGGAACCCGTTGCACACGATGAACACCTGCTTCAAATTTTAATGAGCCGTAAACATCTTCGCCAGTAACTTCAAAAATAACCTCTTTAAAGCCGCCTGAGGTTCCTTCGTTCATATCGACAACCGAAGTTCTCCAACCTTTATTTTCACAATATTTAGTGTACATTCTGAACAAATCGCCAGCAAAAATACTGGCCTCATCACCACCGGTACCCGCTCTAATCTCCACCATAACATTTTTAGCGTCTTCCGCATCTTTTGGAATCAATAAAAACTTAATTTCTTCTTCCAGTTCAGGCAAACGATCTTTGGCTTCTTCCAATTGCATTTTCGCCATTTCAGTCATATCAGCATCACTACCATCAGCAATAATCTCATTTGCTTCGTCAATATTACCTAAAACCACAATATATTCATTTCGTTTATCGGCAAGAGCTTTTAAACTTTTATACTCTTGATTCAATAGTACATAACGCTTTTGATCGCTAATAACATCGGGTTGAATAATCAAATCCGATATCTCATCGAAACGTTGTTTTACTATTTGAAGTCTGTCTAACATTTTATTTTTTCCTTATTTAAGTCCGTAAATTTACAAAAAATAGTTGATACTATAAAGTTTTCAATTTTTAGAAGCTTTATCCTGCTGTACGCTATATCCACACTAAAAAGTGTGGGATACCGCTTCCATCAGGGCTAGGGTTTATGATTTTAATAATCCCCTTTATTTCTCTAAAATTTCAATCCGTAATTTTCAGATTATCAACGAAATAAAAATTATTATTAATAATAATTCTAAATAACTTTTGAAAAATAAAAATCAGTACCTACATTTGTATTTTATTTTTAATCAGTCTAAATAAATATGAACAAGTTATTCTTTTTGATGCTATTTTCTTTCATCAATTTTTATGGTCAAAATACCGGAATTGTAAAAGGAAAAATAGAATCTACAGATGGTTTTCCGGTTTCCAATTTAATGATCAAACAAGAAAAAAATGGAATTTCGATAAAAACCGATGAAAAAGGCGAATTTTCTATCCCGAATTTCCCATTAGGAATTCACACATTGGTTTTAGAAGGAGTTAAAATAATAAAACAAACTAAAGAAATAATTGTTAGAGAAAACGAAATTTGTTTTGTAAAATTTACTCTTAATGAAGGAATTAATGAATTGAAAGAGGTAATTATAAAGATAAAAGAAAGCCCAAACAAAAAAAAGGAAACCATACTATCTGGTCTTGAAATAAAACCATTCGATTTACCCCAAAGTATACAAATACTAGGAAATACCACTTTATTACAACAACAAACCATACGCTTAAGCGACGTTTTGAAAAATGTGAACGGCGTTTATATTGGATCCTCAAGAGGTGGGGCTCAAGAATCATTGTGGTCCAGAGGCTACGACATGACAACAAACAATGTATTTAAAAACGGTTTTCGAACCAATGGTGGCTCAATGCCTGAAGTGGCAAGTTTAGAAAAAGTAGAAGTCTTAAAAGGAGGATCCGCGCTTTTATTTGGAAATGTAACTCCAGGCGGAATAATCAATTTGGTTACCAAAAAACCGCTTTTCAAAAATGGTGGAGAAATTTCTTATCAAATTGGTAGTTATTCATTCAATAAACCAACTATAGATTTATACGGTCCTTTTTCGAAAAAGGTAGCCTACCGAATGATTTCTACTTATGAAAAAGCAAATAGTTTTAGAGACATTGTAACTCGGGAACGTTTTTACATCAATCCTTCGCTATTACTAAAAAGTAATCAATCTGAATTTTTACTACAAGGAGATTATCTAAAAGACAATTGGACACCCGATTTTGGAACAGGATCCATTGGAACAACTATAGCCGATATTCCCCGAAATACCTATTTAGGTGCCACTTGGTCTAAAGGACAAACTTTACAATCCAGTTTTTCAGGACAATTCAAACATAAATTCAATGAAAATTGGAAGTTAAATATTAATTCCGCATTTCAAAATTTTGAACGTTCTTGGCAAGGGACAGAACGAATTCAACCTATTCAAAACGGCAATTGGAACAGACCACTTGGAAAATACAAAATCACTGAACAATTAATTACAAACCAAATTAACCTATCGGGAACTTATAAAACTGAAAAAATAAAACATCAGTTATTTACCGGTTTGGATTTTGACAATTCAATAGCTGACGCTTACACTTTTATTTTCAATCCATTATTCTACGATACTATTAATATTTACAATTTAAACTTATATCCTCAAAACACCTTTATTCCAGAAGCTATAAATACAAAAATTGTAAAAACGACCACTAATAACTTTGGAATCTATTTCCAAGATTTGATTTCAATAAAAGAGAAAATAAAAGTACTGGCCGGAATACGATGG
>JARXAC010000006.1:0-8912 GCA_029866065.1 Flavobacterium sp.
CGATCTCAATGGGTTGGATTTGAGGGCGCCCCAACAACTAGTACTTTTTCAATAAATACTCCTATTCCAGAAACTAATTTAGGTCTGGGAATTTCTGCTATTTCGGATCGAATCGGACCAACCGAACAAACCACCGTTTCAGGTGATATTTCCTATACTATTCGATTAAATGAAAAGACTAATTTATCTTTTGGTGCAAAAGGAACCGCGAGCTTTTTTAGTTTTGACCAATATAAAGTAACTCCATTTCAAGCCAATGATCCAAAATGGAAAAGTTTAAGTTCCAATATGTCTCCTAATTTCGGAGTGGGTATGTATCTTCATTCAGATAATTATTATTTAGGATTATCAATTCCAAACCTAATGGAATCAAATTTCTATAATGACAATGAAATTGCTATCAATTCTCAAAGAAGAAACTATTATTTCATTGGAGGGTACGTTTTTAATGTTTCCAATTGGGTTAAGTTTAAACCGGCAGTTGTTTCTAAAATAGTTACAGGAGCACCTATTCAATTGGATTTCTCTGGAAACGCCTTATTTATGGATAAATTTGTTTTAGGTGCTGCATATCGGGTGGATGCCGCTTTGACTGGCTTGGCAGGATTTCAAATAAATGATGCGTTATTTGTTGGTTACAGTTACGATTTTGACACCACTAATTTATCTAGATACAATACAGGTTCACATGAAATTTTCATTAGATATGAATTTATATTTAAAAAAGATAAATTAGTTTCACCACGATTTTTTTAATTTAAATAATTATGAAAAATATAATTTGCACGATATTATTTAGTTTCACTATTGGGGCTTTCTCTCAAAATAGCAAAATTATCAATGGTGATAAACAAAACCAAAAATTAGCATATATTGATGCAATAAAAACCTACGAGAAAATTGTAAAGAAAGGTTTTGTAAATGCTGAAATTTGTTGCAAAATAGGCGATGCCTATTATTTTAATGCCAATTATAAAATTGCTGCTGAATGGTACCAAAAAGCCTTTTCATTAACCTCAGAATTTAATCCAGAATACTATTACCGATATGCAATTTCACTGAAATCATCCAACCAAATGGAGGAATCAGAAAAGTATATGGCCAAATACGTGTCTTTAGTTCCTGAACATAATCGTGCTCAGATATTAAAAAAAGAAAAGAATTATAAAGAAAATATAAAACTCAATTCAGATAGATTTGAAATAAATACATTGTCAATAAATTCACCAAATTCCGACTTCGGTGGATCATTATATAAAGATCAATTGGTATTTTCATCTTCAAGAGAATCCAAGAATATTTATAAAAGAACACATACTTGGACTGGTTTACCTTTCACCACTTTGTTTAGTGGAACTATTAGTTCTGAAGGTTTAGTTGCTGAACCTAAGAAATTTGCTAAAAGCCTTGATTCCAAATATAACGAATCTACCCCTGTATTTACTAAAGATGGTAAAACCGTATATTTTACAAGAAACAATTTTTTAAAAGGAAAAACAGGACAAAATTTAGAAGGATCAGTTCTATTAAAAATATATAGAGCCAATTTAAATGAAAAACAAGAATGGGACAAAATAATTGAGCTCCCTTTCAATTCCGATAATTTTCAAGTTGCACATCCTGCTTTAAGTCCAGATGAAAAAACACTATACTTTGCTTCAGATCGACCAGGTTCTATAGGGAATTCTGATATTTATAAAGTGGAAATTAAATCAGATGGTAATTTTGGAGAACCTGAAAATTTAGGTAAAAGTATCAATACCGAGGGTCGTGAAACATTTCCATTTATTTCCGAATCTGGGATTTTATATTTTGCTTCTGACGGAAGACCGGGTTTAGGAGGACTTGATATTTTTCAAGTGGATTTAAATAAAATAAATAAAAGAAATTCTGTTTTAAACATTGGAGCGCCTATAAATGGTACAATGGATGATTTTTCTTTTTATATTAATGAAGCTACCAACCGTGGTTTTTTCACTTCCAATAGAGATGGAGGACAAGGAAATGATGATGTATATGGCTTTATACAAAACAAACCTATTGTTTATCCATGTGAACAACAACTAGCTGGAATTGTACTAGATAAACAAACTAATGAAATTCTTCCTGGTTCAGATGTTTCTTTATTTTCAAAAGACCATCAGTTAATTAGTAATCAGATTTCAAATCAAAAGGGTGAATTTAATTTTGGATACGTAGATTGTGGTTCAGGTTTCTATATTAGAGCTTCTAAAACAGATTATTCTACCGATGAAAAGGAAATTCAAATTCCAAATTATTCTGGAGAAACTAAAACGACTTTGTATATTGAAAAAACAGATATTCCTATAGGTCCCGGAACCGATTTATCCAAAGTTTTCCATATTAAAGAAATTTATTTTGACCTTGATAAATATAATATTCGACCCGATGCCACTATTGAATTGGCTAAAATTTTAGAGGTATTATTAGAATATCCAACAATGAAAATTGCAATCAATTCGCATACTGATAGTCGCCAAACAAATTCTTATAATGATGTGTTGTCTAATAATAGAGCAAAATCAACACGAAAATGGCTAATTAAACAAGGTATAGCTGCTGATCGATTAACGGCAAAAGGGTATGGAGAAACTAAATTAGTAAATAATTGTTCGGATGGGGTTGATTGTACTGAAGAACAACACCAAGCCAATAGAAGAAGTGAATTTAGAATAATTTCATTATAAAAAAATCGCCCTTATAAAAGGGCGTTTTTTTAAATAATTTATTTTTTTAAAGGAATATTCTCCAAAATTTCTGCTACAAATTTCCAAAATTTCTGAGCTGATTTAATACTTGCTCTTTCATCAGGAGAATGGGCTCCATGAATTGTAGGGCCAAACGAAATCATATCCATATCAGGATAATTAGTTCCTAAAATACCGCATTCTAATCCGGCATGACAGGCAACCACTTTTGGTTTTTCATTGTTTTGTTTTTCATATATTGAAACTAAAACATCCAGAATTTCCGAATTTACATTTGGAGTCCATCCAGGGTAAGAACCTGATAGTGTCACTTCGCAACCGCACAATTCAAATACGGATCGTAAGGAATTAGCCAAGTCAAACTTAGATGTTTCAACAGAAGAGCGGGTTAAACAACCAATTGTAATTTCACCATCTTTTATGATTACACGAGCCACATTATTTGAAGTTTCAACTAAATCAACCATATCGGCACTCATTCTGTAAACCCCATTATGAGCAGCATATAAGGAACGAATAATTCCTTCTTGAACTCCCAAATCCATTACTTTAGTAGGTAATTCCGACTTTAAAATTTCAATAACTAAATTTGGTTCGGTAGTTTTATATTCATTTTTGATATCATTAATAATTTCTTGCATATCAAAAACGTACGCTTCATCATACATTTGTGCTACAATAATTTTAGCCACGCTTTCTCTTGGAATAGCATTTCGTAAACTACCCCCATTTATTTCAGCAATTTGAAGTCCGAAATTCTCAAAACCATCAAATAATAAACGGTTCATGATTTTATTAGCATTTCCCAAACCTTTATGAATATCCATTCCTGAATGTCCACCTTTCAAGCCTTTTACAGTAATAATGTATCCCACAGAACCTTCTGGAGTTTCCTCTTCATTGTATTTTCTTGTGGCAGTAACATCAATTCCACCGGCACAACCAATATCAATTTCATCGTCTTCCTCAGTGTCCATATTCAATAGGATTTCACCGTTTAGGACACCCCCTTTTAGGTTTAAAGCACCTGTCATTCCTGTTTCTTCATCTATGGTAAATAAGGCTTCAATAGCGGGATGTTTCATCGTGGTGCTTTCTAAAACAGCCATAATCATTGCAACACCTAATCCATTATCGGCACCTAATGTTGTTCCTTTTGCTCGAACCCAATCCCCATCAACATACATGTCGATTCCTTGCTTGTCAAAATCAAAAACAGTATCAGAATTTTTTTGGTGAACCATATCTAAATGCCCTTGGAGAACTACCGCTTTTCTATTTTCCATTCCTGGAGTAGCTGGTTTTCTGATGATTACATTTCGTATCTCATCTTCAAAAGTTTCTAATCCTAAATTATTTCCAAAGTTTTTTATAAATTCGATCACGCGTTCTTCCTTTTTTGAAGGTCGTGGAACTGCATTTAAATCGGCAAATTTATTCCAAAGTGCTTTTGGCTCGAGGTTTCTAATTTCTTGACTCATCGCTATATTTTTAGTTTCTTAGTTTTATTCTCCAAAGTTACAAAGACCCAAGATAGTTTTATTATAAAAAACAATAATTTTAAATTAATAATTCATCAAATTTTGTTACTTTAACAATCTATTTTATTACTATGAAGAAAAAATATTATCTTCCTTTAGGGTTACTTATTCAAATTGTATTGGTTCAATTAATTTCGTTTTTTCCTGAATTTATTGAAGGTTTTTATAGTAACGGACTTTACACTTCTATTTCATATTTTTCAAGGATAATTTTTGGGTTTATTCCTTTCTCTATTGGAGATTTTGGTTATTTATTTGCAATAGTTTTTTTAATTATTGGTTATACTAAAAATCGTAAAATCATCAAATTATCATGGAAAGATAGATTACTTAAAATTCTAAGCTACTTTTCTGTATTTTATTTCTTTTTTAATATTCTCTGGGGATTGAATTATTATCGTGTTCCATTATTTGAAAAATTGAAAATTGAAAAAGAATATTCTAATGAAGATTTATTAAAATTCACCAAATTATTAATAGCAAAAACGAATTCCATTCATTCTCAAATAACTCAAAATGATTCCTTAAAAGTTGTTTTTCCTTATTCGCAAGAGCAAGTTTTTGAAATGAATTTAAAGGGTTATCAATCTCTTTCAAAACAAATTCCATCATTAAATTACGATCATCCAAGTATTAAAAAATCACTATTTAGTTTGCCTTTAAGTTACATGGGTTTTAGCGGCTATTTGAATCCTTTTACAAATGAAGCTCAAGTAAATGATAAAATCCCGATGTATAATTTTCCTACCACCTTAACTCATGAAATGGCCCACCAGTTGGGTTATGCTTCTGAAAGTGAAGCTAATTTTATTGGTTTTTTAGCTTCAATTAATAATGAAAATATTTATTTTCAATATTCGGGTTACAATCATGCTTTACATTATTGTTTGAGTAATTGGAAATTTAATGATGAAGTACAATTTAAAAAATTGCTAAAAACAGTTCACCCAGGAATTATTAAAAACTATAAAGAGAGTGAAGATTTTTGGAATAAATATGAATCATTTGTGGAAAAAGGGTTTCATCTATTTTACGATCGGTTCCTTAAAATGAATCAGCAAAAAGATGGAATTGATGGCTACAGTAGATTCGTTGATTTATTGGTAAACTATTATAAAAACGAGAACTTATAGGCTTTAAGCCAATATATTAATTCTCAATTTCTTCAGCTGGAACTACTTTTAAAAACGATGGATGTTGCTCAATCGCAAATTCAACTTTTTCAACTATTTCCTCAATAGTATCATTATCATAATCAATTTCTAGGGGTTTTTTTATAACAAATGATTGTTGGATTCCTTTCTTTTTAATGCGCAATCCTTTCTTGTCGAAGGAACGTCTAAAACCATCAATTACTATCGGAATTACAATAGGTCGGTGTTGTTTAATAATATGTGCAGTCCCTTTTCTTACTGGTTTAAACGATTTTGTAGTTCCCTGTGGGAAAGTAATTACCCAGCCGTCATCTAAGGCAATTCGAATATTTTCGGTATCATCAGGGTTTACATCTCGTTTTTCGGTTACGTCTTTACCTTGAGATCGCCATGTTCTTTCTACAGTTATTGCCCCTGCATAAGCCATAATTTTAGGCAACAACCCGGCGTGCATTGTTTCTTTTGCCGCTACATAATAAATATTTAACTTAGGATTCCATAAATACCCTACATTCTTAATAGAATTATCACGGCCAGATAAACTGGCATTAAATACGTGAAACATAGCCACCACATCAGCAAAATACGTTTGATGATTGGATATAAATAGCACATTAGTTTCCGGTAAATTTTTTAGTATTTCTGAACCTTCAATTTGCAAATGGTTGAATCCACGGTACCTTTTATGGGTGATACCACCGAAAATTCGGATTAACCATTTTTTAATAAAAAGTACATGTCCAAAAGGGTTTCTTTTAAATAAAACCATATTTTAGTATCAATTAGAAGGCTAATTTACAAATTAATTTTTAAATGAACTTTTCAGCACTTCCTTCAATTCACTCATCATCATTGCGGTAGCTCCCCAAACATAATGTTCGTTAATTTTAAATGTTGGAACCTCAATGTTATTTCCATAAGAAGTATCCATAATTTTTTTTACGATAGTTTTTTCATTTAAAAAATCGATTAAAGGAAATTCGATTATTCCAGCAACTTCTTCTTCCTGCTCAATAAACACCAATTCAGAATAACTAATTCCTAAAAAGGGTGCCACAATAAAATTACTTGGCGGTATGAAAACCGCTGTAAATGTCTTAATTACTTCAATTTTTTCGGGATGAATTCCAATTTCTTCGTGTGTTTCTCTTAAAGCGGTGTGAGTTAATGATTTGTCTTCCAATTCAACTTTTCCACCCGGAAAACCTATTTGAGCTGAATGAACTCCTGGATAGGTATTTCTAACAATTAAAGCCAAATGGCACGTATTGTTTTTTGGATAAATCAACATCATTACGGCTGCTTTTCTTGGATTATTAGAACTGGTATTGATTTTTTCGACTTCTAAAATACGTTCAACAGGCACCATTTTTATGTGAGCCTTATCCCCAAGAAGTTTTTCTTGTTTTATTTTTGGAACATATTTTAAAAAATCTGAAAAATCCATATTGATGTTCTATTTTTACAGCTAATTAGTTATAAATATAGATTTTTAAATTGAATTTCACAACTAATTGAAAATCAACATACAAATAAACAAAAGTGCTAAATGTATAGTAAAGAAGAAAATCAACTATTAAAAAGAGAGTTTTGGGTTTCATTTGCAAATAAATATCCACGAAAATGGCTTTTATACAATACAAAGATCAAAGATTTCTCTTTTAAATTTTACGTTGAAAATACGAAAGCACAAGTCCAAATCGATATTGAAAGCCGAAATGATATCAAGAGAATACAATACTTTGAAAAATTAGAATCGCTAAAAAATATTTTGGAAGAAGAGTTTATTACAGACTTGGTGTTCGAAAAAAATTTCAGTTTAGAAAACGGCAAAGTTATCAGTAGAATTTGGGTTGAAAAATTAGATGTTAGCGTAAGTAATCCTAAGTATTGGGATGAAATATTTGATTTCTTTAATGATAAAATGAATGCTTTAGAACTATTTTATCTTGAATATGATGAATACATTAAAGATATAGAATAAAAAAAGCCCCAAGTTCGGGGCTTTTTTTTATTTACTTAAGTACATTTTTCGTCTGGAATACAATTCATAGAATTGATCGTCTTTTAAATCATCAATAAACAAAATACTTTCCCCTGTTGATTTCATTTCTGGTCCAAGTGCCTTATTAACCCCATGAAATTTGCTAAATGAGAATACGGGTTGCTTAATTGCATACCCTTTTAATTGCGGATTGAATTTAAAATCGGTTACTTTATTATGACCTAACATTACTTTTGTCGCATAATTTACATAAGGTTCGCCATACGCTTTTGCAATAAAGGGAACTGTTCTTGAAGCTCTAGGGTTGGCCTCAATAATATAAACGGTATCGTCTTTTATCGCAAATTGGATGTTTATTAATCCTACAGTTCTTAGTGCCAGAGCAATTTTTTTAGTATGGTCCTTAATTTGTTGCATCACAAATTCACCTAGATTAAACGGAGGTAAAGTGGCATTACTATCACCAGAATGAACTCCGCAAGGCTCAATGTGTTCCATTATTCCAATGATATATACATTTACGCCATCGCAAATCGCATCGGCTTCAGCTTCAATTGCACCGTCTAAATAGTGATCCAATAGTAGTTTATTTCCTGGGATTGATTTCAATAAATCGATTACGTGTTCTTCTAATTCTTGCTTGTTGATTACAATTTTCATCCCTTGACCGCCCAAAACATAGGAAGGTCGAACTAAAAGTGGGAAGTCTAATACATCAGCCAATTGTGATGCTTCATCTGCCGTTTCTGCAATTCCGAATTGTGGAAATGGAATTTGTAATTCGGTTAATAGTTCTGAAAAACGGCCTCTGTCTTCCGCTAAATCTAGGGCGTCAAAACTGGTTCCTATGATTTTTATTCCGTGTTTAGATAACTTTTCTGCTAGTTTTAGTGCCGTTTGACCACCTAATTGCACAATTACACCTTCTGGTTTTTCGTGTTGAATTATATCATAAATATGTTCCCAAAATACGGGTTCAAAATACAATTTATCAGCAGTATCGAAATCGGTAGAAACGGTTTCCGGATTACAATTGATCATAATGGTTTCATAACCGCATTCTGCAGCAGCCAAAACTCCGTGAACACAAGAGTAATCAAATTCAATTCCTTGTCCAATTCTATTTGGCCCTGAGCCTAAAACAACTATTTTCTTCTTATCGGTTACAATACTCTCGTTATCAACGTATTTTGTTCCGTTCGCCGTTTCAATTTCTGCTTCAAAAGTAGAGTAGTAGTAAGGTGTTTTTGCTTTAAATTCCGCAGCACATGTATCAACCAGTTTGTAAACTCTTTTTATATTTTTCTCTTCACGCAACTTGTAAACTTGACTTTCTAAACAACCTATCATGTGAGCAATTTGGCGGTCTGCGAATCCTTTTTGTTTGGCTTCTAACAATAATTCTTTTGGTAAAGTACCTACTTTAAAATTGGATATTTCTTTTTGTAAAATGAATAACTCCTCATATTGTTTTAAAAACCAC
>JARXAC010000045.1:0-11664 GCA_029866065.1 Flavobacterium sp.
CATGTAATCCCCGCTTTTTTCAATGGCGATAAAGACGGAATTCTACAAAGAGCCAAAATGACCGAAAATGGAAAACTTACCGAAAGATTCCAGTATTTACAAGATTTTGTAGATGGAAAATGAACCGATTTACATCCTCAAAAACTCAGAAATAAATTTTGTTTTTAAAATTTATCAAATAAATATTTTATATTCTTTTTTTATAAATGTATATTTATCAAATATTAGTATTTAGTTTATTTGTAATATTTATTATTGCCCTTTTTTATTGATATTAATAAATCCAATTTAATGAATTAACCAAAACCAATTTTTTTATGAGTCAAAATAAAACAAACAATTCAGCACTTTACACCTTAATTTCAGTCTTCTTTTTTTGGGGATTTTTCGGAGCTTCAAATGGAGTATTTATTCCTTTTTGTAAAAGTAAGTTTAATCTCGATCAATTTCAAAGTCAGTTAATTGATTTTGCTTTTTATGGAGCTTATTTTATAGGAGCATTGCTTCTTTTTATATTAAGTAGCTTAGCAAAAAAAGATATCCTCAATGGTTGGGGTTTCAAAAAGGGAATTATTAACGGTCTTTTGTTAAGCACGATTGGGGCTGTTTTTATGGTTTATGCAGTTAATCAAGGCAGCTATGCGCTGATTTTAGCGGCTTTGTTTGTAGTAGCTTTGGGTTTTTCATTGCAACAAACATCTGCTCAACCTTTCGTAGCTTCCTTAGGAGATGTTAATACCGCTTCAAATCGATTGAATCTAGCCGGAGGAATTAATTCTTTCGGAACCACACTTGGACCCATTGTGGTTTCTGCTGCATTATTTGGCGCTGCTGCAATTGGAAAAGTGAATGAAGATTTTATAAAAAAATTTTCACAGAAATCGGATTCTTTAGATTCAATGATCACTTTATATTATGCTGTTGGGGCTTTATTTTTAGTTGCGGCATTATTATTTCTTTTTTCAAAAAAATTACCTGATGGGAAAAGTGATTCTACTTTTGAACCTGCAAATAAAGCAATTAGAATTTTAATTATTATTACAGTTATTTTAATAGGCATCTTCACTTATATTTTCTCTCGTTATGAGGATCCTGAATTTATAAAGCATATTATAGATAATAAAGAAGAAGATTATCTGGGATTAGGATTAACAATTGCATCACTACTTGTTATTATTTTAGGATTATTATTTGCAAATAAATCTGCTCAAAAATCTCCAGAAGGATGGGGAGCAATGAAATACCCCCAATTGGTTTTTGGAATGCTAGGTATTTTTACCTATGTTGGTGTTGAAGTTACAATTCAAAGTAATTTAGGGGAATTATTAAAAACTAAGCTTTTTGGTAGTATTTCTGGATCAGGATTAGCGCCTTATATTTCAATGTATTGGGGAAGTTTAATGATCGGACGCTGGGCAGGAGCAATTTCAGTTTTTAACCCATCTAACACTCTTAAAAAAATATTACTAATTGTAGTTCCATACATCGCTTTTGGAGTTGTTCTTTTTGTCAATCATATTTCAGGACAAGATGTAACTCCTTTATATGCATATGCAGCTGTAGTAGCTTTTCAAATTGCTGGTTTCTTTTTAGGTCAAGACAAACCAACAAAAACCTTAATGATTTTTGGATTAATGGGAATGACCGCAATGATTGTTGGTTTATTAACATCAGGTCAAATTGCAATTTATGCTTTCATGAGTGGCGGTTTATTCTGTAGTATTATGTGGCCAGCGATCTTTTCTTTGGCAATTACAGGTATAGGAAAATACACTTCACAGGGGTCTTCTTTCTTAGTTATGATGATCCTTGGCGGTGGTATTATCCCGCCTCTACAAGGTAAATTATCGGATATTATTGGAATTCATGAATCATATATTATTACTGTTTTTTGTTTTGCTTATTTGGCATTCTATGGATTTGTAGTAAAAGACATTTTGAAAAAACAAAATATTGATATAGAATCGGTACAAGGCATAAGTCACTAATAATAATTAACTCTATTATATTAAAAGGATTTGTATTTTTGCAAATCCTTTTTATTTATAAAAATTTCAATTATGAAAAATATACTTTACGTCTTTCTACTCTTATCGACAGTTACTTTTGCGCAAAGCAGTGATGAAATCAAGTTCAAAGAAATCTATAAAACGGCATTAACCAATTCCAAATGTTACTCTTGGTTGGACGATTTGTCTAATAAAGTGGGTGCTCGTTTATCTGGTTCAATTGGAGCTCAAAAAGGAGTAGAATACACCAAAGCGCAATTGGAAACTTTGGGATTAGACCGAGTTTATCTTCAAGAAGTAATGGTTCCAAAGTGGGTTCGTGGCGAAAAAGAAGTCGCTTATATCTTAGACAACAAATCGAAAATTTCTATTCCTGTTTGCGCTTTGGGTGGATCAGTGGCAATCCCTAAAAAAGGACTAACTGCTGCCGTTATTGAAGTGCATTCCATCAAGGAAATAGCTGAATTAGGCGAAGAAAAAATTAAAGGTAAAATCGTATTTTTTAATCGTCCGATGCAGCCAGACAATATAGAAACGTTTACTTCCTATGGAGGTTGCGTGGATCAAAGATTTGGCGGCGCAAAAGAAGCGTCAAAGTTAGGGGCAGTAGCCACCATCGTTCGCTCCATGAATATGAGATTGGATGATTTTCCTCACACTGGTGCGCAAAGTTATGGTGACCTTCCAAAAGACCAATACATACCTGCAGCTGCAATAAGTACTAACGCAGCGGAATTATTGAGTAAATCGCTTAAAGCAAATCCCAATTTAAAATTCTATTTGAAGCAATCTTGTGAGCAATTTGAGGATGTTTTATCCTATAATGTAATAGGAGAAATTAAAGGAAGTGAGCACCCTGAAAGAATTATGGTTGTTGGAGGTCATTTGGATTCTTGGGATTTGGCAGACGGTTCTCAAGATGATGGGGCAGGAGTAGCGCAAAGTATGGAGGTTTTGAATATTTTTAAGAATATTGGTTATAAACCAAAAAATACGATTCGGGTAGTATTATTTATGAACGAGGAAAACGGCGGTCGTGGTGGTAAAAAATACGAAGAACTCTCAAAAGCAAATAATGAAAACCATATTTTTGCATTAGAAAGTGATTCTGGAGGATTTTCACCTAGAGGATTTTCATTTGACACCGATCAGGAAAATTTGACTAAAATCCTAACATGGAAAGGTCTTTTTGAGCCCTATTTAATTCATAGTTTCACTAAAGGACACTCTGGGGCTGACATAGAACCACTTACCTCTGCTAAAATAATCAAGGCAGGTTTGCACCCTGATTCTCAACGCTATTTTGATTACCATCATGCGGCAAACGATAAATTTGATTGTGTAAATAAAAGAGAATTAGAATTAGGAGCTGCATCAATGGCGGCATTAATGTATCTCATCGATCAAAACGGATTGCAATAAAAATAAAAAAGACCTGTACATTACAGGTCTTTTTTTTTGATTTAGATGTCTTTACTTTATCAATTCAAAACTACGTTTTACGAAAGCCGTAAGCTCTTCTCCTTTTAATAAATTTTGAGATAGTTTTGCCAAATCTAAGGCTTGTTTAACCAAGTTTTCTTGAGTGGCACTATCACTAGAATTAAGAATATTGGATGCCAATTCAGAATTGGTATTAACTACCAAATTGTACATTTCTGGCATATTTCCCATTCCAAACATTCCTCCACCACCAGATTGACTCATTTCTTTCATTCTTCGCATGAATTCGGGTTGTGTGATCATAAATGGTGCATCATTACTATCTAGAGCTTCCATTTGAACGGAATATTTTTGCTTTGGAACAAATCCTTCTAAGACCGTTTTAAGCGTTTCTTTTTCATCATCCGATAATTTAGAAATCGAAGTTTCTTCCTTTTTGATTAATTTATCAATTGAATCAGAATCCACACGAACAAAGGTCATCGTATTATTACCACCTTCAATTTTTTGAATCAAATGTGAAATAATTGGGGAATCAAGTAATAAAACCTCGTATCCTTTATTTTTTGCAATTTGGATATAGCTGTGTTGTGCTTCTTTATTGGACGCATATAAAACAACTAGTTTCCCATCTTTATCAGTTTGATTTGGAGCTAATTTCTCTTTTATTTCCTCCAAAGTAAAATAGGCATCATCAACTGTTGGATATAATGTGAAGGCTCCTGCTTTTTCATAGAATTTATCTTCAGAAAGCATACCGTATTCTAAAACGATTTTAATGTCATTCCATTTTTTCTCAAAATCCGCTCTATTTTCTGTAAATAACGATTTCAATTTATCAGCTACTTTTCTAGTAATATAGTTGGATATTTTCTTTACAGCACCATCGGCTTGAAGGCTAGAACGAGAAACATTCAACGGAATATCAGGAGAATCAATAACTCCTTTTAGCATTGTTAAAAATTCAGGAACAATTCCCTCCACATTATCCGTTACATAAACCTGATTTTGATACAATTGAATCTTGTCTTTTTGAATTTGTAAATCTGAACCTAATTTTGGGAAGTATAAAATCCCAGTTAAATTAAATGGATAATCTACATTTAAATGAATATGGAATAACGGTTCTTCAAATTGCATTGGATACACCTCGCGATAGAAGCTGTTGTAATCTTCATCAGATAATTCAGTTGGTTGTTTCGTCCATGCTGGATTAGGATTATTGATAATATTATCCACTTCTACTTCAGTGAAAATATTGTCTTTATCTTCTTCAGCAACAGATTCCCCTTTTTTCTGCTCGATTTTTTCTGTTTTCGTTCCAAATTTAATTGGAATCGGCATGAACTTATTGTATTTATTCAACAATTCATTGATTTTAAAATCTTCCAAAAACTCTAAAGAATCTTCGGCGATGTGCAAGATAATTTCAGTTCCACGAGTAGTTTTATCACTTGGGTCTAATGTAAATTCGGGACTTCCGTCACAGGTCCAATGCGCAGCTGGCTCGTCTTTATAAGATTTAGTGATAATTTCTACTTTGGAAGCCACCATAAAAGCAGAATAAAATCCAAGGCCAAAATGTCCTATAATTCCTGAATCTTTGGCAGAATCTTTATATTTATCAAGAAACTCCTCAGCTCCTGAAAAGGCCAATTGATTGATGTATTTTTCAACTTCTTCGGAAGTCATCCCAATTCCTTGGTCAATAAGATGTAATTTTTTGCCCTCTTTATCGATTTTAACCTCGATAATAGGATTTCCATACTCTACTTTAGCTTCACCAATACTTGTTAAGTGCTTTAATTTTAAAGTAGCATCAGTTCCATTAGAAATTAGCTCACGCAAAAAGATCTCGTGATCGCTGTATAAAAATTTCTTAATTAAAGGGAAGATATTCTCCACCGAAACATTGATTTTTCCAGTTGTCATATTTTAAAAATTTAATATTTTATTAGAACCCTTTCAAATAGAATACCAATTCAAAAATAGTGACAAATTGTCGCAAACATTAGAATGTAAAGCGTATTCAATTTTAAATAAATTTTAAAATAACAATAAATTAATATTAACCCTAATAAAAATATATCTAAAATAGTAACTATAATTTTACATTAATAATCAAAAACCTTTATTTCATAACAAATAGATAACATTAGACGGGGTTTCGGATATTAATTTTGCAGTTCAATAATTCACATTTAAAAAAAACAAATAATGAAGTATTTTTATTCTTTATTAATCGTACTTATTTCAAGTGCAATTTATTCTCAAACGGCAATTATCAAAGGTACAGTAGTTGAAGAAGGAACTGGGAAATCGATACCCGGTGTTTTGGTAAAAGTTTTAAACACAAAATTAGCAACTCAAACGGATGCATCTGGAGAATTTATTATCAGAAATGTGCCTGTTGGAAAACTAGAACTTCAATTTTCAGATTTTACATTAGACACTAAAATTATCTCAGATGTTGACGCTATTAAAGACGAAACCACATCAGTTACTGTGTCAATGGCAGAAAAGAGCAACACCCTGACCGAGGTAGTAATTAAAAAAACCAAGATAAATACTGAATCTGTAGCGTCATTATTAACAGTTCAAAAGAATAGCCCAAGAGTTTCCGATGGTATATCTGCTGAAACCATAAAGAGAACTCCAGACAGAACGACTTCTGATGTTTTAAAAAGAATAAGTGGAACTAGTATTCAAGACAACAAATTCGTAATTATTCGAGGATTAAATGATCGTTACAACACTACTTATTTAAATGGATCTCCATTACCAAGTACTGAACCTGATAAAAAGGCATTTTCATTTGACATTTTTCCAGCTAATATGTTAGATAATTTAATAATTTATAAAACAGCTACGCCTGATTTGCCAGGAGAATTTGCCGGTGGAGTTATAGAAATTAACACAAAATCTACTCCTGACAAGAATTTTCAATCCTTTTCGGTTGGAACTGGTTACAATACTATAACCACTAATCAAACCAAATTTGAAGCTAATGATATCACTGCGTCATTACCATCAAATTTTCCTAACTCCTCACAATTTATTGCGCTTCAAAATTTGAATACTGAAGCGAGCGTTCTACAAATTGTAGATTTGGCTAAAAATTATCAAACTAATTGGGAAGTTAATAAAAGTAAATTTGATCCAAACATTAGTTATCAGTTCACTATGGGTCGTTTTTTCAAATTAAATGACACTAAAAATTTGGGACTAATTGCTTCATTAACCAACAACACTTCCAATATTTTTGGAGAGGGAGTTTTGAGGGATTATGAAACACCTGGAGCTGTTATGAAAGATTTTAAAAATCAAAATTATAGGGTGCAAAAATTATTTGGAGGAATCTTGAATCTTACATTAAAACTTAATGCTAACAATAAATTAAGTCTAAAAAATTTATATAGCTTAACTTCCGAAAGTAGGTATGCAGACAGAATTGGCACTAAGAATGCTAATGAATTTGAACCAAGAATAATTTCTTCGTCCAATAGATTATTCACCCAAAATAAAATTTATACAGGACAGTTAATAGGGGAGCACTTTATACCAAGTAGCAAAATAAAATTTAATTGGGTGGGTTCCTACAGTAATGTGCAACGTGAAATTCCATCCGAAAGACGAAATACGTATGAATATATCCAATATGCTGACGGAACTCAGTCAGTTCCAACGGCAAATTTCCTTATAAACAACGTTGGGATAGATAATCCAGGTTCTATTTTTACATCAAATAATAATGAAGATATTTATAGTGGGAAAATTGACATTAGCAAAAAGGTTGATTTTTCAGACGATTTTTCTGCTGATATTAAGATTGGAGGTATTTTTCAATCTCGTAACAGAAAATTTGCAGCAAGACAATTAGGATATATTCCTTTTTATGGGTTTGTTAACGGTATAATTTGGGGAACAAATACTTTATCACAATTAATACCTACGCAGCCTAATGCAACGATTTTTAATGCTTCAAATATGGGTATTTTGTCTACCTCTCCCAGAGTAAGTGGTTTAACTCTTTATGATGGTACTAAAAATAGCGATAATTATGATGCAAATTCTAACCTAGACGCTGGTTATTTGATGGTTGACAATGTTTTTAATAAATTAAGAATAATTTGGGGGGCACGTGTAGAAAATTACTCTCAAAGATTGAATTCTAAATTCGAAAGTGGCATTCCTGTTTTTATAGAGGTTACGCAACTTGATATTTTACCTTCTGTAAATTTTGTTTATAGTCTTAACAAAAAACAGAATTTGAGGTTGAGTGGTTCTAAGACGCTAAACAGACCAGAATTCAGAGAATTAGCGCCATTCTTATTTTTTGATTTCGACACCAGATTTAGTACTCAGGGTAATCCAGACTTGAAAATAGCTGAAATATATAATGCAGATTTGCGTTACGAGTTTTTCCCAGGTAAAGGACAATTATTTTCAACCTCCTTATTTTATAAAAATTTTAAAAATCCAATCGAAATTCAAGCTTTAGCTAATAGTTCAAATAAATACCAAAATGCTGCCTCGGGAATAAATTTCGGAATGGAAATTGAATTCAGACTTCTTTTAAGTGCATTTACAAGTTCAAAGGAAAATAAATTTTTGAACGATGTCACCGTTTTTTCAAATTTGGCTATAATACGTTCTAAAGTAGATATTTCAAACTTGAATCCAACAGCTGTTGAATCACCCTTACAAGGTCAATCTCCTTATGTTTTTAATGCTGGGTTACAATATTTAAACAAAGAATTAGGATGGTCTTTTTCATCAAACATTAACAGAGTAGGCGATAGAATTTCAATTCATGGAAATCAAACTACTGGAAATCCTGCCCCTGCCTATTGGGAAAAGGGAAGAACCTTTTTAGATTTTCAGATTGCAAAGAGTTTTTTAAGAAATAAAATTGAATTAAAATTAAATATTCAAAATGCATTGGCACAAGATTTAATTTTTTATCAAAATAATTATTCTGGATCAAACGAAGTTAAAGGATTTGACGCTTTTATAAACAATGTTTTTACAGGCGATTCCCAAAATAAAAATGGTTATAACAGTGTAGAAGATGATTTAATTAGTAGTAATACTTTTGGTCGCGTATTTTCATTTGTAATGACCTATAACTTCTAAGGAATTTAACATCAGTAATTTTTGATAGTTTACTTATGCAACTTTACTGCCTTTTGTTAAAGTTTTAGTAACTTTAAGTTAACATATAAATTATTATTTTTCTATATTTTTGAAAAAAATATAAATATAACATCATGAAAAAATTCTACACAATCGCAGCTCTAATCGCTGTTAATTTTATCGGTTTAGCCCAATTTACAACCACCACTTACAGAGGAGCTTTCGAACCTGCGCCAGCTGCAATGTGGACAGATAACTGGACAGAATTTAACCCTTTAACAAAAGTATATCCAACTCCTACGGTAACTATTTCTAGTGATATTACTGTGAATACTACATGGACTACTGGAACTACTTATGAATTGGGTGCAACAATTTTTGTAAAAAACAATGCAATTTTAACTATTCAAGCTGGAGTAATAATTCGAAGTAGTGCTGCAGGTGCTGGTTTATTTGTAACTAAAGGAGCTAAATTGATAGCTATAGGAACTGCGTCTAGCCCAATTGTATTTACCTCTAACAGAGCAGTTGGTTCTAGAAATAGAGGTGACTGGGGTGGTGTGGTGCTTTTAGGCAAAGGTTCATACAACATCAACGGTGGTTTTAATAATATAGAAGGAATAGCAGCAAGCGCTGACACAGAATTTGGTGGTAGAACAACACCAGATGATAATGATAATTCGGGTACTTTAAGATATGTTAGAATTGAGTTCGCTGGTTATGTTTATGGAGCTGCAGGATCTAATACGGAACTTAACGGTTTGACCATGGGAGCCTGTGGAAAGCAAACTCAAGTTGATTATGTTCAAGTATCTTATTCCAATGATGATTCATTTGAATGGTTTGGAGGGTCTAATAGTAGCAAATATTTAGTTGCCTTTAATGGATTAGATGACGATTTCGATACGGATAACGGATGGGATGGAAACGTTCAATTTTGTTTAGCTATTAAAGAGCCTTCAGCAGCAGATCAATCAGATTCTAACTGCTTTGAAACAGATAATAATAGTACAAGTTTTGAATCAAATCACACAAAAGGTACTTTTTCAAACTGTACTCTAATCGGTCCAGATTACAGAAAAACATTGCCAAATACTGGAACGTTTAATATTAAACACAGAAGAGCTGCTCACATGAGAAGAAATACAAAATTGAGAATCCACAACTCTATTTTTATGGATTTTGTTGACGGTGTAGTTGTTGATGGTAATACAACCATAGCAAATGCTCAAGCAGCAAATAGTCTTAAATTTAAAAATAATATTATTGCTGGAACTGTAGCTGCTAAAGTGGCTACAACTACTAACGTAGCTTTTAATGTGGCTACTTGGTTCACTGACAATATGAATACTTCACAAGCTTCAAGTACTGGGTTGTTGACAGCACCTTATAACACTACTGACGGAAGTACTTATACTGGTTTAGATTACCGACCTGCAACTGGTTCAGCTGCTTTAACAGGTGCTGATTTTACAGAAATTACAGCTAGTTTAGGAACTGAAACAATTAATTTAGCGGATAGTGCTTCTTTAAAATCATATCCAAATCCATTTACAACTAGCTTTAGATTAAGTTTTGAATCTACAAGTACGGATGAAGTAAATTTGAATGCATACGATTTAACTGGAAGAATTATAGAATCTAACAAATTGAATTACAATGAGGTAAATAATCAAGAGTTTGGAGTTAATTATCAATCTGGAATGTATATCTTAGTTTTAAAGCAAGGAGAAATCACTAAGTCTTTCCGAGTAATCAAAAAATAATTTTAGTGAAATTGATTTAAAGCCCTGCAAAGCAGGGCTTTTTTTATGGACATAGTCAACCTTTAATATTAATTTATTGTTTTTTTAGTATTACCAAATCATCACTAAAACATATTAGTATTAATTGTATTTTTGATTTGTTTTATATTTACATTTATATTAATTAATGACTTAATTTTGCATTATGAAAAAGAAAGACATTCGAATTCTATTAGTTGATGATGATGCAGATATCCTAGAAATTGTAGGATATAATTTATCACAAGAAGGCTATCTAATTTCTACAGCTGTAAATGGTAGAGACGCTATTGCAAAAGCAAAAAAAGTACTTCCTCATTTAATCATTATGGATGTCATGATGCCTGAAATGGATGGTATGGAGGCCTGTGAAAACATTCGTAAAATTCCTGAATTAACTAATGTAATTATCACTTTCCTAACTGCTAGAAGTGAAGATTATTCACAAGTTGCTGGATTTGACGCTGGTGCTGATGATTACATTTCAAAACCAATCAAGCAAAAATTGTTAGTTAGTAAAGTTAAAGCACTTTTAAGACGTTTAAAAGAAACTGAAATAGATTCTGAAACGCTAAATGTTGGCGGTATAGAAATAAATCGCGAAGAATATAAAATAGTTAAAGACAATGTTGAAATTGTTTTGCCTCGTAAAGAATTTGAATTGTTTTATCTATTAGCAACAAAACCTGGAAAAGTATTTAAAAGAGAAGAAATTTTAGATAAAGTTTGGGGTAATGATGTGGTTGTTGGAGGAAGAACAATAGACGTTCATATTAGAAAATTAAGAGAAAAAATTGGAGACGATTTTTTCAAAACTATTAAAGGGGTAGGTTACA
Organism: Flavobacterium sp.; assembly: GCA_029866065.1. Classification (GTDB taxonomy): domain Bacteria; phylum Bacteroidota; class Bacteroidia; order Flavobacteriales; family Flavobacteriaceae; genus Flavobacterium. The sequence continues at coordinate 11,209 of JARXAC010000045.1, forward strand.
AGTTTGAAGTCTAAATGAATATAAAAAACAAAGAAACCTTTCGATTTGCCTTTATTACTGCGTTGCAAATAGCTTTTTTTGCAACAGTGCTAGTGGGAATTTTGACTTATTTTTTTCATCAGTTTTCCTTCCTATTTTGTTTGATTTTCTCCATCTTGGTTGCACTTATTACTTTTATTTTACTTACCATTAAAGTGCAACTTTTTATCTTTCGAAAAGTAAAAAAGATATACGATGATTTCTCCTTTTTAGAATCAACAACCATTATTAATAAATCTTCGGCAAATGATTTAAATTTAATTTCTCGAGAGGTTTCAAAATTTGCCTCCGACAAAAAATTAGAAATTGAAGCCTTAAAAGTCCGTGAGGAATACCGAAGAGAGTTTTTAGGAAATATTTCTCACGAATTAAAAACGCCCCTTTTTACCGTTCAAGGTTATATTTCAACCTTACTTG
>JARXAC010000052.1:0-62002 GCA_029866065.1 Flavobacterium sp.
AGTTACTGCTGAGTCTATTCGAAAATCTAAAAAAATCGATACATCTCCGCTAGTGCCACTTGTCCAATATTGTCCACGTTCTAAATTAATTGTTCCAGTAATCTGAGATCGTGAACCAGCAACGGGTAATTTAAGTGGAGAAGCATAAGCGCCATTAGAATTATAAACAAACCAAGTATTGTATTCATTAGCGAACTCATCCCCGGTTGGTAATCTATATCCCGAAGGACAAACATTGTTTACTCCATTCACTCCTTGCCATAAATTGCTATTTTGCGGACTACGCCAATCATAACTATTAGCCGGATTTGCTGAAATAATAAAATTACTATTTCCGGGAACATCTGAACTGGAAAGTGTACTAGTAGTTGTACTTGTTCTCAACTGGTGGCCATCAGCTCCTCTTCCCCATTGAAATAAATCTCCAAAAGAAGCAGCATCATAAGAACTGGTAGCTACTTGACTAGCTCCTAGATTACGGTCCAGCCAACATTCATAGTTTGCTCCAATAACCACACCATAGGTAGCTGATGCGCCATTATAATTAAAAGTTACAGTTGTGGACCCGCAAAGGGATTGTAATGTATAAGGCATTATTGAATTTGACGATATACTTGCAGCTCCTTGGCCTAATGTATTACTTGCTTTAACGGTGAACGTATAAAAAGTACCGTTGCTAAGTCCTGTGATAACAATAGGGCTGCCACTGCCTGTTGCAGTAATCCCTTCTGGATTTGAAGTAATAGTGTAGCCAGTAATTGCAGATCCCCCATTATTTGTTGGTGCTGTAAAAGTAACGGTAGACTTTGAATCCTCTCCTTTGGTAGCAGAAATATTAGTAGGAGCACTAGGAGAAGATAAAACTAATACATTGTTAGAAATATTACTAGCTAAACTTGTACCTGTTGAATTCGTAGCGGTAACTTCAAAATTATAATTCGTGCTTTGGGTTAATCCAGTTATAATAATCGGACTTCCAGAACCTTTGGCAATACGTCCTAAAGGATTAGAGAATACGGTATAAATTGTAATTGGATTACCTCCATTATTTGATGGTGGAGTGAATGAAACAGTAGCTTGCAAATCTCCTCTAGTAGCTGTTCCAATAGTTGGTGGGTCAGGAACTGTACTTACCGTACTCCAGGTGGGCACATTACTGTTATATTTTAAAACTTGGCCATTACTTCCTGTAGTTATATTCACCCAATTCGAACCATTCCAATATTGCATTTGTCCCGCTGCGGATCCATCTGGGTTGTTTTTACAGGATACCCAACCAGTTGCGGAATTGTACTCGAGGCTACTGGTGGTGGTATTGAATATCACCAAACCCACAGCAGCTGTTGGGGTCAAAACATCTCGCTGGGTAGTAGTCATTCTTGGTGGTAAAAACCCTTTAGTGGTAGAGCTTACATCCAAAATGGCCGAAGAATTAGCAGTACTGCCATCGGTATTAATTCCTACCGATTGTGCCATTGAAGCAATGGTGGTAAAAATTGCTAGTAAAACAAGAAGTTTTTTCAAAGTATTGGGTTTCTATAATATTTCTTTGATTTAAATTAATTGGACCAAGTGGGCACCCCATTTGTAAGAAGTAATTTTTGACCTTCAGTACCAGGAGCAATTAGCACCCATTTAGTCCCGTTCCAGTACCGCATTTGTCCTTGAGCCGTTCCTGGTGCAACACCTACTTTTGTCCAAGCAGAAGTGACATAAACCTGTAATTCTCCGCTGTCCCCGCAATCGTTGCAAAACAAAGTTAATCCTGTTGCTGGTGAAGAAATGGCATCGCGTTGCGTTTTGGTCATTCTTGGGGGAAGGAAACCTTTCACAGTTGATTTTACATCCAACATAGCAGAGGTGTTTGCCGTACTACCATCGGTATTAATTCCTACCGATTGTGCCGAAGTAGCAAATGTTGTGAAAATAGCGAGTAAAATAAAGATTTTTTTCATGATTGTGTGTATAGTTTATTATTCAAACATTTTATTTTTATAATTATAATAGATTAATCCTTAATACAACGAACTGAACATCCATATCCTCTTCTGAAATCTAAATAACTTCCATAGGTACTACGAATAGAGAAAACCATCGCATAATTTCCCGATATAGAACTTGTCCAAAAAGTCCCAAATGTGTTAACCTCTCCTAGTTGAGCACTATAATAATTTTTATATCCTGTTAATGGTAATTTAAGAGTTCCAAATGGACCATTAGTCCAACTAGCTATTTCAGTGTAAATTTCTGAAATGGTGGGTAATCTGTACCCAGAAGGACATGGATTATTTACCCCATTCACACCTTGCCACAAATTATTATTTTGTGGACTACGCCAATCGTCGTAATTTGCTGAAGTTTCTGAGCGAATAAAATTTCCATTTACGGGTGTATCTGAACTAGAAAGCGAAGTAGTATATGCACTTGTTCGTGATTGATGCCCGTCTGCTCCTCTTCCCCATTGAAATAAATCTCCATAAGCAGAAGTATCTGTCATACTTGTAGCTACTCGACTAGCTCCTAAATTTCGGTCTAACCAACATTTATAGTTTCCACTTACAATCAAACCATAGGTAACTTCTCCGCCATTATAAGTAAACGTAACTGTTGAACCCCCACACTGAGATTGCAATGTATATGGCTTAATTTCATTGGAATTAGTTGCTGGTCCAGCACCATAAGAATTGTTAGCACAAACAGTAAAAGTATAAGTTTGTCCATTGGTTAGTCCAGTGAAAACAAAAGGGCTCGTGGTGGTTGTATATGTAGTCGTTGCAGGACTTGAGGTAATGGTGTACCCTGAAATTGTGCTACCATTTCCTGATGGGTAAGTAAATGAAATGGTTGACTTTTGATCCTCTCCTTTAGTAGCAACAACGTTAGTAGGAGCATCTGCAGGGGTGTATGGGGTGTTAGAATAACCACTATAAAAACTCGTGCCAGATGCATTGGTTGCGGTAACCCTATAATTGTAGGCAGTGCTTGATGTTAATCCAGTAACGATAATAGGACTCGAAGTACCTGACTTATTTAAACCTTCCGGATTGGTGAACACAGTATAATTCGTAATGGCACTACCTCCATTATTTACAGGTGGAGTAAACGCCACTGTTGCTTGATAAAGTCCTCTAGTAGCTGTTCCTATAGTAGGAGCATCTGGAACTGAAGTTAACGTACTCCATGTGGGCACATTACTTGCATATTTTAAAACTTGGCCATTACTTCCTGTAGTTATATTCACCCAATTCGAGCCATTCCAATATTGCATTTGTCCCGTAGCAGTTCCATCAGGATTGTTTTTGCAAGATACCCAACCCGTTGTAGAATTGTATTCAAGGCTACTGGTGGTGGTATTGAAAATCACTAAACCCACAGCAGCTGTTGGGGTTAAAACATCTCGTTGGGTAGTGGTCATCCTTGGAGGCAAAAACCCTTTCGTAGTTGAACTAACATCCAGCATAGCTGAAGGATCGGCGGTACTGCCATCGGCATTAATTCCAACTGATTGTGCCATTGAGGCAAATGTGGTAAAAATTGCTAATAAAACAAGTAGTTTTTTCATTGTTTAATTGTTTAATTGTTTTGGAGTTAGGCTTGGCTTTAGAAATCGATAGGCAAAATAAATGCCCAACAACAATACAAATGGCAAATAATCGTCAATTGGTGCTACATCAGTAGTATTAGTGCCCCCGGGTAAAGCCTCTGGTCCATCCGCCATTGCTAAAAAAGGGAGTACTAAAAAAAGAATACTATATCTTTTTTGAAGTTTTGAGGTGTTTGTCTTTGGTGTCATATTATTGAATTATTATTTTTTTAATACTAGTTTTCCCTTGATTGGTTAGCTCCACAAAATACAACCCTTGTGTTAGGGTACTATTAAGTGTAACAGTAATTGTGTTTTGAGCTTCTGTTTTTGTTTGATACACCGTTTGACCAATAGTATTGATCACTTTTACGGTAAGTTCTCCTGTTATAGTACTTGGTAAAGCAATATTAAATTGGTTGTTCGTCACTGGATTAGGATATATCACCACGTTTTCTGCATTAAAATCTGTATTGTTTAAAGCATTGTTTCGAAACACAATTTTAAAACGATTGGTGCTATATGAAAGTGCATCAGCTGTAGTTACAAATGCAATATCCGTTGTTGCAGTATTTGCCAAAGCAGTATATTGATTGAGATAGGTATCCACTAAAAACGGCGTGGTTGATGGATCGAAATTATTGAAATGGGTTCTAAAAGTGTAGTTTTTATTTGCTTTAAATTGCATAAGTTGAACCGATACTATGTCAGTAGGAACTACTTGCGGTCTGGCATCAATGGCTAAAGTAAGGTTGTTGCTTAAAAAAGAAAGGTTTTCTGCTCCTGTGCTCAGCTTTTTTACGTCGCCATCTTCGATCGCGTTGGTAAATTGATTGTCAAAAACCGATACAGCAGCATCAATAGGATAGGCGCCTAAAGCCAATTCGCTAGTTTGATATACTTGTAATTCTAAACGAGATAAAGCAGTAGTTGTGGTTCTGTAAAAGTTATTGATATTGGTTCCTAATTTATCTGATTCGTTAAAAGTTATGGATCCCGCAGTTCCCAAAGTGGTGTTTTTTACAAAAAAAGCTTGCCCTGGTTGAATGTATTGGTTTACAGCAGAAGCGACGGTATTGGTTCCTGATGAAGCACTATATACTACATAACGACCTCTATCATCTGAAGTTCCCATATTGGAATCCCAAACATAATATGTATTTGTTAAACCTGTTTTGGTTAGTGTATTCCAATTAAGAGTGTTCACATAAGGATTTCCAATTAAACTATACCCATCAGTAGTACTATTGCTCGAGTTGTTGATTGGGACAGGAGAGGAACTGCTGTTAAAAGTTACAATACCAGTTGTAACGGTTCCAGTAGCAGCTAATGTTACAGGAGCATTCATACTTAACTGTGATGCTTGGGTTAATAAAGTACTAGTTCTGTCTCCACGAATCAATAATAGGTAGCCTTGCATGGCATTAAGGTTAGTAGCATTTGTGGTAGCTATGGCTGACCAACCCGAACCCGTAGCCTGTTGATTATTGTAGGTGTACATAGAAGGACTCCCCGAAACCGTGGTGTCAAATCCATTAGCTCCAGAGGTAGAACCAGTAATGTGTGTACTTAGTTGCCAGTTGTTACTAATGAAATTATCTGTAGTTACACTTGGTGTTAAAAACCGAAAAGCTCTTCTTCCTAATGGGATGTAGCGTTGCACGGTTACTTTTCCTGATATACTTCCTGCCACGGGAGCTATTACGGCCGAGCCAGAAGCATTGGAAACTAAGGTTAAATTATTATTGGCATTCAGTGTTCCAGAGGAAACTGTTAATGTGCCGGTAACAAAAATTCTATTGGACAACAAACTTGCGCCAGAATGTGCTACAGTAAAGTTTTTAGTGTTAATAGTATTGGCACCTGCAAAAGTAACAGGACCTGAAAAACTCAGAGTACCGTCTGTATTAGTTATGGTACCGTTGTTTGTCAAAGTACCACCTCCGTAGTCAATCGTGACAGCGCCGTTAACAACAATATTAGCACCATTACTTATGGTGAAATTTTGGGCAAATGAACTAAAGCATAATAAAATCAGTAGTAATGCAATAAAAAATTGTGAGTTTTTTTTCATAGTGAGGGCTATAAATTATTTTTAAATTCGCAACAAATTAAATTGAATTTTAAACTAGACACAAATTTTACAAGAAAACTAATTAAAAAAACAATTATTTGAAACAGATTTGTTAAATTTGAAACATGATTTTAAATTACATTTCCTTTTTTATTGGATGCATTCTGCTTTTTTTTCTTCCAATAGTTATTAATAAAAGTAAGTCAGGCGAAAAGTTAAATAAATACTTTTTTGCAATTATTGCTATAGCAGGAATTCAAAGAATTATTTTTGGATTAATAAATTTTGGATTTATCAATGACTTTCAAACTAACTTAAAAAGTAATGTGATTTTGGGGTTTATGATTCCACCTATATATTTGATATTTGCTTCCAACTTGTTTTACCAGCCCACAACAAATAAAAAAGAAATTACAATATTTAGCACATCAGCACTAATAGTATTTATAATTCTTGCTTTTCAACTAGACAAAAAAACTAATTATGCAATCTTTTTTTTGTACTCAACAACCTATTTAATATTATTAATTAATATTTGTATAAAATTCTTTAAGATAAAAAAAAATACTAAGGGAATTGCCATAAATAAAAATAGTAAGTATTGGTTCCTTCTAATTTTTTCATTATTTTTAATTAACTATATACTAGCTAACTTTAGTATCTATATATTTCATAATAAAACAAATTATGAGATTTTGAAACAATTTAATAACTTAACTTCATTTATTTGGATAGCTATTATTTACTATTTATTAATGAATCCAATTAACTTATATGGAGAAGAAGTATTATTAAAAAAACTGAACAACTCCAAAATTGAAGAAATACAAATTTGGAAGACAATAAAAAAAATAAGAACAGAAGCGATTGATTTAGATGTTGAAAAAAAAATAGTACCAAATTTGGAGAAAGTACTTTTTGACATCAACACCTTTGAAGCCAATTTATACAAAAACTTCGAAAAACTTCCCACATTGAAAGAATTTTGCCTAATTCTAGGACATCCTCAAAGTCACATCAAGTATATTTTTAAATATTATTGTAGCCACAGTTACAGTGAATACCTTACCATTTTAAAAATTAAATATTCAATACAATTAATTGAAGATGGGTATTTAAAATTACACACCATTGATTCATTATCAAAAAAATGCTTGTTTGAATCAAGAATTACATTTTTTAATAATTTTAAAAAGAATGTAGGCTATTCTCCTTCTAATTCTGAATTATATATTTTAAAAAAAAATAAAAATTAAACTCATACTGTATTAATTGATTTTAATTTTTAACCGATTAACTTCTTAATTTGGGCGTGCCCTCGTTTAGTTCTTTCGAGGTTTCGAAGCAAACTGTTCTAAACTCGGTCGCGCTGTTCGTTACAATCTCTGTTGCGCTTTGCTCCACAAAGGATTTCCACTGCCATCGCTCACGCAAAAGCCCCGAAGTTTAAAAAACTTAGTTTTAAAGGGGAAAAAGAGCGACTGAAAAAAGCTCCTTTTTAACCTTGATAAAACTCGTTTTTTAAACAAGGGCTTGACGGGGAAAGCCGGGAAAAGCTTCGAAACTATTTGTTGATTGTGCTGGCTTTAGAATACCAATAATTGGTTACTTTTTCAAGATCAATTGAGGTTGCAGGTGCTTGTCTTACTAGCCTTCCGCTATCGAATGCGCGGTCTAAAATAGTCTCAATTAGGAAATCTTCGTTGACTTCGGATGGTGAATAACCTTCTTTTAAATTGATATCAAATAATTTTGCGGTAGTGTTTGACCAAAAGGCTTTCCAGCCACTTTTTTGTTCTCGAATTAGGTCGAATGTGGTTTGCCCGGTTTGACGATAGATTAATTTAACTAAGATTTGACCTTGTTTTCGAGATAGCTTTTTGAGTTTGTCGGTAAATTCGTTTTCAATATAATTTTCGACGATTTTAAAATATTTACGTTTTTCTTTATTACTTTTTAAAGCGGCCATATTTCTATTAAGATCTGTTAGTCTTTCAGCAGCAATTTTGGCATAAGGGTAGACTTTATATACTCGATTTTGTAAAATTAGGAATTGCTTTTTACTTTCGGGATCAAGTTTGGATTTATGAATAATAACTTCTTCAAGAAGGATAGGGTCTTTGAGAATAGTATCGTTTTCTTCGCTAAATTCTTGGATTTTAAGAGTGTCTAATTTTGCAACTTGAGCTGATGCGCTTAGAGAAATTAGGATGGCAAAAAATAATAATTGGACTATTTTCATGTTAAAAGTTATTTATTTGACAAAATTATACTTTATATATAACAAGTGTGATGCCAAATTTATAAATTAGCGAAAAAATATTTTATGAGTTCAAAATCGATATTAAAAGACACTTCAATTGCCTTTTTAGAGCAGTATTTAAATAACGCTTCGCCAACTGGATTTGAGGCAGAAGGGCAAAAAATTTGGATGGATTATTTAAAGCCGTACGTGGACACCTTTATTACTGATACCTACGGAACGGCTGTGGGAGTTATCAATCCGGACGCACCTTATAAAGTAGTTATTGAAGGACATTCTGATGAAATTTCATGGTATGTGAATTATATTACGGATGACGGATTGATATATGTAATAAGAAACGGCGGTTCGGACCATCAAATTGCACCTTCAAAAGTGGTTAATATTCACACCAAAAATGGAATTGTAAAAGGTGTTTTTGGTTGGCCAGCAATTCATACACGAACTCGTGAAAAGGAGGAAAATCCTAAAGTAAGCAACTTATTTATTGACACTGGCTGTGAGAATAAAGCGGATGTTGAAAAAATGGGGATTCACGTGGGTTGCGTAATTACGTATCCTGATGAGTTTATGGTAATGAACGAAAATAAATTTGTTTGTCGTGCGATTGACAATAGAATGGGCGGCTTTATGATTGCTGAAGTAGCTCGATTATTGCATGAAAATAAGGTGAAATTGCCTTTTGGTTTGTATATAACCAATTCTGTTCAGGAAGAAGTGGGACTGAGGGGTGCTGAAATGATTACAAAAACAATCCAACCTAACGTTGCAATTGTTACTGATGTTTGCCACGATACCACAACGCCAATGATTGATATGAAAATTGAAGGCGAGATAAAAATGGGAAAAGGCCCTGTGATTACTTATGCTCCTGCGGTTCAAAATAAATTACGAGAATTGATATTGGATACTGCGACTTCAAATGAAATTCCGTTTCAAAGATTAGCATCTTCACGAGTTACCGGAACAGACACCGATGCATTTGCTTACAGCAACGGCGGTGTAGCCTCGGCATTGATCTCTTTACCTTTGCGATACATGCACACCACTGTGGAAATGGTGCATCGTGAAGATGTTGAAAATGTAATTAAATTAATATATGAGAGTTTGTTGAAAATAGAAAATAACGAATCGTTTTCTTATTTCAAATAATTGAACCTTATGTAATATAAAAAAGCCATTCGAATTGAATGGCTTTTTTTATAAATAACAATGGATTATACTTTAAATCTTTTTCTATCTGTTTCTGTTAAATAGATTTTTCTCAAACGAATCGATTTTGGAGTAACCTCTACATATTCATCTTTTTGAATGTATTCCAATGCTTCTTCTAATGAGAAAATGATTGGAGGGATAATTCTGGCTTTTTCATCATTTCCAGATGAACGAACGTTAGATTGTTTTTTCTCTTTTGTCACGTTCACACACATATCATCACCACGAGAATTTTCTCCAATAACTTGCCCTTCGTAGATTTCAGCATTTGGTTCAACAAAAAACTTACCACGATCTTGTAATTTATCGATAGAATAAGGAATCGCCTTTCCTTTTTCCATAGAAATTAAAGACCCTTTATTACGTCCAGAAATTTCTCCTTTAAAAGGTTCGTATCCTATAAAACGGTGCGCCATAATAGCTTCACCAGCTGTAGCGGTTAATAATTGGTTACGTAATCCAATAATTCCACGAGATGGAATATTAAATTTTATAATCATACGTTCCCCTTTGGTTTCCATACTCAACATTTCTCCTTTACGCAAGGTTACAAACTCTACTGCTCTACCTGAAAGTGATTCTGGTAAATCGATGGTTAATTCTTCAATAGGCTCGCATTTTTTACCATCAATTTCTTTGATGATAACTTGCGGTTGACCAATTTGTAATTCATAACCTTCTCTTCTCATAGTTTCAATTAGAACAGATAAATGCAATACTCCACGACCAAAAACCATGAATTTATCAGCAGAATCCGTTTCACCTAACTTCATAGCTAAGTTTTTCTCTAATTCTTTAGTCAAACGTTCTCTAATGTGACGAGATGTTACAAATTTACCTTCTTTACCAAAGAAAGGTGAATCGTTAATAGTAAACAACATACTCATTGTAGGTTCGTCGATTGCGATAGTTTGTAATGCTTCTGGATTTTCAAAATCGGCAATAGTATCACCAATTTCAAAACCTTCCACACCAATGATTGCGCAAATATCTCCTGCTATAACTTCTGTTACTTTTTTACGTCCAAGACCTTCAAAAGTATGTAATTCTTTAATTCTAGATTTTAGGATTGAGCCATCTCTTTTACATAAAGAAATAGGCATTCCTTCTTTCAAAACTCCTCTTTCTAAACGACCGATAGCAATACGACCTGTAAAAGAAGAGAAATCTAATGATGTAATTAACATTTGTGGAGTTCCTTCAGAAACTTTTGGAGCTGGAACATTTTCAATAACCATATCCAATAAAGCTTCTACATTATCAGTTACATTTTCCCAATGATCCGACATCCAGTTATTTTTTGCTGATCCGTAAACAGTTGGAAAATCCAATTGCCACTCTTCAGCACCTAATTCATACATTAAGTCAAAAACTTTTTCGTGCACTTCTTCAGGAGTACAATTTTCTTTATCTACTTTATTAATAACCACACAAGGCTTAAGACCTAAGTCGATTGCTTTTTGCAAAACAAAACGCGTTTGTGGCATTGGCCCTTCAAAAGCATCTACTAAAAGACAAACTCCGTCGGCCATATTTAATACACGTTCCACTTCCCCACCGAAATCGGCGTGACCAGGAGTATCGATAATGTTAATTTTTGTTCCTTTATAAACAACAGAAACATTTTTAGAAGTAATTGTAATACCTCTTTCACGCTCCAAGTCGTTGTTATCAAGAATTAAATCACCCGTATTTTCGTTGTCACGAAATAATTGACAGTGATACATAATTTTGTCAACCAAAGTAGTTTTACCGTGATCGACGTGGGCAATAATTGCAATGTTTCTAATAGATTCCATCTGTGATTTTTAATGGGTGCAAAGGTACACTTTATTTTTACATATACTACTATTAATAAAAAGAGGGAAAATTGTAGGCTGAGAAAGCTGATATTATTGAGGAAAACTTAACAATTAATTAATTGTAGAAACAAAAAAAGCTCCCTAAAAAGGAAGCTTTTTCTATATTGAGTGAACTTAACTAATTACAGTTTTGCAACGTGCTTTGTTAATTTAGATTTTAAATTTGATGCTTTGTTATCGTGAATGATATTTTTCTTAGCTAATTTATCAATCATTGAAATTACAGCAGACAGTTTTGAAGAAGCATCTGATTTATCAGTAGCAATTCTTAACGCTTTGATAGCATTTCGAGTTGTTTTGTGTTGGTATCTGTTTAATACTCTTCTTTTTTCGTTACTTCTAATTCTTTTTAAAGCTGACTTGTGATTTGCCATTTTGTGTTTTTTTTACTTTTTTAATGTTTTTATTGTAGTCCGTGGGGGAATCGAACCCCCCTTACCAGGATGAAAACCTGGCGTCCTAACCGATAGACGAACGGACCGTGCTTCTCTAACGCGGATGCAAAAATACAACTATTTTTTATTCGTACAATAGTTGATGTATATTTTTTTGATATTTTTTAATATGCCTTCGCAAATAGCACTCTACCAACCGATGGTTTGCCAGTAATTACACATGCCCCAGCCTCTTCTACTCTGTCAAGAGGCAGGCATCTGATAGTTGCTTTTGTTAAATCTTTAATTTTCTCTTCGGTTTCAGCAGTTCCATCCCAATGGGCAGATACGAAACCTCCTTTGCCCTCTAAAATTGATTTAAATTCTTCAAAATCATTTACTTCAGTAATATGAGTATCTCTATAATTCAAGGCTCTTGCGAACATTTCTTCTTGAATTTGAGCTAATAAATTATTGATATAAATTTCAATTCCATTTTTAGAAACGATTTCTTTGGTCAAAGTATCACGTCTTGCCACTTCAAAAGTTCCGTTTTCTATATCTTTAGGTCCTACAGCAATTCGAACAGGAACCCCTTTCAATTCATATTCATTGAATTTAAATCCAGGTTTTTGATTGGTTCTATTGTCATATTTAACAGAAATATTCCATTTTTTCAAAGCGGTAACTACTTTATTAACTGTTGCTGAAATCTCATCTAATTGTTCATCAGATTTATAAATAGGCACAATAACCACTTGGATAGGTGCTAAGTTTGGAGGTAATACTAATCCATTATCGTCAGAATGTGTCATTACAAGCGCTCCCATTAATCGGGTAGAAACACCCCAAGAAGTTCCCCAAACGTATTCTTGTTTTCCTTCAGCAGTAGCAAATTTTACATCGAATGCTTTGGCAAAATTTTGTCCTAAAAAATGTGATGTTCCAGCTTGTAGCGCTTTTCCATCTTGCATTAATGCTTCAATGCAATAGGTTTCATCAGCACCCGCAAAACGCTCGGTCTCTGTTTTTAATCCTTTAATAACGGGAATCGCCATGAAATTCTCGGCGAATTCAGCATACACATGCATCATTTTTTCGGATTCTTCAATTGCCTCATCCTTTGTTGCATGAGCAGTATGGCCTTCTTGCCATAAAAATTCGGCAGTTCTAAGAAACAATCTGGTCCTCATTTCCCAACGAACAACATTTGCCCATTGATTAATCAGTAGTGGTAAATCTCTGTAGGATTGAACCCAACCCTTATAAGTAGACCAAATAATCGCTTCACTTGTAGGTCGAACGATTAGTTCTTCTTCCAACTTCGCATTTGGATCAACCATTAATTTTCCGGGTTTATCAGGATCGTTTTTTAATCTATAGTGGGTTACAATTGCACATTCTTTTGCAAATCCTTCGGCATTTTTTTCTTCTGCTTCAAACATGCTTTTTGGAACAAATAGAGGAAAATAGGCGTTTTGATGACCTGTTTCTTTGAACATTCTGTCCAATTCGGCTTGCATTTTTTCCCAAATTGCATAACCATAGGGTTTAATAACCATACAGCCTCTAACCCCTGAATTCTCAGCAAGGTCAGCCTTGACAACTAACTCATTATACCATTTTGAATAATCCTCGGATCTTGTTGTTAAGTTCTTGCTCATGATAAAATATTTTGGCACTAAAATTGTTTAACTAATTTTAACTAAATAGTTCGGCAAAACTAACTATTTTTGTAATGAACAACAATTTAAAATGCATAGATATGAAAACAAATTATTTTTCTTCATCAAAATCAACCTCAATTTTTTATTTAATTTTAGGTTTTAGCATGGTAATGGTTTCTTGTGGTTCCTTTAAAAGCAGTACTTATTATGATCGTGATGGCGTCTATGGGACTGACGAAAATGAAACCAAAACTACTGAAAAAAATGCAGATAAATACAAAGCCTATTTTAGTTCTTTAAGAGAGCAAAATGAACAAGAACAAGTTTTTACTGATGTAGAAAACTATTCTTCTGTTCAAGATTCCATAAATAATTCGCCAACCGGTACAACCAGTTATTCAGGTTGGGGAAATAATCAACAACCCATAAATATAACTGTTTATGACAATAATTGGGGTTGGAATAATTTCGGTTATAACCCCTATTGGAATAATGGTTGGAATTGGAATTTAGGTTGGAATTCATGGTACGGCTCAAGTATAGGATATGGTTGGGGCTGGAATAATTGGTACGGGCCAGGTTACGGAAATTATGGTTGGGGTTGGAACAATTGGTACTATCCTTATTATGGGTACAATGGTTATTATGGGTACAATGGCTATAACGGTTATAACGGTTATAACGGTTATAATAGTAATTCATACCAATATTCATACAGTAATGGAATTAGAGGGGGTCGATCAGCTGGGCGTGTGTCTGGAAGATATGATTTTGGCAGATCTGGAATTGTGAATACACGAGATTATAATAATGTAGGTAGAAGAAATTTTACAAATAGCGTTAGAAATTCTGATCAAAGTAGTCCTAGAAATTACAATTTAGTTAGATCAACCGATGTAAATACAAGAACAGAAAATTCCTCTACTAGAGCTGAAGTATCTACAAGAGTTACAAATGATTCACCAAGAAACTACACACCCGTTAGAGTACAGTCAACCTATCCAAGTAGCGAAAATTCTTCCCCAAGAACTTACACCCCTGAAAGAATAGAGACTTCCTACCCAAGAAGTGAAAGTTCTTCCCCTAGAAGTTATTCTCCAAGTTCAGGAGGTGGTGATTTTGGAGGTGGTAGATCAGGAGGTTCTGGAGGCGGAGGCAGACGATAACCTGTAATTTATTTAAAATAGTATCTAATAATTCTAATGAAAATGAAAAAAAATATAATAGTAATCATTTTAGGTTTCTTTAGCTCCTATACCTATTCCCAGGATATCACAGATGCGCTACGATTTTCTCAAGACAATTTGGTGGGAACTGCTAGATTCAGTGCTATGAGTGGAGCATTTGGAGCCTTAGGTGGCGACTTTTCATCAATAAATGTAAATCCTGCGGGTTCAGCAATATTTTTAAACAATCAAGTTGCTTTAACTTTGAATACCTATAATGTTAAAAATAAATCCAATTATTTTGGTAACAATGATTTGGAAAATTCAACTACTGCTGATATTAATCAATTTGGTGCTGTAATTGTATTAAAAAACACAGATAAACAAAGTGATTGGAGTAAATTTAGCTTTGCTTTAAACTATGAAAATGCTAGTAACTTTGATAATATTATTTTCTCTTCAGGAACTAATCCAACGAATTCTATTGGTGAATATTTTAAATATTATGCGAATAGAAATAATGGAGTTTCACTTTTAAATCTTCAAACTCAACCCGGTGAATCAATCACGGACTTATATGATTATTTGGGGACTCGTTATGGATTTGGTGAGCAGCAAGCTTTTTTAGGCTATCAAGCCTTTATAATTGATCCCGCTTCAAATTATACCGAATCAAATAGAAGTTATGTTTCCTTAGTACCAACAGGTGGAAATTATTACCAGGAAAATTATATTAAATCCAATGGTTATAACGGCAAGCTATCATTTAATGCTTCCGGACAATACAAAGATAAATTTTACTTTGGTTTAAATATAAATTCGAGATTTATAGATTATACTCAAAAAACTGTTTTTTATGAAGATAACTCAAATAATTTAGTATCAGGGATTCAACGACTTCAATTTAATAATGAATTAACTACCTATGGAAATGGAATTTCATTTCAAGTAGGCGCTATCGCCAAGTTAAATAAGCAAGTTCGTGTTGGTTTAGCCTACGAATCGCCAACATGGTATGAAATTTCTGACAGACTTTCACAAGGAATTGCATCGGTAAGCGCAACTGCAACTGGAGAATTACCAACAGTAAGGGTAAATCCAATGGTAATTAATGTTTATGAACCCTACAATTTAAGTACACCAGGAAAATTAACAGGGAGTTTAGCTTACATTTATAAAAAATCGGGATTGCTTAGTATTGATTATTCTATTAAGGATTATGGTACTATTTCGTTTTTATCAAATGACGATTTTAGAGATTTGAATTCAGAGATAAATAACAAACTTGGTCTGGCTACTGAATTAAGAATTGGTGGTGAATTTCGCATAAAGGCTTTAAGTTTGAGAGCTGGATATCGCTCTGAAAAAAGTCCTTACATAAATCAAACAACTATTGGCAATTTAACTGGGTATTCTTCAGGATTTGGATATAATTTCGGTGGAACAAAATTAGATATTACCTATTCTCATTCTCAAAGAAATTATCAAAAGCAATTTTTTAACGTTGGTATGACTGATTTTTCAAACATAAATTCGGTAATGAATAACTTTACTATTTCAATGACATTTGAATTATAAAATCCTACTATATTTCTATAAGGCTGTCTAAATATGGACAGCCTTTTTTATTTAATATCTATTCTTTGAATTGAAACTTTTTCAACATAAGTCTAACCTATAAAAAAAGCACTTGATTTCTCAAGTGCTTAGTAAAATAATAAATTTTAAATAATTATTTTTTTGCCATTTTAGCGCAACATCCCGCTTTTTTTTCTTTATCGCAAGATTTCATTTCTTTAGCGCTTTCTTTCTTTTCTGCTGCTTTTGGTTTTTTCTCTTGAGCATTCATGCTAATAGAGGCTGTAAAAAGTGACAAAGCTAACACTGCAATTAAATTTTTCATATTTATTCAATTTTTTTATTAATAATCCTATTGTAAATTTATGGATAATATTTTGAAATATAAATATTTTAATATTTTTTTATCATTTTAATTTAATAAAAAAAACTCATAATAAAAAAAATAATTATGATATTTGTAAAAAGAAATCAAATGAAAAATAGTAGAATATCATTATTGCTGGCAATTTTCACAACATTCAGTTTTGCCCAAGTCCAACCTTCAAAATACATCAAATTAATTACTAAAGAATCTCTAAAAACGAATCTGTATATAATCGCATCCGATGAAATGGAAGGTCGGGATACCGGAACAAAAGGGCAAAAGAAAGCAGGTGAGTATTTAATTTCACAATATACAAAAGCGGGTATTTCATTTCCTGAGGGTGCTGCAGATTTTTATCAAAGAATACCTTCGGCTTCATTAAGTTCAAGAAGAAATGGAAATTTACCGGATTCTGAAAATGTTTGGGCGTTTATAAAAGGTTCTGAAAAACCGGAGGAAGTACTTGTTATTTCTGCTCATTACGACCATATAGGTATAGAAAATGGTGAAATTCATTATGGTGCCGATGATGATGGATCAGGAACAGTTGCAGTATTAGAAATTGCAAAAGCCTTTCAGAAGGCAAAAGAGGAAGGACATGGCCCAAAACGATCTATACTTTTCTTACATGTTACCGGGGAAGAACACGGACTTCTAGGGTCTAAATATTATTCGGAAAACCCATTATTTCCAATTGCTAACACCATTACAGATATCAATATTGACATGATTGGCCGCCGCGATGATTTACATAAGAGTTCTAATGATTATGTTTATGTAATAGGTTCCGACTATTTATCCTCAGATCTTTATACAATTTGTGAAAATGCGAATAAAAATTTCATAAATATTAATTTAGATTATACTTTTAACGATAGAAACGATCCAAATAGATTTTATTATCGTTCAGATCATTACAATTTTGCAAAAAAAGGAATTCCTTCCGTGTTTTTATTTAATGGTGTTCATGCCGATTACCACAAACCTACAGATACCCCAGACAAAATTGAATACGATGCTTTGGCAAAAAGAGCACAGTTGGCATTTGCTATAGCATGGGAATTGGCTAATAGAGACAATCGTCCAGTGGTTGACAAGCCTGGAAATTAATATTTTAAATTGTAAAACACCAATTAATATAAAACAAAAAACCATTTCACTTTCGTAAAATGGTTTTTTCAAAAAGAGCCGGCGGAGGGACTCGAACCCACGACCTGCTGATTACAAATCAGCTGCTCTAGCCAACTGAGCTACGCTGGCGACTAATTTCGACTGCAAATATAGAATTGAATTTGTAAAATCCAAAATATATTTTACCTTTTTTATAATTTTATTTATTGTAAAGCGTTGATTTTAGTAATCAATTGATTAGCAACTTGTTCCAATTCAACATTGATTTGTTTGAAATGGGCTTTTTTATTTTCAACGTTTTTTGCGTTCACTTTTCCTATTAAAGAATCAAAACTTACAATTGCTTCGTCTATTAACGCATTTGTTTCGTCTGTTGGTTTTCCAGTTGTAGCTATTTCAAATAAGTAAACTGCTTCAATAATATCTCCTAAAACGTAGTTGATGTCTTTTTTTAAATTTCTAACGTTTGCCATTTTATATTTAATTTAATTTAAATTTTCGTCTGCAAAAGTACATATAAACTTTGTATTACAGACTATGAAATATAAATTTCTAATACTATTGCATTTCCAGATAAAGTGTAATCTATCATAGTAGCTGGAATTAATATTGTATCTCCTTTTGAATATTGGTAATTAATTTGGTTATGATTTAATTGAAAACCCCCATCAGTACACATATAAACAGTAAATGAATTAGCTGATTTAGAAACCTTTAATTCACCTGATAAATTTAAATAATTTGTTGTAAAATAAGGACAATCTACCATTTCGTTGGAAACATTTAAATCCTTATTGTAATCCTTTTGAGTTTCTACCTTGTTGTAATTAATTGCATCTAATGCTAATTCAACGTGTAATTCCCTCTTATAACCTTCAGAATCCACACGGTCAAAATCGTATAAACGGTAAGTAATATCTGATGTTTGTTGGATTTCAGCCACCAGTAATCCAGCACCAATAGCGTGAACCGTTCCAGTTTCAAGAAAAAACACATCCCCGGTTTTAACTTTTACTTCCTCTAAAATATCAAGTAAAGTGTTGTTTTCCAAATGAGATACATATTCCTCAGCATTTGAATTATTTTTGAAACCAACTATAATTCTAGAACCTTCATCGGCTTGCATGATATACCACATTTCAGTTTTACCAAAAGAATTGTGTCGTATTTTTGCCAATTCATCATTGGGGTGAACCTGAATTGACAAATCTGTTTTAGCATCTAAATATTTGAATAATAAAGGAAATTGTTTTCCAAATTTATCAAATACTGTTGTTCCTAAAACTTCATTTGGAAAAGTATCAATTACTTCATTTAAAGAAATCCCCTTGAAAGTTCCTCTTGAAATAACACTTACATCGCCTTCAACAGTTGATATTTCCCAACTTTCACCAGTTATATTTGAAGTAATCGATTTGTTCAATACAGAATTTAATTTTTCCCCTCCCCAAATTCTATCTTTAAGAATTGAATCAAATTGCAATGGATAACAATCAAACTTCATGGCTTTCATTTTTTAAGGATTTTAAAGCAATTGAAATGTGTTTGGTAGCCATCACACTATCAAAAATCATTGTAATTATTCCTGCTTTATTAATAATATAGGTTACTCTACCTGGCAATAAGCCAAATAATTTATCTGGAACACCAAATAGTTTTCTAAGCTTTTTATCAGAATCAGATAATAGTGTAAAAGGTAGTTTGTATTGAGTGGTAAATTTTTTATGTGAATTTACGGTATCACTACTTACGCCGATGACCTCTGCTCCTAGATCAATAAAGTCTTCGTAGGAATCTCTAAATCCACAGGCTTGCATGGTACAACCTGGCGTATTGTCTTTAGGATAAAAATAAATTACAACTGGTTTTTTGCCAATAATATCTTTGCTGTCAAATGAAGTTCCATTGGCATCTACTGCTACAAATGAGGGTACTTTATCACCAATTTTTAAAGCCATTATTCGCCTTTATAGGTTACAAAATTCCGTGGAGTTTCAAATAAAACTACTTCTAAATCAAATTTTGAATCTATTCGATTTCTAATTTTATTCCAAATTACCACCACAATATTCTCGGCTGTGGGATTTAAATCTAAAAATTCAGGGACATCCAAATTTAAATTTTTGTGGTCAAATTTATCCTCAACCTCAGCTTTAATAAGATCTGAAAGAATTTTTACGTCCATTACATATCCGGTTTCTGGATCAATTGGACCTGTAACACTTACTATCATTTCATAATTATGTCCATGGAAGTTTGGGTTATTGCATTTACCAAAAACGGCATCATTTTTTTCAAATGTCCAGTCTTTTCTATACAAACGGTGGGCTGCATTAAAATGAGCTTTTCTACTAATGGTTACTTTCATCGTGCTACTTTATATTTTATGATCTTCAATGTAATGGTAAAATTTATCGAAAATTATTTTGAACCAAATGGTATAAATTTCAGGTTTTGCAATCATATCTTCCTTAATAGCTTCAATTTTCATCCACTTCCAACTTTCAACTTCCTCGATATTAATTTCAGGTTCTTTGTCAAAATAACCAATCATTACATGATCTAATTCATGTTCTGTTAATCCGTTATCAAAAGGGGCTTTATAGATAAAATGAAATAATTCTTTTAGATTCGCTTCAAATCCCATTTCTTCCCTCAACCTACGGGTTCCAGCCTCAATGTTGGTTTCCCCTTCGCGTTGGTGGCTACAACAAGTATTAGTCCATAATAAAGGGGAATGGTATTTATGGTGCGCTCTTTGTTGAAGCATTATTTCATTATTTTTATTTAAAATAAAAACAGAGAACGCACGATGTAAAACCGCCTTTTCATGTGCTTCTATTTTTTCCATTGTCCCAATTGGTTCGTCCAATTCATTTACCAATATTACTTTCTCTTCTGTCATAGATTATTTATTGCATGTCAAAAATACAAAAAAAGAAATCGTATTTCACTAGATTTAGAAATTACGATTTTTTTTAACGACTGTTGAATGTTTGAAAAACAAAAAAACTGCAAATAAAATTAGAATTGGATTTGCAGTTTATAAAAATATTTATTGTAAAAAACTATAATATATAGTCTGTGTTTATGAAATTAGATTCTTTACTGTTTAATAATTGCTGTAAAATTTCATTATTATATTCATTGTCTTTTGATGCTACAAACGTTCGAATTGAAAAAGAACGAAGTGCATCATGGATACTTAAAGTCCCTACTGCAGAATCTTTTCTACCTGTGAATGGATAAACATCGGGGCCACGTTGACAAGAACTATTTAGATTCACGCGAGTAACCAAATTCACCAACGTATCAATTAGGGGAGCTATAGTTTTAATGTCTTTTCCAAACAAACTCACCTGCTGGCCATAATTGGATTCAGCCATATCATTAAGCGGTTCTTGTATGTCTTTAAAAGTGATAATAGGAACTACAGGACCAAATTGTTCTTCATGATAAACCCTCATTTGCTTATTTATTGGATATAAAATAGCTGGAAAAATATAATTGTCGGAGTATTGACCGCCTTTAGTGTTAATTACTTTTGCCCCTTTACTTTTGGCATCATCAATTAATTCTTGAATGTAAGCTGGTTTTTCTTTTTCTGGTAATGGGGTTAAAAAAACCGATTTATCCCAAGGATTGCCATAATTTAGTGCATCCACTTTTTCAGCAAATCTTCTGTTAAATTCGTCAACAATAGATTCGTGCACGTATAAAATTTTAAGTGCGGTACAACGTTGCCCATTAAATGACAAACTACCGGTAACGCATTCTTGAATTGCCAAATCTAAATCGGCATCAGCCAAAACAATCGCTGGATTTTTAGCTTCTAAACCTAAAATTAGTCTTAATCTGTTTTTATTTGGGTGTTGATCTTGTAATGCAATTGCCGATTTACTATTTCCAATTAATGCTAAAACGGTAACTTTTCCAGATTCCATAATTGGAGAGGCTACATCTCGACCACGACCGTATACAACGTTTATAACTCCTTTTGGAAAGCTACTTCTAAAAGCTTCTAAAAGTGGTGAAATTAATAATACACCGTGTTTTGCAGGTTTAAAGATCACCGTATTTCCCATAATTATAGCGGGAATAAGCAGTGAAAAAGTTTCGTTTAAAGGATAATTGTAAGGCCCAAGACACAAAACAACCCCAAGAGGTCCTCGGCGAACCATTGCATTAATACCCTGGCTTTTTGTGAAACGCGCGCAATTTCTATCTAATTTTTTATAATCTTCAATGGTATCTACAATGTATTCGACTGTTCTGTCAAATTCTTTTTCAGAATCTGGAAGTGATTTACCTATTTCCCACATCAAATATTTAACCACTTCATTGCGTGTTAATTTCATTTGATTTACGAAATTCTCCATGCATTTAATTCGGTCTGTCACTTTCATTGTTGGCCAAATTCCCTGTCCGTTATCATAGGAATTTACTGCTGCTGCAACTACTTCCTGAGCTTCATTATTTCCCATTGTTGGAATGGTTCCTAAAAAAGTAGGTTCGTAATTTTCTGTAGAGGAAATAGTAGAGTAAACATTCGTAGTCGGCCCCTTCCATTCCTTTAATTCACCATTTACTAAATAGGTGTTTTGCAATAATGGAGCCGTAATTTTAAATTCTTCAGGTATAAAACTCATTAGATTTTTTTTACAAATTTACAAATAATACTTGTTGTGAGTTACTAATTATAAATAAATTAAGTTGAAAATAACCGAATTATCATTATCACAATATTACTAATATAAGTACAAAAAAAATATATTATTATTGATGAATTGGAGTTTTTGAAAGAAATAATTTTAAATAAAACGTTTTCGTTTTGAAAACACTATTATTATGAATTTAGTGCTTCAAATATCTTAAACGCACATTTTTCTCCATCGATAGCAGCAGAAATTATTCCCCCTGCATAACCAGCGCCCTCTCCACAAGGATACAATCCTTTAATTTGAGTGTGTTCGAGAGAAATAGAATCTCGAGGAATTCTAACTGGCGATGACGTTCTTGATTCAGGCGCGTGTAAAATAGCTTCATTAGTTAAATACCCTTTCATCGATTTGCCAAATTCCGAAAATCCTTCTCTTAATATTTGAGATAAAAAACCAGGAAAAACCTGCCCCATTTCTACTGAAGTGGTACCTGGCACATAGGATGTTTTTGGGATATCCGAAGAAACTATATTTTTAGTAAAATCGACCATTCTTTGTGCTGGAACTTTTTGAGATTCCCCTGCCAAATACCAAGCTTTTTGCTCGATGCTTTTTTGAAATTCTAATCCTGCTAATGCACCAAATTTAGAATAGAGCGCGAAATCTTCTAATTTTAATTCGACAACAATTCCTGAATTGGCAGTAGCTTGATCTCTTTTTGATGGTGACCAACCGTTAGTCACTACCTCACCGGGACTGGTAGCACAGGGTGCAATCACACCACCAGGACACATACAAAAAGAGTACATCCCTCTTCCACCGACTTGCTTTACTATAGAATAGGGCGCTGGCGGTAAAAGTTCACCACGATAATCGCAACTGTATTGAATACTATCAATTAGAGTTTGTGGATGTTCCGCTCTAACGCCCAAGGCAAATGGTTTCGCCTCTATGAATACTTTTTTTCTGTCTAACAATTCGAAAATATCCCTTGCAGAATGTCCAGTTGCTAATATGATTTTATTAGCTAAAATGGTCTCACCAATTTGCGTTACAATTCCTTGAACTTCACTGTTTTTAATAAGAATATCAGTAAGTCGAGTTTCAAAAAGCACCAAACCACCCATTTCAATTATTTTTTCACGAATGTCTTGAATAATTTTTGGCAATTTATTGGTTCCAATATGAGGATGTGCTTCTATTAATATATCATCAGAAGCACCAAAACCAACTAATAATTCTAAAATTCGAGTGACGTCTCCTCTTTTTTTAGAGCGAGTATATAATTTTCCGTCAGAATAAGTCCCTGCTCCTCCTTCACCAAAACAGTAATTACTATCTTCATTAACAATATGATCTAAATTGATTGCTTTTAAATCACGACGACGACCACGAACGTCTTTTCCACGCTCAATAACTATTGGTTTTAAGCCCAATTCAATTAATTGCAATGCAGCAAAAAGACCCGCGGGACCGGCACCTACAACAATTACTTCTTGAGAATTAGACACATTTTTATACTCCGGAAGTTGAATTTTTTCTTCAATAAACTCGTCTTCTTGAAAATAAATTGCCACTTTTAAATTAAATTTAATAGCCTTTTGACGCGCGTCAATGGAACGTTTCAAAATAGAAATGTGTTTAATATCAGCTACAGCTGCACGAATTAATTTCGCAACTTGTTCCTTAATAAGTTGATTATTAACTGCGATTTCTGTAGTTACTTGAAGCAGAATTTCTTGTGGCATTATTAATTTATTAATCGAATTACAAAAGTAGTAATTTGGTGTGGATTAATAACTCGAGTTTTAGAGAGATAAAAAGGTTTTAGGTTTTAGGTTTTAAAAATTCGAGGTAATTAGAGCAATTCGTGGCTAAAAACTTTGTGCCTTTTGAAGTAAAAAAAAACTTTGTTGCTGTGGCTAATAACTTTGTGTCTTTTGTGGTAAAAACATATCTTTGCAACAACAAACAAAAACATGTCAAGACAAATAAAACTAATATGGGATTTTAGAGGTTCTGCAGCTGCAAAAACTGCCGAACATCACGAAATTCACCTGAAAGAATATATTTCAGCAGAAAAACTACCGTTGAATATCACCGGATTTACAATTATAAATGAAATGCACTCTATCGCATTTATGGTTGTAACAGATGAAAATATGATTGCTGTTCGAGATAAATTAAAACCACATCGAGGAGAGGTATTTTAGTCTATTGTCTTAATTAGCAACCTCACTAATGAATTTAATTCTCATTAATCGCAATTCATTGATATCGTATTCACCATCAAATTCTTTCAAAGCATCTTCAATACTATCCGATTCCGATTCCATGAAATACTCATGAATTTCTTCTTGTTGATCGTCATCTAGAATTTCATCAATCCAATATTTGATATTTAATTTAGTTCCTGAAAAAACAATTTGTTCCATTTCTTTAATCAGCATTTCCATATTCAATCCTTTTCCACTAGCAATATCATCAAGATTTAATTTTCTATCTATATTTTGAATGATGTATAATTTATTAATTGAATTGGCACCAGTTGACTTTACAACCAAATCATCCGGACGAAGAATGTCATTTTCCTCTACATAAATACGAATAATATCAATAAATTCCTTGCCATATTTTTTAGCTTTTCCTTCGCCAACACCGTGAATATTTCCCATTTCATCCATCGTAATTGGATATTTTAGCGACATGTCTTCTAATGAGGGATCTTGGAAAACCACAAAAGGAGGAACTTCAAGTTTTTTAGCCACTTTCTTTCTTAAATCCCTAAGAATTACCATTAAAGTTTCATCGGCAACGCCAGAAGATTTTGCGGCAGTTACTATCGCTTCGTCCTCAGATTCATTGTATTCATGGTCTTCGGACATCAAAAAAGATTTAGGATTTTTAATGAATTCTGATCCTTTATCGGTAATTTTTATGATTCCATAGGTTTCAATATCTTTTGACAACAAACCATCAACAAGCACTTGTCTGAGTAAAGCCATCCAATAACGCTCTTCAAAATCAGAACCACAACCAAAGAAAGGCTGGGCATCGGTTTTATGTGCTTTTATCATTGCATTTACTTTACCAGTTAATGCAAAAATAATTTCTTTAGATTTATATAAATGCTTGGTGTCTCGAACCATTTCAAGTAGTTGAACCACTTGATCTTTGGCTTCAATTTTATTTTTTGGATTTCGAACATTATCGTCCATATCGCCACCTTCGCCAGTTTCCGTGTCAAATTCTTCACCGAAATAGTGCAATAAGAATTTTCTTCGGGATATAGAAGTTTCGGCATATGCCACCACTTCTTGCAGTAAGGCAAAACCAATTTCTTGTTCAGCAACTGGTTTTCCAGATAGAAATTTTTCTAATTTTTCAACATCTTTATAAGAATAGTAAGCCAAACAATGTCCTTCACCTCCATCTCGACCACCACGACCTGTTTCTTGATAATAGCTTTCTAACGATTTAGGAATATCATGATGGATTACAAAACGAACATCTGGTTTGTCAATTCCCATTCCAAATGCAATAGTTGCGACAACTACTTCCACATCTTCCATGAGGAACATATCTTGGTGTTTTGCTCTGGTCTTTGCGTCTAAACCTGCATGATAAGGAACAGCGCTAATCCCGTTTACTTGTAATACCTGAGCTATAGATTCTACTTTTTTTCTACTTAAGCAATAGATAATTCCTGATTTACCTTTATTTTGCTTTATAAAGCGGATAATATCAGATTCAATATTTTTCGTTTTTGTACGAATTTCATAAAACAAATTAGGACGATTGAATGACGCCTTGAAGGTATTGGCGTCAGTCATTTCAAGATTTTTAAGAATATCCTCTTGAACTTTTGGAGTAGCTGTTGCGGTCAATCCAATAACTGGTGCATTACCCAACAACTTTATACTGTTTTTCAAATTTCTATATTCAGGACGGAAATCGTGACCCCATTCCGAAATACAATGTGCCTCGTCAATGGCTACAAATGAAATATTTATGTTCTTTAAAAATTTTATGTATTCGTCTTTTGCCAAAGATTCCGGAGCAACATACAATAATTTTGTTAATCCCGAAGTGATATCTTTTTTAACTTGATTGATTTCAGTTTTATTTAAAGAGGAATTTAATACGTGGGCGATTCCATTTTCTGAAGATAAACTTCGAATTGCATCCACTTGATTTTTCATCAAAGCTATTAAAGGAGATACAATAATTGCTGTTCCTTCCTTCATTAATGCGGGTAATTGGTAACAAAGAGATTTACCTCCTCCTGTAGGCATAATTACAAATGAATTTTTACCTGATATAAGACTTCTAATGACTTGTTCTTGTAATCCTTTGAATTGGTTAAACCCAAAATATTTTTTTAATTCCTTGTGAATGTCAATTTCGTTAGATTTCATTCTTAGTTAATAGTATTTTACATAAATTTGTGGTTCATAAAGATACAAATATCTTTATTAAATACAAACTTTATAAAAATCTGTTTTGAAAACAAACAAAAATATTATAGAAATTGCGAGAAAGACCATAGAATCGGAGAGCAGATCTATTGCTAAACTAGCTGATTTACTAACAGATGACTTTTCTAAAGCGGTAGAAATCATCTTTAATTCAAAAGGTAGATTAGTGGTTACAGGTATTGGAAAAAGCGCAATTATTGCTCAAAAAATTGTTGCATCGATGAATTCCACTGGTACACCATCGCTTTTTTTACATGCATCTGAAGCAATTCATGGTGATTTAGGTATGGTTCAACCTCACGATGTTATTATTTGTATTTCAAAAAGTGGTAACAGTCCAGAAATTAAAGTTTTAATTCCAATATTAAAACATTTTGGGAATTCTTTAATTGCAATTACAGGTAATACCACTTCATTTTTAGCAAAAGGAGCTGACTTTATTTTAGATACAACTGTTGAAAATGAATCTTGTCCAAACAATTTAGCTCCTACAAATAGTACTACAGCGCAATTGGTAATGGGCGATGCCTTAGCAGTTTGCTTAATGGAACTGAGAGAATTCAAAGCTCAGGATTTTGCAAAATACCATCCAGGAGGCGCATTAGGAAAAAAATTACTACTGCGTGTTGGCGATATGTTAGATCAAAGTCACAAACCCGAAGTAGACCCAGAAACGAATATTAAGAAAGTGATTTTTGAAATTTCAGAGAAGCGATTAGGGGTAACAGCTGTAATTGAAAATAATAAAGTAATAGGAATAATTACTGACGGTGATATTCGAAGAATGCTTAATAATAATGATACATTTGTGCACTTAACTGCAAAAGATATAATGACAAAAAACCCAAAAACAATCCAATTATCGTCAATGGTAACAGATGCTTTAAATGTTTTGGAAGATTTTTCAATCACCCAATTAATCGTTACCGACCAAGATGAATACAAGGGAGTATTGCATTTACATGACATTTTAAAAGAAGGGATTGTATAATGGCAAAAAAAGCGCTGAATGAAATGTCATTTTTGGACCATCTTGAGGAATTAAGATGGTTATTAGTACGAAGCACTTCTGCGATAATTATTATGGCAATCGCTACTTACATTTTAAATGAATGTTTTAATAATTTTATTTTTGAGGACATTATTTTCGCCCCTACAAGAGCTGATTTTTTTACTTATACTTACTTTTGTGAATTGTCCAACCAATTAGGTTTTGCTGATAGTATTTGCATTACCGAATTACCATTTATTATTCAGAATACGGACATGGAAGGACAAATAAATATTTTTATCTGGACGTGCATAACGGCAGGTTTTATATTAGCATTTCCATACATTTTATGGGAATTATGGAAATTTATCAGCCCTGCTTTGTATGAAAAAGAAAGAAAAAATGTCAGTGTTTTTATTTTTGTAGCCTCCATTTTATTTTTTCTGGGAGTATTATTCGGATTTTATGTAATAATCCCAATGTCCATAAACTTTTGTGCTACATTTTCTGTGAGTAAAATGATACAAAATCAATTTACAATTGACTCTTACATTGGAATGATGAAAACATCGGTAATAGCAAGTGGATTGTTTTTTGAACTTCCAATTATAATTTATTTCTTAACAAAATTAGGCTTGGTAACTCCATCATTTTTAAGAAAATATAGAAAATACTCTGTTGTAATTGTATTAATAATAGCAGCAATTGTTACTCCGCCAGACGTGGTAAGTCAAATAATTGTAACTATTCCAATGTTATTAATCTATGAAGCAAGTATATTCATATCTGTATTTGTACATAAAAATAAATTAAAAGAAAATGTCTGATATCCTATCTGAGTTCAACGAATATAGATCAAAGATGAACGAAAAGTTATTGGCGGACAATAACAAAATCGTAAAGAGAATTTTCAATTTAGACACCAATGCTTATGCTGAAGGCGCTTTAGACGTAAAAACTAAAGAACTATTGGGATTAGTAGCTTCTACTGTTTTAAGATGTGATGATTGCGTAAAATACCATCTTGAAACCAGCTTTAATTTAGGAGTAAGCAAAGAAGAAATGATGGAAGCAATGGGAATCGCAACATTAGTTGGAGGTACAATTGTAATTCCACATTTAAGAAGAGCTTATGAATTTTGGGAAGCATTAGAAGCAACAAAGCAATAAGCTAAACTAAATAATTGTTAATGTTTTGAATCTGTAATTTTGTAATTCGTTAATTTGCGAATATAAAAAGTAGACTCACGAATAACCACTAAAAAATGAAACTAAGAGCGGATAATTTAGTAAAAATCTACAAAGGAAGAAGTGTTGTAAAGGGAATTTCTGTAGAAGTAAACCAAGGAGAAATTGTTGGACTTTTAGGACCCAATGGTGCTGGAAAAACAACTTCTTTTTATATGATTGTTGGCTTGGTAAAACCAAATTCTGGAAATATTTATTTAGACGATATGAATATTACTGATTTCCCAATGTATAAAAGAGCGCAACAAGGTATTGGATATTTAGCTCAAGAAGCCTCTATTTTTAGAAAGTTAAGTGTTGAGGATAATATTTTAAGTGTTTTGCAACTAACCAATTATACGAAAGCCGAACAAGAGGCAAAAATGGAGAGTCTAATTGAAGAATTCAGTCTTAATCATATCCGAACCAATCGTGGGGATTTACTTTCTGGTGGGGAACGTAGAAGAACAGAAATTGCAAGATGTTTAGCGACCGACCCAAAATTTATATTATTAGATGAACCATTTGCGGGAGTTGACCCTGTTGCGGTTGAAGACATTCAAAGAATTGTAGCTCAATTAAAAAATAAAAATATCGGTATTCTAATTACCGATCATAATGTACAAGAAACATTAGCAATTACCGACAAAACCTATTTGATGTTTGAAGGTGGGATTTTAAAAGCGGGAACTCCAGAAGAATTAGTAGAAGACGAAATGGTAAGAAGAGTTTATCTTGGGCAAAATTTTGAATTAAGGAAGAAGAAGTTGGAATTCTAGTCGGGAAATAAAAAAAATCTTACCATTTAAGGCATTTAAGGACATATAAAAAATCAAATTTTGTGTTGTAAAAGTCAAAACTACAAATAAAGAAAAGAAATTTTCAAAGATTTTTTCAGGCTTAAATGATCTTACATTTCTTATCTGTAAAAAACTAAGCCTTTTTACCAGTTATCAAATTCATAATCACCGATAACATTACGTAAAAGACAATAACCAAGGCGACTCCTGAAAATTTTAACAACACCAATAATAGGATTGAAATTAATAAAAAGAATAGTTGTAAAGCATTGTCTTTTAAATTAAACTTTTTGATTTTTAATGCAAATAAAGGGATTTCAGCATTTAAAATGAAAGCACTTAATACTGAAACAAAAATTAAAAAGTAATAATTTGTCAACATTTCTAGTAAAATTATAGAATCTGAATTTTTTAATATTAGAGGTAAACTCAAAATAAATATTGCATTTGCAGGTGTTGGCAAGCCAATAAAAGAATCCGTTTGGCGGGTATCAATATTAAAATTGGCCAAACGATAACAAGAACCTAAGGTGATAATAAAACCAAAGTAGGGTAAATAGAACAATGATGGATCTGAATTCACACAATTTAATACCATTTTAAACATTACAAAACCAGGTACAAATCCACTGGTAACCATATCTGCCAAAGAATCCAATTGCAATCCTAAAGGACTGGAAACATTGAATAATCTAGCAAAAAAGCCATCAAAAAAGTCAAAGAAAATTCCAAGGCAAACAAAAAAGAATGCCATTTCAAAATTATCATTACTAGCAAAGACCATAGCAACACAACCACATAAAAGGTTTAGCAGTGTGATTAAATTTGGGACGTATTTTTTTATGTTCATTGATAGAAGTTTAAAATAATAAAGAAAGCAAATTTAATACAATAAGTTAAAGACAAGTACGTTTTTAGAATAGAAATTTTAAGTAAAATAAAATAGATATAGGTAATCAATATAAATGCCTATTTTTGAAAAAAAATTCATCTCCATTTTTTGATAATTAATAAGCCCCATTTGAGAAATAAATTATTCATATTTATACTAATTGTAACCACTTCTAGCTTTGCTCAAACAGTTAGGAAGTATTCTAATGAATTTATGAATATTGGTGTTGATGCTGCCGCTTTGGGAATGTCAAATGCGGTTACTTCAAGTTCAAATGATGTAAATTCAGGCTATTGGAACCCAGCGGGATTAATTGGTTTAGAAGGAAAACAAGCCTCCTTAATGCATGCAAGTTATTTTGCAAATATTGCGCAATATGACTATGCTGCCTATGCAACTCCAATTGATGACGAAAGTGCTTGGGGATTTTCAGTAATACGATTTGGAGTTGACAACATTATGAATACCACGCAATTAATTGACAATCAAGGAAATGTAGATTACAATAGAATTAGTTTGTTTTCGGTTGCCGATTACGGAGTTACCTTTTCTTACGCTAGAAAGCTGAAATTATCTGGACTTCAATTTGGTGTAAATTCAAAAATAATCAGACGCATTATCGGAAAATTTGCAAGTTCATGGGGATTTGGATTTGATGCAGGATTACAATTTGAAAGAAACGATTGGAAATTTGGATTAATGTTGAGAGACATTACGACCACTTATAATGTTTGGGCAATTAACGAAACTGAGTATAACACAATTAAAGACGCAATTACTGGTCAGAACCAGGCGTTGCCTGAAAATACAGAAATTACCTTACCAAAAGCACAACTAGGTCTGTCTAAAAAATTTCAATTTCATAACGAAACAAGTCTTTTGGCTGCTACCAATTTAAATATGAGTTTTGTTAAAAGTAATGATATTTTTTCTACAAATGGGTTGAGTATTGATCCTGCCTTAGGATTTGAATATGGATATACTGATTTAGTTTTTGTTCGTGCGGGAGTGGGTAATTTCCAAAATATAGTTCAAATTGATAATACCAAAAAAGTAGGATTTCAACCTAATGTAGGTTTGGGATTTAAGTACAAAGGAATTCAAATTGATTATGCTTTAACCGATTTAGGAGATCAAAGCGCTGCTTTATATTCTAATGTATTCTCTGTAAAAGTAGATTTAAGTATTTTTGGTCAATAATTATTTATAAAATGTGCAATAGGAAATTTTCTTTATTATTTATTTTACTCTTATCACTATATTCAAGCAAGGCAAATAGTCAAGAAATCACTCTTTCCAATACTACCGAAGTGAGCGTATTGACTTGCGGAACGGGATCGGAAATATATTCTTTATTTGGGCATACTGCAATTCGAATAAAAGATACCTCTAACTTTGTAGATCAAGTTTATAATTATGGAACCTTTGATTTTAGCACACCTAATTTCTATTTAAAATTTGTAAAAGGCGATTTACAATATTTAGAAACCAGTTGTACTTTTGAAGAATTTTTTCAAGAATACTTATATGAAAAACGAAGTATTGACGAACAAATTTTAAACCTATCACAAAACAAAAAACAAGCCCTTTTTGATTATTTAAACGCTTCTTTAAAATCGGAAGAGCGATTTTATACTTATAAATTTATTGATAAAAATTGCACGACAATGGTTGTCAATACCCTAAATAAAATAATTGGCAAGCCTATAATTGGTCAAAATACTGAAGATGTATTAACATGCAGAAAAATACTCTACCCTTATTTTAACGGACATTTTTATGTGCAATTGGGAACCAGCATTATATTTGGTAATAAAGTAGATTCGAAAAGTGAACAAGTATTTTTACCTTCTGAACTTTATAACAATATCCAGAATTTAAAAGTCAACAATCAACCTATTTGTAAAGAAAATAAAAAAATAGTAGAGTTTGAAAAAGAAGAAATTCCATTTTCATGGTGGAATAATTTTTATGTTTTTTGTTTGGTTTTTGTAATCATTATAGCCCTAAATAAACCCTCAATTTACAATGCTTACTATATGATTTTAGGTTTCTTGGGATTGTTCTTTGTTTTTGCTGGTTTTTATTCTTTACATAGAGAATTAGTCAATAATTACAATGTATTATTATTCAATCCGCTATTGTTTTGTGTGCTTTACTTTGAGTACAAAAACAATAAAAAAGGGATTTTCTATACTAGTGTTTTTTCTTTAATTTGTTTGTTGATTTACATCCTAATTTTAATAAACAAGCCCTATTTATCAATAGTAACACCAATAATCATAACTAGTGGCTTAAGGTTGGCTCAACTGATATTGAAAAATAAAAGATAAAAAAAACAGTATTCTAAGAATACTGTTTTTTATAATAATTGGCATATTCGCCTGAAGTAACATTTTTGAGCCAGAGCTCGTTATTTAAATACCAATTTACCGTTCGTTCTAATCCTTGTTCAAAGGTTACTGATGGCTTCCAACCTAATTCTTTATTAATTTTTGATGCATCAATAGCATATCTTAAATCATGCCCAGGACGATCTTTCACATAAGTGATTAATTCTTCCGAAGTTCCTGGTTCTCTATCTAATTTACTATCCATTATTTGACATAGTAATTTTACTAAATCAATATTTTGCCATTCATTAAAACCTCCAATATTATATGTTTCATGATTTTTTCCTTCATGGAAAACTAAATCAATTGCTACAGCATGGTCTTCAACAAACAACCAATCACGTGTATATTTTCCGTCACCATATACGGGTAGCGGCTTATTATTGATAATATTATTAATAAAAAGCGGAATTAGTTTCTCCGGAAAATGATTTGGCCCGTAGTTATTTGAGCAATTTGTGATAACATAAGGCAATCCATACGTTTCTCCGTAGGCACGAACGAAATGATCTGAACTGGCTTTGGATGCAGAATACGGCGAATTTGGATCGTAAGAAGTGGACTCTGTAAACAACCCTTTAGTACCTAAACTACCGTAAACTTCATCAGTACTAATGTGATAAAATCGTTTTCCATCTTCCTTTCCTTTCCATTGTTTTCTAGCTGCGTTAAGTAAATTCATGGTTCCTATTACATTTGTTTTCACAAATGATAAAGGATCTTCAATAGAACGATCTACGTGTGATTCTGCTGCAAGATGTAAAACGCCATCAAATTGATGTGTTTCGAATAAGTTCGCGATAAATAATTCGTCTACAATATCACCCTTTACAAAAGTGTAATTGTCCTTATTTTCAATATCGGCAATATTCTCTAAATTCCCTGCATACGTCAAATTATCAAGATTGTAGATCTTATAATTAGGATATTTGTTGACCAATCTCCGAACCACATGCGAACCAATAAAACCTGCACCTCCAGTAATTAGTATTTTTTTCATGGTATCAATTATTTGGCTTTTTAGCTACCGATACATTTATAAATGAATCCTATTTGAGTTAACTTTTTACGATCTAATACATTTCTTCCATCAAACACGAAAGCTGGTTTTTCCATATTGTCGTAAATTATTTGCCAATCATAGGTATTAAATTCGTCCCACTCGGTTAAAATTGCAATTGCATGTGCATTTTTACACGCTGAATAGGAGTCTTCAAAAGAGGTAACCCCTTTTTTATTTAATTCCGGTTTCCTTGATTCTAAATAATTAAGATCAGCTAATATTTTATTTTCAGCAACTTTAGGATCAAAAACAGCAATATTAGCCTCTTCTTTAAGTAAATAATCGGCAACATAAATAGCCGCTGATTCTCTAGTATCATTGGTGTCTTTTTTGAATGCCCAGCCTAAAAAAGCAATTTTTTTTCCAGAAATTGTGTTATATAGAGTGTTAATAATATTTTTTGCAAATCGATCTTTTTGATGATCGTTCATGATAATTACTTGTTCCCAATAATCTGCTACTTCATTTAATCCAAATGATTTAGATATATAAACCAAATTTAAAATGTCTTTTTGAAAGCAGGAACCACCAAAACCGACAGAAGCTTTTAAAAATTTAGGACCAATTCTACTGTCCATACCAATAGCTTTTGCAACTTCATTGATATCGGCACCTGTTTTTTCACACAATTCTGACATGGCATTTATTGACGAAATACGTTGCGCTAAAAAGGCATTTGCAGTAAGTTTTGACAACTCTGACGACCATAGATTAGTAGTTAAAATTTGATGATTTGGCACCCATTTTGAATAAATAGCAACTAATTTTTGAATTGCTATTTGACCTTCTTCAGAAGGATCTCCCCCAATTAGCACCCTGTCAGGATTCAACAAATCAGAAACTGCAGTTCCTTCAGCTAAAAATTCAGGATTGGATAATATTTGAAATTTTACTCCATTTCCAGTGTTATCCAAAATACTTTTAATTGCTTCTGCAGTTCTAACAGGAAGTGTCGATTTTTCAACAACTATTTTATCATTTTTAGCTATTTTAGCTATTTGCCTTGCGCAAAGTTCAATGTATTTTAAATCGGATGCCATACCCTTTCCTGAACCATAGGTTTTTGTTGGAGTATTAACAGAAATAAAAATCATCTCAGCTTCATCAATTGCTGTATCAACGTCAGTAGAAAAAAACAAATTTCTGTTTCTAGCTTCCGCAACTATTTTGCTCAATCCAGGTTCGTAAATTGGGATATTTTCCACATTTGGATCGTTCCATGAAGCAATTCTATCTTCGTTTAAATCAACGACAGTAACCTTTATATGTGGGCATTTTAGTGCAATTATGGCCATTGTAGGCCCGCCTACATAACCTGCACCAATGCAACAAATTTTAGTAATTTCCATTTATTAAATTATCAATTTTAATTATTCTTAAAAGTATTCTCAAAAGGAATTCTCTGTAAAATACTCCTTCCTAAAGTTACCTCATCGGCATATTCTAACTCATCACCAACAGATATTCCTCTTGCAATGGTAGAGGTCACAATATTGCTATCCTTAATTTGTTTGTAAATATAGAAATTTGTTGTGTCACCTTCCATTGTAGAGCTCAATGCAAATATTAATTCTTCCACCTTCCCGGAATTTACTTTTTCGACCAAAGAATTAATCTTTAATTGGCTTGGACCTACTCCATCCATAGGGGATATTTTACCTCCTAGTACATGATAAATTCCACGGTATTGCCCGGTATTTTCAATTGCCATAACATCACGAACGTCTTCAACAACACAAATTAACTGATGATTTCTTTTGGTATTTGAACAAATTTGACAAAATGCAACATCAGAAATAGTATGACAGTTTTCGCAATATTTAATTTCTTCCCTAAATGTGGTCAACGCATTTGCTAAAAAAACCGTTTGTTCATTTGGCTGTTTAAGCAAATGCAATACTAGTCTCAATGCTGTTCTTTTACCAATTCCTGGTAATTGAGCCATTTCATTTACTGCGGCTTCTAATAGTTTTGAAGAAAATTCCATTTTACAAATGTACTAAAATTGTTTATTTATAAAAGGAGTTTTCCTAATTTCGATAATTGAAATTACATTAATTCACAATTCATATTAATAGTATAAACTGTATATTTGTAAAAAAAAAGCAAGTGTTTTCAATATTCAAATCCAAACCGAAACTATCTGATTTAATCCCTGAAGGAACTATAGATATCCATTCTCATTTATTACCTGGTATAGATGATGGCGCTACTGATATTTCTAATACCATAAATTTATTGGAAGGTATTCGTAAAATTGGTTTTACAAAATGTATTGCAACTCCGCATACACTTCCTGAAATATGGGAAAACACCTCGGACGGAATTATGGAAACATTTCATACGACCAAAAATAATTTAGAAGAACCTCTTCAAACAATGCTGCATCATGCTGCGTCGGAATATATGATTAATGAAGCTTTTTTGGATCGACTAAATTCGGAACCTTTATTGACTATTAAAGACAATATCGTTTTAATAGAAATGTCCTATATGAATCCGCCATTGGCCTTGAAAGAAATTATTTTTGAAATTCAAATAAAAGGATATCAACCACTATTAGCGCATCCAGAGCGCTATTTGTTTTATCATCAGAACACTAAAATGTACACCACTTTAAAGGAACTAGATGTTAAATTTCAAATGAATTTATTGTCGAGCGTTGGCTACTATGGTTCTAAAGTTGCAATTGCTGCAGATTTTTTATTAAAAGAAAATTATATTGATTTTGTAGGAACCGATGTTCACCACATGAAACATATAGTTGCATTTGAAAATAAAATAATAGTAAAATCAGAAAGTCAACTTCAATCCGCCATAGAAAGAAATTCTTTTTATGAATGACCAATAGAAAATTATTACAATATAATATTTAGGTGCTCTTTTTTCTAATCCAACCAAATAGTTTATTAACACCTGATTTATTATTATTTTCTTCGTCTTCACCATAGCCATAACCGTAACCATAATTATATCCATAGGTATATACGTAGCTGTATTTATAACCATAACTATATCCTTTTTCACCACCCACATTGTTAATTACATAGGACATGTTTACTAATTTACCTTGTTCTTTAAGAGCTTTAGAATAGGTAAGTAATTTCTTGTCTGTGTGATCAGCACGAGTAACATAAACTGTAAGATCTGCAAATTGAGATATTAATAAAGTATCGGTTACTAATATAGTTGGTGCAGTATCGACTACAATATAATCAAATTGTTTTTTCAAAATATTTAATAATTCTTCAAATCTTCCATTTGATAATAATTCGGCTGGATTAGGGGGTACAACACCTGCAAAAATAATACTTAGGTACTCATTATTAAATGCTTTTTCGTTAATCAAATTCTTCCAATCGGTGGTAGGGTCATATAAATAATTAGATAATCCTATACGATTTTTATTTATTTTAAGATACTTATGTAACTGTGGGTTTCTTAAATCAGCACCGACTAAAAGCACCTTTTTATCTAATGAAGATAAGGTTAATGCTAAATTTAATGAAACAAAAGTTTTTCCCTCCCCTTTAATCGATGAACAAGTATAAATTACTGGACATTCCCCTTCTTTTTTAAGTGGAACTAAATAATTGATATTGGTACGTAAAATTCTGAAGGATTCTGCTAATACTGATCTATCATTTTTAGTTATTATTCTTTGCTCTTCAATAATAAAAGGGATTTCGGCTACAACTGGAATATTTGGAGATAATCTATCAAAATCAAGTCGAGAATGTATTTTAGTATCAAACAAAAAGAGGATGTAAACTATTACAAAAGGGATTAATAAACCAATTATTAAGGCCGAAAAATAAATGCTAGATTTTTTAGGGGCAATTGGTGTATATTTGGTCATAGCATAATCCACCACTTTTATTGAAGGTGTAGTAATTGCTTTAGCAACAGAAGCTTCTTCACGTTTTTGCAACAAAAATAAATAAAGTGTTTCTTTAATATTTTGCTGACGTTCAATTGATCTTAATATTTTTTCTTTTTCAGGAATACTACTAAAAGTACTTGAATTTTCCTGTTTTAATGATTTTACGTTTTTTATAGAAACAGCCAATTGTCTTTGAAGTACTTTAATAGAAGACAATACATTTTGTTTTAGCTCGATAATTTTATCGGAATATTCTAATACTAATGGATTTTTTATACCAGCACTTACTAACAATTTACCTCTATCTAGAACTACTTTATTATAATCTGAAATTAAAGAATTAATATTTTCGTTTTCAATACCAATATTTGAAGGTAAAAGTTGAAAATTCCCGTCTTTTTTCAAAGTATCTTCTAATAATTTAGCTAAAGCAATTTGTGTTTCTAACGCATAATATTCTCTTTCTGTAAGGGTTTTTTTAGACACTGCAATTTTAGCGTCTTCTTGTAAATAACTTAAGTTGTTTTCAGTTTTGAATAATTTTTTTTGAGTTTCAATTGAATCTAATTCACCACTTAAATTCACAAATCGATCATTAACAAAATCAATAGTTCTTTGAGATACTAATTGTCTATCAGATACACCATCTTGATTGAATTTATCAACTATTTCATTTATTATTGCTTCTGATTTATCTTTATTTTCACCTATTAATTCCAACGATAACACTTCGCTTTGCCTTGCTGTACTAACTATTTGTAAAGATTTTGATAATCCTTCAACAACTATTGAAAGTGGAGTCCGACTTACTTTAAAATGATTATTTCCATTATTAAAATTTGAATTATTTTCTTCTAATTGTAAAATAAACTCTTGACCATTAATTTTATTTTTTTTTCCATATTTATATAATATATTAGAACTTTTTATTTTAGAAATCAACTTATAACCTTTAGGTTGTAAATCAATTTCAAAAGAGTTACTTCTTTCATAAATACTGTCATTCACATCCAACCAAATCACACTAAAAGGTTTTTTTTTCCATATTTCTGATGTTTTAATATGCCCAACAGAATAATAAGAGGTACCTAAATTTAAATTTTTAGCTACTAATTCTAATAAACGGTGTGATTTTAATACCTCTATTTCATTGTCAAGATTTACTTTAGAATTGGAAAAAAGTGCTGCCACATCACTTGGCAACTTCATACCCCCTTTGGAGTTGTCTAATATTTTTATCTTAGCTGTAGTTTGAAAAATATCACTTGCATAGCGTAGGTAGGTATATGCAACAGATAAAGACAAAATAGCGCCTGCCAAAAACCATTTCCAAAAATTAAGATATTTAAATAAAATATCTTTAATATTAATATCCTCTATTCCTGAATTTTTATTTATATTTTCCATTATTAATTATCGGGTTAACAAAACAAATGTGGTTAATAATATGGAGAATACAGAAAGTACAGTTGAAGTATTGCCAATGAATCCGGCGCTTTTTACTTTGACATTGTTGGGGTATACATACACAATGTCATTTTGTTTGATATTGTAATACGGTGAATTAAACCAATCTGATTTGGTTAAATCTAGTTTGTGGGATTTTCTTTTTCCCTCTTCTTCTCTAATAAGCCAAACTTCTTTTCTATTGGCTTCAATGGTTACATCACCAGCATATCCTATTGCTTGAGGTAAAGTAATAGATTGTTCACTAAAGTTATAAGTCCCTGGAGTTTTTACTTCTCCTAATATCGTAACCTTAGCATTCAATATTCTAACACTTACTGTTGGGTTTTTTAAATGTCCATTATTTTCAAGAACAGAAATAATATTTTTTTCTAATTCAGAGATTGTTTTACCAGCTGCAACAATTTCACCTAAAATTGGTAACATAATTTTACCTTCCGCAGTAACTAGATGACCTTGTAACTTCATTAATTCAATTGAAGGTACAGGACCAGTAGTTGAAAAACCGGAATTATAAGGGATGGCTGTTTCTGAATTTAAAGTAGTAATCTTTACATCTAAAATATCATTTACTTGAATTTTAGGAAGGGAATAGGCAACGCTACTTTCAACTCCTTCTTTTATGTCACCAAACATAATTATGTCTTTTTTTGATGCACAAGAAGAGAATAGTACTGTAAAAGTACCAATTAATAAGAATAATTTACTTAATTTAAATTTCATTTTATGGTGTTTTAATTAATTATCTAATCGATTATATTGAGAATTCATACTAACAAATTCGGGGACTATTTCT
This sequence comes from Flavobacterium sp., assembly GCA_029866065.1. Taxonomy (GTDB): domain Bacteria; phylum Bacteroidota; class Bacteroidia; order Flavobacteriales; family Flavobacteriaceae; genus Flavobacterium. The sequence continues at coordinate 39,932 of JARXAC010000052.1, forward strand.
TTCATTTTGGCAACCAGTTTATTGTTATTGTTATAACTAGCAAAGGTAATCAATTCTTCAACTTCAGTAAATAACAAATCATAATCAGTAGAGATATCATTTGCAATCATAATTTTACTATTGTGAGTTGGAACTGTTTTGGATTTGTTATTTAATAGTTCTTCATATAACTTTTCACCTGGTCGTAGTCCAATAGTTTTTATTTTAATATCTATTTCAGGCATTAAACCCGCTAAAAGAATCATTTTTCTAGCAAGATCTATAATTTTAACCGGTTCACCCATATCAAATATAAAAATTTCACCACCATTTCCCATTGCACCGGCTTCAATAACTAGTTGGCACGCTTCAGGAATAGTCATAAAATAACGTATAACATCCGGATGAGTAATTGTTATAGGCCCTCCATTTTGAATTTGCTCTGTAAATAAAGGCACAACGGAACCATTAGAACCTAACACATTACCAAAGCGTGTTGTAATAAATTTAATATTACTTTTTTCATTCTTGGCTTTCAAACTTAAACCTTGAATATATCTTTCAGCAATTCTTTTACTAGCACCCATTACATTGCTTGGATTTACCGCTTTATCAGTAGAAATAAATACAAAATTCTCTACTTCATATTCAACCGCTAAATCTGCAGTATTTATTGTGCCAAGTACATTAGTAAAAATTGCTTGAGATGGATTTTCTTCCATCATTGGTACGTGTTTATAGGCTGCAGCATGATAAACGACCTCTGGTTTTTTACTTTTGAAAACCATTTTTAAGGTTTCCTTATTTCTAACATCTGTAATTATTGTTGTTATTTTTGTGTTTGAATTTAACTTCTCCATTTCTGAACTAAGAAAATGAAGTGGAGTTTCAGCTTGATCCAATATTATAATTTCAGCCGGATTAAAAGTAATTATCTGTTTCGCCAATTCACTTCCTATGGAACCTGCAGCACCCGTTATTAATATTATTTTATCAAATAACAGATTTGAAATTGGCTCTTGATCCAAAGAAATGGGACTTCTTTCTAATAAGTCTTCAATTTTAAATTCAATAACTTTCTTTGAAATTGAATCTTGATTTTCCCAATCTGTTATTGCTCCTGAATTATAAACTTTAATATTTGATTCTAAACAGTCTTCTACAATTTTTAATTTTTCTATATTGGAAAGACTATTGTCTGATAAAATTAATACTTGAGCATTTATAGCCCTCAAAACAACAGATGTCTTCTTTTTTGAATTTAATATTGGAATATCAAGAATCCTTTTTGAAATGTCTGAATTTCTTTTATCAATAAAACCAACTATTTGAAACCGATTTATTTTTTCTGATTGTAAAGCCGTTACTACCGAAATTGCATTTGAGTCAGCACCATAAATAACTGCTTTAAGTACATTTGGATTTTTTTCAAATGAAGTAATATTTTCAAAAACAATTTTAATAAATATTCTAAATAAGAACAGTACAGAAAAAGTAATAAGGAAATTAATAAATAAGGAAGGTAATAAATATATCTTTTTCCCAATTAAAAAATAAGTGCTATAATTAATTATTATTAATGTGAAAAGAGTACAAAGTGTTGAATAAAGTAATTTAATACCATCAATAAAAGTTGAATATCTAATAATTCCGGAGTACGTTTTAAAAATTATAAAGAAAATAATATAAACTAAAACTATAATTCCATATCTAGTAGGAACATCTACAGTATCGTAAAATTTAACTCTTAAACTTCGAACAATTAAATAAGAAACTTCACTTGAAAAAATAGTTAATAAAATATCCATAAAAAATACTGCCCATCTTGGCAAGTATTCAAATGAAAAAAGTAATTTTTTTATTTTACTTTTTATATAATATAAATTACTATTCATATAACAAAAATCATTATTATTAAATTAATTAAAGTAGCACAAAAATAGTACAAAATGCCTAATTCTAATGAATATATATGTTAATTTAGGTAAGTAATCGTAATAAAAAACAAATTTAAGTCCTCGAGATTTAATTTATCTTATAATTTATAAATATAAAAATTCAATTCCTGTTTAATTTTACTTATTATTTTAATACTTTAACGGAAAATGGTTTTCCAAATTATTTTAAGATCTCCTAAAATGGAATTGTTATAAAAGTAGTCTAAATTAATTTTTACTTTATCTGGAAAAATAATTGTGTCATTATAAAATAATGCATCATCTTGTTTTTCTAATAAAGATTCTTCTTTTGCATATTTAATACTTGCTAAACTAGTTAACCCCGGTTTTAATTGTAATATTTTTCTACTTTCTCCTTCTAATTTATCATAATACCCTGCTATGTCAGGTCTAGGGCCAACAAAACTCATATTGCCTATAAAGATATTCCATAGTTGTGGAAGCTCATCCAATTTAGAGTTTCTCAAAAAAGCCCCCACTTTAGAAATTGGGTATTCATTGGAAAATCCGAAAGTTCGGATTTTATAGATTGTAAATGGTAATCCTAATTGACCAATTCTTGTTTGAGAGAAAATTCCATTTTGTTTGGTATCGATAGTGGCGATACTATAAAGTAATGCAATTATTGGAAGCGTTACGATTAGTCCAAAAATTGCAAAAAAAAGATCAAACAATCGTTTTGACATTATTGAGAATTAATTTGAAAATTGATATAACCACAAAGAACGCAAGGTTTTTTCGAAAAGAAAACTGATTTTCTGTCCTCTGTTTACCGTTTACTGAAAACACAAACGAACATAGGTTCATAAACAACGAGTAACGTTTATAGTAAACTGAAAAAGAGAACCGTACTTTAAACAACGGTTAACGAAAAACGAATACCCTCTTGACAACAGAGGTAATTCTATCCCGATCTTCGTCTGTTAGATTGGATCCTGAAGGAAGACATAAACCGTTTTCGAATAACGTTTCAGCTACTTTGTTTCCATAATACGGGTACATTTCAAATACCGGTTGCAGGTGCATGGGTTTCCACAATGGTCGGGATTCTATGTTTTCATCTTCCAAAGCCAATCGCAGGGTTTCGCGGTTAATTCCATTGGTTTTTGAAGAATCAATTAAAATAGTGGTTAACCAATAATTTGAAAAATAATCGGAATTGGGAGCGGAAAAAACACTAACTCCTTTGATATCTTTAAATAACTCTAAATAAAAATCATGCATTGCTCTTCTTGAGGCGACATGTTGGTCTAATACCTCCATTTGACCCCGACCAATACCGGCACATATATTACTCATTCTGTAATTATAACCAATTTCAGAATGCTGGTAATGAGGTGCCTGATCTCTGGATTGTGAAGCATAAAATAGAGCCTTTTGTTTTAGGGCTTTTGTTTTAGTTATTATGGCCCCACCACCTGAAGTAGTAATTATTTTGTTTCCATTAAAAGACAAGATGCCAATATCTCCAAAGGTACCACATTTTTGTCCTTTGTATGAACTTCCTAAAGCCTCGGCACTGTCTTCCAAAATGTGAATTTCGTATTTATCTGCAATAGCTCTAACGGCTTCAATTTGATAAGGCATTCCATACAAATGAACCGCAATAATGGCTTTGGGTTTTTTCCCTTTTTTAATTCTATCTAAAATGGCTTGTTCTAAGACTTGGGGACATATATTAAATGTTTCCAATTCGCTGTCTATAAAAACTGGCTTGGCGCCAACATATATAATTGGATTAACAGATGCACTATGGGTTTTGGTTTGTACTAAAACTTCATCATTTTTAGATATTCCTAATAAAATTAAACCCAAATGAATAGCTGCAGTTCCAGAGCTTAACGCACCAACATTCACAGAATTATTTAAATAATTTTCCAATTCTATTTCAAAACTATTTAAATTGGGACCTATCGGAGCTACCCAATTTGAATCGAAAGCTTCTTTAATAAATTTTTGTTCATTTCCAGTTATATGGGGTGAGGAAAGCCATATTTTAGTATTATTCATTTAATTTATTGTATTTTATTATTTTTCCGGGATTCCCAACAACTACAGCATAATCTGGGACATCACTTAATACTACTGTTCCCGCACCAATAGTTACCCATTTACCTATTGTAATTCCTGGAATTAAGATTGCTCCAATTCCTATTAGCACTCCTTCTTCAACTGAAACATTTCCTCCTAAAACAGCTTTTGGACCAACATGAACAAAATCTCCTATTTTACAATCGTGTTCAATAACTGCCGAAGTATTTATTATACAGTGTTTACCAATGTAAGTATCCGAATTAATGACTGTATTTGCCATAACTACTGTGCCTATTTCAATACTTACATTTGAACCAATAATTGCTGATTGATGTTTTATTTCAAAAAAATTAAAATCTATTAATCTATTGCTAATTTTTTTTCTAATACTATTGTTTCCTATAGCGATTAAAATACCATTCGAAGTATTTGCAATTGGAATTGAATTAGAAAAATGAACTGGAATATTATTCCATTTACTATAATTGGGAGCATCATCAAAAAAACCAATAACTACTTCATTGTTACTTTTTATACATTCAGCTACCACTTTTCCATGTCCACTAGCTCCAAAAATATATTTTTCTTTAATTCCCATTGAAAGGTTCTGAAGTAGCTGAATTTATTGAATTAATGCCAACTTTTATTTTTTCTATTGACAAAAATATAATTTTTATATCAATTCTACAACTAATATTATCTAAATACCAAAGATCATATTCAAATTTTTGTTCCCAACTAATAGCATTTCTTCCATTTACTTGTGCCCAACCAGTTATACCCGGCTTTACTTCGTGTCTTCTTTTTTGAACGTCATTATAAAGAGGTAAATATTGCGGCAATAATGGACGTGGTCCCACCAAACTCATATCTCCAATAATAACATTTAATAACTGGGGAATTTCATCTAATGAATTTTCTCGAATAAATTTACCAATTTTAGTTAAACGTTCCCCATCAGAAAGCAAATTTCCTGACGAATCCATTTTATCGTTCATAGTTTTGAATTTTATAATCTTGAATAATTTTTCTTGCTTTCCAGGACGTTTCTGAAAGAAGAAAGGCTTTCCATTATTGGCAAAAAATAAAACTACTATTGTTACTATAAATATCGGACTAATAATAAGCAATCCAAAACTTGCAATTACAATATCAAAAAATCGTTTAAAAAAATGTTTATACATTCTAAAATATTATATTATTTAATAGTATGGATTGGTTATTTGTTAATTTGGTTTATCATGAATTAATACTATCCTCAAATTAATAATTAAACCGTTAAACTATTAAACTTTTTCAACCCACAACCTACTAATTTCCAGCTTGATTATCCTCGGTGGGGTTTAGGGGGCCTAATGCTTCACTCCATCACTCTTTATTACACTAGTAAAAGTAAGTACTATTATTTTCAAATTAAACCCTATTGATTTTCTATCTAAATATTCTTTTTCAAATTTTACTTTTTCTTCCAATGATATTTCGTCTCTCCCATTAATTTGTGCCCAACCAGTTATTCCCGGTTTTAACTTATCTACTCCCACTTTAATTCGAAGGTTCATTAGATCCTCCTGATTGAATAACGCTGGTCTAGGTCCAACAAAAACCATTTCACCTTTAATTATATTAATTAAATTTGGAAGTTCATCAAGACTTAATTTTCTTAATACGCTGCCCATTTTTAAGATATATTGGTTAGGATTTTCTAGTAAATGTGTAGCCACATTAGGGGTGTCCTTTCTCATACTTCTAAATTTGTAAATATTGAAAAAAGTAAAGTTAATTCCAACCCGTTTTTGTTTAAATAAAATTGGGAAACCATCTTCTAAAGCAATGAGTAAGGCAATTAATAAATAAATTGGAGACCCTAGAACTAATAGGACTAGTGCAAAAAATCTATTGAGCATTATTGAACGAATTAAATGTTTTTATTAAACCTTCTTCAGCTGAAATTGGTAGGGGTTTTGAAATTGCAGCAACTATCTTTAAATTATTCACAACATAACTTTCTGTTAATTTTTGTAAACGCTCTGAGTTTAAGGGTAAACGCAAAATATCTCCGATTATGGCAAGAATTACTATTATTTTTTTAGGAATAGCCAAAGTCTTTGGAATTTTATTTTGAGATTTGGATAGTAAAGTAATCAATTGATTGGTAGAAATGGCTTGATTGTCTGCAACGTTATAGATACCTGAAGGCATTAATTCATTTTCAACAATTTCATTAATAACAAAACATAAATTATCAATACTCAAAAAAGAACGTTGATTTTCAAAAGAGGCTAATGGCCATGGATAACCTTTATTTACAAACGAATAAAGTAAATTTAAATTACCTTTATTTCCAGGTCCGTGAATCATAGAAGGCCTAAGAATGTAAACTCGTTTTGAATTTGAAAGTTCTTGATCTAGAATGTAATTTTCAGCTTGCAATTTAGAAATTCCATAATGTGTTTTGGGATTTGGAGTAGTTTCTTCGGTTAAAACGCCTTCTACCTCATCGGCAACGGCTTTAACGCTACTCATAAAAATAAAAACTGAAGCATTAGAAAGTAAGAAAGAATCAAACAATTGCTTGGTTAACTCATAATTTGCTTCATAATATTCTTGTGATTGAGTAACTTTTTTTAAGTCATGTGCTTTACCTGAAAGATGAATAATAACATCACTTGAGATTTCAATTTTGTTATTTGAAATATAGCGAATGCTTAATGGTTGTACTTCATGAGTTGATTTAAAAAACTCCTGTAGATTACTTCCTACAAAGCCTGACGCACCTGTTATTGTTATTTTACTCATTTTTTTAAAAAACCAACTATTTTCCAAATAAAACGCATTTTTATTTTAAATGGTGAATATAAAATACCATTCATTTTAAGTGCTTTTTGGATTTCATTTGTAATTAATTTATAAGAACTTGACCCTGAGCTACTTAATCCCCCCACAAGCATTGAAGTAGTCGTTATATCAGAATATTTCCAACTTAAATTTTCTTTTAGGAAAAAGCGCGTAATTAATTCGTAATCGGCACCTATAATAAAACCAAGTTCATAATTACCAAATTTATCAAATAATTCTCTTTTAAAAAAAATTGATGGATGCGGCGGCATAAATCCAACAATTAACTTTTGAGGATTCCAATATTTAGAGGAATAAACTCGAACTACCTTCCCATCTTCTTTATGTTGTATAATATTTCCGACTGAGGCATCTATAGAATTATTATGATGAAATTTTGCAATTTCAGATAAAATTTTATCGGAATAGAACGTATCGTCTGAATTTAAAATGCCAATAATATCTCCCGTTGCCATTGCAATTCCTTTGTTCATGGCGTCATAAAGCCCTTTGTCGGGTTCTGAAATCCAATTGGTGATTTTGTCTTCGTGTTTTTTAATACAATCAACTGTTCCATCATTTGAATTACCATCAACAATAATGTACTCTATATTAGAATACGATTGATTTGCTACAGAAAGAATTGTTTTTTCAAGTGTAGCAGCACTATTATAACAAACGGTGATTATAGTTATTTTCATTTATTGGCTTTTCGAAATCTCGCTATCTCGTTTTCTTACTGTCTCTCAATAATGCAATTTTCTAGTACTAGCATGTCCATTTGCGTTCTCAAAAAACAATCCAATGCTTCTGCTGGGGTGTTTACAATGGGTTCATTCTCGTTAAATGAAGTATTTAACAATATCGGCACCCCCGTTTTTTCTCTAAAACGATCAATTAGTGCGTAATATCTTGGACTCACCTCTTTACTTACTGTTTGTAAACGCCCTGTTCCATCTACATGAGTTACAGCTGGAATTTCAGTTTGTTTCTCTGGTTTTATCGGAAATACTTTTTCCATAAATGGCACTTCTTCAACTTTAGTGAAATAGTCGGAAACATATTCTCGCAAAATACTAGGGGCAAATGGTCTAAAACTCTCTCTGCGTTTTATCTTGGCATTCAACAATTCTTTGGCTTTATTATTTCTTGGATCGGCAATAATGCTTCTGCCGCCCAATGCACGAGGTCCAAATTCTGCTCTACCGCTAAACCAACCCACAACTCCTGGCTCTATAAGTTTATCAGTAATTCGATCGTATAATTCAGCATCTTCTAGTCGTTCATAATTAATTCCACGGTCTTTCAAAAATAACTCAATTTCTTCATTTGAAAATTTACTACCCGTATAGGCATTGTAAATAGCTGGTTGTCTGGGGTTTTTTAAAATGTGATTGTAGGCATATAAAGCACAACCCATACTAATTCCTGCATCATGACCCGCAGACGGTATGTATAAATTCTCAAATAATGTTTTTTCTAAAATGATTCCATTAGCAACTGAATTTTGAGCAACGCCACCTGCAATACAAACATTTTTTAAACCTGTTCTTTTTTGCAAATGATTTAAAAGGTGTAGGATTAACTCTTCACAAACCCTTTGAACACTAGTTGCAATATCCTTATGTTTTTGTGTTAATTCTTCCCCTTCTTTTCTAGCTGGACCAAATACTTCGACCATTTTTGTTCCATAAAGATTTGAAATTAATGGGATATTTGTATCGTAATCCAATTTTATTTCATTTGGATTTACAAAATAGTCAGCATCCCAGCTGAACAATCCATCGGAATCAAAATGAAGAATTTTTCGAATTTCTTCTACAAATTTAGGTTCGCCATAAGGTGCTAATCCCATCACTTTGTATTCGTCACCATAATGTGGAAATCCCAAATACTGCGTAAAAGCCGAATAAAATAACCCAGCGCTAACGGGGAAATCTATTGAATCTAAAACTTCAATTTGATTTCCCTTTCCCACCGCAATCATAGTGGTAGTAAAATCACCTGAACCATCAATAGATAAAATCGCCGCTTCATCAAATGGGCTTGCAAAAAAAGCTGATGCTAAATGACTTCTATGGTGTTCTACATTAATAATTTTATTTTTTATTTCTGCTTCTTTACAATCAAAATGGGATGCAAATTCGCTTTCTAAACTTTTAATTTTGCTGCTATTTTTAAGACGATCCAAGAGTAACGTATTTTTCTTGGTTAAGCTTTTTAAAACGTATTTGGCTTTGTTCCATACCTTAGCTTTTGGATCACGCCCTATGCAAATATGATCGACGTCATTGATAGTTACACCCGCTTCTTTTAGGCAGAATTCTATTGCTTGGCTAGGAAATCCCGCCCAGTGTTTAATACGTCGAAAACGCTCTTCTTCGGTAGCGGCAATCATTTTTCCATTTACAAAAATAGCGGCAGAGGAATCTGCATGGTAGGCATTTAATCCGAGAATTATTATAGACATATGTAATTATGAGTTAGGTGAAAATGGTTTTAGAGTAGGAATGAATCAAACTATTATTAAAGATGAGTTTTAAAACTGAAAATATATAAATTGGCTGATTGGTCTTAAAAAGGTAAAAACAAAAATTATTATTATTGCATATTTAATTGTGTGAAAACCAAAACTCAACCATTTATTTCGGTTAATTATTGGTTCAATAACTACATTTGAGTAATATGTAAAAACAATTAACAGTAGTGTGACACCTGCTATTATATAATTATTTTCCCGCATAGTAAAATACAAATATTTAGAAGGTGTGATTACCTTATCAAACATAATAAAAGTATCCGTTAACGATTTTGATCTAAAGGGAATCCAACTTAGCATTACAAGTGATAAAGTTGTTCCCCATGTAATAATTTTATAATTAAAAAAAACAACTTTTTCCCTAACCGGTTTTAGTTTTCGTTCTAAAAATATTATTGTGGCATGAAATATTCCCCAAAAGACAAAAGTCCAATTTGCACCATGCCAAAACCCCATTATAGCCCATGTTAAAAACAAAGCTATAGTCTTGGATCCATTAGTATTTGTTTTTTCTAATCCCTCACCAATACCTCCTTTTCCTGTTGTTTGTGTAACCTTGACTCCAGCGAGTGGTAAATATAAATAATCTCTAATCCAAGAAGAAAGTGAAATGTGCCATCTTTTCCAAAAATCTTTAAAAGAAGATGCCAAATAAGGAAAATTAAAATTCTCTGGAATATTTATTCCCATCAATTTCGCGCAGCCAACTGCAATATGACTGTATGCCGAAAAGTCAAAATAAATTTGAAAGCCAAACAAAAAGGCAATTGTCCAAACGTCAATAGCAGAGAGACTATTAAGATCTGCAGTAAAAGCTTCATCGACCATTGGACTTATATTATCCGCTAGAAATACCTTTAAAAAGAGACCATATAAAATTCGCTTAACTCCTTCTGCTAAAAATTGGGTTTGAAATGCAGGTCGGTTTTTTAGTTGCTCTAATAATTCTGAAGCTCTTTGGATTGGGCCAGCTACTAATTTAGGGAAAAAGGTAACAAAAAGGCCATAATTAACAAAACTCTTCTCTGCCTTTATATGGCCCCTGTAAACATCCATTGTATAACTAATCGTTTCAAAAGTATAAAAACTAATGCCAAATGGTAATAAAACTTTATATAAAGGGAAATTAATATCAAGTCCGGTACTATCAAATAAGTAATTTACATTTTCTGTAAAAAAGTACAAATATTTGAAGTACCCCAATAATCCTAGATTTACTATTAATGTAATTGCTAATAATTGTTTTCGTCTTTTTTTATTGGTTAATGGCGTTTTTTCAATTTGAATTGCAGTATAATAATCCGTTATAGCTGAAATAAACATTACACTCAAATATTCCCATCTCCAAAATCCATAAAAAACACAACTTGATACAAGAAGCATCCACATTTTAATTTTTTGAGGTAATAACCAATAAGCACTAACCACAATAATTAAAAATAAAATAAAAGTTACTGAATTAAAGATCATATTATTTAATTAAATTCAAATGGTTGAATAAAGAATCGGCCAATATTTGATGCCCTTTGAATTGGAAATGCATATAGTCCAACTCTCGCTTTTCTAATAAATTTGTAGCTTCTTTGAAACCCCAATATTTACCTGGAATTATGGTATCAAAATCAGAATAAAAAAATTTACCTTTTTCCTTTTCACAAATTTTCTTAATGTCATTTTTAAATTCTGTATATAATTTAGTTTCATATGGAATAGGAACATCACTTCGTATTGGTGGAATATACAATATTACTTTGACATCATTCTTTTTACAATCGTCTAGTAATAATTGAAGTGCTTCAAGATTGTCATTGTATCTTTGAGGGATCATTTTTCTTACGGTGCTCGCATTAATTCCTAAAACAGTATTTCTCAATTGATATAGCCAAACAAAGAAATCTCCTCTAACATTTTCTCTATTGTTCCAAGTTTTACTATTTTTTTCTAAAAATAAGTTTAAATAATTTTCAACATCTTCTTGAACTGTTTCTTTTAATGCCTGATTATCCTTTTTTTCAACTAAATCTTCAGATTGTTTGATATCTTTTTTACTTGACCAATAACTTTTTAAATTGGTATTTATTTTTTTTCCTATATAGCTTAACGAATCGGATATTAAAAATCTTTCATTTATAAGATTTGTAAAAAAAACATCTCTTATTCCGTCCTCTCTAAGGTCATCAAAAAATAAAGGAATTACAAGTACTTTAATATTTAATTTCCTTTTCCAATACATATAAGACAAATAGAACTCTTGTAATCCAGCATTTGGCATACTATGACAACCAACTTTATAATCACTATTAAAATGCCTATCATCTAACAATCTAATAAAGTTTACTTGACCAACTTTCATTTGATTGATACTGTGTGTTTGTGAATTTCCTAAAAATAAAACTACTTTTTTATTTCCGGATTTTTTAAATGTATTTAAAAAATCTAACTCTTCAGAATTATCAATTTTTGTTAGGTGAATATTATCTTGATTATTATTTTTAGCCATGTAAGTTACTGTTTCTGTTCCAAGTGCTAATTCATCAAATTTTCTTTTTTCAGAAAAAAATAATTTACTTATTACAAATGCTGTAATAAATCCTAAAATAATTTGCACTAAAAGTTTGTTTATTTTCATGGATTTTTTATGTAGTAATTTAATTAAATAAATTGAAGTATTGTAATTTTATAGAAACACTATCAACAGCATTTTTTGCGAATTTTCTTGTGGCCTCTACTTTTTCTAAATAATCTTTGTGGTTTAAATTTACAAGAGTTTCTATTGCTATTGAAATCGCTTTGGCATCTAATTCCACATTATAACCTGATTGATAATATTCTAAATCATTCCAAGGAGTATTGTGACTAGTAATAATAGGTTTGCCAACTAACATAGCTTCATATAATGCATGTCCAAAATTTTCGCTTTCACTAGGCAGTATAAAAAAATGATAGTCTTTTAAAATCTCAAAAACTTGACTTGGGTTTATTTCGCCTTCATAAATGACTGTAATATTTCTTGGAAGTTTAGCAATTAGTAGCTTGCATTGCTCCCAATAGTTGTTGTCTTTAATTGGTCCATAAATGTGCCAACTTACACTCGATTTAACTAAAGCCAGGGCTTCTAAAACCAAGGCATGGTTTTTCATAGGACTAATTAAGGCAATACTAACTAATTTCAAGTCTCCGGCCTCTTTTTGAATTATCTCAGGTTTAATATGATTAGTCGCAGGAAAATTTTGGGCAATTTTTACTTTTGAATTTTTTCCAAAAATAGCTTTTGTATAGCTCTCTTCTTTTTTATCACTTGCACAAAAAACTATTTTTTTAGTGATTCCAAACAAGTTAATTACTTTTAAAAATAATTGTTTTTTTAGGCTTTTTTGAGCCAATGCACCGGGATGTAACATTCCTCTAACATGCATAATTGTTTTATTTGAAAAAAAGTAGGCAGGAGCTATTGAAAATGGAATTGAATAAATGCCGTTTACCATTATTTTATCAGGATTTACTTCCTGTATAAGTTGTTTAATAAAATAAGATTTGGTCTTTTCGTTGCTTAAATAAATGACCTTTGCTTTCCCATTTTCAAAATCAATCCAAGTATTAGGAACAACTTTTAATTCCTCATCACTTCCAAAATCTTTATTAGTTGTAATGACATGAAAATCATATTCTTCGTGCAAGTTCCTTATAAGATTTACAAGAGATTGAATTGGGCCACCTGCTTTAAATGCAGGTAAGAAATAATTGTAACAAAGAGCAATTTTTACTTTCAAAATTATGAATTCAGAGAATTTTCATTAGTCAATTTAAAAAAACTAGGATAAAAACGAATAACTATCCAAATTAACATAATGGTTTTAAATAAATTTCCTAAGGCGGAACCAGTATCCGTATCAGGGCGAATAGGATAAATAAATGCTATAGTTGAAAATAGTATTATAATTGGGTAATTCAATGATTTTATATAAAATTGATTCAATATATAACCGTACAGTAATCCAAATAAAAAAACCCAAAAAATAGCGCCAATAGTACCAAAATCTACATATAAATCTGCAAACAAACCCAATGCGACAGAGGTATCTCCACCAATATCTCGCCCTGCATACTTGTTTACTAGATCATGCCCCCCTGATGTTGCTTTGTTGGAATCAAAAATTCTGGGAACGATTGCAGCATAGATATAATTAAATACTAGTTCTCCATTAGAATGACCCACCACTCTAGGCACATAATCTAGGGAACTTGCCAGTACCCAACCTTGGTTGATGCGAATAATATTAGGACCTATGTTCTTCATACTTAACAATCCGTCATTAGATGAAACCACGTCTTTAGTTACATTTTCTACCAGATCAATACTTGTATCTTTTTTTCCAAACCAGGTTTCTTCTCTTAAGCCACCTTTTATTGATTGAATAAAAATGGCGAAAATTCCAAAAAGTAACATTCCAATTAATTTTAATTTCCAGTTGGGTTTATAACGATATACTAATATTAATGATACTAATAATATCCAAGTTAATAAATCATGAAACATCCCACCCTTAAATGAACTAATCAAAATAGAACCGTAAATTATTGCCATTAATATAGGCTTAATGGTTCTATAACTCATTAATAAAATAAAAAGTCCCACGTATTTGAATCCTGAAAGTAGGTATATCACAAAATTCAAACTAGAAGGGAAAAAATCAGTTGTAAAGGAAACTAGGAACCCAATAACTATTAAATAATAGGGGGCTTGGGGATGCTGATTGAGCCATTGGTCAATATTGTCTCTGTTAATGATCAGAGAATACTTTTTAGAGTATATATTAAAACCAACACAAAAACTAAGAAATACTGGAATCACATACGTAAAATAAGTATCGCTTGGTATTTTTGATTGGTATTCAATAGGATTGTACTCGTCTAAACCATTGTAGGTTAGTGCAGAACCAAACAAATATTGTAAAGCATATAAACTTAAAAAAAGTTCTTTTATAGGTAAAGAATCGTTTGCTCTTATTAATAAGGCGGTCATCCAATATACAAAAATGCCTACTGCCAGAGCTGATAATGGGTCATAATTGAACAAGCCACCAAACAGTATCATGGTAGCAAGTGCAATAAAATAATTAAGGTGTTTTTTCATTATATAAAAAATGTCGTGAAGTGTAAAATTAAATAAAAGTTCCTTTTTTTAACTATTTTATACATTATGAAGGAGTTTAGATAAACCTGATTTTTGATAATTTATCAATAAAAAATTCAACTATTCTTTGACTAGCTTTGGCATCACCATAAGGATTTAAGAATACTTTTTCTAGTGGGTTAAAATTATAAATAATTTAAACGATTCTGTCTGTGTTATTGCAAACCAAAATAGAATATCCTTTATCAATTGCTTCGGGTCTTTCAGTTGTTTCTCTTAATATAAAAACAGGCACATTAAATGAAGGGGCTTACTCCTGAATTCCCCCTGAGTCCGATATTATTTTAGAGCATTTTTTCATTATTTTTAAAAGGTCCAGATATTCCAAAGGGTCGGTAATAATTACATTTTTCATTTCAACTAGTCTAGATTTAAATACAGCATCTTTATTATTGGGGGTGGGTGTACAGGCCAAATGAATTTAATATCAAAATTTTGAATAGCTAATTTTTCTATAGCATTTATTATTTGGTTTATTTTTTCATGATTTTCTCTTCTTTGGCATGTAATTAAACAAATTTTACTATTATTCAGCAGCAGATTATTTAAAATTGTATTAGATAATTGATAAGCCTCGAAATTTTCATTGTTTCTAATTAACTGTAATGCGTCAACAACCGTATTTCCTACTAACATTATTTTATCCGTTTTTATTTGCTCTTTTAATAAATTAATTTTAGAAGTTTCAGTAGGCGCAAAATTCATTTCAGAAATTAAACTTACTATTCGCCTATTATATTCTAACGGAAAAGGATGATTAAAATTCGAACTTCTTAAACCAGCTTCAATGTGAACAAACAAAATTTTATTTAATAAGCAACCATTGACGGAACCATAACTGATGTTGTGTCGCCTCTCGCAATAACATAAGTAATATTAAATTTTTAAGAATTTCTTGAATGGAATTATTTACAGCATCTATTGCCTTTGAAGTAAGCATTGATAAGGATTGATTTGTACTAATTATTGTAGTTTCATAACCAGGTTTAACATCAATAAAGTCCAATAACTTTTTAATAAATCTTTGTGTTGCCCGGTACTTAAAATTTTAAAAGCAATATTCTGATATTTTAATTTTTTAATTACTGGAAATTCCTTAATAAGCATGGTCTAGTTCCTATAACAAATAGTATAATATTATTTTTCATGTAGTTCTTCAATTGCATTTTTGAGTTTTGGTATAAAATTGAATATGTCGTAATCCTTTATAAAACTTTCTTTTAAATAATTATTTCTCTCTAATATTTTGATTTTTTTTGACAATTCTATGACGATATTCGAATCAAAAAAATTAAATAATTCGCCATATATTGAGTTAATAAATAATGGATTAAGTCCTTTTAGTTTATGAGCTAAAACTGGAATTCCATAACTCCAATATTCATATAATTTATTTGGAGCACAACAATCAAAATTTATATCAATTGGCTTGTACAAAATAATACCAATATCTATTGTAGAATAAATTTTTGAAAGTTCTAAATGCGGTAAATAACTTAACATTAGTACATTATTCTTTAATTTAAACTTAAGTAATATGCTGCTCACCTTAAGGTCATATTGACCAATTAAAACAAAAAAGAATTCATCTTCATTTGCATACTCAATAAGTTTGACCAATACATCAATAAAATGGTCACTACCAATATTTCCTACGTGTCCAACAACTTTTCTGTCGCCAATTTTTTTAAAGATATCATTATCTAATTTTTTTTCAATGTTAATATTGACATGGCACGTGTTAGGGAATATTAATGATGAAATATGACCATTTGTAAACTTATTGAAATATAATAACCTATTTACTTCAGGAAAAATGATCAAATCCGCCTTACTTGACTTTAAATACTTAAATCTATTCTTATTTAAATCAACTACTTCAAATTGATGATAAACTATATACATTTTTTTGAAAAAAAGTATCTTTTTAATGACATTACAAAAAGCTATTATTTCATAGTCTTGCGTATAAATGATTGGCTTTGAATTTTGTAATGCAAAACAACCTATTTTATGGAAAACTTTGAAAAATTTAAACAATTTAAACAATACAGTTTGATTATTAAATTCTGAATTATTATTGAATACTTTTATATAACTAGATTTAATTAAATCAAATTTATATGAACCTATTATATAACATTCGACTAAATAAAGTTTATGTTTTATTTTTAACTCATTTATTATAAATCTCATTACAGGAATGGACGAAAATGAGTTCATCGATATAAGTAAAATATTCATGGTTTCTTTAATAAATAATGGCTATTTTATTAGATTTTTATAGTGTTTTCAATGTTTGTAGTACTTGTACAGCTCGGTCTTTGTAACTGTGTTTTTGATTGATTGCAGCTTCTCTTGCAAAAACTCTAAATTCATTGGCTTGTTCGGTGGTTAAAGAAAGTAAATAATCAATTTTAGTTACACATTCTTCCAAAGTTGTGTATAAAAAAATTTCTTTGTCGGGCTCAAAAAACAATCGGTGTTCTTTGGTGTTTGGCGCCAACTGAATTCCTCCAATACCAGGTACTTCAAAGGTTCTCATGTTGTGAGAGTCTAAATTATGCGGACGCATAATATTCAATTGTATTCTGTACTTTCTCAAAGTGTACCACAACTCATTGTCAGAAACAGTATTAAAGCAATTTATATTTTGATGATTAAGGAAATTATCCCAACGATGTCCATAAACATCAATTTCAATACCTTTTTTAGCTAGATTATAAATTAACTTCGCTCTAAAAACATCGGGATTACCTATGAAGCAAACTCTATTTATTTCTTCATTACTTTTAGCCTTTTTCAAAATGACATCTTCAATATCGAACCCAAAAGGAAGTAAAGCCGTTGGGATATTAAATTGTAAATTAAGTTGACTTTTTATATCCTCACTGTAGGTAAAATGGAAATCATACAATCCAATACTTTTGGTAATATTAGTATTTCCACTTCCACTTCCAGAAAAAATAAATGGGTTGTCAGGATTGTAATTAATTAGTTTAATTCCTCTCTTTTTTGCATAACCTAATGTTTCTGGAAACACCTCCATTCCTTTGAAAACAAAAATTATTTCTGGTTCAAACAAATCAATTCTTTCTATTAACAATTGATTGATTGTTTTATAAATGAAACTAACCCCTAATTTATAAATGATTTTATTTACTATATTTTTATTATAATATTCATAAAAAAAATTCTGAGCTGGGAAGAATTCTATAGTTATATTCTTTCCATATTCTTTCCAATATTTAAGATAAAAACGTTCAATAGCATATTCGCTATCTGCTCCAATTATTAATAATTTCATTTTTTTAGGAAAGAATATATATTTTGTTTTATTTTAATATATATAAACACAGGAAATAATAAAGAAAACAGGGTTAATATATAATATAGAATTAATATTTTAATTCTCGATATTAATGAAAGCAAATGGAAATTTTTAGTTTTTAATGGATACATTCCAACGCTTAATCCAAAAGCTTCAGGCAGAGCCCCATTTTGTTTATAATCTAATATCCAATGTGGGTAGGTAATACTATATATCCTTTTATATATAGAATAAACTCTTTTTTGATTTAATTGATTAGAATCTTTTAATGCACTAATTAATACATTTATAACTGAAGGCAAACCTCCATCGACTACTTTATAATCTTTCCATTTTTTTGCTATAGTATCTTTGTAAGAATTTCGATGCTCATTAGACAAGACTATATCCTTTAAAACTAAGGGTTCATTTATAGAAAATAATTTAACCCCTGAATTTATCATGAAAACCCCTAAATACATTTGAGCATATATACTTCCATCATAAACCGAAGTATTATATTTATCAAATGTTGCTTTTTTGTAAATTAACCCACCCACAAAGCTAAAACAAGAGTAATTCTTAAGTGCAATATCAACTCCTGTCCCTATAATTTTAGTTGTTAATGCTCTATTTATCAATGTTCCTCCTGAACTTTCTTCAATCATATTACAATAACCAATATCTGGATAATCATTTTTAATCAAAAAATTTACTAAAAAAGAGATGCTATTATTGCCAAAAATACTATCATCATTTCCTATTACAATTGCATAATCTCCAGAAGCTAATGAAATGCAATTTCTATAATTAAAGTCATATCCCTTATTAACGCTGTTTTTATGATATACTATGGGAAATTTATATAATAATTTAATCTTATTTATTTGACTTTCAGTATCATCAATTGAACAATCATCACTAATTACAATTTCAATATTGTCATAATTTTGATGAGAAATTCTTTCTAAACTATTTAATAGATAGTTAATTCTGTTATATTGAGGTATGCAAATAGATATTTTCATTATTTTATTGCTTCGATATAAACGGAGAGGTACGATTCTTTTGTGCCTTCAACCTCTTCAATTTCTTGAATTAAATTACTGTTACCATAGCTTAGTGAAGTTAAATCCTTAAAACCATAGGCTTCCATTTTATGAATTAAACTTTTAGCATCATACATGAATTTGTGCTGATGGGGATATCCTTGTAATTCGAAAATAATTTTTTTCAATAAAGAAGGATTTCCATATTGCCCCTCACGATGCATATTGATTGCCCACATAATAAATTCAGTTGGATTGCCGCTATCTATATCATCATATTCTTTGATATATTTTTTTGTTATCTTATATAAATCAGGAACTACAATTCTTATAACTCCGCCTGGTTTTAGGCATCTATAGGCATTCTTTAAAAATAAATCTGCTGACTTTAAACTCAAGTGTTCAAATAAATGAGAAGCATATACTACATCTAAGGATGAATCTTTAAATTTCCAGTTATGATTTAAATTCATGTAGGTAAAATTATTTGAATCATAGGAAACATTACTAATTATTTTAGCTAAAGATTTACCAATAATTGGAACTCTTTGTAAATTCGCATTCAGTGAAGAATCCGTATTTATCCACCCTTTTGGTCTAATCGAGCCACAACCTAAATTTAATTTTATCATTTTTTTTATTTTTTATAATAAATTTATATAATTCTGCATTTCGAAATATATTCAAACATTGTTTTTTTAATTTCTTTTCTTAATTAATTTAAGTGGTAAACCAGCATAAATTGAATCTTTTACTAGGTATCCTTTTACAATACTATTTGCACCTACTACCACTCCATCTTCAATTATTGTTCCTGGCATTATTATACAACCTCTTCCAATCCAAACATTATTTCCTATAATAATTTCTTTTGATATATCTAGATTATATTTCATAGGAATTCCATTATCTGAATAATCATGAGTAGTGTCTCTTAAAGAAGTATATTCTCCTATTTGACAATCATTACCTATACTTATTTTTTTATTACATGAGACAATAACACCATATGATAATAAAGTGTTATCACCGATAATAAATTCTGAATCTATACCAAATTCAAAAATTGTATTTGGATAAAAAGTTATGTTTTTACCAATTTTAGAAATGAAAATTGAATTATTTATTAAAATATTTTTTCCCATTTTAATATTAAATGTTTTAAAATAGAACAACCCTTTTAATTTTAATATTATATTAAATTAAAAAATTTAACTATTAATTCAATTGATTTTATTAGAAAAAAAACATATCCATATTTTTTTATAAAACTAATAGATTTCTTAATCATATTTGATCAATTAAAATTTGATTTAATTATACTTAGCATACTAAAAAAAGGTTTGCTTTTATTAAAATAATGAATCAAAAGATAACCTATAATAAAAAATGAAATGTTCTGAATTGAATTTACAAAAGGAGTTGAGACAGGAATTAAAATAAATTTAAACTGAACTATAAATACCAATAAAAGAGTAGGAACTAAATATAGTAATAAAATTTTTAATGTTTTTAGATTAGAAATTCCAATTTCAATTTTAACAAATGAAATATTAATTAAAGTATTAAGTAGACCTAATAAAATATAACTTATTAAAAAATCAGTTATTCCATAATAATAAGCAATGAAATAGGAAGGAATTTGAATTATTCTTTTAGAAATTTCAAAAATTAATACCATTCTACTATTTCCTCTAGCTTGTAAAATAGAATTCCCAATGTTACATAATGGATAAGAGAATGCAGCTATTATCATTAATTTGAAAAAAAGGGAGGAAATAACCCATTTAATTCCAAATAATATTATGAATAACTGCTCGGAAATTAAATAAAAAATACCTCCTAATAAAAAAAAAGTGAAACATATAATTTCAAAATATTTGTAATACAGTTTCTTTAATAAATAAATATTTTCTTTAACGTTTGAAAAGGCAGGAAAAAGAACTGTAATTATACTACTAGAGCTTAAATTTCTTATCGAAAGTTCTAGACCTTGGGCACGAGTGTATAATCCTAAAGTATTAACATTGAAAATTTTTGCAATAATCAATATATCAAATCTTGAATAAACTGTTTCAAGTAAATTTGATAAGAATATAAATTTTCCAAATTTAAACAATGAACTTATACTTGATAAATTAAAATATAATAATGGCCTCCATTTTTTAAAATAATAAAAACATAAGAACATTAACATTGAATTTGACAACATTTGATAAACAATACTCCAAACTCCATATTGATTTAATGCTAAATAAATCCCTAAACTACCACTAAGCAAAGCACATGATAAATCGATTCCAGCTATTAGTTTAAAATTCATTTCCCTATTTAACTGGGCATATGAAATCAAACTCATTGCATTAAAAATGAAAGCAATACTTGAAACTTTAAGAATTGTACCTAATTGATTTATTTCATAATAATTACAAACCCAGTCTGAAGAAATAAAAATTCCAAAATAAATTAAAATTGCTATTGCTAAGTTTAAATAAAAAACCGTTGATAGAATTTGATTGTCTAAAATTTTAGATTGAATTATTCCATTTACAAATCCTAAATTTAAAAAAATTCCCCCGAGTGAAGTTACTGCAATTGAAATACCAACAATTCCGAATTCATTTGGACTTAAAATTCTTGATAAAATGATACTTGTTACAAGACCAAAAGCAGTTGATCCAAAGCGATTTAAATAGTCCCAAAAAAGATTTGTTTTAAGTGAAGCTTCCATTTACTGTTTTATACTGCTTCTATTTCGGGCTTGAAAAAATAGTATTCCTGCGCAAGTAACAAACAAACTCAAAAACACATAATGCCAATTAAGATAAAACTTTATGAGGTATTTTCGCAAACATATCTCATTTGCACGTTGTTCTCCGTAAACAAAATTAAATAACTTCTTTGCAAAAGGAGAAACTACTGGTATTTTATTCCAGTTGGTATAACGAACATCCTGGTATTGATATTCTTTTGGATAGTCCGGATGCAATTGTTTCGAATAGTAAGAAAAATTATTTTGTACCTCTTCAAAGGAAGCCAAACTGCCATCGGGTTTTGTGAAAAACTGGTTGAATAGAGGATCCATCACCATCCAACGACCATCGCTCCAAACTTCAACTAACATGTGTCCTCCAAAATGCCCATTGGCATACATTTGCCCAATTCGGGTTGGA
>JARXAC010000046.1:0-19199 GCA_029866065.1 Flavobacterium sp.
TTCTTTCGCCAATTGAGCAATTACTGGCGCAGCACCTGTTCCGGTTCCACCACCCATTCCAGCGGTAATGAAAACCATTTTAGTATTGCTGTCTAACATTTTTTCAATTTCACTAATGCTTTCAATAGCCGATTGTTGTCCCACATCTGGATTAGCACCAGCGCCCAAACCTTCGGTAAGGGTTACCCCTAATTGAATTTTGTTTGGTACAGCACTGTTTTCAAGGGCTTGAGAATCGGTATTACAAACGATAAAATCTACGCCTTTGATACCTTGCTTAAACATATGGTTGATTGCGTTACTTCCGCCGCCACCCACGCCGATTACTTTAATCACATTTGATTGGTTTTTTGGTAAATCAAATGATATACTTCCAAAATCTGAGTTGCTCATCATAATATTGGTTTTTTACTTTATTAATTATTCTATATTTTATCTTTTTACTTTTATTAAGTAAAAATGGAATTCTTATTTTTATTATTCTGCGTTGTCTAAAAATTCTTTTATTTTATCGACATACTTATCAAAAAATGATTTTCTAATTTTTGTTTCCGTTGATTCGGGTAGTATTGGCAATTCAATTTCAACTTCCTTTTCTACTTCCATTTCAATTTCAGGAGCCTCGACAACATCTCTAACTGGATCTACCGGAGCTCGATACACATTTACTTTCTCTGGCGCAGAAAAAGATACTCTAACAGCGCTTTGGGAGTTATTATCGATAGAGTTCATTACCAATCCAACTGCTGTTGCGTATAATGGACTTGAAATTTCTTCGTCTGAATCTCCAGCTAAATGCTCATTTGGATATCCAATTCTTGTATCCATTCCCGTAATATATTCTACAAGTTGTTTCACATGTTTTAATTGTGCGCCTCCACCTGTTAATACAATTCCTGCAATTAATTTACGTCTTGGATCTTCATGTCCGTAAGCTTTTATTTCTACAAATACTTGCTCAATTATTTCCACCACACGGGCATGGATTATTTTAGACAAATTTTTCAAAGAAATTTCTTTTGGCTCTCTCCCTCTTAATCCAGGAATAGAAACAATTTCGTTGTCTTTATTTTCTCCTGGCCAAGCCGATCCGAATTTTACTTTTAATAATTCCGCTTGTTTTTCAATGATAGAACAGCCTTCTTTAATGTCGTCTGTAATCACATTTCCTCCAAAAGGAATTACGGCAGTGTGGCGAATAATGCCGTCTTTAAAAATGGCTAAATCCGTAGTTCCTCCTCCAATATCTATCAATGCTACTCCTGCTTCTTTTTCTTCTTGACTTAAAACGGCGTCTGCAGATGCCAGAGGTTCCAATGTTAATCCAGACAATTCGATTCCAGAACTTTGAATGCATCTTCCTACGTTTCTTATCGACGATGCTTGTCCTACCACCACATGAAAACTAGATTCTAATCTTCCACCACACATTCCTATGGGTTCTTTTATTTCCGATTGCCCATCAATTTTGAATTCTTGTGGCAATACATGAATAATTTCTTCGCCCGGCAACATCGCTAATTTATGAACCTGATTAATTAACAAATCAATATCTTTATCACCAATTACCTCTTCAGCATTACTTCTGCTGATGTAATCACTGTGTTGAATACTGCGAATGTGTTGTCCCGCTATACCTACCACTACGTCTTTAATTTTATACCCTGAATTGGCTTCCGCTTCCTGAACTGCAAGTGTAATCGATTGAATAGTTTGTGTGATATTATCAACTACACCTCTTTTCACACCTAGGCTTTTGGATTTTCCAACTCCAAGAATCTCCAGTTTCCCGTATTCATTTTTTCTGCCAATCATTGCGACAATTTTGGTTGTCCCAATGTCTAATCCAACTGCAATGTTCTCTTTTTCCATAACCTATTTTTTAGTACAAACGACTTGCTGAGTAAACCTAAGATTTATTGTTTTATATTTTACTAACGAACTATCTGCTTCCGCTTTTTGAAAAAACGCCTTATAATTTTTAAATTTTGACTCCACATTTATGGTTCTTCCAAAATCAATTTTATAATTATAATTTCTATTGGACATAATTATCGCTCCCGTTGGCAAAATTTCTATTCCAATTATGTTTTTTTTCAAAAAATCATCGTCATAAATAAATCGAAATAATTCATTTAAATCTTTACTATTTTCATCATTTATAGTACCTGAAATTAACGGAACTCTCGCCGTAAAATTTTCCGATAACGGCATTTTATTCCCCTGATAATCAAAATAAAAGGATTCGTTTTCGTCAAAAACCCTTGCTATTGGCGACTTCTGTTTTACAAATGCTTTTAACACTCCATCGATACTTATAAACACTTCTGATTTTTCAATCATGTTATAATTGTCAAGGGAATTTTCCAATTTGTTCAAATCTACCGTAACTTTTTGAGGTTTTTGCACACTCTGATTTTTTTCTATTAACAATTTATTAACCGTTTCGTGAGTAATAAAAAGCTCGTCATTTCCAACAAAAATTACCTCCGATTTTATGATTTTTCGTTCCGAATTTCGTTTTGCTGAAAAAGAAAATAGAAAAATAACCACAACAATCATCAAAATCAATCTTGCGTTTATCCAAATATTTTTTCTTGTCTCTTTTTCCATTTTATATTTTAAAAAATCAGTTAATCTTGGCTTTACTTTATATTAATTATTATTTTGCAATGCTTGTTTAATTGATGACACTAATTCCCCAATATCTCCTGCTCCAATGGTAACGATAATTTTAGCATCACTTTTCAAAATTTCAGAAATCAAATTCGTTTTTGAAACCACTTTTTTCTCGTTATTTGTCATTTTGTCTAAAAGCCAACTCGATGTGATTCCCTCTATTGGTAATTCTCTTGCTGGATAAATATCTAACAACAGCACTTCATCAAATTGGGACAAGCTTTTTGCAAATCCATCACCAAAATCTTTCGTTCTACTGAAAAGATGTGGCTGAAAAATGGCAAGAACTTTTTGGCTTGGATACAATTCAGAAAGGGCTTGAAAAACAGCATCAATTTCTGTTGGATGGTGCGCATAATCATCGATGTAAACTAAATTTGATTCTTTTATTTGATAGGAAAATCTTCTTTTTATTCCTTTAAAAGATTTTAATCCAGTTGCAATATCATTATTAGAAGTTCCAAATGTTTTGGCCATTGCCAATGCCATCAATGCATTTGTTAAATTGTGTTTTCCTGGTAATCCAAATTGTAAATCAGAAATCACTTCCGTTGGCGTTTGCACATCAAAAACATAATTTCCATTTTTAATTCGAACATTAAACGCTTTGAAATCAGCATTATCATTTACAGCAACTGTTACCCCTTCAAGATCCAAGTTTTTAGCAATGAAAAGCTGACTTTTATCTGTAATTTTATTTGCAAATTCTAAAAACGAAGCTTCAATTGCTGCGCTATCTCCATAAATATCCAAATGATCGGCATCCATTGATGTTATACAAGCAATATTTGGATACAAATGCAAGAAAGAACGATCAAATTCATCAGCTTCAACTACCGTTATTGTTTTTCCAGTTCCGATTAAATTCGAATTGTAATTCTCTACAATTCCGCCTATAAAAGAAGTAACATCTGCACCGCTTTGATATAATATATGACCTAAAATACTAGACGTTGTTGTTTTTCCATGGGTTCCTGCCACTGCAAAACAAAAAGTATCTTTAGTTATTAATCCCAAAACTTCTGCTCTTTTTTTTACGATAAATTCTCTTTCTAGAAAATAATTCCATTGAGAATGAGTTGTTGGAACGGCTGGCGTAATGACTACTAATGTGTTTTCAATATAATATTCGGTTGGAATAAGACCAATTTCATCTTTAAAATGAACGTCGATTCCGCTTTCAATTAATTCATTTGTTAGCTCCGTTTCTGTTTTATCATATCCAGATACATTTTTGCCGATAGACTTAAAATAGCGCGCTAAGGCACTCATTCCGATTCCTCCGATTCCTATGAAATAGACGTTATGTATTTGGTTTAAATTCATTTATTTGGATAATAATTATTTTATCAATTTCACAATTTCATCAACAATATCTTTGGTTGCATTTACTTTAGCTAACTTTTTTATATTTTCAGAAAGTTGCTTTTGCAAAATTTCATTAGCTACTAAATCGCTAAAAACAGTATTGAAATTTTCATCTAATTCACTTTCTTTAATCATCAACGCCCCATTTTTATCCACTATCGATTTGGCGTTTTTAGTTTGATGATCTTCAGCTACATTTGGTGACGGAATGAATAGTACGGGTTTCCCCACTATACTCAACTCCGAAACCGATGATGCACCCGCTCTTGAAATCACAAAATCGGCAGCAGCATAAACCAAATCCATACGGTCTATAAAAGCTAAAACTTGAACGTTATTGGAATCATATTTTTTATATTCATCCAAATAAAATTTTCCACATTGCCAGATAATCTGTACGTTTTGTGAAGCAAAAAAATCGAGTTCTTTTTCAATTAACTGGTTCACTCTTCGAGCACCCAAACTTCCTCCTAAAACTAAAAGTGTTTTTTTGGAAGGATCCAAATTGAAAAATTTAATTGCTTCCTCTCTCTTACTAACGATAGCTATTAAATCTTGGCGAACAGGATTTCCAGTTAGAATCATCTTTTCTTTTGGAAAAAAACGCTCTAAATTTTCATAGGCAACACAAATTTTATTGGCCTTTTTACTCAATAATTTATTGGTAATTCCAGGATAGGAATTTTGCTCTTGAATTAACGTTGGAATATTTAAAGAATTTGCCATTTGCAATAATGGTCCAGAAGCAAATCCTCCAGTTCCTATAACCACGTCAGGTTTAAAACTCTTAATTATCGCCCTTGATTTCAATAAGCTACTCAATAATTTTACTGGAAAAAGTAAATTTTGCAAGGTTAATTTTCTTTGCAAACCAGCAATCCAAAGCCCTTTAATGGCATAACCTGCTTGAGGTACTTTTTGCATTTCCATTTTATCCTGAGCGCCTACAAATAAAAATTCTGCATTTGGAAAACGCGATTTTAATTCATTTGCAATAGCAATTGCTGGGTAAATATGACCCCCAGTTCCGCCACCGCTAATAATGAATTTAATCCCATCCCAGCCTTCCCAAAGGGAAGGAGATAAAACTGAATTGCTCCTATTTGTATTAACTTCTTTCATTATCTATTCTAATTCCCCTTATGGGAAAGTGAGTGTTATTTCTTTTTCAAAACGGGTTCCATAGGATTTGCAGAAGCATCTTCTATAGAATAATTATCGGTATCTACTATTTCTTGCTGCTCAAGCGAATTTTCTTTTTCTATTTGCTCGTCAATTAATTTTTGCAATATTTGATCTCTTTTTTCAGCTTCACTTAGTTCTTGAGCAATTTCTTCTTCTTTTTTGGTTACCCCAATAATAATTCCAAGAGAAACACATGTCATCCAAATTGAACTTCCTCCGCTGCTTATTAAAGGTAATGTTTGACCTGTAACTGGCAACAATTCAACAGCAACACCCATATTGATAAGCGCCTGAAATATCATTGGAAAACCAAGTCCAACGACCACTAATTTTCCAAATAGCGTATTGGCTTTGTGGGCTGCGACAATAAATCTAAAGAAGAGCAGCAAGTACAAACTAAGCACTAAAAGCCCTCCAATTAAACCATATTCTTCAACAATAATTGCATAAATAAAGTCGGAAGAAGATTGAGGAAGTACGCTTTTCTGTACACTTTTTCCTGGTCCCAATCCATAAATCCCACCCGATGCAATGGCTATTTTTGCATTTTTAATTTGGTAATCGTCTTCGCCAGGTTTGTTAGAAGTATAATTTTCAATTCTACTTGACCAGGTTCCTACCCTATTAAAGAATTTGGAATCAGGAAAAGCTTTTGATAATAACACAAAAAACAGAAAAAAAACAACACCCGATCCGATAATGAATCCAATATATTTAATAGGATAATTACCTACGAATGTCAGCATGATGACCATAGCAAAAATGAGCGCTGTGGTAGAAAAATTAGCTGGTAAAATAAATCCTAATGTTATAAATACCGGAAGCCAAAGGTCTAATAAGGACGACTTAAAAGTAACCGGTTCCTCTGATTTTTTAGAAAGAAATCTCGCAACAAAAATCATTAATACAACAAATGCAAAAGTCGATGTTTGAAAAGTAATTCCAATGAATGGCACTTTAATCCAGCGGCTAGCGTTTGCGCCAGCAATAACAGTTCCTTTAATCAAAGTATAGGCTAATAGCAGCCAAACAATGGGCAATGCAATTTTTGAAATGGGTCTAAAATAGTGGTATGGAATTTTGTGAACTCCATAAATAATTAAAAATCCCATAAAAATATGAGCCAAATGGGTCAACAAATAGCTTATTGTATTTCCGTCACCTCCATTCATAAATGCCAAATTACTACTCGCACTAAAAACAGGCATAAACGAAAACAAAGCCAATAGGGCCACGAATGTCCATATTACTTTATCTCCTTTTAAATTGTTTATTAGTTCTTTCATAACTGATTTTTGATTTAAGATCTAAGATTTAAGATTTAAAATACTAAATCTATTGGTTTTTATTTAACGATGATTCTGATAATTTTATCTGAAATCTTAACTCTGAAATCTTAAATTATTACAAATGTTGTACTGCATTTTTAAATTGATTTCCCCTGTCTTCATAGTTTTCAAATAAATCGAAACTTGCACAAGCAGGAGATAAAAGCACTGTATCTCCTTTTTCAGCTAATCTTTGTGCCATAGTAACGGCATCTTTCATGCTGGAAACTTCAATCATCATATCAACAATATTACCAAAAGAATCGATAATTTTCTTGTTATCAACCCCAAGGCATATTATAGATTTCACTTTTTCATGTACCAAAGACATCAATTCGGAATAATCATTTCCTTTGTCAACACCACCAACAATCCAAATCGTAGGTGTATTCATACTGTCTAAAGCGAAGAAAGTTGCGTTTACATTGGTAGCTTTCGAATCATTTATGTATTGTACATTTTGAATTTTTAGCACTTTTTCCAAACGATGTTCAACCCCCTGAAAATTAGACAAACTTTCACGAATCGTTTGTTTGCGAATTTGCATCAATTTCGCTACTGAAGTTGCTGCCATTGCGTTTTTCATGTTGTGTTTTCCTTCTAATGCAATGTATTGCGTTTCCATTACAAATTCTTCTTCGTTGATGTTGATTTCCATAGTATTATCTTTTAAAAAGACTCCGTTTTCAACTGTTTTTGAAATTGAAAAAGGAATTAATTGTGCTTTTGTTTTGTTTTTTTTGAACCATTCTGTAATTGCTTCGTCATCGGCATCATAAATCAAAAAATCATTTTCTGTTTGATTCATTGTAATCCTAAATTTTGAAGCTATGTAATTTTCATATTTATATTCATAACGATCTAAATGATCCGGGCTAATATTGGTTATAATTGCAATCTCAGGCTTATAATTTATTATACCATCCAACTGAAAACTACTTAATTCCAACACGAAGACATCGTAATTTTCTTCTGCAACTTGCCATGCAAAGCTTTTTCCAATATTACCACCCAAGCCCACATTTAAACCTGCCGATTTTAGTAAATGATAAGTTAACATTGTAGTTGTGGTTTTACCATTACTACCAGTTATTCCAATTGTTTTGGCTTTAGTAAAAGGCGCAGCAAATTCAATTTCAGATAGTACTGGAATATTTTTTGCTACAAGTAATTTTACAATCGGCGCTTTTTCAGGAATTCCGGGGCTTTTCATCACCACATCGGCATTGATAATTGCTTCTTCAGTATGCTTTTCTTCTTCCCAATTTATTCCGTATTGATTAAGAACGTCCTTATAATTTTGTTTTATTTTTCCAAAATCAGAAACAAAAACATCATATCCTTGTTTCTTCCCTAAGATTGCGGTTCCAACCCCGCTTTCGCCACCACCAAGTATGACTAATCTCATATTATCTTAATTTCAATGTTACTATTGAAACTATTGCTAATAATATTCCTACAATCCAAAATCGGGTTACGATTTTACTTTCGTGGTATCCTTTTTTCTGGTAATGATGGTGCAATGGCGACATTAAAAATATTCGTCGACCTTCGCCAAATCTTTTTTTGGTGTATTTAAAATAACCCACTTGAAGTACCACTGAAAAGTTCTCAGCTAAGAAAATTCCACATATTAAAGGAATTAGCATTTCTTTACGAACTGAGATTGCCAAAACAGCAATAATTCCTCCAATAGTTAAACTACCTGTATCGCCCATAAATACTGACGCTGGATAAGAATTATACCATAAAAATCCAACTAAAGCTCCAATAAAAGCAGCTATAAAAACGGTCATTTCTCCAGAATCTGGGATGTACATTATGTTCAAATAATTTGAAAAAACAATATTACCTGAAACGAAAGTGAATATTGCCAATGCGAGGACAGAAATCGCAGATGTTCCTGCGGCTAAACCGTCTATTCCATCGGTTAAATTAGCCCCATTTGAAACTGCTGTGATTATAAATATCACAATTGGAATGAAAATTAACCAAGCCCATTTTTCATATCCATCACCAGTCCAAGCAAGTAATTCTGCATAATCGAATTCGTTATTTTTAAAAAACGGAATTGTTGTAGCCGTTGATTTTTCTTCAATTGGGGCATTTTGAATCACCTTTTCTGTTTGAACTATTGGACCTTTCAAATTTAAATCTTTCCTAACCGTAACATCAGGATGTAAATACAAAACAGAACCTACTATAATTCCTAAACCTACCTGTCCAAAAACCTTAAAAATACCTTTTAAACCTTCTTTATCTTTTTTGAAAATTTTAATATAATCGTCAATAAATCCGATTATTCCCATCCAAATAGTAGTAACAATTAATAGAATTATATATATATTATTTAATTTTGTTAATAATAAAACAGGAATTAATGTGGCAAAAATTATAATTAATCCACCCATTGTTGGCGTTCCTGCTTTTTGTGCTTGTCCTTCAAGTCCAAGTTCTCTTACGGTTTCTCCAACTTGTTGCTTTCTCAAAAAATTAATAATTCTCTTACCAAAAATGGTGGAAATCAACAACGATAATATTAATGCTAATGCAGATCTAAACGTAATATATTGAAATACTCCAGTTCCAGGAATGTTTAAAGCTTTGTGCAGGTATTCAAATAAATAGTATAACATAGTTTCGTTTATTTGGTAATTCGGTTATTCGATTCTCTTTTTGTCTTTATTTTCCTAATTGGTCTAACATTTCTTTTACCATTTTCATATCGTCAAAATCATGACGAACCCCATTAATTTCTTGATAAGTTTCATGGCCTTTTCCAGCAATTAGAATAATATCATTGGCTTGAGCTAATTGGCATGCCGTTTTTATCGCCTGTTTTCTATCAGTAATAGAAACTGTTTTTTTAAAATTTTGAGGAGCAACTCCTCGCTCCATTTCTTCAATAATGGTTTCCGGATTTTCAGTTCTAGGATTATCAGATGTAATGATAATTTTATCGCTTAAATCAGACGCTATGTCAGCCATTATTGGTCTTTTCGTTTTATCTCTGTCGCCACCACAACCTACTACGGTAATTAATTGTTCATTTTTAGTGCGAATATCGTTGATGGTTTTTAATACGTTTTCTAGAGCATCTGGGGTGTGCGCATAATCAACAATGGCAGTGATTTTACCATTTGAAACCACATATTGAAATCTACCTGACACGCTTTCTAGGTCGGATAATAATCGAAGAACTTCTAAAGATTCCATCCCCAATTCAATTGCCGTTCCATAAATAGCAAGCAAATTATAGGCATTAAAAGTCCCTATTAAACGCACCCAAACTTCATTATCGTTTATTTTCAGCAACAACCCCGACAATTGATTTTCTAAAATTTGAGCTTTATAATCAGCATAGGTTTTTAATGCATAGGTCCTTTTTTTGGCATTGGTGTTTTGCATCATTACCGAACCGTTTTTATCATCGATATTTGATAATGCAAAAGCAGTTTTTGGTAAATGATCGAAAAATGATTTTTTTACATCTCTATATTCAGAAAACGTAGCGTGATAATCTAAATGGTCGTGTGACAAATTCGTGAAAACCCCTCCCGAAAAATGCAAGCCTTCTGTTCGTTTTTGATGAATTCCATGCGAACTTACTTCCATAAAACAGTAGTCAACACCCGCATTTACCATTTCATTTAAATAATAATTTATTGAAATAGAATCAGGTGTAGTATGGGTTGCCTTATATTCATTTGTATCAACAACAATTTTAACTGTTGAAAGTAAGCCTGTTTTATACCCTGCTTTTTGAAATAATTGGAATAATAAAGAGGCAATTGTAGTTTTACCATTGGTTCCTGTAATCCCGATTAATTTTAATTTTTGGGATGGATTATCAAAGTAATTTGCAGCCATAAAAGCCATTGCTTTGTTAGTGTCATTTACTTTGATGTAGGTAACTCCTGTAACAATAATTTCAGGAAAAACATCACAAATAATTGTTGTTGCTCCTTTATTTATAGCCGTTTCTATGAATTCATGTCCATCAGAAATTGTCCCACGAATAGCAATAAAGACATCATTCTCAGAAACTTTTCGAGAATCAAATTCCATTTTTTCAATAGCAACATCCGTTGAACCATGAACGGCCTCAATTGCTACTTTCCAAAGTATGTCTTTTAAATTAATCAAGATAATTCTAATGTTATAA
Source organism: Flavobacterium sp. (assembly GCA_029866065.1). GTDB lineage: Bacteria > Bacteroidota > Bacteroidia > Flavobacteriales > Flavobacteriaceae > Flavobacterium. Next base: position 10,726 of record JARXAC010000046.1, read on the forward strand.
TTGTATCGTTTTTTATTGCTTCGCCTGGGTTTATAGATTGTTTTTTTACTTTTCCAACCCCTCTAACTTTTACTTTTACTTTTAAATTCCCTAATAAAGCCACTGCATCCATTCCAGACATTCCTTTTAAATTTGGAATTACATTCTTTTTATCTTGATTTTTAGTATAGTATTCCGAATAATTTTTTTCTTGATTTGAATTTTTTAGATTCAAATTTTTAACTTCATTTTTTGTAGGAGAATCCGTAAATATTTTTTGAGCTATTCTAGTAAATACAGGTCCAGCTACATCAGCTCCATAATATTGATTTGTTGAAGTATCTGGTTTGTGTACCACTACAATACAGGAATATTTTGGATTTTCTGCCGGAAAATAACCTACAAATGAGGATATATAATGTTTGTCAGACCCACCGTTTATAACATAATTAGCTTGTGCAGTTCCTGTTTTTCCAGCAAATGAGAAATCTTTAGAATATAAATCTTTAGCAGTTCCTCGTTTTACCACATTTTCCATTACGGCTCTTAATTTTAAAATAGTAGCATTGGAACATATCTTAGGATTCATTACTATTTTATCGAATTTTTTGATCGTTTTATTCCATTCTTTAATTTCAGAAACAAATTGTGGTTTTACCATTTCCCCATTATTTGCAACCGAATTATAGAACGTTAATGTTTGCAATGGAGTGATTGAAACTTCATACCCAAAAGCCATTGATGGCAGTGACATTGGCGACCAACTTTTATCTGTTGGCTGAGGAACTCTCGGAATTCCTTCCCCTTGAATAGACAATCCTAACGGCTTATTTAATCCATAAGAGTTTAGATGGTTTACAAACTCTGCAGGATTTTTTTTATAATTATTATAAACTGCTTGAACCATTACAGTATTCGATGATTTTTCAAACCCTTTAGCCAATGAAATAATTCCGTAACCGCCGTCGTGAGAATCTTTAACTCTTCTACCTTCAATAAACATTAATCCTCCATTGGTATTAAAAACAGTACTTGTATCTACTTTTTTATCTTCCAATAGCGCCATCATATCTGCTAACTTATAAGTAGAACCAGGTTCGTGGGATTCTTGAATAGCATAATTGGTAGTTTCAGCATAAGTGTTATCCGCAATCCTTCCTAAATTTGAAATTGCTTTTACATAACCTGTTTTGGTTTCCATAACAACGACACATCCGTGTTCTGCTTTAAATTTGAGGAGTTGTTCCATCAATGCATGATGCGCAATATCTTGAATATAAACGTCTAAGGTGGAAATAACATCATATCCATCCTGTGGCTCTACTTCATTCACATCACGAATGGGTTTCCATTGTCCTATAGCGATTTTCTGTTTTAAAACTTTACCGTCTTTACCATTTAAATATTTTCTGAAAGCCCACTCAATTCCTTTTCCGTCAGGTAATCCTTCAGGTGTAATGCGTTCATAACCAATTGTTCTAGAAGCAATTTCGCCAATAGGATGTTTTCTAACTACTTCTTGTTCAACAATTATTCCACCTCTATAAATTCCCAATTTAAAAAGTGGAAATTCCTTGATTTTAATGTATTGTGTGTAACTTAAATCTTTGGCTAACAAATAAAATCGATTGCCACTAGTTCTTGCTCTTGTTAATTCTAGTTGGAAAAAATTACTTGGTTTATTGAATAATACTGCTAGAGAATCGGATAATGGCTTTATGAATTTATGAAAATCTTTATCGTTAGGAGCCTTTGCATCAAAACGAATGTTGTAATTTGGGATTGACGTCGCTAGCAAGCTACCATCTGCAGAATAGATATTTCCCTTATTAGCAGGAATAACAAAGTTTTTAATCGAATGTTTGTTGGCTAATTTGCGCAAAGAATCTCCTTCTACCCATTGGATATTAGTCATTTTTACTACAATAGCAACCGCCATAAAAAAGATGACCACTGCAACTATATAAATTCGTAAGATGATATTTTTATTATCTTCTACCATAATTTTTCGAAAAATCCTTTTTCTTCTTTTTTCTTCTTAATTACCACTTTAACTGGCGGAACAGAGGCGGGCACTATTCCTTTTACAGCCATTTTTTCAGTTACTGTCGATTCCATTTTTAATTTCATTAATTCTGATCTTCTATCTACAAATTCGGAACGCAACTCTTTAACTTCCCCCGTTAATTTAATTATTTTAAAAACTTTCTGATCTACGTTATTATTGTTTGCAATCATGATTATAGCCAGTAAAATCAGAAATACGATGAAACGCCAATTTTTAGTCGCATTTGCTTCTTCGTTGATTAAGAATCTTGCCTTTAATATGCTGTAAACTCCGTTTTTCATTTTTTACTTCTTTTCAGCAATCCTTAATTTTGCACTTCTAGCTCTATTGTTGCTTTTTATTTCCTGAAAATCTGGGACAATTAATTTGCCAATTGTTTTAAAAGGAACTGAAAAGTTTCCGAAGAAATCACGTTCGGGCTCCCCTTCAAACATTCCATTTTTCATTATTCTTTTTACCAATCTGTCTTCCAATGAATGATAGGAAATAACACTTAATCTGCCTGCAGGTTTCAAAATTTCTAAAGATTGTTCTAAAAATTCTTTTAAAACTTCCATTTCTTGGTTGACTTCGATTCGAATGGCTTGATACATTTGAGCTAAGATTTTATGGCTTTTATGTGCTATTAAAAAACGACCTAAAACCACTTTTAGCTGTTCTGTATTATTAATTGGTTCCATCTCACGAGCTTCAATTAATACTCGGGCAATAACTGGAGCATTTTTTAATTCTCCATAATCCAGAAACACCCTTCTTAAATTATCTTCGTCATATTCGTTAACCACTTTATAGGCATTTAAGTCCTGTTTTTGACTCATTCTCATGTCTAATTCGCCTTCAAAACGAGTAGAAAAACCGCGTTCAGCAACATCAAATTGATGAGACGAAACACCTAAATCAGCTAAAATTCCATCAACACTTTTAATATTGTGAAATCGTAAAAATCTTTTTATAAATCGAAAATTCTCGTTTATTAAAACAAATCGTTCGTCATCAATAGAATTTGCAAGTGCGTCTTCATCTTGATCGAAAGCATACAATCTGCCTTTTGAACCTAACCTACTCAAGATTTCTCTCGAATGTCCGCCACCTCCAAAAGTCACATCTACATAAATTCCGTCAGGGTTAATATCTAGTCCGTCTACAGATTCTTTTAATAAAACGGGGTTATGATATTCCATTTTCATCATCAATTACATTACCCATAACTTCTTCGGCTAAATCTGCAAAGTCAACCTCATCGTTAGAAATGAAGTTTTCATATAAATCTTTATCCCAAATTTCAACTATATTAACCGCTGAAGAAAGCACCAAATCTTTGGAAATTGATGCAAAGGCAACCAAATCTTTAGGCACTAATAATCTACCTAAAGTGTCTATTTCTACTACTTTAACACCAGAAGTAAAACGACGGATAAAATCATTATTCTTTTTCACAAATCGGTTTAACTTGTTGATTTTATTCATCATCAAGTTCCATTCTGCCATTGGATACAATTCTAAACAAGGTTGAAAAACCGAACGCTTCAAGACAAAACCATCAAGAAGTCCGGCTGACAATTGCTTTTTCAAAGGCGCAGGTAAAAGCAGCCTTCCTTTAGCATCAACTTTGCATTCATATGTTCCAATAATTGAATTCAATTTTACTTGTTTTTAAATGATACTGACAAAAATAAAAAAAAATTACCACAATTTACCACAAAATACCACTTTGTTAATAAGTTTTCCCACTTCTTATAAAAAAACAGGGAAAAAAGATAATTTATTTTATAAATCACTCTAAAACAATCCTTTAAAAATCGAATAAAGATGATGGATTTATAGTTTACAACTGCTTTAGAAAATATTTAATGGAGATTTTATTTTTAGGAAACCTAAAATTAACTTTGAATTAATTTTATTGATTAATTATTTTTTGAATTTTTTATCAAAAAATAATGCATTTAAATACTATATTTGTCTAAATTGAAAAGCAATAATTCTGATGGAACAAGTCTTAAAAAAAGAAGGTCGATATACCTATTTTGAAGCTGGCGAAGGAACTCCAATAATAGTCTTACACGGATTAATGGGGGGATTGAGCAACTTTGAATCTGCAGGTGCCTTTTTTTCTGAAAGAGGCTATAAAATTATTATACCTGAATTACCTATTTATACACAAAGTTTATTGAGAACTAACGTAAAAGCTTTCGCAAAATATGTAAAGGATTTTATTGTGTTTAAAGGTTTCGACAGAGTAATTTTAATGGGAAATTCTTTAGGTGGTCATATTGCATTATACCATGCAAAAATGTATCCTGAAAAAATGCTTGGACTAGTAATAACTGGGAGTTCAGGTCTTTATGAAAATGCAATGGGCGATAGTTATCCAAGACGTGGAGATTACGATTACATCCAAAAGAAAGCAGAAGCGGTATTTTATGATCCTAAAATTGCAACTAAAGAAATGGTTGACGAGGTTTTTAGCATGGCCAATGACCGAATTAAATTGATAAAAACCCTAACTATTGCAAAAAGTGCCATTCGACATAATATGGCAAAAGATTTGCCTAAAATGCACATTCCAACTTGTATAATTTGGGGTAAAAACGACACGGTAACTCCGCCCGAAGTGGCATTAGAATTTAATAAGCTTTTACCTAATTCAACTTTATATTGGATTGATAAATGTGGTCACGCCGCAATGATGGAACGGCCAGACGAATTCAACGAAGTCATGCTCGAATGGCTAAAAAAGGTAAATTTATAAACTAATTTCACCAAATAATTTCTAAAATTGTTTGGTGTTTTTTTTAACTACCTTTGCAAAAACCAAAATTGAATATGAAAATTAATACCGCCGAATTTATTATTAGCAATTCAGAAGTGGATAAATGTCCCAAAGATTTTTTACCAGAATATGCCTTTATCGGTCGGTCAAACGTTGGAAAATCATCTTTGATAAACATGCTAACCAATCATAAAAACTTAGCAAAAACATCAGGCAGGCCCGGAAAAACCCAACTTATAAATCATTTTTTAATAAACAACAATTGGTTTTTAGTTGATTTACCAGGTTACGGTTATGCCAAGGTTTCCAAAAAAACCAAATCGATATTCCAACAATTTATTACTGATTATTTTGAAACTCGAGAGCAATTGGTTTGCGCTTTCGTTTTAATTGATATACGTCACGAAGCTCAAAATATTGATATTGAATTCATGTCCTACATGGGAGAAAGTGAAATTCCTTTTTGTATTGTATTTACCAAAGCAGATAAAATCAGTAAAGTGAAAATAAATTCACATATTGCTGCTTACAAAAAACAGATGTTTGCTAACAATTGGGCTGAAATGCCGCATCATTTTGTAACCTCAGCAACAGAAATGACCGGTAAAATGGAATTATTGACTTATATCGACGAAGTTAATCAAGAGGTTTTTAAAAACAATAGTCAGTTTTAAGTTGATTCTATTTTAATATTTCCAATTTCTCGGCAAAATAATCACAAAAATCTTTCATTGTTTCCGACATTTTTTCATCACCAGTTGCGCGCAAATAAGTGTCTGACATAGCAACTAAAGTTTGGTGAAAAAAGAGTTTCATTTCATCCACCGGCATGTCTTTTGTCCATAAATCAATACGCAAAGATTCTTTCGTTTTACTATCCCAAATAGCTAGCATAATTGCTTTTGCTTCTTCTGAATTTATGCCTCCGTCTTGTGCGGACCAACTTAATTTTTCAGGTACTTTATTTTCGTCTAAATCAATGTAAAAATTAATTTCAGAGGTTGAATTTGCCATTATTTTTTAGGTTTGTATTTTGATTTTTGAAATAATTCTATTGGATCCATTTGCAATAATTGCTGCAAATTTACATCATTATTATTCATAAAGGAACGGACAATTTGCCAGCCTATCCAAGTTCCAACTCTACCAGGTGATTCGTTATCAATTTCTAGATAAAACTTTGAAAAAGGGGCTGGGGTAATAAATCGGCTTGGTAATTTTGAATCGGAGCTATATAGCAATTGTTCTTCCATAAAATTTCGCCAAATATAACTTTCATTTTCTTGACACCAAGTTATTTGCTCTAGGGTGTAGCCAATTTTATCCACATCGGAACATTCCGGCAATAAAACATCTTTTAAATAGAGTTGCTTTCCGGCATAAACCATGTAGGAAAGTAAACTTTTATTATTTCCAAATGGAATTTTGGTTTCAGAAAAACTTGAAACGATATCGGGCATAATTTGGGTTTGTTCGAAATTCTGTTTTAAATATTCTGGAAATTCATAGAATTTATGGCTTTTACCTAAATACAAATCAAGGGAAATTAGAACTAAGCTATCGGTGTAAATAGCTTTATTTTGATAATCCATTTCCGAAATTAGGGTAACTACTTTTGGGGTTTTGGTGTTTGGAAAATAGTATTTTATATGTTGGAAAAGAGATTCTAAATCGGAATTTACTTTTTCAAAATTGGAATATTTTTTTTGAACTTCAGAATACAACTCTCTGTATAATGGATTATTAATTTTATTTACCCAAACGGAATCTGGAGTATCCCCAGGAAAAAAATAAGGATATTGCCGTTTTACTTTATTTAGGTTTTCCGTTGGAGTTCCATAGAAAATTTTATCGAAACGTTCTACTTTAATTGACATTGGAATTTCGTCAATTTCTTTTTCTATTTTATTTTTTTTATCACAAGATGCGAAAATCACCAATAATGAGAATAAAGACAACCATTTTTTCATATTAGACATTTTTTAGCCCTGAGTGCAGTGGAAATCCTTTTTTTGAGGCACGAAAAAAAAGATTGCAACGGAAAGCAGGAAATTGCTCCAAATAATTATTATTTTTGCAAATATACATTGCAGTACTATAAACTATAACAAAAAATGTCTAAAAAAAGTACAATTCAAGTTGAAAAAGTGAACCAACATATTGTGAACTGGTTAAAAGAGTACGCAATTGCTTCGAAAACCAATGGTTTTGTTGTTGGTATTTCAGGCGGAGTAGATTCGGCGGTTACTTCTACCTTATGTGCACAAACGGGATTTCCAACTTTGTGTGTTGAAATGCCGATTCATCAAAATGAAAGCCATGTAAGTCGGGGGAAAGAACATATAGAACAGCTTAAAAATAGGTTTTCAAATGTTCAAAGTGTTATCACCGATTTGACTTCGGTTTTTGACGAATTTATCAAAATAGTTCCAACTGGGGAGGATGAAAATAAAAAACACCTTGCTTTAGCAAATACTAGAGCGCGATTGAGAATGTCCACTTTGTATTATCATGCAGGAATAAATGGCTATTTAGTAGCTGGAACCGGGAATAAAGTGGAGGATTTTGGTGTTGGTTTTTATACAAAATATGGTGATGGCGGCGTTGATTTAAGTCCGATTGCCGATTTAATGAAATCTGATGTTTTTGCTTTAGGAGACTATTTAGAGATTCCAAATTCAATATTGATTGCCAAACCATCGGACGGCCTATTTGGCGATGCAAGATCAGATGAAGAGCAACTTGGCGCCAGTTACGATGAACTCGAATGGGCTATGATTGAAGATGAAAATGGTAAAACTAATGCTGATTTTTTAGGTAGAGAACAAGAAGCGTTTTCGATATATAAAAGATTAAATTTGGTTAATCAACACAAAATGAATCCAATTCCGGTGTGCTTGATTCCAAAAGAATATAAATAGTTTACTTTAGCAAGATGATAAAATGGCTAAATAATTTATTTAATATAAAAATCACCTCAGACAAATCGGATGATATGAATAAATTTTTAATAGTTGGACTTGGAAATATTGGTGCTGAATATGCTAATACAAGACATAATATAGGTTTTAAAGTCCTAGATTTTATTGCAAATAAAGAAGGGGCTAGTTTTAATGATTTAAAATTAGGAGCCGTTGCTGAATTAAAAATTAAAGGAAAGACCTTCCTCCTTTTAAAGCCAAACACTTATATGAATTTAAGTGGGAAAGCAATACACTATTGGATGGATAAAGAAAAAATATCTTTGGACAGGGTTCTAATTATTACTGACGATTTAAATTTATCATTTGGCACCATTAGAATTCGATCAAAAGGGAGTGATGGAGGCCATAATGGATTGAAAAATACTACCCAAGTTTTAAATACTCAAGAATATGCTCGTTTTAGATTTGGAATCAGCGATGCCTTCAAAAAAGGAAAACAGATTGATTATGTTTTAGGTAATTGGGATGAAGAAGAAAAAACAAAACTTCCTGAAAGACTAGAAATAGCAGCTGAAATTATAAAATCATTTGGACTAGCTGGGTTAGAAATTACGATGACATCATTTAATGGTAAGTAACATTAATGGTATGAAATTTGTTGTTTTATTTTAATTATGTTAAAGTTTTATATGTTTTTGTTGAAAAACCGTTATCTTTACAAAAAATTTTAATG
>JARXAC010000051.1:0-11776 GCA_029866065.1 Flavobacterium sp.
AAAGGAGAGGGAGCAAAAATCGGATTAGATCACATTAATCTTGACTGGATGATTCCAGCACCCGCGCAAGGTGCAATGGTCGTTTTAGCAATGGCAAATAACGAATTTTGCTGGCAAGCAGTTTCCGAATTAAACGATATAGAAACCGATATTTGTACTTATATAGAAAGACAATTTTTAAGAACATTAGAAGGCGGATGTACGGCGCCAATTGGAGCAATTGCAAAATTTACCGAAGACACCATCGAGTTTAAAGGTGCTCTTTTCTCCATTGATGGAACTCAAAAAATAGAAGTTGAAAAAGTAGTTCCAATTGAACAATGGAAGAAAATCGGCTTTGAATTGGCAAAAGAAATTTTGAGTAATGGCGGTGAAGAACTAATGACTAACATTAAAGAATCTCTGAAAAAGGATGAGTAATCTAGTGCGCATATTATCTACGAAAGTGCTTTCTCCAACGCAAAGAGAAACGTTAGAAAACGCTAATTTTTCAGTTATTGAAGAAGATTTTATAGCTACAAAAAATCAGAATTTTGAGCTTCAAGAAATCAATACCAACTTAATTTTTACAAGTCAAAATGCCGCTCAAAGCGTATTGCTTCATCCAAAATGTCAAGAATTAAAATCGAAAAATGTTTTTTGTGTTGGAATAAAAACAAAAGCTTTATTGGAAGAAAATGGTTTTAATGTTATCGTTTACGTTGATTACGCAGCTGATTTAGCTGAAATCATCACGTTGATTTATGCTAATGAAAGTTATACCTTTTTTAGTGGGAATTTGCGAAAAGAAACTTTGCCGAAAGCACTAAAAGAAGCGAAAATAAAGTTTAATGAGATTCAGGTATACGAAACATCTTTGACTCCAAAAAAAGTTAAAGAAGCGGTAGAAGCTATTTTGTTTTTTAGTCCTTCGGGAGTGGAAAGTTATTTGAAAGAAAATACTATAAAAAAAGAGCTTTGCTTTTGCATTGGCGAAACTACCGCGGCAGCTTTGCCAAATACAGTAAAAAATACAATCGTTGCAAATCAACCTTCCATTGAAGAAGTGATTGAGGATGCAATTGCAGAATTTAAATAAAATATACCTGACAAGTTTTGAAAACCTGTCACGTTTAAACTAACAAAAAATGATAAAGAACGACCTATTTTTAAAAGCACTACGAGGAGAAACGGTGGAGCGCCCTCCGGTTTGGATGATGCGTCAAGCAGGAAGATATTTGCCAGAATTCATCGCGTTGCGTGACAAATATGATTTTTTCACGCGTTGTCAAACTCCAGAATTAGCGGCTGAAATTACCGTTCAACCCATTCGCAGAATTGGTCCCGATGCGGCGATTTTATTCTCGGATATTTTGGTTGTTCCTCAAGCAATGGGAATTGAAGTTTTGATGAAAGAAAATTTCGGTCCGTTTTTGCCTAACCCAATTCGTACTATTCAGGATGTCGAAAAAGTAATTGTTCCTAATATCCATGAAACTTTGGGTTATGTAATGGATGCAATTAAATTGACCAAAGAAATGTTGAACGATGAGGTTCCGTTAATTGGTTTTGCAGGTTCGCCATGGACGATTTTTTGTTATGCAGTGGAAGGAAAAGGCTCAAAAAGTTTTGATACCGCCAAAGGATTTTGTTTCTCCAATCCAGTTGCAGCACACGTATTATTACAAAAAATAACCGACACCACTATTTTATATTTGAAAGAAAAAGTTAAAGCAGGGGTTGATGCCGTTCAGATTTTCGATTCTTGGGGCGGAATGCTTTCGCCAATTGATTATCAAGAATTCTCTTGGAAATACAACAACCAAATCGTGGAAGCTTTAGCAGACGAAACCCACGTTATTGTTTTCGGAAAAGGATGTTGGTTTGCCTTGGGAGAAATGGGGAAAAGTAGGGCTTCGGCATTAGGTGTTGATTGGACGTGTTCGCCACGAAACGCAAGATATTTATCAGGTGGAAACATCACTTTGCAAGGAAATTTTGATCCAAGTCGTTTGCTTTCGCCAATTCCGGTGATCAAAAAAATGGTTCACCAAATGATTGACGAATTCGGAAAAGACAAATACATTGCCAAATTAGGTCATGGGATTTTACCAAATATCCCTGTGGATCATGCCAAAGCATTCGTAGATGCGGTAAAAGAATATAAAAAATAGCTGTCAGCAAACAGTTATTAACTTAAAAAAATGAAAGATAAATTCTATCAATACCTACAAAACCTTCAAGACCAAATCTGCAAAGTTATAGAAGATACCGATGGAAAAGCCAAATTCCGTGAGGACATTTGGGAACGACCTGAAGGCGGTGGAGGCCGAACCCGCGTTATAGAAAACGGAGCGGTTTTCGAAAAAGGCGGTGTGAATATTTCAGCAGTACACGGAAAATTGCCTGAAGCCATGCGTCAACTATTCAATGTTGGTGAAGCTGATTTTTTTGCCTGTGGATTGAGTTTGGTAATTCATCCTAAAAGTCCAATGGTGCCAACTGTTCACGCAAATTGGCGCTATTTTGAAATGTATGATGATAAGGAAAAGGTAATCAATTCGTGGTTTGGTGGCGGTCAAGATTTAACGCCTTATTATCTGTTTGAAGAAGATGCAAAACATTTTCATCAGACTTGCAAAACGGCTTGCGACAAACACAATCCAGATTTTTATCCAAAATATAAAAAACAATGTGACGAGTATTTCTGGAACGCTCACAGAAATGAAGCCCGGGGAATAGGCGGATTATTTTTCGATTATTGTAAAGCTACCGAAGAAATGTCAATGGAAAATTGGTTCAGTTTCGTAACAGAAGTCGGTAATAGTTTTCTGGAAGCATATGTTCCAATTATCGAAAAAAGAAAGAATTTAGATTACACAGCCGCACAACGTACGTGGCAAGAAATCCGTCGAGGTCGTTATGTTGAATTCAATTTGGTACACGACAAAGGCACCCTTTTTGGCTTAAAAACCAATGGCAGAATTGAAAGCATTTTGATGAGTTTGCCGCCACACGTTCAGTGGGTTTACGACCATCATCCTGAAAAAGGAAGTGAGGAAGAAAAATTAATAGAAGTGTTAGAGAATCCGAGAAATTGGATTTAACAATTATTTTAAATGTTGAATTATAAATTTTAAATGGGTTTAAATGAACTTTAAACCTTAAACTTTAAACTAAAATACATGTTCCCATTACAAAGACCCAGAAGATTACGCGTGAACGAAAGTATTCGTTCATTGGTTCGTGAAACTACACTAAGTCCGAGTGATTTTATGTTTCCAATGTTCATCGCTGAAGGTGAAAATTACAAAACAGAAATTCCATCGATGCCAGGAATTTTTCGTCGTTCTATCGATTTAACCGTTGAAGAAGTCAAAGAATTGTTCGCATTAGGAATTCGCGCGGTAAACATTTACGTAAAAGTAGATGAATCACTAAAAGACAATACCGGAAAAGAAGCTTGGAACCCAAACGGATTGATGCAACGCGCTATCATAGCCATCAAAGCTGCTTGTCCAGAAATGATTGTGATGCCCGATGTGGCTTTGGATCCCTATTCTATTTATGGACACGACGGGATTATTGCTAATGGCGATGTAGAAAATGATTCTACCAACGACGCTTTAGTAAAAATGGCCGTTTCTCACGCTCAAGCGGGAGCCGATTTTGTTGCCCCAAGCGATATGATGGACGGTCGCGTTTTGCGTTTGCGCCAAGGATTGGATGCAGCAGGATTTCAAAATGTAGGGATTATGAGCTACTCGGCAAAATATGCTTCAGCATTTTACGGGCCTTTTCGTGATGCTTTAGACAGTGCGCCTGTTGATAATGCGGACATTCCCAAAGACAAAAAAACCTACCAAATGGATTATGCCAATCGCATCGAAGCCATCAAAGAAGCCTTAATGGATGTTGAAGAAGGTGCCGATATGGTCATGGTAAAACCAGGAATTGCTTATTTAGACATTGTTCGCGAAGTGAAAAATGCGGTGAATGTTCCCGTAACTGTTTTCCATGTTTCAGGTGAATATGCGATGATAAAAGCAGCCGCCGAAAGAGGTTGGCTCGATCACGACAAAATTATGATGGAACAGTTAATGTGCATTAAAAGAGCTGGAGCCAGTTTAATTTCTACCTATTTTGCCAAAGAAGCAGCAATCATTTTAAACCAATAACGATGAAAAAAGTAGCTTTATTAGTTTGTCTAATTTTTGTAATTTCTTGCAAAAAAGAAAGCGAAGCAACTTTTGGTCAGCCTAATCCTGACGAAGTTTCGCAAACCCCTGAGCAACTTGGAAAATCTATTTTTGAAGGAAAAGGAAATTGCGTTGCTTGTCACAGAATTGATGAAAAGCTAGTGGGACCAAGCATTCAAGAAATGGCTACAATTTACAAAACACAAAATGGCGATATGGTTTCCTTCCTAAAAGATGAAGCAAAGCCAATAGTTGATCCTTCACAATACGAAGTAATGAAAACCAATTTGGCGCTTACAAAAGAAATGTCAGACGAAGAATTAAAAGGTTTGGAAGCCTATGTTTACAGCACTATTAAATAGTTTTTACACCTCTAGATTTTAATTATTTACCTAAAATAATATCTCAACGATTTTATGTATATTCGTATAATTAGAATTTAAAAACCAAATAACTCACTTCCTAATGAAATTACTAAAAAAAATTGCACTGTGGACCGTAATTAGTCTGTCCTCCTTAATTGTTTTGGCCTATGTTTTTAATGTCGATTATTTATTAAAAGCAATTCGAACAATCTATTTAAATGGACATCAAACCGCCTTTTTAGAAGACTATAAAGAGTTTGATAACGACACCATTTCTAAAAGTACCATCGCTCAACCCTGGGCAATTCATAAAGATTACAATAAAATTAAAGCGACTCCAGAATTAGAAAATCTGCACAAAGAAGTAGGTTCTGTTGCTTTTCTTATCATAAAAAATGACAGTCTTTGGCACGAAAGTTATTACGACGGTTTCGATAAAAACTCGAAATCCAATTCCTTCTCCATGGCCAAAAGCATTGTTTCGGCGGCACTTGGAAAAGCCATAATGGAGGGGAAAATAAAAAGTTTAGACCAATTGGTTTCCGACTTTTTCCCTGAATTTAAAGAAGGAAAATCGGCCAAAATGACTGTTGGTGATTTGTCTTCTATGGCTTCTGGATTGAATTGGGATGAATCGTATTATAGCCCATTTTCAATTACTACTCGCGCCTATTTTTCTGATGAATTGGATCACGTAATCCTTGGATTAAAAGGCGTGGATGAACCAGGAAAAAAATACAAATATCTGAGTGGTAACACCCAACTTTTAGCCATGGTAATTGAAAAAGCGACTGGTGAAAAATTACCTAAATATGTTTCTGAAAACTTCTGGCAACCGATGGGAGCCGAAAACGATGCGCTCTGGCAAACGGATAAAAAAGACGGAATTGTAAAAGCATTTTGCTGTGTGGCAAGTAATGCAAGAGACTTTGCCCGATTTGGAAAATTATACAAACAGTATGGGAAATGGAACGGCAAGCAACTATTAGATAGTACTTTTGTTGCCAAATCCATAACACCAAGATTTAAAGAATCTCCAGAATACGGTTATGCTTGGTGGTTAAGTGACTATAAAGGGAAGAAAATATTTTATATGCGTGGTCATTTAGGACAGTACGTAATCGTAATTCCTGAAGACGAATTAATCCTTGTTCGATTAGGAAATAGAGTGCGTAAATCTAAAAATTCGCCACACAGCGAAGACTTCTTTATGTATATCGATGAAGCTTATAAAATGCTAGCCAAATGATAGAAAAAATACTCCTCGAAAACATTCTTTTTCTTGATATTGAAACCGTTCCAGAAGCTTCCGATTATAACGAATTGGATGCCGAAATGAAACACCTTTGGGAACACAAAACAAACTACCAACGAAAAGAAGAATATTCGCCAGAAGATTTTTATGATCGTGCAGGAATTTGGGCTGAATTTGGAAAAATCATCTGTATTTCTGTGGGTTATTTTACCATTAAAGGAGACATTCGACACTTCAGAGTGACTTCTTTTTTTGGAGAAGAAAAGAAAATTCTTCACGATTTTATTAATCTCTTGAACAATCATTTCAATAAGCCGCAGCACATTTTATGTGGTCATAATGCAAAGGAATTTGATATTCCGTTCATTGCCAGAAGAATGATTATCAACCAAATTGCACTGCCTAATAAACTGAATTTATTTGGGAAAAAACCATGGGAAATTCCCCATTTGGATACATTAGAATTATGGAAATTTGGTGATTACAAGCATTATACTTCGTTAAAATTAATGTGTAAAATACTTGGAATCCCTTCGTCAAAAGGGGACATCGACGGAAGTCAAGTGGGGCATGTTTATTATGTGGAAAAAGACATCGATAGAATTGTAACCTATTGCGAAAAAGACACGATTGCGGTTGCACAAATATTCTTGCGTTTGCGTCGGGAAGATTTGCTGATTGACGAGGAAATCATTCACGTTTAGAGACAAGGAACACCCATTTAAATATTCACACAGATTAATTTGTGATAATTTGTGAAATTTGTGTTTAACTTTTTTACATTTACAAAAAATACAAATTATGGTATTAAGTAGATTTTGGTTAGCAATATTTATTTCGTCAATTGCATTTGTTTTAATTAGCTTGTTCTCTGGCAACAGTTACACGCTCGATTTTATGATCAATGGGAAAAAAGACGATCCCATTATTATATCTGAAAAATACCTTCACCAAGTTCCCGCTTTTATTAAAGACAGCATTGAAAAAGCTCCAGATCAAACAATTGTAATTGATAACGTCACTTCTAATCCGGATACGACGTATGTGTATTCTGCAAAAACCGTAAAAATCTTCAGCGGAGTTCAAAAATCAGATGGATTACTTCCAACATGTAAAAGCACTTTACTGGATTTAATCCTACCTCTTCTGGCTTATCTGGCCTTTTTCTGCGGATTAATGGAACTCTTAATTATTTCAGGCGCCTCCGAAAAATTGGCGAAATTATTGAGTCCAGTGTTTGTAAAAGTGTTTCCAAGTGTTCCAAAAAATCACCCTTCAATTTCTTTTATGACGATGAATTTTGCAGCTAACTTCTTAGGTTTGGATTCTGCAGCAACCCCTTTTGGCTTGAAAGCCATGGAAAGTTTACAAGAAATAAACCCCGACAAAGCGAAAGCCAGCGACGCACAAATAATGTTTATGTGTTTGCATGCTTCAGGACTGACATTAATTGCAACTTCAATAATTGGTTATCGCGCTGCCGCAAATGCTACGAACCCAGCAGACGTGATGTTCCCTTGTATAATCACTTCTTTTATCGGAACCATTGCCGCCTTTTTAATAGTAGGGATAAAACAAAAAATCAACATGTTAAGTGCTTCTTTATTTATAACATTAATGGCATTAATAGGAGCAATTACAGGATTATTAATGTATGTAAACCAATTGGATTTTATAGGAAAAAATTATTTTAATTCTAATTTATCAGCTGTAATTTTAATTGCAATTATAGCATTTACATTAGTTTTTTCATTCTTAAAAGAAAAGAAATTTACGGAATCAAACACGACGGTTTTTGAGGCTTTTGTTAAAGGAGCTAATAATGGAGTTAAAACTGGAGTTGCAATTTTTCCTTATGTTTTGGGAATGTTGGTCGCCATTTCCTTATTTAGAAACAGCGGATTATTTGAAATTATTAGCGAATGGATTGCGTTTGGATTTTCGAATATGGGCGTGAGCAAAGAAATTACCGATGCGTTGCCGGTTGCCTTGCTAAGACCTTTTAGTTCGGCAGGATCTCGCGGTTTTTTAATTGATTCTATGAATACTTTTGGTGCCGATTCCTTAACAGGAAGATTAAGCAGTATCTTCCAATGTAGCGCCGAAAGTACGTTTTATGTAATTGCCGTTTACTTTGGTTCTGTAAATATCAAAAATACGCGTTACGCATTAAGCACGATGCTTTTAGTGGATGTAATTTGTGTGATTACGGCAATATTGGTTGCCACTTGGTTTTTTTAAGATGATAGAAATAGAACGCAAATTTTTAGTAAAATCGGAGGGGTTTAAAGAAATTTCATTTGCAAAAAATGAGATTTCTCAAGGCTATTTAAACACGAATCCCGAGCGAACAGTTCGAGTACGAATTAAAGGAAATCAGGGCTATTTAACCATAAAAGGGAAAGGAAATGAAACGGGTTTGAGTAGGTTTGAATGGGAAAAAGTAATCCCAGTTGACGAAGCCAGACAATTATTACCACTTTGCGAAAGCGGCGTAATTAGTAAAATCCGATACGAAGTAAAATTCGGAAATCATGTTTATGAAGTCGATGAATTTTTTGGTGAAAACGAAGGACTTATTATTGCTGAAATAGAATTGGAATCGGAAGACGAAGCCTTTGAAAAACCAGATTGGTTGGGCGAAGAAGTTACGAATAATGAAAAATATTACAACTCTTATTTAAGTAAAAACCCTTATAAAAATTGGTAATTATTTCTCTACAATTTCTATTTTTACAATAACAACGCCGCTATTTTTATTGGATGCAATATCCATAAAAGCACGTTTGGTTAAATCAAGTTCTCGCCCTCTAGAAAAGGGTCCGCGGTCAGTAACCTCAACAATTAACCATTTCCCATTGGCTTCATTGGTTACTTTTAATTTAGTTCCAAAAGGCAATTTTCTATGGGCTGCAGTATATTTATTGTTGTTAAAACGAGTTCCGCTAGCTGTTTTCCTCCCGTTAAACTTATCGGCATAATAAGAAGCATGGGCTTTTGTTTTGAAAGCTTTTAGTTTTGTTCGAGGTGGAAGGGTGTCAGCGGCAATTACTTTTACTTTTGCAGTGTCTAGTACTACTTTTTGCGTCTTCGTTTTACTGCTTTTTTGAGCCCGAATTTGTGATCCAAAAATTACTAAAAGAATCCCAATGATTGCGGTAATTATTATTTTATTCTTTTGCGACATAAACCTATATTTGATTAGTACTCGTTAAATACTGCTAGACCTAAATCTTATAAACGGTATTAAAACCATAAATGCCAAGGAATTCTAGCTAAAATTAAGAGCAATCCTAACGTATAAAAAACAGCAAAAGATTTGAATTTTAATTCGCTTGTTGTCGCTTTTTTATGTTTGGACCAACCAATAGTAATTAATACCAAGGCAACCACATTAATTAGCGGATGTTCTAGCGACGTTAATCTTGCTTCCGCTACTTTCATGCTAAATCCAGCAAACCCAAGCGGAGAAACGAAATATAGAATTAAACCAACTAATAATTGAACGTGTGATCCTATTAAACCAAATAACGCTATTTTTCGGTCTTTGGCAGTAAATTCTTTTTTGGAAGTGAAGCCAACAATTGCATTAACTACCGCTACAACTAGTAATAATAAAGCTAAATAAGCCCAGCCTTTGTGGAAATGTCTTAAAATATCGTATAAATTCATGGTGTATTTTAATTTTTATTTTAACAAATATAAAGAAAAAAGCATAAAAAAACGGCATTCTTTTCAGAATGCCGTTTTAGGATTGTGTTAAATTACTTCTTTCTGATTAGAAATTGTAGCTTAATGAGAAATTCCAAGTTCTACCGAAACCGAAGAAAACTTGATTTCCTGTAGCCACTCCGTCATACAATCTTCCCGAAGCAGCATAAGTTGTTGCCGGAGTTACACCTGGTACTGTATCATCAGCAAAAATGTTTGTATTAGATTCTGCAATAAATACGGTATCTAATAAGTTGTTTACATTCAATCTGAATCTTACTGATTCTGTAGTATTTGCTAAATCCCATTTGTAAGAAACACCCGCGTCAATTAAATCAAAGCTTGGTAATTGTACTGTTCCTTTGTTAGTAGCGCTTGTGAATGAACTTGGATTAATATCAGCGTATAATTTATCGTTAAAATTATAATTTACATCGAATGACATGTTTTTAGTCACATCAATTACTCCACCTAAAGCAGCGGTTACTTGAGCAGTGTTACCCACTTTTACGTTGTCCAAGTATAATGTTGTAACTGTACCTCCAGCAAATGGATCTCCATTTTGGTTGAAACGGCTACTGATACTGTTTCCTTTGTAAAACCAGTTTCCGTATGAAAACATACCCGTTACTTTAAAGTGAGAGAACAATTTATATCTTGTTTCTAACTCAAATCCTTGGTGAACCTCAGTAATACCTTGGAAATCATAATATCCATTTAGATTATTTACTACGTCAGTATCATTTCTTCTTTGGTATCTGTCTTTCCATTCTGTACTGTAAACGTTTACATTAACGTTTAATTTCGCATCTCTATAACCGTAACCCGCTTCAAATCCTAAAATTTTCTCGTTAGTTAAGTTCGTATTAACTACGTTTGCATTGTTTGGGAAAACAGCATTTAAAAATGGTTGTCTAGAATAATAACCTGCATTTACGAATGCATTGTGGTTGTCATTGAAGTTGTAATTTGCTCCCGCTTTGAAGTTACCTCCCATTAAGCTCTTTTTATCAGATTCTTGTAATGGATTGTTATTTGCGTAAAGAAAATAATCTTGTCTTTGGAAGCTTTGTTGAGAAACCGATGCTTGTACAAAAGCAGTTAAGTTGTCTTTTTCATACTCCGCTTGACCAAAAGCACCCAACCAATTTACTAGTCCATTCCAATTTCTTAAAATTGGCGTACCTTGTATTGCTTGATAAAATGGGTTTAAAGAAGGTGTAGGAGAAGACGTAGCACTAGTAAAAAGGTTAGGATTATTTACATCCGCAACATCTTTAAAAGTGGTAGCTCCTAATAGGTCATTTAAATACCTAACGTGAATTCCTTTGTACGTTCTTAAATCCAAACCGAAATCAAGAGTAAGGTTATTTAATTTTTTATCTAAATTGATAATTCCTCCGTACCAGTCGTGTGAGTTGATTCCAGCAATTTTAGAAACTCCATTGGTAGCTTCAGTCCCCGCAGTATTTACATATTGACCACCAACTAAAGCTCTTGTAGCAGGAGCGAAAGCAGTAAACGCTGAAGTTGTAGGTACTTGAACTGTTTGACCAGAGTTGTAAGCGTATAACTTATCAAAGTCAACTGTTCCAGTTCCGTTCGGAGCAGTTCTCCATCTATCGTCGTTGAAGTTTAAACCATTTGCTCTACCCCAAGCACCTGCTCCACCTCCACGACCCCAAGAACCGTAAACGATAGTAGATAAATTGGTAGTTTCATTGATTTTATAATCCCAGTTAATAGATGCTACTGGTTTGTTATAAAAGTTTTGATTCATATTGTATTGACTTCCTTGGAAATAACCCCAGTCTCTATTGTATTTAGTCGCTGGAGTTCCTCCACCTACAGTTAAATATTGAGCTAGAGTAATTCGTGTAGATCTTTGGTGGTGCCATTGCGCTGCTCCAGTGAAAGTAAATTCAAATTGGTGTTTGTCATTTAATTTATATCCAAGACCTAAGAAATAGTTGGTCCCTTCGAAATTTGTTCCGTTAATATAACCGTCTCCTCTTGTTCTACTTAATAAGAACGAAGCAGACAAACCATTTTTCATTATTCCTGTAGAGTAAGAAAAAGTAGATTTAAGATAATTATCGTTACCAGTTGAAGATGCAATAGACCCACCTTCTTTCATGTCAGAAGATCTAGTTACAATGTTAATAGTACCCCCTACAGAAGCAATAGCTAATTTAGAAGCTCCTAAACCTCTTTGTACTTGAATAGACGAAGCTACGTCAGTAAGTCCAGTCCAGTTACTCCAATAA
>JARXAC010000009.1:0-29852 GCA_029866065.1 Flavobacterium sp.
GTCTTCATGTTTCTTATTTTTTAATTAGTTTAGCGGTAAACACCGAATTATCACTTCCTTTAATTTTCATAATGTAAATACCCGTTGCAGCAGTTTCTCTAAATTTCACTGTGTAATTGGTATTTTGAGTAGCATTATTGATACTTCCTTTTTCTACTTCCTGACCTATTGCATTGCAAATAGAGTAGGAGTATGATCCAGTTGCTAAGGTTCCTAAATTCACTTGGAACGAATCGCCAGTTACAGGGTTAGGTACAATACTGAAACCAGTTGCTTTTGGAATAGTTGTACTTAAAGCAGCGGTTTGGAATACAATTCGGAAACGATTACCAGTACTTAGCGCATCGGTAGTTGCTGAGAATGGATATTCTACAGCCGAACCGTCCAGAGAAAGTGGTGTTCTAGCATTGGTAAACAAATCTTCTAGAGTAGCGCTTAAATTGGTAGTTGCAAATTGCTCGGTATTAATTTTCAGTTTATAATTGGCTCCTGCAGTAGTATTCCAAACTTTTACGTTTAAAACATCAGTTGCAACCAATGGCAAGTGGTGGTTACTAGCAAAATTAGCTCCATTTTTAGTAAACGCGATGTTCTCCGTTCCATTAGCCATTTTGTTAGGCGTTTGGTTGGCATTGGCATCCGCTAAAATTACTGTCATTGTTCCGTCGCGACCAGGCCATTCGTTGTTGACTTGTTTGTATAAGTTAACACGCAATATTTCAGGTGCTCCAGAACGGAATACCGCATTTGTAAACACCGAGCCTTTGTGCGCCTCTTTAATAGAGAAATTTGCTCCATCAGTAGATTTTACGAAGAAGGCTTGCCCAGATTGAATTTGCGCTCCTGAAATGTTAGCATTACTTGAAGTGTAAGAATAATTAGAAGCAGCAAAGTCAAATAAGTTATAGGTCCCTACGGAGTAAGTTCCTAAAACATTGGCATCCCAAACCCAAACATTTCCGCCAAAAGAAGCTGTTGCATTTGAAGTGTTATTCAATACAGCAGTTAAATCAAGTGGACTTGCATACGGGTTTCCAATAAAGGTGTACTTATTGGCAACTGTTGGATAAGTTTTATCACCTGTTAATAAAGTTCCGGTAGCTCTAAGTGTAGTCTCTGTAGCTCCAGCAGTAACATTATTAGTTCCGTAAGGTCCAGTTACAAACGCCATGAATGGTTTGTTTTTCGATCCGTCCATCATTGAACTTGCAGTTGTGGTATTAGTGATTGCTGACCAAGTATTGTTTGTTGTAGAGTCGTAAGCTAATAACGAGCTTCCTGTTCCACCGGTAATAATTCCTGTTCCACCAGAATTTGACCAAATGTCAAAACCATAACCATTTCCAGTTCCAGGGGATCCTTCTTGCCAGTTGGCATTGATAGAAGTTGTCATTGTTACTGGTGCGGTAATTGCTCTCCAGGAACGTTTTGCAGGAATGTATCTTTCTACGGTAACGTTAGTAGCACCAGATAGAGTTCCAGTAACTTGACCAATAGCACCGTTTCCAGTTGAATTGGATTTAATAGTAACGGCTTTGTCACCAAAATTAGTTGCACCCACAATAGTTAATGTACTTGTAGGACTAATGGTGAACGTAGTTGAAGTACCACTAATAGTTAAACTTCCACCTGAACCCACTGTAAAGTTAGTATCTAAAACGGGTGATCCTGAACTAATTATAATAACGTCTGAAGCTGAAGGCAGTGTGCCACAAGACCAGTTGCTAGCGGTATTCCAAGAAGTGCTAGTTCCTCCAATCCAGGTTTTATCGGTTATTGTACCTACTGCAACGTTGTTACTATTGGAAGACACGCACGAAGTTGTTGAATTAGTAGCATTGGCATAATAACCAGTTCCTATTGCAATTGAAGACCAAGTTAAACCAGATCCAGTACCTGCTTGTACTGATCCCACAGCAGCATTGGCTGAATCATACAATTGATAATCTACTCCACTTACAGAAGTGCTTGAAGTAATAGAACCTGTAGTTCCAGCACAAACCAAGCTTCCGGTTAGTACTAAAGCAGTTGGCGATGGGTTCACGGTAATTGTACCCGTTGCATTTACGGTACAAGTACCACCCGATAAAGGAATAGTATAGTTAAAAGTTCCAGTAGCAGATGGTGTTCCAGAAATGGTTATTGTATTTGATGCCCATGCCGCAGTAACGCCTGTGGGTAATCCTGTAGCAGTTCCAATTCCAGTAGCAACTGTTGTTGCGTGAGTAATATTTGTTAAAATAGTATTGTTACATAAAGTAGGAGTAGAACTTGCAGCTCCCGCAGTGTTAATATCTCCGGTAAACTCATCCGCACCAATATCTGGGGTGGATGTACTTCTGGTAGCACCATCATAATCGGTAGTGATTCCTGAAATAGGGGTACCGGCATTATTTATACTACAGTTGCCTGCTGCTGTTAAATGCAAATCAGTAGCAGATGTAAAGGTAGGTAAGACACTAATAGAATTAGCATTTCCACCAAAACCTGTAACAATACCTGCTACGTTTGTTCTAGCACTTCCAAGGTAACCCAAGTTTGTTCCTGTTGAATAATAATCATTATGGTCAATTGTTCCAAATATAGTATTCGCAGCAGCACTATATATTGCATAACGATTAGCTTCAGGGGCACCTGCTGTTTGGGTATTAGCAAATATATTATTTCTGATATTAACTGAAGCAGCAGTTACCAAGCTACTATATATATAAATAGCTCCTGAATACCCTTGTGTTTGATTTGTATTCATATTAATGGTGTTATTATACAAATTGTATCCTCCACCTGAATATAATACTATACCGTAACCATTATCTCCAACTGTACTTGAATATCCATACCCTGCAATATCAAATATAAAATTATTATACAAAGTTATACCAGCAGTTGTAGAGGTAGAAGCAAGAAAAATACCATTTGCTAAGTATCCCCCAGAATTAGTGTTTTTTATGTTTGATATTTTATTATTAAAAATAGATGAGTTAACACTTGTAGTGTAAATACCACTGCTTGGTGAACTTGTTCCAGAACCAGTTAAGTTAGATATTGTATTGTTACTAACAGAAATTGCTGTTGTCGTCGTTCCTGTAGTTAAATTTATACCTCTTGGACCAAATGCTGTAGTTCCCGTATAGGACAATGCAGTAATTGTATTTCCAGAAATACTACCACTATTTGTAGCGGTTGCAAACCAAATACCAGTTGGACTTAATGTTGAAGAAGTAATATTACCAATGTTATTATTAGAAACCGTGGCTCCATCAACTCCTTGAACATAAATTCCGGTGGAAGTTATTGCATTGGCTCCTGAAGTATTAAGATCATTGCCGGTAATTAATAAACCACTACCATTACCAGTAGCTACAGTAGCCAAAGCATAAATACCGATATAGGCTTTTTGAACACTATTGTTTTGAATTGTAATGTTGTTAAAATATCCTGCAGCAGCTAGATTATTCGCAACAATTACTGCAGTACTCGTGTTTACACCATTAATTAAAATAGTGTTTTTAAGCGTAACATCAGTTAATGAGGTTGCTGTAGAAGTCCCCGAATTACCAATAATTATAATATATGGACTAGTTGTACTTGTATTTGTAATGGTTAAATTTCTGGTGGTTCCTCCATCTGTATTTGACCCATCAATAATAACATTCTTAGCTCTGATGTTAAAAATAGCACTTGAAGCTACTGCACCAGTAATTGTTGGTGAAACCCCAACAGCTGGTTTAATAGTCAGGGTATAAGCACCTGAATTTGCATTTTGATTTATAGTTAAAGCAGTAGTTCCTATATCATAAGCAGCATCTGTTAAACTAAACACTACATTACTAGAGAAACAAGCTGCAGCATTATAGGCAGTAACCGCTGCAGCTATTGTGGCATAGTTTCCACCGGTACCAACTGTATAGGTACCCCCAAAAATAATTACTGATGAAGCTGCCATTGCATCGTTTCCAGTATTTATATCTCCAGTAACGGAGGTAGAGGCATTAAAGGTATAAGTACCATTTGCAGTTAAATCTATAGTAGCGGGCATTGTAACTGTTTGTGATGAACCAGCCGCTAGTGTTCCCGTGCTTAAAACAACAGAGGAAGAATATCCTCCAGTAGCTGTTACAGCTATGGTAACATTATTGACACTAAAATCTATTGCAACACTTGACATATTGGTAACACTAACACTTACTGTTTCTGTTGCTGTTTTACATCCAGTTGTAGTTGGTGAAACCAATGCTGCAGCTTTCATATCAGAGCCTGTATTTCCATAATTTCCTGCGTCGGCTCCCATGTCAGTAGGAGATAATGAGCTTCGAGTATCACCATCAAAATCATCTGTAACAGAGGATATTAAAACACCCGTGCCTTCGGCTGGAGAACCTGTACCAGAACATGTGGTTAAATGTAAATTTGGTGTTGCAGCAGTTGGAGCATTTAGGCAAGGATCGGAATTGATTGAATTGGCATCTTGCCCTGAAGCGGTTCTCCATGCTGTTAAATCTGTTCTATCAACGCCGGAATTATAAAATCCAAATACTCCACCAGTTCCTGATGCTAAATAATCATTATAATTAAAAAGGCTCAAAGTTGTTGATACATTATTTATCCATATTGAATAATGTTTTCCAGTACCACTTCCACTAGAATTTGATCTAGCATTGAAAAATATATTATTTCTTATATCTCTTGACCCGGTATTTCCAGAATAAAAAGCAAATGTGTTTAAAGTAGAAGTTGCATTTGTTCCACCAATGTAAATAGTATTGTGATAGGCGCTAAATGTTCCTGAAGCTATAGTTCCAGTACCATCATATAATCCGTATATCCCAGCTCCACCAGTATAACTAGTTCCATCAGAATTACTACCCAATCGAATTACATTATTTTTAACTGTTGTCAATCCTTGGGCAATCCAAATACCCATTATCATAGGTATAAGAGTTGTTGAGACACTACTTGTTGAAAGCCCGATATTATAAACGTTATTTTTTTCAACCGTGTTATAATAGGTTACAGCAGGCCCCGATGCAATTATTCCAACAACAGAAGTTGCTGATGTTGTATTTGAATTTAGTAAACCGGAAACAGTATTGGAAGAAACATTGCTTGTAGTAGTTATTGCAGATGCATATATACCAACAACAGATGTTGTACTAGCACTAAATGAAGTACCTGTTCTTACTAATGCTGACGAAGTGGTTAAATTTTTAACAGAGTTACCATTAATATTATTAACACCTCCTGCAATTCCAGTAGTTGAAACAGTATAAATTCCAAAAACTCTATTAGCAGGTGAAGTAGTTGTAGTACCAGTTGAAGATAAATTTGTGATGATATTGTTATTCATCGTATTATTTAATGATACTGCAGTACAATAAATACCCATCACTCTTTTATTAGTTGAATTAGTTATACTATTAGCAAGAGTAGTACTTCCTATAGTATTTGAAGTAATTATATTACTTCCAGAATTTACATTAGTTCCCTGAGCATAAATACCATATAAATCAACGGTTCCTGTTCCAGAAATCGATATTCCACCTATTGAATTATTTGTTATATTAATATTTCCAGGAGTACCACTTCCAGTCAAAATCCCATTAAAACCTGCACTGGTACCACTAGTTATAAAAACTACACTATTATTTGTGTTTAGGTCCCCAATAGTATTACCATTGATATTTACACTTCCACTAGAAACTGATATTCCCGAATTTGTTGATGAAGCATTTGCAGAAGTTACAGAAATATTTTTTATAATATTATTTGTAATAGGACAAGTTGCAAGTATTCCAGATGTTGAAATTCTAATTCCTAGAAAAGTATGTGTTGAAACTGAACCTGTAAGGGTGTAGGTCATACTCCCAGTAGAGCCACCTAAATAACTCGAAGTATCTGCTAATGGAGCTGTTCCACCAATATAGTTATTAGAAATTGTATTATTATACCCAGTTGAATTATTAACATGAATTCCTATAATTCCAGGTGCTCCTGTAACAGTAAATGTTCTGGTTGAAGTTTGGAAAACACTATTATTATTTACGGTACAATCAAATGTACCTGCAGCTAAGAAAATTCCTCTTTGATCTACAACCGTATTACTAAAAAAATTATAAATATTATTATATGAAATTTCTGAATTATTATTACCAAGGGCAGGTCCTGAAGAATAAATACAATTTGTAGGAGTAGTTGCCCCATCTCTTACATCACAATAAGTAATTGTATTGTAGTCATTACCTGTAGCGGCTGTAGTTGTTGTACTTCCAATAACTACAACACCACTTGTTGCAGAGGTATTTACCCCTTTAAAGGTGCAATATTTTAGAGTATTATACGATGCATCATTTATTAATTGAATTGCGGTACCCGTTACACTACTGTTACTAATCACTAAGTCTTTCGTAGATCCTGTTCCTCCGCTGCGACCATCAATTATCCAATAATTTCCTCCATCAATTATGAAAGTGGAAGAAGCGTTAGAGGAATCAATAATTGTTCCACTAACTCCGTTCGCTTGAACAATTGTTAGTGTATTGGCAGCACTACTTCCAGCTACATACGGCAATTGAATTGGATAAGTTTCATTGGCAGCGACATAAGTTGAGGTTAATTGTATCGTAATAGCACTTGCTATTGTTCCTCCCAAATCAGCAACAGCTTCAGTAATGGTAGGATAGGAAGTCCCAGGAACAGCCGCATTGCCATCAATTGAAATTACTGAAGCCAATGTAGGAGCAGCAGCAGTTATTTGATTACCAGACAATGCGGTACCTTTGGCTTCTCTTAAAGGTGAAACTTTAAAATAATAATTTGTATTGGCTGCTAAATTAACGGCACCATAAGTAGCAGCATTAGCAGGTTGTGTTGAAACGGTGGTATAAGTTATATTATCTGTAGATCGTTCAATTATAAAGCCTAACTCGTCAGAAGAATTATCTGTCCAGTTTAGTCGCATTGCACCACTACTGATATTAGAAAAAGTTAATGAGGTAGGTGCTGTAGTTGATGTAGGGGTGAAGCTAATCATAGAATTAGCTTCTGGCATATTGCCAGGTGTTGCACCTCCAAGAGCATTGGAAGCTGTAGCGCTAAATGTTGTAGTATTAACCGTTTGTTGTGTTAATAATTCTGCAATTGTTGGAGTAGCAGAAATAGTTTGTCCATTTATTCCTAAGGAATATGACATTGTTGAAATCGTACTTGTATTGGCCAGTGTCATGGCGCCATATATAAATTCAATATGTCCATCGGACTCGTACAAATTAATTTGGTAATTAAAGCTTGAGGTTGAAGTAGATGAATAATCTTGAGAATTTACCCATTCAATAGTTGCAACTCTACTTCCGGCAGTTCCTGATAAAAGGTATTTATATGTATTATTTAAATCTGATTGAGTCCCTAAATTACCCGCTGTTTGTTGATCATCATAAAAAGGTGCCAAAGTGGTAACTGATCCTGATGCAGAAGAAAACGCGCTGTTTTGATAACCATAAGCCCCTGTTGAAGAACCAATCGCTGTGGTACCTGTATTAAAAGTCAAGAAACCATTTGTAGATATTGAAAATTGTGTGTACGCAACACCACGGTAATAAAAAGTAAAACCTATATTTTGTGCTGCGGACAGGTTGTCATCTGTACTTAAAGCATTTCTCCAAGTTCCACTTATAGAAGTGCCTGTTGAAGCAATAGATGAGTAAGTTATACCCGTTGTTCTTGCAACTGCGTAGTTAGCACAACTCTGCGCCCAAGCTGCACCACTAAACAGCAGTAACACCACAAGGGCACTTAAATTTTTAAACGAAGAAATTTTGCTAGCAAAAGCAGGTAAAAAGTTCGGTAAAGTTGGTTTCATAACGAGGGAATTATGGATTATTTAATAGTTATTTTTAGAAATAAAAGGCAATAAATTATTTTTTATAATGATTATTTAATGTTTAACTTAATTTTAATAATTCGCTAATATAAAAATTTTAATTTAATCCATATACATTTTTAATAAAAAAAATAAACTAATATTAAAATTGGTTGTGTTCGCGCACTACATTTTAAATTTTATATGCAAATTAACATAAATGCTTAGAATAAATCGTACAAAAATGGGAGTAATTTTGTACAAAGTGTTTTTTTAGTTATTAATTATTATGAATATTAAATAAATGGAATCAGCGATTATTGTTAACAATTACGTTACTTTGCAGAACTTTTAAATTGTAAAATAGTACCTATGAATGCACTCTTAAAAATATATAGTCTGGTTATTTTATTTATTTTATTTTCATATAAAACCAATTATTACGATAAATCAATAACTGTCGCAAATCCTACTTTTGATCTAATACATAAAAAAGAGGTGGTTTTGGAAAGTAAAATAGTGGTAAATGATACTTCTTTTGTAAATCTGAAAGATTACAGTACCGATTTTGTTTACGATATGAAATATGCAACCAAAGATAATTTCTTAAAAGCCAAGGTTTACGATTGCGCCGAATGTTACCTGCGTTTAAAAACCGTCAAAGCGCTTATACTAGCCAATTCAAAATTCATGAAACTGGGTTACAGAATTAAAATCTACGATTGTTACCGCCCATTAGACATCCAAAAAAAAATGTGGACTCTAGTTTCCAATCCTATTTATGTTGCCAATCCCAGTAAAGGATCCATTCACAATAGAGGCGGAGCGGTAGATATTACTCTAGTAGATAGCAACGGGAAGGAACTGGACATGGGAACGCCATTTGATTTCTTTGGACCCGAAGCAAGTCATAATTACAACCGTTTTTCCAATGAAATTTTAGAAAATAGACGCTTTTTAAAAAAAATTATGTTAAGCGCAAATTTCGAATCTTTCGACTCAGAGTGGTGGCATTACAACTTGAAAAATGCAAAATTAGATCCTATTTCTAATTTTAAATGGAAGTGTGAGTAGGTTTTGGGTATTGGGTTATAGGTTTTAGGTCCTAGGTTTTGGGTTTTGGAACAGAATAACCAAATTAACGATTAACCGATTATTTTTAGCACACTTTGCGTAAAACTTTACGCACTTTGCGGTTAAGGAAATAAGTCACAAGTCGAATGTCCTAAGACCAAAGAAGAGGTGAGACTTTTCTTTGTTCCTTTTGGTAAAAATTTGATTCTTTTGTGGTGAAAAAAAAGTCATAAAGTCGAAAGGGAAGCGTTTTTTTTGCCACAGATTAACACAGATTAAACGGATTCTCAAATAACCAAATAACCGAATAACCGATTAAACAAATAACCGGTTCAACTAATTAAATTATACAAGGCAAGTAGTCAATGAAATAGTTGCCAGGGAAATACGTTTTCTGATCCATTTCTGAAACCAACTCTTTCTTAAAAATATAATCTTGTGATTCTGTGGTGAATTTAATTCTCATTGAAGAAACAGGAGACGTTTTTAAATCGGCGATAGTTCCATTTAAAAATAAAAAAGTACCTGATAAAATTCTATTACTAAAACCTAAATCGTCTTTAACCGGCGCGCCACAATTTTCTTGATCGGTAGCTATTAAGGTAATTACTTTTCCGTTTTCCAATTCAAAGAAAACTCTTGAATTTTTATCTAAACAATATATCTTTAAAAAATCTTTGCTTTTTTGAAGGATTTGAACCGTTAACGAAGGCATTTCATCGG
The DNA here is from genome assembly GCA_029866065.1 of Flavobacterium sp. GTDB lineage: Bacteria > Bacteroidota > Bacteroidia > Flavobacteriales > Flavobacteriaceae > Flavobacterium. The sequence continues at coordinate 9,653 of JARXAC010000009.1, forward strand.
TTAGAGCTAAAGCGAAAAACACATATTTTGAGGTGTTTCCAAAGATAAATTCATGAATAATCGCGCTTTTGGTTTCTTTGTAAATACCAATACTGTCTTTTACATTCATGCTGAATTCACAGGGTTTTTGCGCAGTTATGTTTAGGCTGAAAAGAAAAATTACGATTAAAAAGAGGTTTTTCATGTTATTTTATTTTGCTGCAAAGTAAAACTATTTTGTCATTATTGATGTCGGTGGTAAAAAAACAATAGGTTGAGCTGCCGTGATTTATTTTCCATTTTTTTCTAATTTCTTCCACGCTGTCAGGGAAGTTTCTGGTAGTTATATTTGCTTTCGTATTTTCTAAATTGGTTTTCATTTCTTGTTTTGAATAGGGGAATACCTTTTTAATTTCGAATATTCTACCGGGGAAATCAATGCGTTGATATGATGTATATAAATGAGAATGGGAGTGGAGTTTGCTTAACGAATATTGAATTCCAATTTCGTCAAAACCACCCGATTTCATAATGGCACTATTGGGTTCGTATAAATACTTCTTTGGAAGTTCGTAAAAAGGTAATTCTATAGTTGAATTAAATTCAAAATTAAAAGTTTCTAATTTTTGATTGACAATATTGATCGTTTTAATTTCAGGATTACCAATGAAATCAATATTTAGTTCCCAAAGCAACTCTTTAACTTCATTGTCTACAGCTATAATATGCAGGCATTTAACATTAGTTAATTCAGATAATCCAGCTGAAATATCCAGAATTGGCGCAGTTTTAATAAGGATGTTATCCGCTTTAGAAAAGTAAAAAGAAAGCAATTCAGGTACGTTCGGAAAGCAATCTTTAAGCATAAAAACTTTCCCTTTTTGATCGTTTCGCCTTGAAGGGTCAATGTAAATCCAATCTAACTTTTCATTTAAATTGCTTAAAATTTCAAAACTATCACCAGCAATACATTTTACATTTTCAATTCCGAATTGCTTAAAATTATGACTAACAATTGCTGATAATTCAGTATCTATTTCGCAATGAATTACCTTTTTTATTCTCATCGAATAATAAAAACAATCGACCCCAAAACCACCAGTTAAATCGATTAAGGAATTTCCAAAAACAATTTTTGATTTGTACAAAGCAGTTTTTTCTGAAGAGGTTTGCTCTACAGAAACTTTATTGGGATAAATTAAATTTTCATGGGAAAAATAGGTTGGAAGTTTGTCTTTAATCTTTGATTTAGCTGCTATTTGGTTCAAAATTGATATCCAATTTACCTCAGGAAAAGGATTTTTTTGCAAGGCCAATTGGGCAACATCAACTCCTAATTGAGAATTGATGTATTTTTGAATTTGAGGGTTTAATAAAGAATTATCCATAAATTAATCTAATTGTTAAAAATATAATTTAGGATATTGGCACCCATTTTTAGTGCTTTTTCCCGAACTTCAATAGGATCATTATGTACGTCGGCATCTTCCCAACCGTCACTTAAATCGGTTTCATAAGTATAAAGTAAAACCAATCTATTTTCATTAAAAATACCAAAAGCTTGTGGACTTTTACCGTCGTGTTCGTGAATTTTTGGAATACCGGCAGGAAAAGAATTGGGTTTTTGAAAAATAGGATGATTGGCGGGAATTTCAACTAAAGCATTATTTGGAAAAAGCTTTGTTATTTCTTTTCGAATGTATTCGTTCATGCCGTAATTATCATCAATATGTAAAAAACCCCCTGAAGTCAAGTAATTTTTAAGATTTTCAATTTCTGAAGGATTAAAAACGACATTTCCATGTCCTGTTGCATGAACATAAGGATAGGAAAAAATATCAGGACTGCTAGGAGTTACCACTGCATTTTTAGATTTTATTTTAGTTCCAATAGTTTGATTGCAATACTTGATCAAGTTGGGTAGCGAAGTCGGATTGGCATACCAATCGCCACCACCATTGTATTTCAACAAGGCAATTTCTTGAGAAAAACTATTTAAAGAAAATAGTAAAACGAATACATATATTTTTTTCATAAAATGGATTTCAAATTATGCCTTACTTTTAATTTTCTTCTATGGGGGTTAGGGGGCTTTCATTAATAAAAACAACGCTGTGACAAGCCACTATTGCTGCAGTTTCTGTTCGTAGTCTTGTAGAGCCTAAAGTTACAGGCGTGTAATTGTTTTCCAATGCTAATGTAATTTCTTTATTTGAAAAATCACCCTCAGGACCAATTAATAATGTTACATTTTCATTTGGCTTTAGCACTGATTTCAATGCTTTTTTATCGGTTTCTTCACAATGTGCAATTAATAATAACCCTTCGTTTTTCTGTTTGATAAATTCTTTAAAAGAGATTGGTTCATTCAGTTTAGGCAAATAAAAATGCAACGATTGTTTCATCGCCGATTGTACTATTTTTTCAAATCGATCGGTTTTTACCAATTTTCTTTCGGAATGGTCGCATATAATAGGAGTGATTTCTGAGATTCCAATTTCAGAAGCTTTTTCTAAAAACCATTCGTATCTGTCGTTCATTTTGGTTGGCGCAACCGCTAAATGCAAATGGTATTTTGGGGTGGGTGCTTTTTCATAACCGATTATTTTAACCGTACATTTACTATCGGAACCAACTACAATCTCTGTTTTGAATAAATATCCTAATCCATTGGTTACAAATAATATATCTCCACCTTGTTTGCGTAAAACTTTAATAATATGTTTGCTTTCTTCTTTATCGAAAGTAAAATTATCGGTGGCTTCGTTAATGTTGGGATTATAGAATAATTGCATAAATTTAAAATTGAATTCTAGCTTTAGAAAGGACATCTGAAGTTTCGAAATTTTTCTGTAAATATTTTTGATAACCTACAATTCCAATCATTGCAGCATTATCAGTGGTGTATTCAAATTTAGGAATGTACGTTTGCCAACCGTATTTCGTCTGGGCTTCTTTCATTGCATTTCGAATGCCTGAATTGGCTGAAACTCCACCGCCAATCGCAATTCTATTAATTCCAGTTTCAACAACTGCCAATTTCATTTTATCCATTAAAATTTCAATGATAGTGTATTGAATTGAGGCACAAATATCATTTAAATTTTCTTCTATGAAAGTAGGGTTTTCAGATACATTTTTTTGAATAAAATACAATATAGCTGTTTTCAATCCTGAAAAACTAAAATCCAATCCCGGAACTTTAGGCTTAGTGAAAGCAAAAGCTTTTGGATTTCCTATTTGGGCATTTTTATCTACTAATGGACCTCCAGGATAAGGCAATCCAAGTATTTTTGCGCTTTTATCAAAGGCCTCGCCAACAGCATCGTCGGTGGTTTCTCCAATGATTTCCATATCAAAATAATCGTTCACTTTTACGATTTGGGTGTGACCACCAGAAATAGTTAAAGCTAGAAATGGAAACTCAGGTTTCTCATATCCTTCTTCGTCGATAAAATGCGCTAAAACATGCGCTTGCATATGATTTACAGAGATTAGTGGAATATTTAATGCCAATGATAATGATTTTGCAAACGATCCGCCGACCAATAAAGAACCCATTAATCCAGGTCCTTGTGTAAAAGCTATTGCTGTTAACTGTTCTTTTTGTATATTCGCTTTGCGAAATGCGGCATCAATAACGGGTACAATATTTTGTTGGTGTGCTCTTGAAGCTAGTTCAGGAACAACGCCACCGTACTGATTGTGAATAAGTTGATTGGCTACAATATTAGACAAAACTTTATCGTTTTGTAAAATAGCGGCAGCAGTATCGTCACACGAACTTTCAATTGCGAGTATATAAACTGGCTTATTGGGCATAAAAGAAATGAATTGTATTAAAATTAACTATCCAAAAAATAATTATTTATTGGATTGGTCAAAATTAAAGAATTTTTATTTAAGGACTATAGATTCTACATTTTAAATAGTAATAGTATAAATTATAAAGTTGCAAGTATCAAAAAAGTAAAAAAAATAGTATTCCGCATCCTCCTAGGAATTGTCCTGCTATTATTGGTACTTGGAATTACCTTGTCGTTGCCTGTTGTTCAAACTCGTATTGGAGAATATGTGACCGATATGCTTCGTAAAGACTACAAAGCCGATATTAATGTGGAACAAGTTTCCATATCCATTTTTGGTGGAGTAAAATTAAAGGGGGTATTAATTCGAGATCATCATAAATTACCCATGATTACTGCTAAAAGCATTAAAACCAATATTCTAAGTTTTGAAAAATTGTATACTGGTGATTTATTATTTGGAGAAATTAGAATAGACAGTTTGTTTTTTAACTTAAAAACCTACAAAGGAGAAAAAGATACTAATATTGGGAAATTTTCAATACTTTTTGACACAGGAAAGCCTTCTACAAAGCTATTTATATTGAAATCTAAGAATGTTTACATTACCAATAGTTCCTTTCTTTTATCGGATGAAAATAGCGCTTCTCCAAAACAATTGGATTTCAAAAAACTAAATATTGAAACTAGTAATTTAAAAATTTATGGACCAGAAGTAACTACCAATATTTTGAAAATGTCGTTTTTAGACCATAGAGGAATTGCAGTTACCGATTTAAAAACCAATCTTTCTTATACTTTAAAACACATAAAACTGGAGCAATTAAGTCTCTTAACTGATAATTCCTTTTTAAAAGGAGATGTAATCTTAAATTACCATCAAGAAGACTTTTCTGATTTTAATAATAAAGTTGAATTTGATGTTAAATTAGATTCGACTTCAATTGCTTCTAATGATGTTCGGTTTTTTTATAAAGAATTAGGTTTAAATCAGCATTTTAATATAAAAACAACTATTAAAGGAACTCTTAATGACTTGTATTTTTCAAAATTGAATTTAGCAGATAACAATCAAACTAAAATTATTGGTAACATAAATTTTAAGAATTTATTAGGTGCGCAAAATCAGCCTTTTTATATGAAGGGTAATTTTAATAAAGTGACTTCTAACTATAAAGATATTGTAAAAATATTGCCAACTATTTTGGGTAAAAAACTACCAATTTCAATTGGAAAATTAGGTCAATTTGAATTAAGGGGAAAAACGGAAATTACAACTTCGTCAATTAGTGCCGATTTTTACATGACAACTTCGTTAGGAAATTTACAGTCCAACCTAAAGATTACCAATACGAACAACATTGATAATGCGTCTTATAAGGGTAATTTAATTTTAGAACATTTTAAAATCGGTCAATTTCTTGGAAAGAAAGATCTGGATTTTGTTACATTAAATTTTGATATTGAAGGACAAGGATTCAATCTTAAGAATTTAAATACTTCAATTTCTGGAGCTATTTATAAAATTAATTATAATGGTTACAATTATACGAATATCGTTGTAAATGGAAACTTCAAAAACCCAATTTTTAAAGGTTTATTAAATATAAATGATCCAAATTTGTTCATGGATTTTGATGGTTTGATAAATCTTGAAAAGAAAGATAGTAATTATAATTTTAATGCAAAGATCGATTATGCCAATTTAAATAAATTAAATTTTGTTAAATCTGATAGCATTTCAATATTTAAGGGAGCTATAGACATGAGGGTTTCAGGGTCTAATTTGGATGATTTTAAAGGTTCAATAAACATTAAGAATACATCGTATCAAAATAAAAAAGACACGTATTACTTTGACGATTTTGACTTAGAATCTACATTCGATGAAAATAATATACGAACAATCTCAATAAATTCTCCAGATATTGTTCAAGGAAAAATAGTTGGAAATTTTCAAATAGACCAATTACGAAAAATGGTAGAAAATTCATTGGGAAGCCTTTATGCAAATTACAATGCCAATAAAATCAAGAAAGGTCAGTATTTAAAATTTGATTTTGCAATCTATAATAAGATTATTGATGTTTTTTTACCGGGAATATCATTGGCACCAAATACTTTATTGCAAGGGGCTATAAACTCGGATAATAATGATTTTAAATTCAATTTTAATTCTCCTAAAATCACTGCTTTTGAGAATAATTTACATAAAATAAATATTAGAGTTGACAATAAAAACCCACTATATAATGCCTATGTATCTATTGATAGTTTGCAAACAAAAAATTATAAAATTTCGGATTTTAGTTTAATCAATGTGATTCAAAACGACACATTGTTTGTTCGATCAGAATTTAAAGGAGGAAATAAAGCCGATGATTTTTATAAATTAAATGTTTTTCACACCATAAACAAAGAAAATAAAAATGTAGTTGGGATTCAAAAATCAGAAATTAAATTTAAAGAAGTTTTATGGTTTTTAAATGAAAATGATAACAATGAGAATAGAATAATATTTGACAAAAAATTATCTAATTTTTCATTTGATAATATTGGTTTAACCCATGAAAACCAAAAAATACATTTTAATGGATTTATTAATGATAAAAATTCAAAAGACCTAAATCTGAATTTTATTAATATTGATATTAATAAATTAACACCTGAAATTCCCTCTTTTACATTTAATGGAATCTTAAATGGGAATATTAATTTAAAACAAAATAACAATATATACCAACCAACGGCTTCCTTATTTATTGACAATCTAAGTATAAATAAAGTGCTTTTAGGAAAATTTAACCTTGATATTTCAGGTGATAAAGAATTTAAGAAATTCAATGTAAATTCTTCAATTGTTAATGAAAAAGTAGAATCTTTCAATGCAATAGGAGAGTTTAATATTGAAAATCAGCAAACAAAAACCAATTTAGACTTGCGTTTTAATAAATTTAATTTAGGAGTTTTAGGATTAATTGGTGGGGATATTATTACTAATATTAAAGGTTTTGCATCAGGTAGTACCAATATTGATGGTATAATTACCGATCCAAAAGTGAATGGAAGAATGTATCTTGAAAATTCTGGAGTTTCCATACCTTATTTAAACGTCAACTACGAGTTTGAAAACAATTCTATTGTTGACATAACTGAAAATTCATTTATTATTAGGAATGCAAACATTAGCGATTCTAAATACCAATCTAAAGGTGTTTTAGACGGAAGAGTAAAACACAATAAATTATCAGATTGGATTTTAGACTTAAAAGTGAAATCGGATAGATTCCTTGCACTAGATACTAAAGATCGGGAAGATGCCGCTTATTTTGGAACAGCATTTATAGATGGAGTAGCTTCAATTTCGGGTCCTACAAGTGGATTAGTCATAAATATTGATGCTAAATCTGAAAAAGGTACTGCAATAAAAATTCCAATAAGCGATGTAAATGCTTCGGGAACCAATGATTATATCCATTTTCTTACTTCAAAAGAAAAATACAATATTGGGAAAGGTGTAGTTAATAATTCAAGAAATTTCAATGGTTTAGAATTAAAATTTAATTTAGATATCAATCAAAAAGCAGAAATTGAAGTGATATTAAACAGAAATTCTGGACATGGAATGAAAGGTCGTGGAAATGGTAATTTATTACTAGAAATTAATACGCTAGGTAAATTTATCATGACAGGAGATTTCCAGGTTTATGAAGGAACTTACAATTTTAAATACGGTGGTATAATTGACAAGAAGTTTAAAGTAAAAAAATTCGGATCAATTGTATGGGAAGGCGATCCTCTTAAAGCCAATATCAATTTGGAAGCTGTTTATGAACCACCTGGAGGAGCAAATCCAGCCGTTTTATTAGATAATCCATCGATTAATAAAAAAGTTCCTGTAGAGGTAGTTATTGGAATTAAAGGAAATTTAAGCAATGTAGAGCCTGATTTTTCTATTAATTTTCCTACGGTAAGTCCGGTTTTAAAATCAGAAATTCAATATAAATTGGACGATAAAGATACCCGTCAAAAACAAGCGTTGTATTTACTTTCATCTGGCGGTTTTCTTAGCCAATTAGGGGTAAGTCAGTCCGATTTAACTGGAAATATTTTTGAGAAATTTAGCGGTATATTCAACGATATATTTCAAGATGAAGAGGGAAAGTTTAATTTAATTATAGATTACGTTTTAGCCGATAGACGTCCAGGTTCCGAAACCGATGGTAGATTTGGAGTCGCCGTTACATCAAAAATAAATGACAGAATCACTTTTAACGGAAAACTTGGAGTGCCAATAGGTGGAATAAATCAATCGGCAGTTGTAGGTGATGTTGAAGTTCAATATCGTGTTAATGAGGATGGAACGCTAAATTTAAGAGTTTTTAATAAAGAAAACGATATCAGTTTCATTGGACAAAACATTGGTTATACTCAAGGTCTGGGTATTTCTTATGAGATAGATTTTAATACCTTTAAAGAGTTAGTGAATAAAATATTTAAGAAAAAGATATTAGCTCCTAAAGTCAAAAATTCTAATTATCAATCGGATTCGGATCTACCTAACGACGGAATTAATTTTAAGAATAAAAAAAGTAAGTCGAAAAAGAATTTGAAAGCCAATTCAGAAGCAATATTGAATAAAGAAATAGATTAATTTTTTTGTTGTTGTTGTTTACTTTAAACAGTAACATTAAGAAAAACTTATCAACGAAAACGTTTGAATTAGACTAAATTAGGAATTTAATAATAATTCCACTTTTTTTAAAACCAATTAATAGTAAGTTTACATTTTAAAACATAAAAAATGAGTAATACAATAAAAAAAATAGGTGTTTTAACATCTGGGGGAGATTCTCCAGGAATGAATGCTGCTATTCGTTCTGTTGTTAGAACTTGTGCCTATCACAACATTGATTGCATTGGTATTTATAGAGGTTATGAAGGCATGATCGAAGGTGATTTTAAAGAACTTGGACCTAGAAGCGTTAACAATATAATTAATAAAGGAGGAACTATTTTAAAATCAGCTCGTTCTAAAGAGTTTATGACTGCTGAAGGAAGGAATAAAGCCTACGTTAATCTAGTAAAAGCAGGAATTGATTCTTTAGTAATAATTGGTGGAGACGGAAGTTTTACAGGTGCTGAAATATTTAATAGTGAATATGGTTTTCCAGTAATGGGAATTCCTGGAACTATAGATAATGATATTTTTGGAACTAGTCATACATTAGGATACGATACCGCATTAAATACAGTAATAGAAGTAATCGACAAAATTAGAGATACAGCTAGTTCGCACAACCGATTATTTTTTGTTGAAGTTATGGGACGAGATGCCGGACATATAGCATTGAATGCTGGAATAGGTGCTGGTGCAGAAGAGATTTTGATTCCTGAAGAAAATTTAGGATTAGATCGTTTATTAGAATCATTAGAAAAAAGTAAATCTTCAGGTAAATCTTCAAGTATTGTTGTAATTGCTGAAGGGGATAAAATGGGTAAAAGTGTTTTTGAATTAAAAGACTACGTAGAAGCCAATATGCCTGAATACGATGTTCGAGTTTCAGTTTTAGGTCATATGCAAAGAGGCGGTTCCCCTTCTTGTTTTGATCGTGTTCTAGCAAGTAGGTTAGGAGTAAAAGCGGTGGAATCATTAATAGAAGGAAAATCAAATTTTATGGTGGGTATTTTAGGGGACAAAATTACTTTAACCCCATTAGAACAAGCCATTAAAGGGAATACTGAAATTGATAAAGAATTATTGAGAGTTTCAGATATAATGTCAACATAAAAAAAATTAATCAATATATAACCGGCATAAAGTAGCGTACTTATTGCCTAAAGCTTAAAAAAAATGTCAACAGTAAAATTAGGAATTAACGGTTTTGGAAGAATTGGAAGGATTGTATTTAGAGAATCATACAACAGAGATAATGTTGAAGTAGTAGCAATCAATGATTTATTAGATGTAGATCACTTGGCTTATTTGTTAAAATACGATTCAGTTCATGGTCGTTTTGCTGGAAAAGTGGAAGTTGTAGATGGTAAATTATTCGTTAACGACAAACACATTAGAATTACGGCTGAAAGAGAACCTGCAAATTTAAAATGGGATGAATTAGGAGTAGATGTAGTAGCGGAATGTACAGGGTTTTTTACCACTATTGAAACAGCTCAAGGTCATATTAAAGGTGGAGCAAAAAAAGTTATTATTTCTGCACCATCAGCTGATGCGCCAATGTTTGTAATGGGTGTGAACCACGATAAAGCAAAAGCGACTGATACTGTAGTTTCAAATGCTTCTTGTACAACCAATTGTTTGGCTCCATTAGCTAAAGTTATCCATGATAATTTTGGAATTTTAGAAGGGTTAATGACAACAGTTCACGCAACAACTTCTACACAAATGACATGTGATGGTCCGTCAAGAAAAGATTGGAGAGGTGGACGTGCTGCTTCTTGTAATATTATTCCATCTTCAACGGGAGCTGCAAAAGCAGTAGGAATGGTAATTCCTGATTTAAATGGAAAATTAACCGGGATGTCAATGCGTGTTCCTACAATAGACGTTTCTGTGGTTGACTTAACAGTTAAATTATCTAAAGAAACTTCTTATGATGAAATTATGGCGGTATTGAAAAATGCTTCTGAAACTTCTATGAAAGGAATTTTAGGATACACTGAAGATGCGGTAGTTTCTCAAGATTTTGTTTCTGATCCTAGAACTTCAATTGTAGATGCCAAAGCAGGAATTGGTTTGAATTCTACTTTTTTCAAAATCATTTCTTGGTACGATAATGAATATGGATATTCAAGTAAATTAATAGATTTATCTGTACATATATCCAATTTAAAATAATATATATTTTATACAAAAACCCCATTTATTGGGGTTTTTTATCTAATTAATAACGGTAAAACCAATTTATATGAAATTATTAGTTGATAGCGGTTCTACAAAAGCCGATTGGATTTCAATTGACGAAAACGGAAAAGTTTTGTTTACTACACAAACATTGGGATTAAATCCCGAAGTTCTTAACAAAGAGGATATTATATCTCGTGTTAATGATCGTTTTGATATTTCTTTCAACAAAGACAGTGTTACTCATTTGTTCTTTTATGGTGCAGGATGCGGTACCGATAGAATGAAAGATTTTTTGCATGGTGTATTTCAAGAGTATTTCCCGAATGCTACAATAGTAGTTCACGAAGACACCTATGCTGCGGTTTATGCAACTACACCTCAAAATGAAAAAGCTATAGTTTGTATTTTAGGAACCGGTTCAAATTGTAGTTATTTTGATGGTCAAATATTAAACCAAAAGGTACAGTCTTTAGGCTATATTGCAATGGATGATTGTAGTGGAAACCAATTTGGACGACAACTAATTCGGGATTATTATTTTAGTAAAATGCCAGCTAATTTGGCCGCTGAATTTGCAAAAACCTACGATTTAGATGCGGATGTAATCAAACATAATCTATATAAAGAGCCAAATCCGAATGCTTATATGGCGACATTTGCTAAATTTTTAATCTTACATAAAGCTGAAGAATATTGTCAGAAATTAGTTAGAAAAGACATGCAGATATTTGTTGATAATTATATAACTCAATACGAAAATTGCAAAGAAGTACCCATAAATTTTATAGGATCAATTGCTTTTTATCTTAAAGAAGAGCTGAAAGAAGTTTTAGAAAGTAATGGGTTAACCATAGGAAATGTACTTAGACGACCAATTGACGGTTTAATTGAGTTTCACGTTTTAAATTAAATTAGTTATAAATTCAAAAAAATCGAATTTGATTCATTTCAAATTCGATTTTTTATTTGTGCTTGTATCAATTATTTTATAGCAATCATAGAAATTTCAACGTTTACATTTCTAGGTAATTTTGCTACTTGAACCGTTTCTCTTGCTGGTGCAAATGCATCGTCAAAATAACTTCCGTAAACAGTATTTATTCTCGTGAAATCATTCATATCTGAAATGAAAATACTGCTTTTCACAACATCTGCAAAAGTCATATTCGCTGCTTCAAGAACTGCCTTCATGTTTTCCATTACTTGTGTAGTTTCTATTTCAATTGTATCCAAAACTAATTCCATAGTTGCAGGATCTAAAGCAATTTGCCCAGAAGTATATAATGTGTTTCCAACTAAAACGGCCTGATTGTAGGGGCCAATAGGTGCAGGAGCATTGTCTGTATTAATTATTTTTTTCATATTATCGTAATTGTTTGTCAGGAACCGTTCTTTTTTCCCATTTAATGTCGCTAAGAACACTCGATTTTATACCTATAAAGAATCCCCAAAAGGCGTTATCACCAAACGGAAGCCAGTTAAAATCCATTCTCCAGCTCAATAAATCTCTTTCAAATCGGAGTTGTGTGTACGTTACTCCTTTTTGAACAAAATCGTAACCTGAGGATGCTCCAACTCTCCATTTTGAGGTCAATTCAAAATTTGATGACAAGCTTAGGGTATTCCCAATAATTTTATTTTCTCTATTATTATTGCTATAGGTAAGAGAATAGGCCATGGTTAAATTCCAAGGTATTTTCGATTTAAAAAACTCTGTTACTTTATTATTATTGCTATCTTTGTCATTAAACTGACTTTCTCTTCTGTCGCTGAAATCAGTATTTGTTCCGTATAAATCATCTGGGCGTCCGCCATTTCGTTCCCCTTGCTTATTTTTATTGTCTTTATCATCACCATCAGTACTTGCTAACGAATAATTTAATGTAATGTTGGAACTTGTCATTCGAAATAAACTTCCTCCATTATTCAAATTAAAAGTATTTATTCTTCTTCCTGAATTATCAATCGCATAAGGATCTAGAGTTGTTGCAAAATTAATATTCATTTTATTATTAAATAATGTTGTTCCGCCGCTTATTCTCAAAGGAGTCCATTTTAGTGAATCGGAAGTTGCGTTATAATCGGTGTGAAGATTTAAATTATTCAATAACATTATTTTCTTGGGTTCTGTTTTTGTTTCATCTTGATCTCTAACTTTTGCCTCAAAAGTGTTACTCAAATCAAAACTCACCACTTTAGATCTACTATTACCTGGCGCTCCATAAATCCCTTTTTCAAAACGACTATATTCTTTCATGATAGTTCCGCTTCCATCAGCAGCATAAGTATCATAATATTTTTCAAAACTTGGAGCATAACTAAATGCAACGGTAGGTCTCATGACGTGTCTGATGGATTGAATGCGTTTTTTTGAACCAAAATTAAAAGTACCATAAATAGTTGTTCCAACACTTGAACTAAAATTATAAGTTCTAAAAGCGTCAAAACCATTCACGTTTGTTTCAACTACACTATTTAATTGACTATCAAATTTTCTATTAATTGTTTTAATATACCAAACTTCACTATAATTTACCGATGCTGAGGCGCTAAAGTATTTAAAGATTTTAAAATTAGTACTCAATGGAATGGTATGTTGAATTCCCGAATTGGCGTCTCTAAACATCTGAGGTTGAAAAAATAAAGAGTCTTTTGTTTCTATTCTATTGTCACCAATTACAGAATATTGAAAGTTGATATTTTTAAAGACTCCCTTTTTTTCACCCTCTTTAGGAGCAAATGGAAAAATACGATCTACACTTACTTGAAGCGAAGGTAGCGTCATATTAATTGTTTGTGTTTGAGTATTTTGAGAATGAGTTGCCGTTAATGACATATTCACTTGAGGAACACTATTAAATGTTTTTGAATACGAAATAGAGGAACTTAAGGTATTATTTAAACGCCCATTATTATTTACTTGATTAATAGATTGTTGGAAATAAGTGCTACTTCCTAAATTTACCGAAGCCGAAAATCTCGAATTTGGATTTGATTTTTGGTCTTTTGTATGTGACCACTGAATATTATAAATATTACTTTTTGAATAATCAGGATACCCACGTTCACTAGTAATTAAATTTTCAAAACGAATATTAATGTTTCCTCTAAATTTATACCTTTTAGCATAACTTGATTCTGTCCTTAATGCATAACTACCATTAGTATAATAATCTCCTAATATTGCCAAATCATAATTTTCGCTTAATGCAAAATAATAACCACCGTTTTGTAAAGAATAACCCCTTTGACGGGTATCATTAAAAGTAGGCATGATTATTCCTGACTGACTCGTTTCGGTCATCGGAAAAAAGGCAAATGGAAGCCCAATTGGAGTTGGGACGTTTGCAATAACCATATGGGTTAACCCAATTACTGATTTTTTACCCGGAACAAATTTTACTTTGCTAGTTTGGAAATAATATTCTGGATTTTCAATATCTTTTGAGGTTGTAAACCGCGCTCCTTTCATAAAATAAACGGAGTCGTTTTCTCTTTTAGTTATTTCGGCTTTAATTTTAAATTCATTTTGCTCAGTTCTAGAATTCCAAACTAAAGCTTTTTTAGTTTTAAAATTAAATCGAATAGAATCGGGTTCGATAACATTAGCACCTTGTTTAAAAACAGGAAGTTGAGTGTAGTTTCCTGTTGAATCTTTTATGCGTCCGGCATAAATTTCATTTTTTTCATAATCCAAAACAATAATTCCAGATTTTAACTCAATATCTTGATAAAACAACTCTGCCTTATCATATAATGTCATTTGTTTTTTTTTCTGGTTTATTTTTTCATAACCAACTGCAGTTCTCTTTATTTTTGCTTCTAGGAGTGGCTTTTTTGGTTTAATGGAATCTTTTTTTATGGTATCGGTACTAATATTAATATCATTTACGTTAACCTTTGTGATTTCAGACTCTTCTTTAGCTTTGATTTCTATAGGTTTTTTTGGTAATTCTTGGGAATATGATTTATTAGAACCTATTGTTAGGAAAAAAGCTAATAAAACGATATTAAATAAGTTTGTATACAAAGGTTTAAATGCTATTTTTGTAAAATCAAGGTTTAGTTTTTTCAATTTTCAAAACTACACATAAATTTTCGTCAAAAATAATCAATTAATAAATTTATAACTCTAAGGATATAATAAAATTAACTTAATATGTTTATGTATATAAAAAATAAAATAAAATTCTTATCATTAATTTGCTTTATTTCTCTAGCTATTTCAGGAAATTGTCAAAGTAAAAAATTCAAAGTTACTTTAGATGCAGGTCATGGTGGCCATGATTTTGGTGCAGTTTACACTGGTCACGTAGAAAAGAATATCGCATTAGCTATAGTTTTAAAAGTTGGAAATATATTGGAAGACCAACCTAATTTTGATGTTAATTATACTAGACAAACAGATGTTTTCATTGGACTTGTGGAACGTGCAAATATTGCCAATAGGGTAGATGCAAATATTTTTGTTTCAATACATTGTAATGCTAATAAAAACACTGTTGCAGATGGAACAGAAACCTATGTTATGGGTATGACCAAAAATGCTTCTAGTTTAGCTGTCGCAAAAAATGAGAACGAAGTGGTAACATTAGAAAAAGATTATAAACAAAAATATAATGGTTATGATCCCAGTTCGCCTGAAACTTTAATAGGATTAACATTAATGCAAGAAGATTTTCTAAATAATAGTATCTCTTTGGCAGCAAAAATTGAAGATCAGTTTAAAGCTATAGGTAAAAAAATTAGAGGAGGAGGTGTGAAACAAGCTCCTTATATGGTTCTTCATAAAGCCTATATGCCTAGAGTTTTGATCGAAACTGGTTTTGTTTCTAATCCAGTTGAGGGTGCTATTTTAGATTCTGAAGAAGGGCAAAACAAAATTGCTAATGCTATAGCAGAAGCTATAATTAGTTATAAAAATGAGTATTTTGGAAATGGTGATGGTTATGCCGAAGAAGATCGACCTTCAAAAAAAATAGTTGAAAAACCAACCACAGATACAGCAACTCCTCCAAAAAAGGAAACTGTAAAAGAGGAAGAAGTGGTTAAAAAGGATAACAAAAAAGACAAACAGAAAGAATTGGATAATGAATCAGGAATTCAATTTAAAATTCAGATTGGAGCTAGTAAAAAGAAGATGGATTTAGTCCCAAAAAATTTTAAAGGCTTAAAAAACATTGAAATGGATGATTCGAGTTCTATGATTAAATATTTTTATGGGAAAACTTCTGATTATGAAGAAGCTAAGAAATTTTTAGATGAGACTAAATCAAAAGGATATAATTCTGCTTTTATAATTGCACTTAAAAACGGAAAATTAATTCCATTGAAAGATGCCGTTAAATAATTCTATTTAACCAAAGTTTTATTTTAAATTTGTATAAAAAATCTTAAATTGAAAATTACTAAAGAAATAAAAGCCGGCATATTAGTTATTGCATCCATTTCCTTATTTATATGGGGCTATAGTTATTTAAAAGGCAAAGACATATTAAATAATTACAAAATCTGTTTTGTAAAATACGATAATGTTGAAGGTTTAGCTGAAACCGCTCCCATAACTATCAACGGACTTGTTGTAGGTCAAGTTGCAGGAATTAAACTTCAGCCTAATGGGGAAATTTTAGTCCAACTACAAATTAAAAATGATTTCCCTTTTTCTAAATCTAGTGTTGTAGCTATTTACGAACCAGGATTGATTGCTGGAAAACAACTTCAAATCATTCCTAATTTTAAAGACAGCACTATAGCAGTAAGCGGAGACACTTTAACTAGTTCAGTGAAAAAAGGATTGACTGATTTAGTAAGTGATAAATTGGCTCCATTGCAACAAAAAATTGAAAAGATGATTGTAAACGCTGATTTGTTGTTAACTAATTTAAATGAAGTATTAGATGCAAAATCTAAAGAAAATTTAAAAAATAGCATTTCTAATCTTAGCAAAACTATTGAAGGAATAAATTCAGTTGTAGATAATACCAATTCAATTTTATTAAATAATAAAGGCAATATTGACAAAACGTTATCCAACTTAAATAAGGTTTCAACTGATTTTTCTAAAATTTCAGATTCTTTATCTAAAGCCAATATCACTAAAGTGGTTACTAATCTAGAAAAAACACTTTCCAACGTGGATAAAATTATGATTGATGTTCAATCAGGAAAAGGTTCCTTAGGAAAAATGGTAAAAGACGATGCATTATACAACATTCTAGAAAAAACCTCAAAAGAATTGGAATTGTTATTACAAGATTTAAGGTTAAACCCTACCAGATATGTTAATGTTTCATTATTTGGAAAGAAAAACAAACCTTATAAAGCCCCAACCGATTCCATTAAAAACACTAAAAACTAAATCTTTATGGGATTAGTAAATTTGTTATTTGCAATTATTTTAATTTTAGGATTTGGTTTTTTTACTATTAACATTAGAAAAATAATCAGGAATATAAAATTAGGGCAAGAAGTAAATCGTTCGGATAATCCTTCGTTGAGATGGAAAAATATGGCAATGATTGCTCTAGGTCAATCTAAAATGGTAAAAAAACCAATTGCTGGAGTTCTACACATTATCGTTTATGTTGGCTTTATAATTATCAACATTGAATTACTTGAAATTATAATTGACGGTCTTTTTGGAACCCATAGAATTTTTTCAGGTCTAGGTTCAACTTATAATTTTCTTATAGGTTCGTTTGAAATATTGGCTTTCCTCGTCCTGGTTGCGGTAGTTATTTTCTATATTAGAAGAAATTTGATTAAAATCAACCGTTTTATTCATAACGATTTAAAAGGTTGGCCAAAAAGCGATGCCAATTACATTTTGTATTTTGAAATTGTATTAATGTCATTGTTCTTATTAATGAATGCAGCCGATTTACATTTGCAAAATGTTGTTGGAGGTTTTGATCATTATACTAAAGTGGGTTCATATCCAATTTCACAATTCCTTTTACCTATTTTCGAAGGACTTCCAGTACACTCTGTTTTCCTATTAGAAAGAACTTTTTGGTGGTTACATATTATAGGTATATTAATATTCTTAAATTACCTGTATTTTTCTAAACACCTTCATATTTTATTGGCTTTTCCAAATACTTATTTTGCCAATTTAAATCCAGCCGGTAAATTTGATAATTTAAAATCGGTAACTAAGGAAGTCAAATTAATGATGGATCCTAATGCCGATCCATTTGCAGCAGCTCCAGTTGACGAAAGTGCAGTCCCTTCAAAATTTGGCGCAAGCGACGTTCAAGATTTAAATTGGGTTCAATTGTTAAATGCCTATACTTGTACCGAATGCGGAAGATGTACTTCTGTATGTCCGGCAAATCAAACGGGTAAAAAATTGTCGCCAAGAAAAATCATGATGGACACTAGAGATCGTTTAGTGGAAGTTGGAAATAACATCGATAAAAATAAAGGCGTTTTCATTCCTGATAATGTAACCTTATTAAATAATTACATTTCTGCTGAAGAAATTTGGGCTTGTACTTCTTGTAATGCTTGCGTTGAAGAATGTCCAGTAAATATTAACCCATTGTCAATAATCATGGACATGCGTAGGTATTTAGTTATGGAACAAAGTGCTGCACCACTGCCCTTAAATAGTATGATGAGTAATATTGAAAATAATGGGGCTCCATGGCAATACAATCAACAAGACCGATTGAATTGGAAAGAAGAATAACACAATAAATTAAATAACAACACCACAACAACAACAACAAAATGAGTTTAGAAGAATTAGACAAGAAATTAGTATCCGCTTCAGAAAATGGACAAACTATAAGCCCAATATTAGCAGAGGGAGTAAAAAATTATCTAATAGATATCGATGGCACTATTTGCGATGACATTCCAAATGAAGAGCCAGAAAGAATGTTAACCGCAGAACTTTACCCTGATGCATTAATTACATTAAATAAATGGTACGATGAAGGTCATACTATTTGTTTTTTTACATCAAGAACTGAAGAACACAGGGATTATACTGAAACTTGGTTAAAACAACATGGGTTTAAATACCATGGAATGGTAATGGGAAAACCTCGTGGAGGAAACTATCATTGGATTGATAATCACTTGGTTAAAGCTACAAGATACAGAGGAAAATTCACTGATTTAGTAGATAAAGAAGTTACTATTCAGGTTTTTGATGACGAACATCACGAATAAAATAGTACCTTTTTATAGTTGTCATAAATAAAATAGAATATGTCAGAAAATTTAGTAGTCCCAACAATGGCAGAAATGCTGGCACAAGGAAAACAGCCCGAAGTATTATTTTGGGTCGGTTGTTCCGGTAGTTTTGACGATCGTGCAAAGAAAATCACAAAAGCATTCGTAAAGATTTTAAATAAATCTAACGTGTCCTTTGCGGTTCTTGGTACTGAAGAAAGCTGTTCTGGCGATCCTGCTAAACGTGCTGGTAATGAATTTCTTTTTCAAATGCAAGCCATGATGAACGTTGAAGTTCTAAATGCCTATGAAGCTAAGAAAATAGTAACTGCTTGCCCTCATTGTTTCAATACTTTAAAAAATGAATATCCTGAATTAGGCGGTAAATATGAAGTAGTTCATCATACCGAATTTTTGAAATCGCTTTTAGATGACGGCCGTTTAACTATTGAAGGTGGTCAGTTTAATGGTAAGAAAATTACTTTTCATGACCCATGTTATTTAGGAAGAGCCAATTCAATTTACGAAGCACCAAGAGATTTAATAAATAAATTGGATGCTGAATTGGTTGAAATGAAACGCTCCAAAGCAAATGGATTGTGCTGTGGTGCAGGTGGCGCTCAAATGTTTAAAGATGCTGAAGCTGGAAATAAAGAAGTTAATATCGAAAGAACGGAAGATGCACTGAAAACCAATCCAGATATTATTGCTACAGGTTGCCCGTTTTGTAATACCATGTTAACTGACGGCATTAAGAATAAAGAAAAAGAAGGCGAAGTCAAAGTGATGGATATAGCCGAATTAATTGCAAACGCTCAAGACTTATAAATAAATATCATGTATATTCCATTTGAAAATTTACCTGAAGAATCTAAAATTTGGATCTACCAATCCAATAGAAAATTTTCTGATGAAGAAATGGCTGAAATTGAAGTTGGTTTAAAATATTTCGTTGAAAATTGGTCTGCTCATGGAACAGGTCTTGAAGCTTCCTACAAATTAAAATACAATCGTTTTATTATCCTTGCGGTCAATCAAGAAATTCAAATTGCAACAGGTTGTTCCATAGATTCTTCTGTTCAATTTATTCAAGATTTAGAACAGAAATACAGTGTAGATTTATTAGACAAAATGAATGTTACCTTTAAATTAGGGGAGCATGTGGCTCATAAAACCCTGATAGATTTCAAAAAAATGGCTAAAGACAAAGCGGTTACTGAAAACACTATAGTCTTTAACAATTTGATAAATAATATAGCAGAATATAATGAATCGTGGGAAGTCCCGGCTATTGATAGCTGGCACAGTCGCTTTTTTTAATAGTATTTAATTAATGAAATCAATTCGATTCCGTCATATAGTC
>JARXAC010000040.1:0-29115 GCA_029866065.1 Flavobacterium sp.
GGTTATGCTCCAATGATGCAATTAGGTGATTTCTATAAAGAACATCTTACCAAAGAAAAAATCGATCAATTGATTGTTGATTGTAAAGAAGATAAAATTACGTTACACGATAAATAATATGTCACAAAAAATATTATTAGACAAAATTGATGTTCCAGGAATTCGTACCTACGAAGTATACCGCCAAAATGGTGGTTACGCTTCTGTGGAAAAAGCGATTAAAAAAATGACTCCTGATGAAGTTGTGGAAGAAGTTAAAACTTCAGGACTTCGTGGTCGTGGTGGAGCAGGATTTCCAGCAGGAATGAAATGGAGTTTCATTGATAAAAAATCAGGAAAACCAAGACATTTAGTTTGCAACGCAGACGAATCGGAACCGGGAACTTTCAAAGACCGTTATTTGATGGAATTTATTCCTCATTTATTAATCGAAGGAATGATTACTTCGAGTTTTGCGTTGGGAGCGAATTTATCCTACATCTATATTCGTGGAGAATACATGTGGATTTATAAAATATTGGAAAGAGCCATCGCCGAAGCTAAAGCGGCAGGTTGGTTAGGAAAAAATATATTAGGATCGGGTTACGATTTGGAATTGTATGTTCAAATTGGAGCTGGAGCTTATATCTGTGGAGAAGAAACGGCATTGATTGAATCGTTAGAAGGGAAGAGAGGAAATCCTAGAATTAAGCCTCCATTTCCAGCAATTTCAGGGCTTTGGACCAATCCAACTGTGGTGAATAATGTGGAAACTATTGCAGCTGTGCCTTGGATTATTAATAATTCAGGTGCCGATTATGCCAAAATAGGAATTGGTCGATCTACAGGAACCAAATTAATTTCGGCTTCGGGACACATCAAAAATCCTGGCGTTTACGAAATTGAATTGGGATTAAGCGTTTACGAATTCATGAATTCTGATGAGTATTTAGGAGGAATGAGTTCTGACCGACCTTTAAAAGCATTTGTACCCGGAGGAAGTTCGGTACCCGTTTTACCTGCTGATTTAATTTACAAAACAGCCAATGGTGAAGATCGTTTAATGACCTATGAATCATTGAGTGATGGTGGATTTGTTTCCGGTTCCATGTTGGGATCAGGAGGTTTTATAGTCTATAACGACACTTCTTGTATGGTTAGAAATACATGGAATTTTTCTAGATTCTACCATCACGAAAGTTGTGGTCAATGTTCTCCTTGTCGTGAAGGCACAGGTTGGATGGAAAAAGTATTGCACCGAATTGAAAACGGTCACGGGCGTGAAGAAGATATCGATTTGCTATTAAGCATTCAAAGCAAAATTGAAGGGAATACCATTTGTCCTTTAGGTGATGCTGCAGCTTGGCCAGTGGCTTCTGCAATTCGTCACTTTAGAGACGAGTTTGAATACCATATTCGATTCCCAGAAAAAATTAAAAACAGAGATCACTTTGTGAATGAGCCTTTCGTTAAGTCGAAAGTCGTAATGTCATAAAGTCGAAAGTCTCAAAAAAATAAAAAAGTAGTACCTAAATTTTCAGATGAATTTTCTCAAACAACAACTTGGAACTTTAAACCTGAAACTTTAAACCAAATAGAAAATGAAAGTAACTATAGATGGTCAAGCAATTGAAGTAGCGCCAGGAACAACTATCCTGCAAGCTGCGCGTATGATTGGTGGCGAAAGCGTTCCTCCAGCAATGTGCTATTATTCTAAATTAGAAGGTAGTGGCGGAAAATGCCGTTGTTGTTTAGTAGAAGTTGCCAAAGGAAGCGAAGCCGATCCAAGACCGATGCCAAAGCTAGTAGCTTCTTGTGTAACAGGATGTCAAGATGGAATGGAAGTGAATAGCAACTCATCAGAAAGAGTAACGGAAGCGAGAAAATCGGTGACCGAATTCTTATTGATCAATCACCCTTTAGATTGCCCAGTATGTGATCAAGCAGGAGAATGTGATTTGCAAAATTTAAGTTTCAAACACGGAAAATCTGAGACAAGATTCATAGAAGAAAAAAGAACTTTTGAACCAGAGGATATTGGTCCAAATATTCAATTGCATATGAATCGTTGTATTCTTTGCTATCGTTGTGTGATGGTTGCCGATCAATTGACTGACAATCGTGTTCACGGTGTAATGGATAGAGGAGATCATTCTAATATTTCAACTTGTATATCAAAAGCCATCGACAACGAATTTTCTGGAAACATGATTGACGTTTGTCCTGTGGGTGCTTTAACCGATAAAACATTCCGATTCAAATCGAGAGTTTGGTTCAACAAACCTTATAATGCGCACAGAGATTGCGATAAATGTTGTGGTAGAACTACTGTTTGGATGTTTGGTGACGAAATTCAAAGAGTAACTGGTAGAAAAGACGAGTACCATGAAGTGGAAGAATTCATTTGCAACGGATGTCGTTTTGATCATAAAGAAGTTGCTGATTGGGTGATTGAAGGCCCTCGTAAATTCGAGAAAGATTCTGTAATCAATCAAAATAAATACAACAGAGAATTACAACCTGTTCAAATTGCTACGGAAATGGGAATCTTGAAAGGAAGAGACCAAGATCGTAAAAAAATCAGTATGCCAGAGGTGCCGATGAGTAAAGAGGAAGAGCAAGAATTTCAAAAAGGTAATCTTTAGATGATGGATACTACTATTATAATCGAAAAAAGTGTCATTATTTTTGTTGTTTTTGCAATTACAATGTTAATGGCGATGTATTCTACTTGGGCAGAGCGTAAAGTAGCTGCTTGGTTGCAAGACAGAATTGGCCCCAATAGAGCGGGTCCGTTGGGATTATTACAACCTCTTGCCGATGGATTAAAATTATTTGCTAAAGAAGAATTTGAACCAAACACACCCAATAAATTTTTATTTGTAGTGGGTCCCGCAATTGCAATGAGTACGGCATTAATGACAAGTGCGGTAATTCCTTGGGGAGACAAATTGCACCTTTTTGGAAGAGATATTTTACTTCAAGCAACGGATATTAACGTGGCGGTTTTGTATGTTTTTGCTGTTGTTTCAGTGGGCGTTTACGGAATTATGATTGGGGGTTGGGCTTCTAATAACAAATTTTCATTGATAGGAGCTATTCGTGCTGCTTCGCAAATGATTTCTTATGAAGTAGCGATGGGGCTTTCGATAATTGCTTTATTGATGATGACTGGTACCTTGAGTTTAAGAGAAATCTCGGCTCAACAAGCAGGAATGAATTGGAATGTGTTTTACCAACCGTTATCTTTCTTAATATTTTTAATTTGTGCTTTTGCAGAGACCAATAGAACGCCATTTGATTTAGCAGAATGTGAAACAGAATTAATTGGTGGTTACCATACCGAATATTCTTCCATGAAAATGGGATTCTACTTGTTTGCTGAATATGCAAATATGTTTATCTCGTCTACCATATTAGCCGTTTTATTCTTCGGAGGGTATAATTATCCTGGAATGAGTTGGGCGGTTGAAAATTGGGGTGTTAATATTGCCAATGTTTTAGGAATTGTTGTCTTATTTATAAAAATATGTGGGTTTATATTTTTCTACATGTGGGTGCGATGGACGATTCCAAGATTTAGATACGATCAATTGATGCATTTGGGGTGGAGAATATTAATTCCATTATCGATTGTGAATATTATGATTACGGGAACGGTAATTTTAAGACACGAAATAATTGCTTATTTAGGATTTTAATTTAAATACGAAAAGCCCTAGCCCTGATTGCAGAGGATCCCGATTTTTATGGGGAGAAACGGAAAGCAGGATTAAGCTTCAAATAAAAAAATAAAGATGTCAATACAAAGTATGTCCTTATCGGGAAGAAAAAAAGAGGTTTCTAACAAGAAAATGACTTTTTTGGAAAGCATGTATTTGCTTGCGATCATTAAAGGTTTGATTATTACAATCCAACACTTGTTTCGTAGAAAAGTAACCATTCAATATCCAGAGCAAGTTCGAGAAATGAGCCCTGTTTACCGTGGCCAACACCAGTTGAAACGGGACGAACAAGGACGTGAAAACTGTACTGCATGCGGGTTGTGCGCTTTGTCCTGTCCAGCGGAAGCAATTACAATGAAAGCGGAAGAACGCAAAGCCAACGAGATGCATTTGTACCGTGAGGAAAAATATGCTTCGATATATGAAATCAATATGTTGCGTTGTATTTTCTGTGGATTGTGTGAAGAAGCGTGTCCGAAAGATGCAATTTACCTTACTACTTCTAAAGAATTGGTTCCTTCTAGCTATGAAAGAGAAGATTTTATTTTTGGAAAAGACCGCTTGGTAATGCCTTTAGACGTTGCTATGCAAAACGCTCAACTTAATAACGCCAACTAATGACCCCATTTCTAATTATTTTCTGTGTATTAGCAGCGATAACATTATCGACGGCTTTTTTGACGGTTTTCAGTAGAAACCCCATTCATAGCGCTATTTATTTGGTGATTTGCTTTTTCTCCATTGCAGGTCATTATCTATTGTTGAATTCTCAATTTCTAGCTGTAGTTCATATTATAGTTTATTCGGGAGCGATAATGATTTTATTCTTGTTCACCATCATGTTAATGAATTTGAACAAAGAAGATGAAGTCCATAAACCACGTGTTACCCGTTTGGGTGCAATGATTTTATTCTGTTTGACTTGCTTGATTTTACTATTCATTTTTGTGAATTCTAAACCTATTATGGGGGAATACGATTCTAGTGGAGAAGATTTTCAATCCATAAATAAGTTGGGGGAAATTTTACTAAACGAATATATGGTGCCATTTGAATTTGCATCAATTCTACTTTTAGTAGCTATGATAGGTACTGTTTTATTGTCTAAGAAAGAAAAAATAGAAAAATAATATGAACAATGTTTTAAATCAAATAGGGATTGAAAACTATATTTTCCTTGCTGTAATACTTTTTAGTATTGGAGTATTTGGAGTATTGTACAGACGAAATGCCATTATCGTATTTATGTCGATTGAGATCATGCTGAACGCGGTGAATTTACTTTTTGTAGCCTTTTCAACCTACCATCAAGATGCCCAAGGACAAGTATTTGTATTCTTCTCAATGGCTGTTGCGGCGGCTGAAGTTGCGGTAGGTTTGGCAATATTGGTTTCAATATTTAGAAATTTAGGTTCGATTGATATCGATAATTTAAAAAATTTAAAAGGATAATATAATGGATACCAATTTAGCTTTAGTCTTACTATTGTCCCCTTTTATAGGATTTTTATTCAATGTTTTCTTCGGGAAAAAAATTGGGAAAACGCTTTCTGGAACTATCGGAACACTTTCAGTGGTGGTTTCTTTTGCTGTTTCTATTTTCTTTTTTCTAAAAGTAAATGAATCACATCAAGCCATTGTAATTAATCTATTTGATTGGATAAAATTCAGCAATTTCAGTGTAAAATTCGGTTTTCTTTTGGACCAATTGTCACTTTTATGGTTATTATTTGTAACTGGAATAGGTTCATTAATTAACATGTACTCTATCAGTTACATGCACGATGACGAAAACTTACACAAATTTTTTGCCTACTTAAATCTATTTATCTTTTTCATGATTACGCTTGTAATGGGTAGTAATTTACTGATTATGTTTATCGGATGGGAAGGCGTAGGACTTTGTTCTTATTTACTAATTGGATTTTGGCATAAAAACCAAGACTATAATGATGCGGCTAAAAAGGCATTTATTATGAACCGTATTGGTGATTTAGGTTTGCTTATTGGAATCATTATCATTGCAAGTTTATTCAATACTGCCGATTTTATTGGAATTCACGAACGAATTTTAGAAGGTACTAATCACGTAACACTATTTTGGATTGGCATTGCCGCTTTCGCATTATTTATTGGTGCAACAGGAAAATCTGCTCAAATTCCATTATATACTTGGTTGCCAGATGCGATGGCGGGACCTACTCCTGTTTCAGCATTAATTCATGCTGCAACGATGGTAACTTCGGGTATTTTTATGATTACAAGATTAAACTTCTTGTTTGATTTAGCGCCAGAAGTTCAAAACATTATCGCGATAATTGGAGCAATTACGGCTTTGGTAGCGGCTACGATTGGATTGCTACAAAACGATATCAAAAAAGTATTGGCCTACTCTACCGTTTCACAATTGGGATTAATGTTCCTTGCTTTAGGGCTTGGCGCTTATCAGGTAGCGGTTTTCCACGTAATCACACATGCATTTTTCAAAGCGTGTTTGTTCTTAGGTTCAGGTTCTGTTATTCATGCCCTTCTTGGCGAACAAGACATGCGCAAAATGGGTGGCTTGAAAAAAGTAATGCCAATTACATTTATTACGATGTTGATTTCTTCTTTGGCCATTTCTGGAATATTTCCATTTGCAGGTTTCTGGTCTAAAGACGAAATTTTAATGACCGCTTTCCATAAAGATCTTCCACTTTGGATTATTGGTTCAGTAGCTTCAATTATGACTGCTTTCTATATGTTCCGATTAATGTATCTTACGTTCTTCAAAGAATTTAGAGGAACCGAACACCAAAAAAGTCATTTACACGAATCTCCTTCATTGATTACCATTCCACTGATTGTATTGGCGCTATTAGCTACTTTTGGAGGGTTAATTAATTTCCCTGGAAGCTATTGGTTGAACCACTATTTACAACCAATTATAAGTAAAGTAAGTCACGAGGAAGCTTTAAATTCAACTTCCTATCTATTAATGGGAATTGCATTAGTAGGTGCAATTGTAGGAATTACAGTTGCCTATATTAAATATATTAAGAAAAGTGAATTGCCATCTGAAGATGATAATATCACTGGTATTTCAAAAATAATTTACAATAAATATTATGTGGACGAAGCCTATACCAAAATAATTGTAAACCCTTTAAACGCCGCTTCACGTTTCTTTATAGATACACTTGAAACCGGATTGTCAAAATTGGTATTTGGTTTTGGAAAAGCAACTGAGGCAATTGGAACCCAAGGAAGAAAAATTCAAAGTGGAAGTATTGGATTGTACCTTTTTGCATTTGTTTTGGGAATTTGCGTAATATTAACCTGTTTATTTATAGCTAAATAATTATACTATGAATGTATTACTACTTTTAATTTTACTTTTAGTTGGCGCACTAGCTACTTTTTTTGCAGGTGATAAATTAGCTTCCAAAGTTGCCTTATTTTTTAGTCTAACGATCTTTGGATATGCTCTAACATTATTAAACCAACTGAATATAGGTTACGATATTAGTTATTTAAGCCCTTGGATTGAAAACCCAAAAGTCTTCTTGATACTCGAAGCTGACGGATTATCAATGGCAATGGTAGTTTTGACTTTAGCTTTAACGCCAATTATAATCTTTTCGTCATTTGCAAATAACTTCAAAAACAGCAAAACTATTTATGCTTTAATTTTGTTTATGGCTTTTGCAATGTGCGGAACATTTCTAGCGGGAGATGGAATTTTATATTATATGTTTTGGGAATTGTCATTGATTCCAATTTATTTTATAGCATTAATTTGGGGTAACGGCGACGCTGAAGAGCGTAAAAAAGCAGTAGTTAAATTCTTCATTTATACTATTGCGGGCTCGCTTTTCATGTTGGCCGCTTTCGCCTATTTATATACAAAAACACACAATTTCTTATTAGTAGATTTAGCCATGGTAAACCTTACCATAAATGAACAGTTTTGGATTTTCCTTGCGTTCTTTTTAGCTTATGCAATCAAAATTCCATTAATACCATTTCATTCTTGGCAAGCCAATGTGTATCAAAAATCACCCACGGTAGGAACCATGTTGTTATCTGGGATTATGTTAAAAATGGGATTGTATAGCGTACTTCGTTGGCAATTGCAAATCGCACCTCTAACGGCTAAAATTCACATTTATATTTTCGTAGCTATAGGAATCGCAGGAACTATTTATGGTTCTGTTGTGGCTTTGCGCCAAAAAGATCTTAAACGACTATTGGCATACTCATCATTAGCGCACGTTGGGTTAATTACGGCAGGAGCCTATACTTTAACCCTTGACGGATTGCGTGGAGTCGTGCTTCAAATGATTGCTCACGGATTTGTAATTGTTGGATTATTCCTTGCTGCCGAAATCATCAACCGCAGGTACCAAACCAATACAATTGACGAACTTGGTGGAATTCGCACCCATGCGCCTAAATTTACTTCCTTTTTTATGATATTAGTTTTGGCTTCGGTAGCGTTGCCGCCAACTTTTAACTTCATAGGGGAATTCACCTTACTTTATAGTATCTCTCAGGTTAATCTTTGGTTTGCCGTTTTAGGTGGTACAACTATTATTTTAGGGGCTTATTATATGTTGAAGATGTTTCAAACAACAATGCTGGGAGAAACAAACCCGAAAGTATTTTCAGATATTACCCTAAACGAAGGAATTTCATTATCGATAATTGTGGCGGTTTTATTCTTTTTTGGTTTGTATCCAAAACCTATAATTGATCTTATTACTCCATCATTAGAAACGATACTAGTGAGCATCAATAGATTTGGTTAAGAAATTAAATTAATAATATAACGATTTATAACTAAGGTTCGCTTTCTGTTTATAATCAAAAATTTAAAAAATGAATACATTAATAGCAATAATAGGATTAGGTGTTTTATGCCTTTTGTTTGAAATCATGAATTTCAGAAAAGCAATTATTCCAGTAACAATTCTTGGATTAATGGGGATATTAGGCCTAACACTTTCCGAATTAAATTCGCCAGCAACCTACCATAACAATATGATTGTGGTAAACAAATTTTCGGTTGCCTTCTCGAGTCTATTCATTGTTTTAACTATTTTCTTAGTGGCGCTAAGTCATAATTTTTATGAAAAACACCAAACTAAAATTTCTGATTATATTTCTATAAAAATATTCTTATTATCGGGAGCTGTAGCCATGGTTTCTTTTGGGAACTTATCGATGTTTTTTCTAGGAATCGAAATTCTATCCATTTCGTTGTATGTATTAGCGGCATCCGATCGTATGAATATCAGAAGTAATGAGGCGGGATTAAAGTACTTTCTAATGGGGTCTTTTGCCTCAGGAATTTTGCTTTTTGGAATTTGCTTGATCTATGGAGCAATGGGAACTTTTGATATTGCAGAAATTAGCGAACTTTCTCAATCTGCTGAATTACCATCATGGTTTTTCATAGGAATAGTATTGTTAACCATTGGAATGTTATTTAAAATTGCAGCAGTTCCGTTTCATTTTTGGGCCCCAGATGTTTATCAAGGTTCGCCAGCTTTAACAACCGCTACCATGAGCACATTAGCAAAGGTAGTTGCAATGGCTGCATTATATAAATTACTATACGCAATGAATGTTGAAATTACATACGGGTTCCAAATTATAATTGTAGTCATTTCAATTGCTTCCATGACTTTGGGAAATATCATGGCTTTAAAGCAAACGAATGTTAAACGTATGTTGGCGTTTTCAGGTATTTCTCATGCAGGATTTATGCTAATGGCGCTTCTGAGTGCAACTACATCTGCTGGAAGTTTATTGTATTATGCAACAGCCTATTCCCTTGCCGGAATTGCAGCATTCAGTGTGCTGTTATACGTTTGTAAAGACAAAGTAAACGAAGAAATTTCGGATTTTAATGGATTAGGAAAAACCAACCCATTATTAGCTGCAATTCTTACTGCTTCTCTATTATCTATGGCTGGGATTCCAATATTTGCAGGGTTTTTTGCCAAACTTATGTTGTTTACTCAAACAATAGAATCAGGATATTTAATTGTAGTTATTGCAGCAGTAATCAATTCCATTATTAGTATTGGCTATTATTTCAAACTGATTTTGGCAATGTACACCAAAGACGCGGCAGAAGAAAAACAAGCAACACCATTTGCATTTTATGCAGTTGCAGTAATTGCGATAGTATTTAATATAATCATTGGATTGTACCCTACTTTAATCATGCAATTGCTAGAGTAAGACTTTTTATTGAATATTAGTTTAATTCCTTCAAATATGAAAAATTTAGAAACACTTCTCAATCAGTTGGAATCCAGAATTCCGCTTTATGCAAAAGAAAATCTTACCATTTCTAAATCAAATATTGGATGGCATATGGAACATTCCCTTTTAGTCATTAACGGAATTACGAAAGCTTTGTTAAAATCTGATCCAAAAGAGTACCAATGGAAATTCAATTTTATCAAAATTCTTGTACTAAATAGGGGCAAAATCCCTAGAGGAAAAGTAAAAGCTCCTGAAGTCGTGGTTCCAAATAAAACCATTGAGGAAGCTACATTACTAACCCACATAACTCAAACTAGAAATAGTTTATTGGAATTAGAATCCATTTCAAATAATCATTATTTCGAACATCCTCTCTTAGGGAAACTCAAAAAAAAGGATACGATCCGTTTTTTAGAAATTCATACGAATCATCATTTGAAAATAATAGAAGACATTATTAAGTCGTAACTAATCTTCTAGTTTGGCTTTCTTTTTTTCAAATGTTAGCACCAATGCTGGCAAAACCAATAAGTTGGCAAACATAGCAAAAAGCAACGTACAGGAAATTAAACCTCCAAGCGCTACTGTTCCGCTGAAACTTGAAAGGGTGAAAATGGCAAATCCAAATATCAAAACGATAGAAGTATAAAAGGTACTCACTCCGGTTTCTTGCAAAGCACTAAACACCGATTTTTTGATTTTTCCATTATTCATTTTCAAATCGTGACGGTATTTTGCCATGAATTGAATAGCATTGTCCACAGAAATTCCAAAAGCAATACTAAATACTAAAATGGTTGATGGCTTTAGTGGTATTCCTAAATAACCCATTAAACCAGAAGTAATACAAAGAGGTAAAATATTGGTAATAACCGATACAAAAATCATTTTTGCCGAACGGAACATATAGGCCATTAAACCTGCAATTAAAAATATTGCAAATATTAGCGACTCAATTAAATTATTAATTAGATAGGTAGTTCCTTTTTGAAACACCAGGGCTTTTCCTGTTAAAGTAACTTCGTAACGATCTTTTGGAAAAATTTCTTCGATTTTAATTCTTAGTTTTTTCTCGATATTTGCCATGTCTTTGGTGCCAATATCTTTCATGTAAGTTGTGATTCTAGCGTATTGGCCAGCTGAATCAACATAACTTTTCATCAAATTGTCCTTCGTGTTTTTAGTGGCATTTTTAGCATAGGATAGAATGAAAGCTTGCTCTTGCGAAG
Organism: Flavobacterium sp.; assembly: GCA_029866065.1. GTDB lineage: Bacteria > Bacteroidota > Bacteroidia > Flavobacteriales > Flavobacteriaceae > Flavobacterium. The sequence goes on from JARXAC010000040.1 coordinate 11,192, forward strand.
AGGGTAATTCATAGTATTCAGGATTCCCATTGTAGAATGCTTGCTTGGAATATTTAACTAAATTAACCACAGAAACCGGCTTTGAAAGCTCAGGAATTTGTTCGATTGTTTTTTGTAATTCGTCCATTTTTTTCATGGTCGATAATTTCATAACCCCTTTTTTATGTTTGGTGTTAATCATTATTTCAAGCGGCATTACCCCGTTGAATTCTTTTTCATAGAATAAAATATCTTTAAAAAAAGAAGCGCTTTTTGGCATTTCGCCAATTAAACTTCCCGAAACTTTCATCTGCATTACTCCTACTACACTAAATAAAAGTAATAAAACGTAAACTGTATAGATATAAGTTCGTTTGGTTTTCACCACTTTTTCTACCCATCCTAAAACAGTAGATAAATAGTTTTTACTTAAATGATAAAGGTGTTTTTCCTTTGGCATTGGCATAAAACTATACATAATTGGCACAATTAAAAGCGTCAATAAATAAACTGTAATCACATTTATAGAAGTTACTAACCCAAACTCATAAAGAAGTTCGTTTCCTGTAATCATAAACGTTGCAAAACCTGCTGCAGTGGTTAGATTAGTCATTAAAGTAGAAACACCTATTTTAGAAATTACCCGTTGTAAGGCTTTGGCTTGATTTTGATGTAATTTTATCTCTTGCTGGTATTTATTGATCAGAAAAATACAGTTTGTAATTCCAATTACAATAATTAAAGGAGGGATAATAGCCGTTAAAATGGTTATTTTATAATTAAATAATCCAAGAGTACCAAAGGACCACATTACACCGAAAATCAAAATGAAAATGGAAATAAATGTAGCTCTGTAGGAACGGAAAAAGAAGAAAAAAATAAGTGAGGTTATCAGTAAAGCTGCTCCAATAAACAGCCCAATTTCACCCTTCATATTCTCGGCATTTATGGTCCGAATGTAAGGCATTCCAGAAACTCGAAGGTCTATTCCGGTATTTTTTTCAAACTTATCGATTTTTGGTAGGAGCGTTTCGATTATAAATGTTTTTCTCTCAGCAGTGTTTACAATTTCTTTTTTCAAATAAATAGCCGATCGAATACTCCCTGATTTTTTATTGAATAAAAGCCCTTCATAAAAAGGTAGATTATTGAAAAGCTCCGTTTTTATATTTTGTAAATAGGCTTGGTTTTTAATTTGATTGGAGTTAATAAGTGGAACCAATTCAAATTTTTGTGCAAGTGTGTCTTTTTGTAGTTTTTTTAGGTCGCTAATAGAAACTACCAATTCTACATTTCTTGAAGATTTTAGCCCTAACATCAATTCATTCCATTCGGCAAAAGCTTTAGGTGTGAAAAAATTAGGATCTTGAAATCCAATTACGATTAAGTTCCCTTCTTCACCGAATTTTGATAAAAAATCGTCGTATTGTTGATTAACGATATGTTTTTTTGGAAGTAAATTTGCTTCGGTATAAGTCATGTTTAGGTTTCTCCATTGGAAGCCTAGAAAAATAGTGATGGCAGTGATGGCAATTAAAATGGTAATTCTATAAGTAAGAATCAAACGGGCTATGTATTCCCAAAAACCAACTTTTAATTTCTTTTTCATAATCGTTATTAACGCGAGCAAAGGTAATTAAAACCACGAAAAATTAAAGTGAAACAAATAATTATTTGATTAAAAATTCGTTAATAAATAAAAAGCTTATTTAAATTATTGTAATGAATTATGAATTGTATTAATTCTTATATTTGATTTTTGAATCTTTGCATTTAAAAATAGCTTTTTGGCATATGAAAAACATAAAAAATACTTTCTTTTATCTAATCGTAACTGGTGGTTTCAGTGCTTTAATCTATTGGATTATTTCAAAAGGAAAGTTTTTAGAAACTGCAAAAACAGCCTCAAAAGTTATCACAACAACTGACCATTGGAACGAATTTATTAATTCGATGGTTGCCAATTTTCAAGATCCGTTGGCAATTTTACTGGCACAAATAATCACCATAATTATAGTCGCTCGTTTTTTTGGATGGATTTTCAGAAAAATAGGTCAACCCTCCGTAATTGGAGAAATTATTGCGGGTATAGTTCTAGGTCCGTCATTACTAGGAATGTACTTTCCAGAGTTCTCTATGGCGCTTTTTCCAATTCAATCCTTAGGTAATTTAAAGTTTTTAAGCCAAATCGGGTTGATCCTTTTCATGTTTGTCGTAGGGATGGAATTGGATTTAAAAGTGCTTAAAAACAAGGCAAATGAAGCCGTTGTAATAAGTCATGCCAGCATTGTGATCCCATTTGCATTAGGGATCGGATTGGCATTTTATGTTTATCAAACTTTTGCCCCGAAAGGAATTTCTTTTTTATCTTTTAGTCTTTTTATGGGAATTGCAATGAGCATTACAGCATTTCCAGTTTTAGCCAGAATTGTTCAGGAAAGAGGTATTCATAAAACTAGATTAGGAGCAATTGTAATTACTTGTGCTGCTGCAGATGATATTACCGCTTGGTGCTTACTTGCGGTAGTGATAGCCATTGTAAAAGCAGGTGCATTTGAAAGTGCATTATATGTAATTGGGCTTTCCATACTCTACGTACTTATCATGCTTTTTATTGTAAAACCGTTCCTGAAAAAAGTAGGGGATTTATATTCAAAAAGCGAAAATTTGAGCAAACCAGTTGTTGCAATATTTTTTCTAACCTTGATTTTATCTTCTTATGCTACAAATATAATTGGAATTCATGCTTTATTTGGCGCCTTTATGACGGGTGTTATTATGCCAGATATTTCAAAATTTAGAAGCGTATTTATTGAAAAAGTGGAAGATGTATCGGTAATATTATTATTGCCACTATTTTTTGTATATACGGGTTTAAGAACCCAAATAGGATTAATTAATGATCCCTACATGTGGCAAGTTACCGGTTTTATTATATTGGTAGCTGTAGTTGGAAAATTCCTAGGAAGTGCTTTAGCGGCAAAATTTGTAGGGCAAAGTTGGAAAGACAGTCTTACTATTGGAGCCTTGATGAACACCCGAGGATTGATGGAATTAGTAGTTTTAAATATTGGAAGAGACTTAAACGTACTTACTGATGAAGTTTTTACCATGATGGTAATTATGGCGTTGGTCACTACTTTTATGACTGGTCCTGCATTGAATTTGATAAATTGGGCATTTAAATCTAAAAATAAATTTTTACCTGAAGAAATCAATAGTAAGAGTAAATTCAAAATATTATTGTTCTTTGGAAATAATGAAAAAGGTAGGTCATTGCTTCGATTGGCAAGTAGTTTGGTTAAAAAACAAAAAGACAATGTAAATATTACTGCCATGCATTTAGTATTAAGTGACGAAATGCACGCTAATAATATGGCAGAATATGAAACCGATAGTTTTCTTCCAATAATCAATGAATCAAAAAATCTAGACCAACAAATAACAACCGTTTTTAAAGCCACGGTTGACGTGGAAACCGATATTGTTGAAATTGCTAATCAAGGAGAATATGACTTACTTCTTGTTGGGCTAGGAAAGTCCATTTTTGAAGGTACACTTTTAGGAAAAGTACTAGGATTTACCACAAGAATTATTAACCCTGATCGATTAATTGATAAGTTTACGGGTAAAGAAGGGCTGTTTGAAAATTCTCCTTTTGATGAAAGAACAAGGCAAATTATCTCAAAAACTAAAATGCCATTAGGGATTTTAATCAATAAAGACCTTCAAACTGTAAATCAAGTTTTTGTTCCAATATTTAGTGCTGAAGATGGGTTTTTATTAGATTACGCTCAAAAATTAATTTACAATAACGATTCTAAAATTGCAGTTTTAGACTGTAATAATCAATTAAAAAATAATTTTATTTTTAAAAATGCCGTTGATTCTTTAGAAAATAACTACCCAAGTAATATGAGTTTATTGACAAATAAAGTCATTGAAAAAGAATTTTTAAACCGGCATGATTTAATGATAATCAGTTTAGAAAGTTGGAAAAAACTAGTAGATTCTCAAAGTGATTGGCTAAGTAATATTCCTTCTGTATTGATTGTAAAACCCTAATTAAGAAAATACTTCTTTCAATACTTCCACCGATTTTGGTTTTCTGAATCCTTCCAAATGATAACTGTAATAATCGATTAAGATTTTCAAAAGTAGTTGTCTTTCAATTACATGAAACGTTTTGATATCACTTTCGAATTTAAGATTTATTAGTTTTTTGAAAAGTATTGTTTCGTGTTCTGACAAAGCGCTAATGGCACTAAATAGGGAAAAATTACCTTCTTTCATTTCAAAAAAAGGCATTTCAAAATCAGAAATATCTGGATAAAATCCCAAGTATTTTGTTGCTTCTAATAAAAAAATAAGATGAAAATTGGCCATATCATCATGTGCATCAAGCCACAATAAAGAAGTTTCTAAATAAGTAAATAGCGCTTCATTTTCTTCCTCTTCATGAATGGAATAATGCATCATTTCTGATAAAAAAAGTACAATGGTGCTTTTAACTACCTCGCTATGAATCGTTTGAAATGGTACGGCGAGTTTAATTTCTTTAAAATTTTCCAGAGTTCCTTTGTTCTTGTGAACGGCTTCAATTTCTAACAATGAAAAGGGTTGGAAGTAAGCGATTTTCTGATTTGATTTTCTTGACGAAAAAGCATCCCGAACAAAATAGGATTTAAGCCCATCAGAAAGCGTAAAGCATTTTACAATTAAGCTTTTCTCTTGATATTTTAATGATGAAATAACAATCGCCCTGGTTTTTACTACCATTTTTTTTTGTGTATTGTAGATTAAAGGATAAAAAAAGTTTAAAATTCAAAATAAATTACCTTATTATCATCACTTTTTTAACTGTAGTATCCATAGCATCTTGTGATGAAATAAATATCATATAAACACCTGAAGCCACATTATAATTACCAAAAGCTTTGGTATCCCATTCAATTGTTCCGCCTTGAGAAATGGTTTCGTAAACTAAATTGCCTTCTATATCGGTAATTTTTACATTGCATTTATTGGATAATCCACTAACTTTAACGGTGCCTTCAAATTCTGGTCGCACTGGATTTGGATATACATTTACATTACTTAAATCAGTACTTGCTGAAGTTGAAGTGCCTTTATAGGAAACCATTCCTTTATCGGTAGCAAAGAAAACTTCACCGGTAGTTGGGCTAATATCTATATCATTTATGGCATTACTAGGCAATGGGGAATTACTACTTGTAAATCGATGAAGGGTTTGCTGCCCATCTGATGAGAATTGGAAAACTCCTGAATCAGCCGTTCCTACCCATTTATTGTTGGCGCCATCTACAACAATATCCGTGATAAACTGTTCGTATAATAATTCTTGAGCCAATCCATTTTCTAAAATAATGATTGGATTTGAGGTTAATTGCTGGTCGGTTGAAAAACGATCTACGCTAGAAAGGACTCTTAATCCACTTGTGGTTCCAATCCAAAGTTGGTTTCTATTATCAATTGCAACCACTCTAGCATCTACAACAGGTAAATTTCCTAATTCCGCACCAAGAGAAATCTTCTTAAAAATATTCCCGTTTTCATTGTAGGCAATTACGCCATCATAACTTGAGGCCATCCATTTAATTCCATTTTTATCTACTACGACTTCTCCATAGCTATTTTCATAATACCTTTGAGAAATAGGTTCTATATTCACACTTGACCATGCCCCTTGAGCTGTAAGTTTCTTTAAACCATTTTTAGACCAGCCATTCCCAACCCATAAATTCCCCGATTTGTCAAATGCTGCTCCATTAATACGTAAATCTTTATAATTTGGATTTGGAGGCGTTAATACTAATGATTCTAACGAACTATTGCTTTCATTATACAAAACTGTAGGGATATCATTTTCAACTTTTAATAACCCCGAAAAAAAAGAACTTATATAAATCTGATTAGTGTTATTTGGATTTACCGTGATTTTAGATAGTGCCTTTGCTCCCAATACTTCAGAATAGGGAGTGTTTTGCCATCCGTTTTCGGAATATTTACTAAATCCATAAGTATTTAACCCATTATTATCATAGGTATAAGGATTATAATTTGCGGAATATCCACCATAAACAGCCCATAAATTACTCGTAGAAGCATTAATTGCAAATAGTGCATTTCTTGAAGGTCCATCAGGACTTAAAAAGGTAAAAGTTGTAGGATTATCAATAGTTGTTGTAATAATTCCATCTTCTAAAGTACCCATGTAAAGTACATTATCAATAATGGTAGCGCAAGTAAATTTTGCTAAAATATTAGGGATTTGATTGCTATTTATTTGAAATAACAAACTCAAATTTTGATTGTAAACATAAACATTGGTTAGGGTAGAAATTATTAAATAATTGCCGCTGGCTCTCAAATCATTTGCAACCATAGGAGGAGTTGTAAAAGAGGTAAATACCGATCCATTTAATTTAAACAATTGTCCCCAGTTTGAGGATGCAATTACCTGTGTACCAAAGGTTTCAATGCCCGAAAACGCACCACCAATAACTTGCGTCCATTGATTGTAATCATTCAAATTTGGATTGGTTATACTAGCCGTTTTTATTCCAACAGAAGTTGCCGCATATATAATTCCATTACTAATTGCGGTTTGAGAAACTTTTATTTCTGCACCTAAATCTCCAATTCTGAAGGTGTCCCCAAAACCAGAAGTTGCTAAATTATATTGTACAATTCCAAAATCACAGGATACATATAGAATTCCGTTGAATTCCATAAAATGATTGATTCTTTTTAAATTTTGATTCACTCCATTTGTGATGATATCAACTACATTTACCATCGTTCCATCAGCATCATTCACTATCATAATTAATCCATTTTCATAGCCAATCATGGTTTTATTAAAGGTAGTACTGTGGTACATGGAAGTAATCGTTTGTCCAGAAAGTCCGTCAATAGTATTGGTAGTTTTTATTGAATTTGTAGTAAGATTTTTAGAAAATAAAGAATTTTCTGCTGCTGCAAAAAAAAGGGTTGGCGATTGAGAAATGTCTTTTATTTCTTTATATGAGAAATAGCCTTTCCAAAATTGACTGTTTTGGGAAAAACCAATTTGAATTGAAAATAAAGCAATAAGTAATGCTAACGGGTATTTCATTTTTATACTATTACAATCACAAATATACTATAAACGAAATTATTATCGTTTTCATATACAAACAAAAAAATGCCCCACAAATGGTGAGGCAATTAATAAATATAGTGGTTCTTTTTATACTACACCTTGTGCCAACATCGCGTCAGCAACTTTAACAAATCCAGCAATATTCGCTCCTTTTACGTAATCTACGTAACCCGTTGCATCTTTACCGTATTTTACACATGAGGCATGAATGTCAAGCATGATTTTCTTCAATCGCTCGTCCACTTCTTCAGCTGTCCAACTTAATCTCAATGAATTTTGAGACATTTCTAATCCTGAAGTAGCTACTCCACCAGCATTTGATGCTTTTCCAGGTGCAAATAATATTTTTGCTTTATGGAAAACTATAACTGCTTCTGGGGTTGAAGGCATGTTTGCTCCTTCAGCCACACAGATACAACCATTTGCAACAAGTAGTTGCGCTTCCTCTTCGTTCAATTCGTTTTGAGTTGCACAAGGTAAAGCTACATCACATTTAACTTCCCATGGGCGTTTTCCAGCAACAAATTTTGCGTTTGGATACTTCGTTAAATAATCGCTAATTCTTCCACGCAACTCATTTTTGATTTCCATTACGTAGGCTAATTTCGCTGCGTCAATTCCATCGATATCATAAATGTATCCTGATGAATCGGATAAAGTAACTACTTTACCACCCAATTGAGTAACTTTCTCTGCAGCATATTGCGCCACATTTCCAGATCCAGAAATTGCAACTGTTTTTCCTGTAAAACTATCTCCTTTAGTATTCAACATACTTTGTGCAAAATAAACATCGCCATATCCAGTAGCTTCAGGACGAATTAATGACCCACCAAAAGAAATTCCCTTTCCGGTTAAAACTCCTGTAAACTCGTTTCGTAATCTTTTATATTGACCAAACATATAACCAACTTCACGCCCTCCTACACCAATATCTCCGGCTGGAACGTCAGTATTACCGCCAATATGTTTTGATAATTCTGTCATAAATGCTTGACAAAAACGCATTACTTCATTATCCGATTTTCCTTTAGGATCAAAATCGGCTCCTCCTTTACCACCACCCATTGGCAATGTGGTTAAACTATTTTTGAAAGTTTGCTCGAAAGCTAAAAATTTCAAAATACTTAGATTTACAGATGGGTGAAAACGAATTCCTCCTTTGTAAGGTCCAATAGCAGAATTCATTTGAATTCTGTACCCTCTGTTTACTTGAATATCGCCTTTATCATCGGTCCAAACCACACGAAAAGTTATGATTCGCTCGGATTCGACCATTCTTTCCAAAAGCATTTTATTTTGATATTTTTTATTTTCCTCAATAAATGGAATTACTGTTTCAGCAACTTCATGAACGGCTTGCATAAATTCTGGCTCGTTCGGATTTCTTTTAGCTACGGCTTCTACAAAAGATTTAATACTTTCTGACATACTATTTTTTTATTTAACGGTTTAAGAAAACGTTTTCGTAATTTGATACAAATATACATTTTAATCAATAAATATTGAAATATATTTCTATTTGACAATAGAAATATCTTTATTCTATGAAAAATTTAAAAAACGTGAATTTTATTCATCTATTTATATTGGAAAGTCAATTTATTATTAAGTAAAACAGAATTTTTGTGCCATTTTACTATTATTCTAAAATTATACTAACGCCTGAGTTAAGTCTTCTAAAAGATCCTCAATATCCTCAATTCCAACACTTAAACGAACTAAATCATCCGAAATTCCAATTTCTTTTCGTTTGTCTTCAGGAATTGAAGCGTGTGTCATTAATGCTGGATGATTGGCTAATGATTCAACTCCACCCAAAGATTCAGCCAATGTAAAGACTTTAAGCTTTTCAAGAAATTCTATTGAATCTTCTTTTCTTCCTGAAACAAATGTAAAAGAAACCATTCCTCCAAAACCACTCATTTGTTTTTTTGCAATTTCATGATACGGATGGCTAGGTAATCCAGGATAAAAAACGGTTTTTATTTTAGGGTGATTGTTTAAAAAATCGGCCACTTTTTCTCCATTTTCACAATGCCTTTGTACTCTTAAATGAAGTGTTTTTATTCCTCTTAAAACTAAAAAACTATCCATTGGGCCTAGTGTCCCCCCAGTTGCAAATTGTTGAAAATGCAATTGATTTCCTAATTCTTCATCTTTAATAACTAATGCTCCTGCAATTACATCGGAATGTCCTCCAAGGTATTTTGTTGCGGAATGCATCACAATATCGGCCCCTAAATCCAATGGTTTTTGTAAATACGGAGTTGCAAAAGTGTTGTCAACCGCAAAAAGTATCTTGTGTTGTTTTGTGATTTTAGCAATTTCTTGAATATCCGCCAATTTCATCAAAGGATTCGTTGGTGTTTCCACCCAAACTAATTTGGTGTTTTCGTTGATTAATGATTTGAATTTCACCAAATCATTCATATCGATAAAATGAAATTTAATTCCAGAATCTTTATAAATTCGGGTAAACATTCTATACGTTCCGCCATATAAATCATCCATTGCAATAATTTCATCACCTGATTTAAAAGTTCTAATTAGACAATCTGTTGCTGCTAAACCAGAGGAGAAAGCCAATCCACGCGCGCCATTTTCAATACTTGCCAATGCATTTTCTAAAGCAGAACGCGTTGGATTTGCTGCACGACTGTATTCGTAATCAGGATTCAAAGGGTGTCCAGGGCTTGTTTGAACAAATGTTGAAGTTTGATAAACTGGAGGCATAACTGCTCCTGTTGCAGGATCATGGTGTTGTCCGCCGTGAATGGTTTTAGTATTGAATTTCATAACAGCTATTTTTTTGTAAAGATATAAATTGTAACTCTTTATTTTTTATTAAAAATGCCCTTTTTTACTTCAAATGAATTTTCTTTGCATAAACAAATAAGTTACTTATGATTAACAAAATTTATTACCTTGGAACTTGCGATACCTGTCGCAAAATAATAAAATTGCTACCTAAAGGGAATGATTTGGTTTTTCAAGATATCAAACAAGATCGAATTACGTTACAAGAATTGGAAGAAATGCACCAACTTTCGGGTAGCTATGAATCGTTATTTAGCAAGAAAGCTTTTTTGTATAAAACAATGGATTTAAAAAACAAACAATTATTAGAATCCGATTATAAAAATTTGATTTTGGAAAACTATACTTTTTTAAGTCGTCCCGTTTTTATTATAAATGGTGGTATTTATATTGGCAACAGCCAACAAAATATGCTTCAAGTAATGAAAGTTTTGAATAATGTCTAAAAGAAATATCGCCTTAATTGGCGCTACCTTTGTATCCTTAATTTACGGTGTTACCTTCACAATTGCTAAAGATGTAATGCCACTTTATATTGATGCCTATGGTTTCATTTTTCTACGTGTAGGCGGTTCCGCGCTCCTGTTTTGGTGCGTTTGGCTGATGATGAGAATACTAAAAATAGGCCCAAATGAAAAAATTTCGCTCCATGATTTTCCTAGAATAGTTGCCTGTGCCTTTTTTGGAGTTGCTTTAAATATGCTTACCTTTTTCAAAGGATTGAGCCTGACATCCCCTATTTCTGCAGCGGTAATTATGGTTTGTACTCCATTAATTGTATTAATATTATCGGCAATAATTATCAAGGAAAAAATGCGAAAACGAAAAGTTGTCGGAATTTTTTTAGGATTATTTGGCACTTCTTTTTTGATACTATACGGAAAATCTGTTGGCGATAGTTCATCGGCAAGTTGGGGAAATTTTTTGGTTTTAGTTAATGCTATTTCCTATGGTTTTTACCTCGTAATCGTGAAGAAATTGATGGATAAATACAACGCTTTTACCTTTGTAAAATGGATTTATTTATTTGGATTTATAATGGTAATTCCTTTTGGCTGGAGCCAATTTCAATCGGTTAATTGGGCTGTTTTGCCTTTAGATATTGTTTGGAAAATTGGATTTGTGGTAATATTCTCTACCTTTTTTACTTACCTATTAAACCTTCTTTCTATGCGAGAATTAAAGCCCACATTAGTAGCCGTATTTATCTATTTACAGCCTCTTTTTGCTACTATTTTTGCAATTAGTTTAGGCAAAGATGAATTATCGTGGGTAAAAATAAGTGCTGCAATTTTAATCTTTACCGGAGTATATTTAGTTACCGATAAAAAAAGTGAGCAACTACTGGACGATACAAAATAAGCACTGAAAAGTTTTTCATTATCTTTACATACATTTTAATAGTATTATGATACAATCGATGACTGGTTTTGGGAAAGCAACATTGCAATTACCAACAAAAAAAATAACCGTTGAAGTTAAATCTTTAAATAGTAAAGGTTTGGATTTGAGCGTGAGAATGCCTTCTATTTATCGCGAAATGGAATTGGGTTTGCGCAACGAAATTTCATTGGCTTTAGAACGTGGAAAGATTGATTTTTCCATTTATATTGAAAGTACGGCAGAACAAACCTCAACCAAGGTAAATGTGCCAATAGTAAAAGCCTATATGGAGCAACTTCGCGAAGTTTATGGCGATGCCGATGAAACAGAATTGATGAAAATGGCAGTAAGAATGCCAGACACAATGAAAATTGAACGAGAAGAAATTGACGAAAATGATTGGTTTGAAATTCAAAAAGTAATCAAAGAAGCGATTTCTAACATTTTGAATTTCCGTCAAGCAGAAGGGTTGTCGTTGGATAAAGAATTTCAATTTCGAATTGGAAATATTAGAAGTTATATGAACGATGCTTTAGCGCTCGATCCAGAACGGGTTCAGGCAATAAAAGACCGATTACAAACTGCAATTTCAGAATTGAAAGTGAATGTAGATGAAAATCGTTTCGAGCAAGAGTTAATTTATTATCTCGAAAAATTAGACATTACAGAAGAGAAAGTTCGATTGACAAATCACCTGGATTATTTCTTAGAAACTATAAAAGGAAAAGAAGCCAATGGAAGAAAATTAGGATTTATCACCCAAGAAATGGGTCGTGAAATTAATACGATGGGTTCTAAATCCAATCACGCACAAATGCAAAAATTAGTGGTGATGATGAAGGATGAATTAGAGAAAATTAAGGAACAAGTTTTGAATGTACTTTAAAGCCCCCTAACCCCCAAAGGGGGAATAAATCAGGGTGGTTTCAATATTAAATTGAGGATGCGATTGCTTTTCTCGCAATGATTTTAAAATGAATAAAGGAAAATTAATTGTTTTTTCGGCACCTTCAGGGTCAGGGAAAACCACCATAGTAAGACACTTACTTGGATTAGAAGATTTAAATTTAGAATTTTCTATTTCGGCAGCTTCACGCGAACCTCGGGGCGAAGAAGTAAATGGAAAAGAGTATTATTTTATTTCTACAGAACAGTTCAAGAAACACATCAAAGGAGAAGATTTTTTAGAATGGGAAGAAGTGTATCGGGATAATTTTTACGGTACATTGAAAAGTGAAGTGGAGCGCATTTGGACTTTAGGGAAAAATGTGATTTTTGATATTGATGTGGCTGGCGGGTTAAGAATTAAACATAAATTTCCAGAACAAACCTTAGCTGTTTTTGTAAAACCACCAAGCATCGACGAGCTTAAAATCCGTTTGAAAAAACGTTCTACAGAAAGTGATGATAAGATAAATATGAGAATTGCAAAAGCTTCTGTGGAATTGGCGACAGCGCCACAATTTGACAAAATTATAAAAAATTACGATTTAGATATTGCTAAAGAAGAGGCGTACCAATTGGTAAAAGCATTTGTAACCACGAATTCCAAAAATTAACACAGATTTAATTTGTGATAATTTGTGAGATTTGTGTTATATTAATAAATAGAATTTATGAAAATTGGACTTTATTTTGGAACCTTCAACCCTATTCATGTTGGGCACTTAATTATTGCCAATCATTTTGCGGAGCATACTGATTTAAATCAGGTATGGATGGTGGTGACTCCGCACAATCCCTTGAAAAATAAAGATACTTTACTTAAAGATTCTACTCGTTTAGAATTGGTTTTTCTGGCAACAGAAGATTTTCCAAAAATTAAACCTTGCGACATCGAATTCCAATTGCCGCAACCCAATTATACGGTGAATACTTTAGCGCATTTACAAGATAAATATCCTAAAAATGAGTTTTCACTGATTATGGGAGAAGACAATTTGAATTCTTTTCACAAATGGAAAAACCACGAGGTGATTCTTGAAAATCACGCTATTTATGTTTATCCTAGAGTAGATGAAAATGGTCAAACGAATAATGATGGGGAGAAATATGGTTTCAAAAATCACCCTAAAGTCCATTTTATAGCCGCTCCAATAGTTGAAATTTCGGCTACATTTATCAGAAATTCAATTAAAAATAAGAAGAATATTCAGCCATTTTTACCTAATAAAGTTTGGGAATATATTGATCACAACAATCTTTATAGAAAGTAATCAACGTTAATGTATCGCATTAGGGATGGCAGTGAAAATCCCACACTTTTTAGTGTGGATTGAAGCGAACAGCCCGACCGCACTGCAACACTAGTGGAAGTGGGGAAATGCCAAAATAAAAAAACTAGTTAAAACCCTAGAATTAATTTTGCGATAGAGAAATAGATAAGAATTCCAAAAATATCGTTACTTGTAGTAATAAACGGACCTGTTGCTAGAGCGGGATCAATTTTAAATTTATTTAGCAATAGCGGTATAAATGTTCCTATTAATGAGGCTATTATTATTACAGAAATCAATGCTGTAGTTACTATTACGCCAATAATAATTTCAACATTTAGAAGAAAATGACTCCCTAAAAATAAAATAGTTGCTAGAATTATTCCGTTCAATAAACTCAAAGAAACTTCTTTTATTAATCTGTTAAATAAAGTGCCACTTAAGGAGTCATTTGCCAAACCTTGCACGATAATTGCCGAAGATTGTACCCCAACATTTCCAGCCATAGCTGCAATTAAAGGGGTGAAAAAGAATAAATTTCCGTGTAGCAGCATTGCTCCTTCAAATAATCCTAAAACTTTCACCGAGATAAATCCGCCTAAAAGTGCTAATACTAACCATGGTAAACGCGCTTTGGTATGTTCGAGAATACTGTCATCGGCTTCAATATCTTGAGATATACCGGCGGCTAATTGGTAATCTTTATCTGCTTCCTCTTTAATTACGTCCACAATATCGTCGATGGTAATTCTACCCACCAATCGATCTAATTCGTCTATAACAGGAATGGCTTCTAAGTCGTATTTTTGCATGATTCGAGCCACTTCAACGTCTTCAGTAGTTACTTTTACAAAATTTAATTTACGAATATAGACTTCGCTAATGGGTGTTTTAGTTGATGTTGTTAGTAAGTCCTTTAAAGAAAGTCGCCCTAATAATTTATCCTGCTCATCAACAACATATATGGAATGCACCCGGGAAATATTTTCGGCTTGGATTCGCATTTCTTTAACACAAGTAAGCACATTCCAATTTTCATTAACTTTCACTAACTCTTTGTGCATCAATCCTCCAGCAGTATTTTCGTCGTAACGCAATAAATCGACAATGTCTTTTGCGTGTTCAACGTCTAGAAGTTCCGAGATTACTTCCTCTTTTTTACTTTGAGAAAGTTCGGCGATAATATCGGCAGCATCGTTAGTATCTAATTCGTCAAGTTCTTCGGCGATTTCTTTTGGAGACAATCGACTTAAGATATTTTCTCTTAAATCCTCATCTAACTCAAGTAGGATTTCGGCAGTTTTATCACTGTCCAATACTTTGAAAATATAGGTAGCTTCATTAAAATCTAATTCGTCAAGAATTTCGGCAATATCAGCATGGTGCAAATCGTTAAGCAACACTTCCAATTGCTGGTCGTCTTTACTTTTGATAAGTTGTTCGATTTGAACAATTAGCTCTTTACTGATTTTAAACTGCATCGGCTTCTATTTTTTGAGTGAGTTCAATGAATTGTTGCACGTTCAACTGTTCTGGACGAAGGTCAAAGATAGTTTCTTCTCGCAAATTATCCGACAAATTTAGTGTTTTTAAACTATTACGCAATGTTTTTCGACGTTGTTGAAAGGCCGTTTTTACAACGGTAAAGAATAATTTTTCACCACAAGGCAATCTATAATCTTCTTTTCTTCTTAATCGTAACACCCCCGATTTTACTTTTGGTGGTGGTATAAAAACATGTTCGTCCACTGTAAAAAGGTATTCGGCATCATAAAAAGCTTGTACTAAAACCGATAAAATCCCATACGCTTTACTACCTTTTTTCTCACAAATTCTTTCGGCAACTTCTTTTTGAAACATCCCAGCAAATTCTGGAATTTGGTTTCGGTATTCTAAAGTTCGGAAAACAATTTGGGTAGAAATATTGTAAGGAAAATTCCCAATTATTCCAAATTGCTTGCCTTCGAAAGTCTCATTTATATTGTATCTCAAGAAATCTTTTGAAATGATTTTATCTTTTAATTTCGGAAAGTTTTCGTCTAAATAAGTCACCGATTCGGTATCAATTTCAATCACGTAGGTTGTAATTGGTTTTTCCAATAAATACTTGGTCAAAACTCCCATTCCAGGTCCTATTTCTAGAACATCATCGTAACCTTCAAAATTCAAAGTATTTGCAATTGCTGCAGCAATACTTTCGTCTTTCAAGAAATGCTGTCCTAGGTGTTTTTTTGCTTTTACTTTTTCCATAATCTTTGATAGATGATTTCAGCTTATATTTTAATTTGGAGGTCACAAATTGTGACCTCCAATAGTATTTTATTCTAAGTAGATGCCGCAAATTGCGACTTCAAGTTTCAAAAAAACCTATTTTAATGTTCCGAAATTAATTCTAATTCCGTTCTAAATGCTAACATTTTATCACCAAACAATGCCGATCCTTCTTCTCTCAATCGTGGCGCATCTTCTTCGTAATATCTTTGAAGCAGCTCTTTATTATCCGTGGTATATTGAATGGAATAGGTAACTCCGCCCATTTCTTCTTCAATAAGTACTTTTACCATTCTTGCCGAAGTGAATTTTCCAGTTGCCAAAACATCGTTAATGTGCTTTTCTTGCATCCAAGTCATCCATTGGTCATGAACACTTTCGTGAATGTTAATTGTTACGTTGTAAATTATCATGTCTTATTGTTTAATCCTCTCCCCGTACCTCTCCAAAGGAAAGGAAGCCGAAAGTGAATATCATTAATTTGTTTTAATTTAAATCTAATATCGTTTCTTTTGTTCCCCCTTTGGGGGGTTAGGGGGCAAGGTCACCCCGCGATTCCCTGAATTTTCTTCTCGCCTCTACAAAATAAATACTGTCTTGGTGATGAAATACTAATTTCTCATAAAACGACTTCGCCTTTTCTAAATCTATTACTTTTTTACTATACATCTCGGCAGTAAAAAACAAAGCTTCATCTACATAAATCCCTTCAAAATGTTTGTCAATTATTGTTTGGTATTGGCTTAAAGCCAATTGAAAATCGCCTAATTTTTCGTAGGTTTTTCCCAATCGATATAAGGTTACACTTTCAATTTCACTTCCTTTGAAATTTTTCAAAATATCCTGAAATTGAAGTAATGCTTCTTGTGGTTTATTTTGGTACAAAAGATAATCGCCTCGGGCAAATTGTTTTAATGCTGTTTGAGTTGAATCGGCTATGGTATTGTCATTAATTAATAGAAAATATTCCAAAGCGTCGTTGGCAATTAATTGTGAAGAAACCGATTTTAGTTCCTTAAATTGTTTCAATGCCCAAACAAAATCTCCTTTAAAATAGCTTGTTTTTGCCGATTTTAGTGTGGCTTCGTGACCAATTACGTCGTTTTTTAAATCTTCTTCAATTTGAGAATAATACAAAGAGGCTTGGTTAAATTTTTCTTCAAATAAAAAAATATCTGCCAATTCCATTTTTACGTCTGCTTTTTGATACTCATCCAACGGAAGCTCCAAAGCGGTTTTCAATATCGCTTTGCCTTGCGTTGGATTCTTCATTTGAAAAGTAGCAAAGTGCGCTTTTAATAGTTGTAATTTTATTGAATTGGGTGTAATTCCATATTGATTTAATAAGAAGGCCAAGTCCTTCTCTATTTCCGAATAGTCTTTGATTGCAGGATCATTAATTTTCATTTCAGTAAGAAAATAATGCGCCTGCATTTGTAAATCGGTGTCTTTTGAATTTTCTAAAATGAAAGCTAGGATTTCTTTTGCGGTCTCTTTCTCCTCTTCTTCAATAGAAATTTGAGCTAAATTTATAATGTTATATAACGATTCCGGATTTCTTTTATAAATAGCCTTTTCTTGAATAAAAGCTTTGCTAAATTCTTTTTGTTGAACGTAATACCAACTCAAATATTGATTCCAAAATACATCTTGGTTTTTTTGGATTCTAATTAAAAGTGCTTTACGAAGCGCCTCATTGAAAGTGACATCGGCATTTTCATTCATAAATCGGGTGAATTGATTTTGAATTAAAATTAAATTTTGAGGGTTTATATAGGACTCTTCTAAGAACATTTCAATCATTTTGTCAGTTTGCCCATTTTGCCCGTATAAAACTGCCATTTGAAAATTAAAATTCATATTGGGGTCCAAATCAAGTGCAATTTGATAGGATTGCAAAGCATAATCTATCAATACCTTCTTTTCAAAAACAGCCGCAATTCCGTAAACTTCTGAGGGATTTTTTTTGATTTTATCTAGCGCTTGTTCGAAATATTTTTTGGCTTTGCTTTCGTCTTTTTGTAGTTGGTAGTTTGCCCCTAGTTCTACTAATAACTGGCTTTGTTTGTATTTATTGAAACGTTCTAATA
>JARXAC010000010.1:0-26827 GCA_029866065.1 Flavobacterium sp.
TGCTGTTCCTGTTAAAGTAACTGCTTGACCTGTAGTTAAGGTAGTACAGAATGGCGTTCCTGCATAAGTAATACTTGCCGTTGGTAAAGCGGTAATTACCACATTGGTAGTAGTAGGTACCGAAGCACAACCTGCGCTTGCTGGAGCGGTATAAGTAACCACATAATTTCCTGCTGTGCTGGTACTTGGTGTAATCGCTCCGGAAGTTCCATCAACTGTTAAACCTGTAGTGGAAGTATAAGCTCCGCCTGCGTATGCATCAGTTCCTGTTAAGGTAACCGCTTGCCCGGTGGTTAAACTCGTACAGAATGGGGTTCCTGAGTAGGTAATGGCAGCCGTTGGTACATTAGTGATCACAATAGTTGCTGTACTTATACCTATAGGGCCGCAAGTAGTTGCAGGAACAGTATAAGTAACAGTGTAACTTCCTGGTGTAGATAAAACTAAATCAATTGCACCAGTTGAAACATTAATAGATAAACCAGTTGTTGATGTATAAGAACCTCCAGCAGTAAATCCTGTAGAAGGAATTGCGACTGGATTAATTCCATTTTTACAAACCGGTGTGGTATATGAAAAACCAGTTACTGGAACTGATGATAAATTAATTGTAATAGGTGTAGTAACTACAACGGCACTACAACCACCTGCAGCAGCAATTGTATAAGTAACAGTATAAGAACCTGCAGGGCTAGATAAGTCAACTTCACCTGTAGTTGGATTGATAATTAAACCAGTCGAAGCAGTAAAAGTTCCTCCTGTAGCACCAGTAAGGGTAACACTTGCATTGGTAACACCAGAGCAATAAGGAGAACCTAAATATAAAATTGTTGCAGTTACTGGAACATTGACGATAACATTTGTTGTTGTAGGTACAGAAGAGCAACCTGCGCTTGCAGGAACAGTATAGGTAACAACATAATTTCCAGGAGTACTCGTACTTGGAGTGATTGCTCCAGAAGTTAAATCAATCGCTAAACCTGCAGTTGAACTATAGGAACCACCAGTGTAAGCATCTGTTCCCGATAAAGTAACCGCTTGACCTGTTGTTAATTTTGAACAAAATGGTGTTCCGGTATAACTTATAGTTGCTGTAGGTGCTTTTGTAATAACAATATTAGCTGTTGTAGTTACAACAGAACAACCAGCAGTTGCAGGTATAGTATAGGTCACTACATAATTTCCAGGAGTACTAGTACTTGGAGTGATTGCTCCAGTAGTTGCATCAATTGCTAAACCTGTTGTTGAACTATATGCCCCACCTGTATAAGCAGAAGTTCCTGTTAAAGTAACCACTTGACCTGTTGTTAAGCTAGTACAAAATGGGGTTCCAGCATATGTAATGGTTGAAGTTGGAACTGGAGTAACATTTATTGTAACTGTGATTGGCACTCCTACACATCCGTTCGCTGTCGGTGTAATTGTATAAATTGCTGAACCCGGATTTGCTGAAGTTGCTGTTATTGTTTGCACAATAGAAGTACCATTGCCATCACTTGCACCAGAGACATTATTTTGGACTACTGTCCATGCAAATGTAGCTCCAGTTACTAAACTAGTTAGTGGAATATTCGTTGCAGATCCTGAACATATTGTCGTTGCAGTTGGAGTAGCAACTGCAACTGGAGTTGGATTTACGGTAATTATGGAATGAACTGGTAACCCAACGCAAGAATTTAATGTAGGTGTAATTGTATAATCAACAGAACCCACAAAATTTCCCGGAGAAGATAATGCTTGAGCGATTGTAGATCCATTTGCTGCAGAAGCCCCTGTAGCATCTGTTTGAACAGCAGTCCATGCAAATGTAGCACCTGTTGGAGTGCTTGTCAAAATAATATTAGATGTTGAACCAGAGCATATTGTAGCTGGAGTTGGAGTTGCTATTGCAACAGGAATTGGCTTTACCGAAATAATAGAATGAATTGGTGTTCCATTACAACCACTAGCGGAAAGAGTTATTGTATAATCTACAGATCCTAAAGAATTTCCAGTAGTAGTTAATGTTTGTGCAATATTTGTTCCTGTACCACTTGAAGAACCAGTAGCATTTGTTTCTAATGCTGTCCAATTAAATGTAGTTCCAGAAACATTACTTCCTACAGAAATGTCCGTTGCCGTTCCTGTACAAATTGAATTTGAAACTGCATTAACTGTACCAACAGGAATAGGATTAACTGTTACTATAGTCGTTGAAGTTAAAGGGGCAACACCCACGGTTGAAGGAGTTGCTGTACATACATAACTAAAAGGAGGAGTTCCGGTAGGAGTAGGCACATTATTGACATTAGCACCAGTTGCTGTAAATCCATTAGGTCCAGCCCAAGAATAAGTTACAGGACCAACACCAGGATCAGTTGCAGCTAGATTAAATGTACCTCCAGAGCAAATTGGACCTGTATTTGTAGTGGCAAAAGCACAAACTACAAAATGCAAAGTGAATTGAGCTACAGCGTAACAATAGGTTC
Organism: Flavobacterium sp.; assembly: GCA_029866065.1. Classification (GTDB taxonomy): domain Bacteria; phylum Bacteroidota; class Bacteroidia; order Flavobacteriales; family Flavobacteriaceae; genus Flavobacterium. Next base: position 2,469 of record JARXAC010000010.1, read on the forward strand.
CAGATAAATCCATTACAGTGGCATAAATTATTTGGCCTTCAGTACCAGGAAAAAGAGCTTGTTGAACTGTTGAAATAGGGGAAACATTGGTAGCTGCGTTTGTCGCATTAACATTGTATTTTACTCTATAATTGGATGCTAGACCAGGTAAACCCTGAAGAAGCACACTTGTATTTTGTGTTAAATCAAAAGTTGAGTTATTACAAGCAGTTATAGTATTTGGAGGATTAAAAGGCACAGGTACTCCCGTATTAATAGTAGTACAAACCGCACTTTGTGTTGAACTACATCCAGGACTTCGTGCAGTTACGCAATAGCTACCAGCGCCATAAGCCAAAGTTGTACGGGTGGTATTATTTGATCTTGGATTAGCTACAAAGTTAGGGCCAGATGTTGTTGGAATTGCTGTTATTGGGGCTGTTGGGCTACTTTGAAAAGTCCATGAAAAAGTAGTTCCAACTTGGGCTGAACTTAAATAATTTGCTGTTAAAATATTATCTCTACAATCAGAAACTCCACCACCAGCAATAGATAAAGGGCAAACGATATCGCAACTCGTAGCTCCAGTTCCAGCGTTTTGAGCTATTGATATTGTACCAGCTTGGTTAGCAAAATTCGTCATTAATACCATGTAATATTGCCCAACTATTGCATTATTAATTGTAAAAGTCTCGGTTGCAGCTGGGGAATAACTACAGCCAACTTGAGTAGTAGCATTTAAATTTGTCGCTCCACATGTAGGAGTTACAAAAGGACCCCAAGCAATATAATCAACATCTATAGGATTTCCAGCATTATTAAATTGCCTAATTATAAATGTTAAATTTCCTGATTGACTTATTTGTAAATAATACCACGCAGCATTTGGTTGAGACCCTAGACACGAATAATTTCCCGGAGATGGAATATTAGTAGCATTTGGAAAAGATAAACCTGTACTTGCAGTACCGGCACAAAAAGGAAGTGCAGTAGCACATCCAGTTGCTAGAGTTTGACTGTATGATTTGGCAAATAACAGTAATAGCCATACTAATAAATGGTATCTTTTGTTCATGTTAAAATTAATTAGGTGGCGAAATTTACATATTTTCAAGAAATATTAATGTTAAAATTAAAAAATAATTCAAAATTATGACACTTTACGACTTTATAAGATTAATTAATTAACTTTGTACTTCAATATTTATAAAAATAATATACTAAAATTGATGATAAATAATACTGAATTTCAAGACGAAATTGGAGAAAATCATATCGCAACTAGCGCCCAAAATCCTGTAAGAAAGGATGCTTTTTTAATTTCAGATGCAGAAAAAATTAGCTTGATAAAAAAAGATGTTGAAAATATTTTATCAACACTTGGAATTGATTTAACAGACGATAGTTTGAAAGGCACCCCTAATCGTGTGGCAAAAATGTTTGTTAATGAACTTTTTGGCGGATTAAATCCTAATAAAAAACCAAAGGCATCAACATTTGAAAATAATTATAAATATGGGGAAATGTTAGTTGAAAAAAACATCACCTTGTATTCCACTTGTGAGCACCACTTGTTACCTATTATTGGAAGAGCTCATGTTGCCTATATTTCAAATGGAAGAGTAATAGGGCTTTCAAAAATGAATAGAATTGTAGAATATTATGCTAAAAGACCACAAGTTCAAGAACGTTTAACCATGCAAATTGTTCAAGAATTACAAATTGCTTTGGGTACTGAAGATGTAGCTTGTGTAATAGATGCCAAACATTTATGCGTAAATTCTAGAGGGATTAAAGACATCCAAAGTAGTACGGTTACTTCTGAATTTGGCGGAAAATTTAAAACGGAACAAGCTCGTAGAGAATTTTTGAACTACATTCAAATGGATACCAAATTTTGATAGGCGTTTAAACGTTAGCCCTGATAGTAGTGGAAATCCCACGAAATTGTGAGGTACGAAACAATGAAGTGGATTGAAACGAATAGCAGGAAATAGCTCCAGAAAATTAAACGTTTTAACCGATTAACCAATTACACGATTTAACGATTATACGAATAACCGATTAACCAAATAACCAAATTAACATTTACCCATGCCGTTATATAAAACACAAACCTTAAAAATATACAACTCTCTTTCGGGAGAGAAGGGAATTTTCACGCCTATTAATGAAGGAAATGTGGGAATGTATGTTTGCGGGCCTACTGTTTACAGCAATGTGCACTTGGGAAATGTTCGAACTTTTATGTCGTTTGACGTAATTTTTAGGTATTTGAAACACCTGGGTTATAAAGTACGATACGTTCGAAACATTACCGATGTCGGGCATATTGTAGATGATATTGATGAAGGGGAAGATAAAATTGCAAAAAAAGCAAGGTTGGAGCAATTGGAACCAATGGAAGTCGTTCAGCTTTATACGGTTGATTTTCATAACGTGTTAAAATTATATAATTTTTTACCGCCTAGTATTGAACCAACGGCTACTGGACATATAATTGAGCAAATTGCCATAATTAAAAAAATTATCGAAAATGGAATTGGTTATGTTGCCAATGGATCGGTTTATTTTGATGTAGTAAAATTCAATGAAACCAATAATTACGGTAAGTTGAGCGGCAGAAATATTGAAGATATGCTTGCCAATACTCGCGATCTTGATGGACAATCGGACAAGAGAAATCCGCAAGATTTTGCCCTTTGGAAAAAAGCAGAACCGCAACACATCATGCGTTGGCCTTCGCCTTGGAGTGATGGTTTTCCGGGTTGGCATTTGGAATGTACCGCTATGAGTACCAAATATTTAGGAAATCATTTTGATATTCACGGAGGCGGAATGGACTTAAAATTCCCTCACCACGAATGTGAAATTGCTCAAAATGAAGCATGTACAGGTCAAACGCCAGTAAATTTTTGGATGCACGCCAATATGCTTACTTTAAACGGCAAAAAAATGGCAAAATCAACTGGGAATAATATCCTTCCAATGGAAATTATTACGGGTGAAAACACCATTTTAAGCAAGGCTTTTTCACCAAGTGTAACTCGTTTTTTCATGTTGCAAGCACATTACAGAAGCAATCTTGACTTCACTAATGACGCTATTTTAGCAGCGGAAAAAGGCTACTTTAGATTAATGGAAGCCATTGATGGATTGAAAGATATTAATGCAAGTACTACTTCTACCCTATCTATTTCAAATTGGGAAGCAGCTTGTTATGAAGCGATGAACGACGATTTTAATAGTCCGATTTTAATAGCGCAACTTTTTGAAGGAGTACGTTTTATCAATTTGTTGAAAGACAATAAAGAATCGTTAACTCAAAGTGATTTAGATTTATTTACATCGTTAATGAAAGGGTTTGTTTTCGACGTTTTAGGATTAGAAGATGAAAAAGCAGCCGGAAATAATAACGAAAAATTGGAAGGTGTTGTAAATATGTTGATTGAAATGAGAAATCAGGCTCGTGCCAATAAAGATTTTGCCTTGTCAGACCAAATTAGAGACCAATTAATGGCAATTGGAATTCAATTAAAAGATGGAAAAGACGGAACTTCTTTCACCATTTAATTTAATTTAAATGATGTCATTATCTAAAATACTTATTTTTCCATTGGTACTTTTAATTCGGTTTTATCAAGCAGCAATTTCGCCTTTTACCCCATCGGTATGTAGATTTGAACCCACTTGTTCTTCCTATTTTTTAGAAGCATTGAAAATTCATGGCTTGTTTTATGGAAGTTACCTTGGAATTAAAAGAATTTTAAGTTGTCATCCTTGGGGAAAAAGTGGTTACGACCCAGTGCCTAAAAAAGGTTCACAAAATCATTAAATTAATTTAATTTTAATTCATACAATTTTATCTATTTTTACCAATAAATAACAAATAAACACATTCTATCATGGTTTGGAATCCTTCAGAAGGTATTGATTTAGGTTTTTTTATGATTCGATATTACAGCTTGATGTTTGTAATTGCCTTTGGTTTAGGCTGGTACATCATGAAAAAAATATTTGAACGTGAAAATGAATCGATTGAAAAACTAGATTCAATGTTCATTTGGACGGTATTTGCTACCTTATTGGGCGCAAGATTGGGACATGTTTTCTTTTATGATTGGGAATATTTCAGAAATCATTTAGCTGAAATACTTTTACCATTTCGTTTTTCACCCCAATTTGAATTCACAGGATTTCAAGGATTAGCAAGTCATGGAGCTGCAATTGGAATAATATTGGCCATGTATTTCTTCAGTAAAAACATAATGAAAAAACCGCTTTTATGGGTTTTAGATCGTGTTGTAATTCCTGTGGCAAGTGGCGCGGTTTTCGTAAGAATTGGTAATTTCTTTAATTCGGAAATAGTGGGACACGAGACTACTTCTTCATTCGGGATAAAATTCATTAGAGATTTTTATAATCCAAGAGAAGCTTCAAATGCCACCAAAATCCCAAATCCTAAAGAAGCATACAATGCTATAGCAAATAATCCTCAGTTTGCCAATTTATTAGCGCAAGTACCAGCTAAACATCCCACGCAATTGTACGAAGCAATAAGTTATGTATTTGTATTTGCTGCTCTATATTACATGTATTGGAAAACGGATGCACGTGAAAAACAAGGTTATTTATTAGGTATGTTTCTAATAATGCTTTGGTCGGTGCGTTTTTTAGTTGAATTTATGAAAGAAAGTCAGGGTGGTTTTGAAAGCGATCTTGGAACTTTTTCAACGGGACAATGGCTAAGTATTCCGTTTATCATAATAGGATTTTTATTGGTTTTCAAATCCAAAAAAATTGATTTAGTGTAATTTAAACAATATTAAAATTCATAAACCATTTCACTTTTGATGTGGTTTTTTTTACCATATAAGGCAAATAAGTTCATTTAAATATCCCCTAACACATTCCCTTTCTGGTTCCCTTTCCTTTTGATTGCTTCGTGCCTCCCAATGACAGGCTGGGGATAGGATTTTTTGCCACAGATCTTTCGGATTAAACTGATTTTCAAAGATTTCTTAAATAAGCGATTACGTTTTTATCACAATTAAACAATTAAACTTTTCTTTGTTACTTTTGTGGTATAATAAATAATTCTCGTTTCCAGAATCCCACAAATAAACGCATCAACAAATTAACAAATAACCCCCTCAATGAAAATAGTTTTCGCTTCTAACAATAAAAATAAAATTCAAGAAATTCAGAGCATGCTTCCAGAATCAATTCAGATCGTAAGTTTGGAAAGTATCGGTTGCTTGGAAGAAATTCCAGAAACGGCTGATACTATTGAAGGAAATGCGATTTTAAAAGCCAACTATATCACTCAAAATTACGGATTTGATTGTTTTGCGGACGATACAGGACTTGAGGTAGATTCACTCAATGGAGAACCGGGCGTTTATTCTGCTCGATATGCTGGGGAACAAAGAAATGCTGATGATAATATGAATAAGTTATTGGAAGAATTATTGGATAAACCAAATAGAAACGCCCAATTCAAAACCGTAATTGCGGTAAATTTTGAAGGGAAACAATATCTTTTTGAAGGAATTGCTTCAGGGGAAATCACATTAGAAAAAAAAGGAACTGGAGGTTTTGGTTATGATCCGATATTTAAACCCAATGGTTATGAAAATACATTTGCTGAATTATCATTAGCGGTAAAAAATGAAATTAGCCACCGTGGAAAAGCCACCAAAGCACTTTTAGAATTTCTTCAAAATATTTAATTTTTACAAATTTTTCAAAAACGAAGATGTATTTATGAACAATTTTTCCCAATCAAAAATCTAAATTCTAAAATCTAAATTCTAAATTACTGATTATCAATTATTAATAAAATATCAATTCTATGATTTCAATTAGTTATTAACAAATATAAGCCGTACTTTTGCAAAATATTTAAAATACTATATGAATAAATTTGAACAATTAGGATTGAGTGAATCGTTACTGAAGGCGATTTTAGATCTAGGATTTGAGAATCCGACCGAAGTACAGGAGAAAGCGATTCCCCTATTATTGGAAAAAGATACAGATTTAGTTGCGTTGGCTCAGACAGGGACAGGGAAAACGGCAGCTTTTGGTTTTCCAGTTATTCAGAAAATTGATGCCAACAATAGAAATACACAAGCATTGATTTTATCTCCAACACGCGAATTGTGTTTGCAGATTACCAACGAAATTAAAAACTACTCTAAATACGAAAAAGGTATTAATGTGGTAGCAGTTTACGGTGGAGCTAGCATTACAGAACAAGCGAGAGACATAAAAAGAGGAGCACAAATTATTGTGGCTACTCCAGGAAGAATGCAAGACATGATTAACAGAGGTTTGGTAAACATTTCTCAAATTAATTACTGTATTCTTGACGAAGCAGACGAAATGTTGAACATGGGATTCTACGAAGATATCGTAAATATCCTTTCAACTACACCTGATGACAAAAGCACGTGGTTGTTTTCTGCAACTATGCCAGCCGAAGTTGCCAGAATTGGAAAACAATTCATGCACGATCCAGTAGAAATTACTGTTGGTACTAAAAACTCAGGCTCGGCAACCGTTTCACACGAATTTTACCTTGTTAATGCGCGTGATCGTTACGAAGCTTTGAAGCGTTTAGCAGATGCTAATCCAGACATTTTCTCAGTGGTTTTTTGTAGAACGAAACGGGATACTCAGGCTGTTGCTGAAAAATTAATTGAAGACGGTTATAGTGCTGCTGCATTGCACGGAGATTTATCTCAAGCGCAACGTGATGGCGTTATGAAATCTTTTAGAGGAAGACAAATCCAAATGCTAGTTGCTACTGATGTTGCGGCTCGTGGAATTGATGTTGATAATATTACTCACGTGGTAAATTATCAATTGCCTGATGAAATTGAAACGTACAATCACCGTTCTGGACGTACAGGAAGAGCAGGGAAATTGGGAACTTCTATCGTTATTGTAACAAAAAGTGAATTGCGTAAGATTTCTTCTATCGAAAGAATCATCAAACAAAAATTTGAAGAAAAATCAATTCCTTCTGGAATCGAAATTTGCGAAATTCAATTGTTACACTTAGCAAACAAAATTAAAGACACTGAAGTTGATCACGAAATTGACAACTATTTACCAGCAATTAATAATGTACTTGAAGGTTTAACTAAAGAAGAATTAATCAAGAAAATGGTTTCTGTTGAATTCAACCGTTTCATTGCTTATTACAAAAAAAATAGAGATATCTCTAATCAATCTTCAGGTTCTGAAAGACGGGAACGTAATGATGGCGAAGGTGCAACAAGAGAATTTAATAACAATGGTGCCGTTCGATATTTTGTAAATATTGGATCAAGAGATAATTTCGATTGGATGTCTTTAAAAGATTATTTGAAAGAAACTTTAGATCTTGGTCGTGATGATGTTTTCAAAGTTGATGTAAAAGAAGGTTTCTCTTTCTTTAATACAGACCCTGAACATTCAGACAAAGTAATGGAAATATTGAATAACGTTCAATTAGAAGGACGTAGAATCAATGTTGAAATTTCTAAAAATGATGGTGGCGGAAGACGTGACCATAACGGAAGAAGTTCTGGTGGTGGTTTTGGCGGAGGTCGCTCAGGTGGTGAAAGAAGTGCTGCTCCAAGAAGAGAAGGAAATTTCGCTCCAAGAAGAGAAAGTACTGGCGGATTTAGAAGCGATCGAAATTCGGCTCCAAGAGAAGGTGGTTTCGGCGGAAGAAGTTCAGCTCCAAGAGAAGGTGGTTTTGGTGGAAGAAGTGCTGCTCCGAGAACGGGTGGTTTTTCATCTGACAGAGGGACAAGAACGGAAGGTTCATCAGAAAGAGCACCAAGAAGATCGGAAGGTTTTGGTGATACTCCAAGAGCGAAAAGACCTAGAAAAAGCTAACGTAATTTGTTAATTTTCTTATAATTATAGGGATAAACTACAGAATATCTATTGTGTTTTATTACTTTTAAAGTTTTAAATCCAAAAATGAGATATTTTGTAGTTTTCTTTTTTTTACTATTCGCTAAAAACATCGCTTTTTCGCAAGAAGCAACTCCATCGCAAAAAGTTTTTGGAACTATTGTCAATTACAGCACGCAATTCCCATTAGGTAATGTCAATATTATAAATATTAATAAAGTACGTGGAACCGTTTCCGATTCTAATGGAAAATTTGAATTAGAAGTTAGTGTTACTGATACTTTACATATTTCACTTATTGGATTTAAATCCATAAAAATCAGAGTTACAAACGACTGGTTTAAAATTAAAACTACTAAAATTCAATTGACTGAAAGTGCAATTGCCCTTGAAGAAGTTATTGTTCGTCCCTACGATTTAACTGGTTATCTGGAGGTAGATTCCAAATTGATTCCAACAAAAGAAAATTACAGATACAGTATTTCAGGTTTGCAACAAGGCTATGAAGCCGGTGAATATTCTCCAAACGCCTTCAGTAAAGTAATGGGTTCCATTTTCAATCCAGCCGATATGCTTTATAATTTCTTCGGCAAAAAGCCCAAAGAATTAAAACGTTTAAAAAGCTTAAAGAAAGATGAAACTGTAAGAAATTTATTGGCTTCAAAATTTGATCGAGAAACTATTTCGGTACTTCTAGGAATTGACAAAAATGACATTCCTGAAATTTTAGGCCGATGTAATTACTCCGAATCTTTTATAAAAACCGCAAATGATCTCCAGATTATGGATGCAATTAGCGAATGCTACGAAGAATATAAAATCTTGAAAAAGAATTAATTTTCTAATAATTAGTCCCTAATTTGTATTTTTGAATTCTTATTTTCAATTAATGGACATCAATAATCCTATTCTTACCACTTCCAATTTATCTGTTGGCTATTCTTCTAAAAAGGAGATTAAAACTATTGCAACCCATATCAATTTGAATTTGAAAAAAGGTGAATTAATAGCTTTAATAGGAGCTAACGGAATTGGAAAATCTACCTTATTGCGAACATTAATTGGTATTCAACCTCCCCTATCTGGAAATGTTATTTTAAATGGAAAGAATATTAATGAATATGATTCTATTTCATTTGCACAAAATCTGAGTATTGTTTTAACCGAAAAATTACCTCCTAGCAATTTAACCGTTTTTGAAATTATTGCTTTAGGCAGACAACCCTATACGAATTGGTTGGGGAATTTGTCAGACAATGATATTTCCAAAATAAATGAAGCGATGGAGTTGACACAAATCACTTCATTAGCAGAAAAAAAACATTACGAAATTAGTGATGGACAGCTTCAAAACGTATTAGTTGCAAGGGCATTGGCGCAAGATACTCCTTTAATTATTTTAGACGAGCCTACCACCCACTTGGATTTATTGCATAAAATTAGTTTGTTTAAACTCCTTAAGAAACTCGCAAAAGAAACTAAAAAATGCATCCTTTTTTCAACACATGATATCGATATGGCGATTCAAATTAGTGATGAAATGATAATTATGACCGATGAAAATGTAGTTCAAGACCAACCTTGTAATTTTATTTCGAAAGGGAATTTTGAAACTTTATTTAAAAATGAACATATCGCCTTTGATCGTGAAAAAGGGAAATTTATAGTTCAATAAAACTACAATTCTATTTGTCTTTTTGCTTCGCCAATGGCAAATGCTACGGAATTAGCAAGATTGTAACTTCGTACCAAAGGGGAAATAGGAATTGTTAAATGATTTGGAAATTTATTCAAAAACAATTCACTCAAACCCACGCTTTCTTTTCCAAAAACCAACCAATCACCATTTTGAAAATTCTCTTTTAAATAGGATTTTTCAGCATGAGAACTAAATAAAAAAACTCGGGATTTATCAGTTATTTGGGCAATCCATTCCTCAGTATTTTGATATTCCTTCCAATCCAAATGAACCCAATAATCCAAACCCGAGCGCTTCAAATTCTTATCTGTAATTTGAAATCCAAACGGATGAATTAGATGCAATCTATTTCCGGTTCCTACACATAATCTTCCTATGTTTCCGGTATTATTTGGTATTTCTGGCTCTACTAAAACGATGTTTAACATAGTTAATTTATAATTTAAGAATTTAGATTTAAGATTTGAGAATCCTTTATTTCAATAACTTCTCCCACTTTTAAATCGTTCAAATATACGTTTCCTATTCTAACTCTTACCAACCTTAACGTTGGAAAGCCAACAGCAGAAGTCATTTTTCTAACTTGTCGAAATTTTCCTTCATTAAGAGTAATCGAAGCCCAAGAAGTTGGTCCGTGGCGTTCGTCACGAATTTTCTTACCTCGTTCACCAAAATTTGGAACTTCCGAAATTAAACAGGCCCTGCAAGGTTTAGTTTTATATTTAGATCCTTTAAATCCAATTTCAACACCATTTTGAATTTTGTCAATTGCCTCTTGGGTTATAATTCCATCAACTTGAACGTAATATTCTTTGTCTACTTTTTTACTTCGCACCAATTCACTCATCATTCCATCTGTGGTTAGTAGAATCAAACCTTCAGAATCTTCATCTAAACGTCCAATTGCCATAGTACCTGCAGGAAAATTGTGCAATTCACCTAATAACTTTTTATTCCTTTTTAATTGGTAAATAAATTGGCTTAAATAACCATAGGGTTTGTTTAAAATAAAATGTTGGTGCATTAGTAACTATTTGAATTGCAAATTTACATTTAAATTAATAAATATTTTGTTTAACAATTGTGATAATTCGTTAAACAATTTATACCTTTGTAATCTGAAATAAACAGCATTATGGAAAAGGAATTTTCTGAAATAGAAATAGATCGAATAATCGAAATGGCTTGGGAAGACCGAACCACATTTGATTCCATTTTATTACAATTTGGTTTAAAAGAACAGGAAGTCATTGATTTGATGCGCAGAGAAATGAAACCTTCAAGTTTCAGAATGTGGCGAGCAAGAGTTCAGGGACGCAAAACAAAGCATGAAAAACTTCGTGATTTTAGGGAAGGACGTTTTAAATGCACTCAACAAAGACAAATAAACAATAATAAAATAGCTAAAAGATAAATGAAAAACATAGTAATCATTGGCGGAAGCAAAGGAATTGGAAACGCAATTTTGAAAAATGCAATTGAAAACAATAACGTTATAAATATCAGTAGAAACCTACCTGAAATTTCACATCCTAATTTAACCAATTATCAATTGGACGTTTTAGTTTCTGAACTTCCCGATATCGAGCAAGTTGACGTATTAATATACTGTCCAGGTTCCATTAATTTAAAACCAATAATGAGCTTAGGAATAGATGATTTCAGAAACGATTTTGAAATTAATGTAATAGGAGCAGTAAAATCGATTCAAAAATATTTACCAACTTTAAAAAAAGGAACAAATCCTTCAATAATATTGTTCAGTACTGTAGCTGCAAAATTAGGAATGCCATTTCACGCCAGTATTGCAACAGCTAAATCAGGCGTTGAAGGTTTGGTGAAATCGCTTGGAGCTGAATTAGCACCAAAAGTTAGGGTAAACGCAATTGCACCAACAATAACTGAAACTTCACTATCGTCTGCCATTCTTCGAAATGATAGAATGAAAGAAAATATGATTGAAAGACATCCAATGAAGGGATATTTAGACCCTGAAGAAGTAGCGGGAATGGCGAAATTTTTAATGTCGGATAGCGCAAAATCAATATCAGGACAAGTTTTTGAAATGGATTATGGGATTGTAAGTTTTAAAATATAACAATAAAAAATTAATGAAAAGTTACGAAAAAATAGAGATTTACGATACAAAATTAATTGAATCATTATCTGAAAATTACAAAACTATTATAGAAAATTTAGGAGAAGATATAAACCGAGAGGGTTTGCAAAAAACACCTGAAAGAGTAGCCAAAGCAATGCAATTTCTTACTCATGGTTACGATTTAAATCCGCTTGAAATATTAAAATCCGCATTATTTACAGAAAATCACCAACAAATGATTTTAGTAAAAGACATTGAAGTTTACTCCATGTGTGAACACCATATGTTGCCTTTTTTTGGAAAAGCTCACGTGGCTTATATTCCAAATGGTCAAATTGTGGGATTAAGTAAAATACCAAGAATTGTTGACGCATTTGCAAGAAGAATGCAAGTTCAAGAACGATTGACTGACGAAATTAAAAACTGTATTCAAGAAGCTTTAAATCCACTTGGTGTGGCAGTTGTAATAGAGGCGCAACACATGTGCATGCAAATGAGAGGGATTCAAAAACAGAATTCCTACACTACAACCTCATCATTTACAGGCGCATTTGAAAAGGATAAAACTAGAAAAGAGTTCATCAGTTTGATTTCAAATAAATTGAGTTAATTACTAATTATTAAAATTTCATTCTAACCAGTTTGTTTTTTCCAGCTAAAAAAGCAGTATTGGAATCTTGAAATCTTAGGGTAAATAGATCTTTATCATCAGATAATTTATTCCAATTTTCACCTTGATTAGTAGAACTATAGATTCCAGTAGTTCCAACACTCAGGATAGTTTTTCCATTGGTATTGGGAACAAATTGAACACAGGAAGCATATCCAAAACCTTGATTAATGCCTACTAATTTCCAGGTTTGACCTCCGTCAAATGTTATGGCTTTGTTCGAATTATTATCCGATTGCAATTCATAGTTTCCTCCAACAATAATTCCTGTTTTTTCATTTAAGAAATCAGCCGAGAAAATTCCCGTCATCGATTGTCCTTGAATAATTGGAGTTTCATAAACTTGCCACGTTTTGCAAAAATCATCACTTACAAATACTCTAGACTTAATTCCGCCAGAAACCAAAAATATCGTATTCCCTTTTACGCAAATATTGGTATTGCTTGCCGCAAATGCCGCCTCTCCTACTGTAAGTTTAGGCAAATTATTACTTGGTATTTTATTCCATGTTGCACCTCCGTCGTCGGTTGTAATTATAGAAAAAGTATCTTCTGTAGGATCGCCAATTGCAATTCCTTTTTTATTGTCAATAAAATGAATGGCATCGTAAAATACCTTTTCATGATTTTCTCGATAGACTAATTTATAGGATAAATCTTTTTTATTAATTTTATATAAAAAAGCTGGATTTCCAATACTTAAAATATAAATATCACTTTTGGTCTGGGCGATACTTCTAAATTCAAGTTTCAAAGAATCTAATGTAATAGTTCGTTCAACACGTTTATTGGTAATTAAATCAAAATAGCCAAATCTATTATTATCGGCAGCATACCAAACTTTATTTTTATCCATTTCAATTGCTCTAATACTAATCTTATCCGTAAAAAGAGTATCTATCGAAACAGTAGTTTTATTTCCATTAAATTTCGATGATAACGGTTTCGAATTGAGACTAAACAAGACTAAAATTAATAATGACAATAGGTATTTCATAGGATTACTTTTAAAAAGCTAAATTACATGAATATTCTATAAAAAGTTTAAGTTTTGTTAAAATTGATTGTTGGCATAGTAATTGGATATTTTCAAAAAGTAGTAATTTTAAAATCAAATACCATGAAAACGAACATCATTTTTTTATCAATTGTTACTTTATTTTTTGTGAATACCATTAATTCACAAACTAGAACTACTGTTAACGCAACGAATTCTGAAATTAGTGATAATTTAGATTTGAAAGCGGTGGCATCAATTTTTGGGGATTCTGAGAATTTAGAAGATTTTGAAAAACGTTTAAACGATCCAAAGTATAAAATATCAAATTTGGATTTAAATAATGACAATCTAGTTGATTACCTAAGAGTTATTGAATCTGTTGAAAGAAATACACATCTAATTGTTATTCAAGCCATTTTAGAAAAAGATATATTTCAGGATGTAGCTACTATTGAGGTGGAACGAGACGAGAATAATAGAATGCAAGTTCAAGTTGTTGGGGATGTTTATATGTATGGAAATAATTATATTTATGAACCCGTTTATGTTCATTCTCCAAGATTATTTAATTATTTCTGGTCTCCTAATTATCGTATTTACTATTCTAGTTGGAATTGGGGATATTATCCACAATATTACTATAATTGGCGTCCTTTCCCAATGTATCGCTACCATAGAAACGTACGCCGTTGGACAAACCACAACAATTATTATAATTATGTGACTATTAGGAGAAGTTCCGTTGCAATAAATCTACATAGAAATGTTCGAGCTAATAGTTATGAAGTTAGAAACCCAGAACGTTCATTTGAAAGAAGAAATACAAGCGTTTCAAATCGATACGAATTGGATAGAAGCAGAACTTCAAATGGAAATAATAGATCGGAAAATAACATTATAAACAATACTAGAACTGATGCAGAAAGCCCTAGAAATAACAATCAGGATTCAAGCCCTAGGCAAAATACAAGGGCAGCAGTTGAAACTCCAAGACGAAATCAATCAGAATCAAATACTCCTAGGGTTAGAGAAAATAATGAGCAATCTACTCGAAATTCTTCTTCAAGAGAAAATAGAAACTCGAATTCTAGAAGATAAATATTTGATTTCAAATTTCATAAAAAGCACCGAAAAAAATCGGTGCTTTTTTATTTATCCTATAATTTCAATTTTATTTTAAAAAAAACACAATCATTTATCAATATTAAATTTTATAGTAATAAATTTGTGCACTTTTTTTAAACTATTTTTATGAGTTCTCATCATCACGATCTGCACAGCAAATTATCATTAGGTGGATTATTAATTACTTTAGGAATAATTTACGGAGATATAGGAACTTCGCCATTATATGTTATGAAAGCCATTCTAGGGCTTCACGCAATTACTTCAGATATTGTTTTAGGAGGTGTTTCTTGCATTTTTTGGACACTTACTTTACAAACTACCATAAAATATGTATTAATTACCTTAAGTGCAGATAATAATGGTGAAGGAGGTATTTTTGCCTTGTACGCTTTAGTTAAACGAACTAAAGTTAAATGGTTAATTGTACCAGCTATTATCGGTGGGAGTGCACTATTAGCAGATGGAATTATTACCCCACCTATATCTGTAGCATCAGCTGTAGAAGGAATCAGAACCTATTATCCAGACATCAACACCATTCCTATTGTAATTGGAATTCTGTTTATACTCTTCACTATTCAACAATTCGGAACAAAATTAGTTGGTAAATTTTTCGCCCCAATGATGCTGGTATGGTTTGCTATGTTGGGAGTTTTAGGAGTAATTCAAATAGTGGATCATATTGAAGTATTAAAAGCAATAAACCCCTATTACGCGATAAAACTATTGTCAATTCATCCAGAAGGTTTTTACGTATTGGGATTTGTTTTTCTTTGTACAACTGGAGCCGAGGCATTGTATTCTGACATGGGGCACTGCGGTCGAAAAAACATCCGAATTAGTTGGATGTTTGTAAAAACGACATTGGTTTTAAATTACTTCGGTCAAGCTGCTTATTTAATACAAAATGAAGGGGCCACTTTACAATCATTAGGTGGAAAAAACGGAAACCCATTCTACTTAATAATGGAAAGTTGGTTTTTACCATTCGGAATCGTAATTGCTACAATGGCTGCGGTTATTGCATCTCAGGCCTTAATTAGCGGTTCTTTTACTTTAATAAACGAGGCTATGCGATTGAATTTTTGGCCGAAAGTAAAAATTAAATACCCTACAGAACTTAAAGGACAATTGTATATTCCGTCAATTAACTGGTTATTATTTGCAGGTTGTATAATGATAGTATTGCACTTTGAAGAATCTAGTAATATGGAGGCGGCCTATGGGTTAGCTATTATCTTATGCATGATTATGACAACCATTCTTCTAAATTTCTATATGATTTTAAAGCGCGTATCCTGGATGATAATAGTTCCTTTAATTGCGACTTATTTAATTATTGAATTTAGTTTTTTAATTGCAAACTTAAAAAAATTCCCACATGGAGGTTATGTCACATTATTCATAGCTTTAATGTTAATTGGTATAATGACAATTTGGTATTTCGCAAAGAAAATTAGTAAAAACTACACCAAGTTTGTAAAAATTGATTCCTATACAAAAGTACTAGCCGAATTAAGTGCTGACTTATCTATACCAAAATATGCAACTCATTTGGTATTTATGACTAATGCAAGTCGGACAGACGAAATAGAAGAAAAAGTTATGTATTCTATATTACAAAAACGTCCAAAAAGAGCCGATTTATATTGGTTTGTACACGTGAATATACTCAGTGAACCCTACAAAACAGAATATAAAGTTACGGAAATTATCAAAGATGATTTGTTTAGAATTGATTTTAATTTAGGATTTAGAGAGCCTACAAAAATCAATTTGATGTTCAAAGAAGTTTTGAAAGATATGGTGAAAAATGGCGAAGTGGATGTTACCAGTCGTTATGAATCATTGAATAAAAACAATATCCTTGGTGATTTTAAATTTATATTATTAGAAAAATTCTTATCTAATGATAGTGATTTATTATGGCACGAGAAGATTGTCATGAATGCCTATTTCTTGATTAAAAAATTCAGTTTGTCTGAAGAAAAAGCTTTCGGTTTAGACAGTAGCTCGGTGAAAATTGAAAAATTTCCAATGGTTTTACACCCACCAGAAAAAATTCATTTAAATCGAGTAGAATAAATATTTTTAATATTTTAATTACTTAAAAAAACAATAGTTTTACATCTTAAATTAACAAAAATCTCTTCTGAAAAAAAGCAGTACCTTTGCATTTCAATAAAAAATAATGAGATTACACAGAAATTTAGTTTACACTACCATCGATTCCCTAAATGCGATTTTCAATGAAGGAGAATATGCCGATAAAGTAGTGGCAAGAGCTTTAAAAAAAGACAAAAGATGGGGAAGTTCCGATCGAAAGTTTGTTGCTGAAACCATCTACGAAATAGTTCGTTGGAAACGATTATACGCTGAAATTGCCGATGTAAAAGAGCCATTTGATAGAGATAATCTTTGGAGAATGTTCTCTGTTTGGGCAGTTTTAAGAGGTTACCCAATTCCCGATTGGAGACAATTAGAGGGAACTCCTGAACGAAAAATAAAAGGCCGTTTTGATGAATTATCAAAAATTAGAGCTTTAAAAGAATCCATTCCTGATTGGATGGACGAATTAGGAGTTAAAGAATTAGGTGAAAAAGTTTGGTCCACCGAAATTGCTGCCCAAAACCAACCTGCAAAAGTAATATTAAGAGTCAATACTTTAAATACAACTCGTGAAAAACTTCATTCATTACTAATGGATTTAGATATTGAAACTACTTTCTTAAAAGAGCAACCCGATGCATTAGTTTTAAAAGAAAGAGCCAATGTATTTATGACCGATGCATTTAAAGCAGGAATGTTTGAAGTTCAAGATGCTAATTCCCAGTTAGTTGCAGCTTTTTTAGATGTAAAACCTGGAATGAGAGTAGTTGATACTTGCGCTGGTGCTGGAGGTAAAACCCTTCATCTGGCCTCATTAATGGAAAATAAAGGCCAATTAATTGCAATGGATCTATACGAAAGTAAATTAAAGCAATTGAAATTAAGAGCAAAAAGAAATGGGGCTTTTAATATTGAATACCGTATAATCGATTCCACAAAAGTAATTAAAAAACTGCAAGAGAAAGCCGATCGTGTTTTGATTGACGCACCTTGCAGCGGTTTAGGAGTGTTGAAAAGAAATCCAGATGCCAAGTGGAAACTCCAACCGGAATTCATCGATAATATTCGAAAAGTTCAAGCTGAAGTTCTTGAAAGTTATTCCAGAATTGTTAAACCCGGTGGGAAATTAGTTTATGCTACTTGTTCTGTTTTACCTTCAGAAAACCAAGATCAAGTATACCGCTTCTTAAAAAATACCGAAATGGGCAAAAACTTTAAATTGATAAAAGATACTAAAATTTTAGCTTCAGAATCAGGTTTTGATGGGTTTTACATGGCATTGCTTGAAAGAAATTCTTAATTCACTAAAATCTAACTTTAAGCAAATCTTAAGATTTAAATTTTATAAGCTATTTTTTAACTTATTTTGATATAAATTTGCCCTCCCAATAAAATTAATTTATGAAACAATTTTTTACTATCCTAGCTGTACTTTTTTGTCTAAATAGTTTTGCACAAATACCGTCTGGGTATTATACAAGTGCTACTGGAACAGGATATACATTAAAAACACAACTTTTTAATATTATTAACAACAATACAAATGCACTAACTTCTTCATCAAATTATGGTGGTTTATGGACATTATTTACTCAAAGCGCCTTTAGAGATCGTTATTATGAAAATGATAATACGCTATTAGATGTCTATTCTGAAAAACCAGCTGGGCCAGATAGTTATAATTATTCTGCAACAACACAACAATGTGGGAATTACAATAATGAAGGGGATTGTTATAATAGAGAGCATACTTTACCTCAATCGGTATGGGCTTCAGCTTATCCTATGTATTCCGATGCCCATTTTGTTTTACCTACTGATGGAAAAGTAAATGGTATGCGTGACAATTTTCCTTTCGGGAAAGTAAATGTCGCTTCATGGACCTCAACAAATGGTTCTAAACTAGGTAGCAATACCAATTCAGGTTATGCTGCAGGTTATGTTGGTACCGTTTTTGAACCTTTGGATGAATTTAAAGGAGACATCGCAAGATGTTTGTTGTATTTTGCTACAAGATATGAAGATCAAATTACAACATGGTCTTATACTATGTTTAACGGCACTTCCACCCAAGTATTTACCAATACTTTCACAAATATTTTGGTAACTTGGAATAATCTAGACCCTGTTAGTCCCTACGAAATTGCTAAAAATAATGAAGTTTATTTATTTCAAGGTAATAGAAATCCCTATATCGATCATCCAGAATATGTTGCAGCAATTTGGAATAGTTCGTTAGAAAATACTAAATTTGAATTAGAAAATTCAATTTCAATATATCCAAATCCAACAAATAACGGATCAATAGCTATCAATACCAATTCTACAATCGATAACATCCAATTATTTGCTGTCAATGGTCAATTGATAGATGATATAAAAAATCCAGTGAAAATAAATGAAAACTACACTTTAGATAATTTGCCTAAAGGATTTTATTTCTTAAAGTTAACCTCTAATAATCATTCAATTACTAAAAAGATTAGCGTGAATTAATTTAGAATTACCTCATAAAAAAACTCCGATTTATCATCGGAGTTTTTTTTATTTAAAAATTACAAAATTCTAATTGTTCATAGAAATTAAAAATTCTTCATTGTTTTTCGTTTTCTTAAACCGGTCGTTGATGAAATCCATTGCTTCTATAGGGTTCATATCTGAAAGATATTTTCTCATAATCCACATTCGTTGCAATGTTTTTTCATCTAGAAGTAGGTCATCACGACGTGTGCTCGAGGAAGTCAAATCGATAGCTGGAAAAATACGTCTGTTGGCAATTTTTCTATCCAATTGCAATTCCATATTTCCTGTACCTTTGAATTCTTCAAAAATTACCTCATCCATTTTAGAACCAGTTTCAGTAAGGGCTGTAGCAATAATACTTAATGATCCTCCATTTTCAACATTACGAGCGGCTCCAAAGAAACGTTTTGGTTTTTGTAAAGCATTGGCATCTACACCACCACTTAATACTTTTCCAGAAGCGGGTTGAACCGTATTATATGCTCGAGCTAAACGCGTAATAGAATCTAATAAAACTACTACATCGTGACCACATTCTACTAATCGTTTTGCTTTTTCAAGTACAATATTTGCAATTTTAACGTGCTCTTGTGGTTCTCTATCAAATGTTGATGCGATAACTTCACCACGAACACTTCGTTGCATGTCGGTAACTTCTTCTGGACGCTCGTCAATTAAAAGTACAATCAAATATACTTCAGGATGATTTGCGGCAATAGCATTAGCAATGTCTTTCAACAACATGGTTTTACCTGTTTTTGGTTGTGCCACAATCATTCCGCGCTGTCCTTTTCCAATTGGTGAAAATAGATCGATGATTCGAGTTGATATCGTACTTTGTTTTTCAGCTATTCTGAATTTCTCAGAAGGAAATACAGGGGTTAAATGTTCAAAAGAAACACGATCTCGAACCACTTGCGGATCGTGACCATTTATTTTTAATATACGAACTAAAGGAAAAAATTTTTCTCCCTCTTTAGGAGGTCGAACGACTCCTTTTACAGTATCACCTGTTTTTAAACCAAATAATCTAACCTGAGAAGTTGACAAATAAATATCATCAGGAGAAGCTAAATAATTGTAATCTGAAGAACGTAAAAATCCGTATCCTTCCGACATCATTTCTAAAACTCCTTCGCTTTCAATGATTCCATCAAATTCAAAATCTGAATGTCCAAAATTACTTTTCTTGCCTTTAAAATTTGGATTTATATTCCCATTAGGATTCTGATTTGGGTTCTGATTTGGATTTTGTTTTTGATTGGGATTTAATTTCTGATTGGGGTTTCTTTGCTTTTCAACAGGAAATTCTTCACTATTCTCCTCATCAATTTCATTTTCTGAATTAGTTTCGGTAACCGCTTTCGCCGCAACTTTAGCTTCAAAATCAGCTTTTTTAAACTTTACAACTTTGCGCTCTATTGGTTTTTCGGCAGGAACTTCTTCTATTACAGCTTCCTTATTTACTTCAACTTTTTCAGCTGATTCAGAAAATAAAGATATCGATTCTGCTTTTTTGTTAACAGTAATTCTAGCTCTTTTAGGTTTAGCATCATTTGTGTTTTCTGACTTAGTTTCAGAATTGCCTTCAGAAAACGAAGATTGAACTTCTAAAATCTGATTGATTAATGCTTCTTTTTTAACACCAGTAATTTTAGTAATATTGGCTGCTTTCGCAATTTCTTGAAGCTCAGAAAGCTTCATTTCTTTTAATACAGAAATCTCAAACATAAAATGTTATTTGAATTTAATTGTTGTGGAATAATAAATAAAGAATTTGTGATTTTTTTTAAATGAAATCTCCAAAGAATGAAGTACTTAAGTAATTGTCATGCAATAATACAAAATAATATTAATAATCATAGTGTTTTTTATAATTTTAATTAATATTTTTGTTTTAACAATTTACAATAATGATTCAAAGAATACAAACGGTCTATTTATTAATTGCATTAGTGATTTTAGGAGCACTTCCTTTTGTTTTTCCACTATTTACAATGAGCGATGGCAAAGAGTTTCGTTTCATGAACGATTCCTTTTATACCGTACTTTTTGGATTATCTACAACATTAACTTTAATTAGTATAATGTATTTCAAAAAAAGACAGCATCAATTTGTTCTTAACAGATTGACTATCATATTGAATTTAATTTTATTAGGATTATTTGTATATCGTTCGCTAAATTTATCTGGAGAAGCTGTTCAAGTTTCTGAGAAAGGTATTGGGATGTTCCTTCCAATTGTTGCTATCGTTTTCTTGGCTTTGGCCAATAAAGCCATCAAAAAGGATGAAGATCTCGTGAAATCTGCTGATCGTTTACGATAAACCTATAAACTTAGTTTATTAATGCGAAGAAAAACCTGAACGAAAGTTTGGGTTTTTTTTCGTTTATATTTACCGCAATGTCCGCAAAGATTTTACGCAATGATCGCAAAGTAAATCAGGGTTTTTATACCACAAAAGTCATAAATAAAATTTAATCAAAAATCTTAAATCTAAAATCAGAAATCTTACCTCTTCCCTATTTCAATAATTTCCAAATTAGTAATTTTTTCTCCCTCAATTTCAAATCGCAACATCGTTCTCATTTGGTGAAAACCACTTATTCCAGCAGCTCCAGGATTCATGTGTAAAAAATTATGCTTTTTATCAAACATCACTTTTAAAATGTGGGAATGCCCACAAATAAATAATTTTGGAGGATTCTTCAACATTTCATCTCTAATATTCGGATTGTATTTACCAGGATAACCACCAATATGCGTCATCCAAACATCCACTCCCTCACACATAAATCGGTTGTGCAACGGAAATTCCATTCGCGCTTTATCGTCATCGATATTGCCAAAAACTGCTCGCAAAGGCTTCAGTTTTTTAATGGTATCGGTTACCGCCAAATTCCCAATATCTCCCGCATGCCAAACCTCATCCGCCAAATTAACGTACTTTAAAATCGTTTCATCTAGGTGACTGTGCGTGTCGGAAAGAAGCAATATTTTTCTCAAAATTGTTATTTTAGGAGCTATTTCCAGCTTTCCGTTACAATCTGTGCTAAAAAGCACAGGATTTTCACTTTAATCTGGGCTAGGATTTTGAGGTAAATTTAAACATTCCAACTCCAAATAAAAAATCATATTTACTATCAACTTTGACCTTCTTCAATTTCGTGGCGAAAAAATTAATAAGTATCTTTACCCCTTCAAAATAAGTCTCTTGAGGTATTTCATAAAATTAGCATACAACGGAACAAATTACCACGGTTGGCAAGTTCAACCCAACGCATCGTCAGTACAAGAAACTTTGAATAAGGCTCTTTCCGTAATACTAAATTCTGATATAAATATCATGGGAGCGGGAAGAACCGACACCGGAGTTCATGCCAAAGAAATGTTTGCTCATTTTGACTACGCTCCTACTCTAGAAATTGAATCAACGTTACACAAACTGAATTCCTACCTTCCTAAAGACATCGTGATTTACAATATAATTCAAGTTCATGATGACGCTCACGCCCGTTTCGATGCCAAAAAAAGAACGTATCTTTATTATATTACTTCTGTGAAAGACGTTTTTTCTCAAGAGGAATGTTGGTACTACCACCAAAATTTAGATGTGGAATTAATGAATCAAGCGGCTAAAATATTATTAAATCACACCGATTTTCAATGTTTTTCAAAAGTAAATACCGACGTAAATACATTTAATTGTACGATTTTCGAAGCCTATTGGAAACAAGAAAACAACCAATTGATTTTTACCATTTCAGCAGATCGATTTCTACGAAATATGGTTCGCGCAATTGTTGGAACTCTCGTAAATGTTGGTTTACATAAAATCACCCTTTCCGATTTCAATTCCATTATTGATAATAAAAATAGAAATGAAGCCGGTTTTTCCGTTCCGGCACAAGGCTTGTTTCTAACTAAAATTGAATATGAATATATATAAATGCTTTTTTAAACAAACATTACAAGTTATACTATCAAATTAAATATGAAAGCAAAAGCATTCGATACCATTGTTTTTAAAAGGATATTAAAATATGCTCAACCCTATAAATTCCGATTTAATAGTGTTATTCTATTTGCCATTTTCCTGTCCGTTTTTGCAGCATTACGTCCGTATTTATTAAAATTAACGGTCGATGATTACATAAAAACTCACGATCAAGCAGGTCTTTTATGGTACGTGACTTTAATGGGGATTGTTCTTATTCTGGAAGTACTTTCCAACTTTTTCTTTGTTTATTGGGCGAATTGGTTGGGACAAGATATTGTAAAAGATGTTCGTGTAAAACTCTTCAAACACATGTTGAGTTTCAAAATGAAATATTACGATACCGCTCCTGTTGGACAATTAATTACAAGGTCGGTTTCCGATATGGAATCCATTGCTAAAATTTTCAGTCAAGGGCTATTCATGATTGCCAGTGACTTACTGAAAATGCTTGTCATTCTAATTTTCATGCTTAAGGAAAATTGGAAATTAACAATTATTGTATTTATAGCAATGCCAATATTGGTTTTCGTAACCCGAATTTTCCAACGCAAAATGCAAGTGACTTTTGAAGAAGTACGAAATCAAATAGCAAACCTCAACACCTTTGTTCAAGAGCGTGTTACGGGAATGAAAATCGTTCAGCTCTTCAATAGAGAGACTATTGAATATGAAAAATTCAAAGAAATTAATGCGAAACATAAAAATGCTTGGGTAAAAACCATTCTTTACAACTCCATCTTTTTCCCTATTGCCGATATTATTTCATCATTAACTCTAGGTTTTATAGTTCTTTATGGAGGTTTCCGAATTCTAGATGGAGATACTACAACTACATTTGGAGATATCTTTTCTTACACGATGTATATTGGAATGTTATTTAATCCGTTGCGTCAAATTGCGGATAAATTCAACGAAATGCAAATGGGAATGATCTCTGCCAATCGTGTTTTTGAAATTTTAGATACTAAGGAACACATCCAAGACATTGGAACAATTGAAGCGCCAACATTTAAAGGAGCCATTGAATTTAATGAGGTTAAGTTCAGTTATATAGATAATGAAGAAGTGATAAAAGGAATCAATTTAAGTGTGCAACCCGGGCAAACAATTGCCATTGTTGGAGCTACAGGAGCTGGTAAAACGACCATTATCAATTTACTAAATCGGTTTTACGAAATCAATAGCGGAACCATTTATATTGATAATCAGAACATACACGACTATACTTTGGATTC
>JARXAC010000042.1:0-33743 GCA_029866065.1 Flavobacterium sp.
GAGCAATACAGATTTAGAATATTTATCTTCTATAGAAAATCAAATCCGAAGGGTTTTGTTTTTTGATAAGCCAAAACTCTTAGAAATTGAAGTTCAACAAGACGGTTCTCCAAAAATTATCAAAATCTCCGAAGAACATAAAAAACCGGAAGAGTTAGCCAAGTTTTTCCTAACCAATAAACTACCACTAGGTTCTAAAATTATGATAGAACCAAGAGCACAAGGAAATTATAAAATAACAATTAAGGCCTAACCAAATGTCAAATGTACCACCTATTCGGTTCCTGAAAATCCAGCCCGTATTTATATTAATACGATATGGGCCAAAAGTTAATAAACCCTAATGATAGCGATTATTTATTAGATTTTGAAGAACTAATAGCAATTGCACCAATATTAAAAGAAGTGCTTAAAGAAGAAGATTCATTTGAATTTTCAAAACAGTTATATGAGTTTACCAAAATAATTTACGAACAGTATAAAAATGAAAAAGAAAAACTTAACACTTAACGATTTTAAAAATTCAGTAGTTTGGTCATATACACGCGTGTCAACTAAAGACCAATTTGTTAATAACGGTAGTATTGAAACCCAAGTGAATAAAATTAAAGCATTCGCAATGGAACATCATTTAATCATTTCCCAGGAATTTGATGCCGAATATGAAAGTTCAAAGCGAATCAACACACAAAGCACGCTAAAAGAGCTTATGGATAGGATAAAGAAAACTGCTGTTTCTAAACGCCCAAAAATGATACTAATTTGGTCGCCAAGTAGATTTGGTCGAGCCGGAGCAGAACACATTCAACTATTTGTTCGTCTTAGAAAGGAGTTTAATGTTTATTTGTACTCTGTAAGCACCGATAATCATACGTTTAACGAAAGAGCAGAAAATGAATTTTCAACCCAGCTCCTTTATGCTCAAAAGGAAAATTTCAATCGTCAAGATACTGTTATTCCTGGTTTAATAAACGCTTTGGAAAATGGAAAAGTTTTCGGAAGAACCCCAAGAGGTTACGACCATTATGGACCTCGGGTTAAAGACCCAACAAAAGTACAAGCATTTCAAGAGATAAAGATAAGTACTGAAGGTCAATTCTTAAAGGAAGCCTTCAAATTAAAAATTTATAAATCTTACACCGATTCTGAAATTATACATTGGTTAAATTCAAAAGGAGTTCAAATGAGAAAACAAAGAATTTCTGAGATTTGGCGTAATCAGTTTTATACTGGAAGAATATTCAATTCGTTATTGGAAGGTAGAATAATTAAGGGTTCATGGGAGCCGATGATATCTGTTAAAGAATACAATCAATTGCAACGAATTCTCGAAGGATCAAAGCAGTTTGGTGTTGTAAAAATCACAGGTAAAGAAGAAACTCCTCTTGTTCCAAAATTTGCTATGTGCTCCGACTGTGATGATACCATGACCTCTTATCTAAATAAGGCAAAAAACATTTATTACTACAAATGTAATTCCTGTCACAAAACCATCAACGCTTCAAGTTCAAAAAAATCTTTAAGAGCAGGTTTACACGAACAATTTAGCGAAGTTTTAGAAGAGTTTAATTTTTCGGGACAATTGAAAGATTTGTTTTCTGCACAACTCAAAAAAATAATAGATGATGAGATGTCTAACCTTTCGGAGAAAAAAAGACTTGCTTCGTTTGAATTAAATAACTTGAAAGAAAGTTATGATAAAATGGAATATCGGTATGCAATTAATGAAATTTCTAAAGATATTTTTGAAAGACAAAGCCAAAAAATAAATGAAGCAATAATCCAAAAAACTAAAGAATTGGATTATTTGCCAACAAAAATATCGAACCATGAAAAAGCAATAAATTTTTTCTTAAAAATAACCCATAACCCCAGTAAATTCTATGATTCTTTAGATTATAATAAAAAGAGAAAGTTCCAATATTTAGTCTTTCCAGAGGGGTTTCATTATTCGATCAAAAATAGAAAATATCGAACCTCAAAAACCAATGCTTTATTCGAGTTAACTAAATGTATTTCAGTATGTTATGATTCTAAAAAACAACAAACCCATCCTCAAAAATGGGATGGGTCCTCTTTAGTAGCGGGAACAGGACTCGAACCTGTGACCTTCGGGTTATGAGCCCGACGAGCTGCCTACTGCTCTATCCCGCGCTGTTTAGGGTACAAATATACAACCAAATTCGGAAATTGCAACAAAAATTTTAAAAAATCTTTTATTTCATCTATTGGCCTGATATGTTTACCTTTGCAAAATAAAAAGCAATAAATGTCACACAAAGCCGGTTTTGTAAATATCATTGGAAACCCAAACGTAGGGAAATCAACCCTAATGAATGCCTTTGTAGGCGAAAGATTGTCGATAATCACTTCAAAAGCGCAAACTACTCGCCACCGAATTCTTGGAATTGTAAACGGTGAAGATTTCCAATTAATATTGTCCGATACTCCCGGAATCATCAAGCCTGCCTATGAAATGCAGGAATCCATGATGAACTTTGTGAAATCTGCCTTCGAAGATGCCGACGTATTGATTTACATGGTTGAAATAGGGGAGCAAGAACTAAAAGACGAAGCCTTTTTTAATAAAATTATCCATTCTAAAATACCCGTTTTATTACTTCTAAATAAAATTGATAATTCCAATCAGGAACAGCTGGAAACCCAAGTTGCTTTTTGGACTGAGAAAGTTCCCAATGCCGAAATTTACCCAATATCCGCTTTGCAAAATTTCAATGTGCCCGAAGTATTCCAGCGCATCATTTCACTTTTACCCGAATCGCCAGCTTATTATCCTAAAGATCAGCTTACTGACAAACCAGAGCGTTTTTTCGTAAATGAAACCATCCGTGAAAAAATCCTACTCAATTACAGTAAGGAAATTCCCTATGCCGTTGAAATTGTAACCGAAGAATTCTTGGAAGACGAAAATATCATCCGAATTCGTTCCCTGATTATGGTGGAACGCGACACCCAAAAAGGAATTATTATTGGACACAAAGGAGCCGCCCTAAAGAAAGTTGGAGTTGATTCTCGTGCCGATTTAGAGAAGTTTTTTGGCAAGCAAATCCACATCGAATTGTATGTAAAAGTCAATAAAAACTGGAGAAGTAATGCCAATATGCTAAAGCGTTTCGGTTACAATCAATAGTTTTTGGGCGTGACCACAAGGGTCAGGCTATCCGCTACAATCCACGCTAAAAAGCGTGGGATTTCCACTGCTATCCTTCACGCAGCGCTTATCGTTTCATAACAAAATAATAACGTACCTTTGCAAAAATTAAATTGACATTAATTGTGGTTTTTAGAATTGCTTTTTTGCGAGTCTAAAATCTAAAATCCACAATCTAAAATTAGAATATGAATAATATTGTTGCCATTGTAGGAAGACCAAACGTAGGAAAATCGACACTTTTTAATCGATTGATCCAAAGAAGAGAAGCAATCGTAGATTCTGTTTCGGGCGTGACTCGCGATAGAAACTACGGAAAAAGCGAATGGAATGGAAAGGAATTTTCTGTAATTGATACTGGAGGTTATATTCGTGGTTCCGATGACGTTTTTGAAGCTGAAATCCGTAAACAAGTTGAATTAGCCATTGACGAAGCCGACGTAATTATTTTTGTAGTTGATGTAGAAGAAGGAATTACTCCAATGGATGATGCCGTGGCTAAATTATTACGAAAAGTAACCAAACCCGTTCTATTAGCAGTGAACAAAGTGGATAACGCCATGCGTGAAAAAGAAGCTATCGAGTTTTACAACCTTGGATTAGGAGATTACTTTACCTTTGCAAGTATCTCAGGAAGCGGAACAGGAGATTTATTAGACGCTTTAATTGAAGCATTTCCTATAAAACCGGAACCAACACAAGAAGAATTAGAATTGCCTCGTTTTGCGGTTGTGGGTCGTCCAAATGCTGGAAAATCAAGTTTTATCAATGCCTTAATCGGTAAAGAAAGATATATTGTAACCGATATTGCAGGAACCACTCGTGATGCCATTGATACCAAATTTGACCGTTTTGGTTTTGAATTCAACTTGGTGGATACCGCTGGAATTCGTCGTAAAGCAAAAGTAAAAGAAGATTTAGAATTTTATTCCGTGATGCGTTCGGTTCGTGCCATTGAACATGCTGATATTTGTATCTTGATTATTGATGCCACTCGTGGTTTTGAAGGCCAAGATCAAAGCATATTTTGGTTGGCAGAAAAAAATAGAAAAGGAGTTGTAATCCTAGTAAATAAATGGGATTTGGTTGAAAAAGACACCATGTCAACTCGTGATTACGAAGAAAAAATCCGAAAAGAATTAATGCCTTTTGTAGATGTGCCGATTCTTTTTGTATCAGCATTAACAAAACAACGGTTACTAAAAGCCTTAGAAGCTACGGTTCAAGTTTTTGAAAATAGAAAACAACGAATTCCGACATCAAAATTCAATGACTATATGTTGAAAGTTATTGAAGGTTACCCACCACCGGCATTAAAAGGAAAGTATGTAAAAATTAAATATTGCATGCAATTGCCAACGCCAACGCCACAGTTTGTATTTTTTGCCAATTTACCGCAATATGTAAAAGAAGCGTACAAGCGATTCTTAGAAAATAAAATCCGTGAAAACTGGGATTTTTCAGGAGTTCCAATTGATATTTATATTAGAGAGAAGTAAAATAAAAAAAGCCCCAAATTTGGGGCTTTTTTTTATGTCTTTTAAGTACGAATTACCAGCCTCCGCTTGAGCCTCCGCCTGAGAATCCTCCACCACCAAAGCCACCACCGAAGCCACCGCCTCCTGAGGAACCTCCGCCAAAACCTCCTGATCCTCGACCCCCGCCGCCCAAGCTACTTAAAATTAAGATGTCCATAAAACTTGGACCTCCGCCAGAACTACCAGAGTTGCCTCCGTTGTTTTTTCTTCGAGAGAGTAAGGCCAATATAAACACTACAATTAGTATAATGATCATAGGAGGAATCCCTTCTTTTTTATTGGCTTTTCGTTCTCCCTTGTATTTCCCTTTTAAAACATCAATAATAGCTGTTGTACCTTTATCCAAGCCGTTGTAAAAACTACCCGCTTTGAATTCGGGCACAATAATATTTCTGATAATTTCTCCTCCAATTCCAGCAGTTAATCGGTCTTCAACTCCGTAACCGGGGTTTATAGCTATTTTCTTTTCGGTTTTAGCCAACAGAATGATGACTCCGTTATCGTCTTTTTCTGTTCCTCCAATTCCCCATTTCTGTCCCCAATTGGTAGCCAGAAGACTCACGTCTTCTCCTTTCAAACTTTCAATGGTAATCACCACAATTTGAGTTGTCGTAGAATCCGAATAACGAACCAGTTTTTCTTCTAATTGCGTTTTTTCGTCAGCACTTAAAATATTGGCATAATCGTAAACAGAGGTCTGCTCTTTCGGAATTTCTGGAATTTTAAATTGTGCAAAACCTATTTGTGTAAACAACAAAGTGGCAAACAAAACTAAAAAGGAATTTTTTACATTTGATTTCATTATCCTTTTGATATTTCGTTAGACAATTCATTGGTATCCTCTTCTTGCCAAGGAAAATAAGTTTTCAATTGGGTTCCTGCTTTCTGAATGCCATCAATTAGGCCTTCTTTGAAATTTCCATTTTTAAAATGATTCATCATGGCTTCCTTTGTAGAATTCCAAAAATCAGTTGGAACTAAATCGTTAATTCCTTTATCGCCGCAAATGGCAAACGATTTATCGGCCACAGCCAAATAAATCAAAACACCGTTTTTAAGCTCCGTTTCGTGCATTTTTAATTCTTCAAAAACAAGTAATGCACGATCGTAAGCAGCAATTGAACTGCTATTTTCAATATGTACTCTAATTTCGCCAGAAGTTTCTTTTTCTGCCATAGTAATCGCAGCAACAATTTCTTGTTCTTCTTCAGGGGTTAAAAAAACTTCTTTTGACATTTTATTTCTATTTTAAATTCCCCCTTGGGGGGTTAGGGGGCTTTAGAATTTTACTTCAACAGGTTTATCAGCACCAACAGCAGCTTCAAAATAAGGTTTTTCTTTCAAACCGTACATTCCAGCTAAAATATTTCTTGGGAAAGTATTGATGTTGTTATTGTAAGGTTTAACCGATTCGTTGAAACGAGTTCTAGCCGTTAAAATTTGATTTTCAGTACTCGCCAATTCATCTTGTAATTTCAAGAAATTCTCATTGGCTTTCAAAACAGGATATTGTTCAACAGAAACTAATAATTTCGATAATGAAGAACTTACACCGCTTTGAGCTGAGTTGAACGCTTTTAATTGCTCCGGTGTTACATTTTTAGGATCAATAGTCACTGCCGTTGCTTTTGCTCTAGCTTCAATAACTGCGGTCAAAGTGCTTTTTTCAAAATCAGCCGCTCCTTTAACTGTATTTACTAAGTTTCCTATTAAGTCATTTCTTCTTTGGTAAGACGTTTGAACGTTACCCCAACTTTCTTTAATGTCTTGTTCGTAACGAACGGCATTGTTATAAATTCCAGATGCCCAGCTGTACATTCCAATAACAATTACAGCAACAATAATCCAAGGTAAAAATTTTTTAAGCATTTCCATTTTTTTTAATTTTTAAGTTTAATAATTAGTGTTTATTTTTTTTTAATTTCTATTTCCCCATTCGGGGCTTAGGGGGGCTTATAATTCTGATTTTATTGCGTTCAGCTGCATTTTTATGCCTTCTAATTTGCTGACAATTTCATATTTATCAAGCGTTTTTTTCTGGCCCTCTTTTAAATGTGTTTTAGCGCCTTCTAGTGTAAATCCGCGTTCTTTTACCAAATGAAATATCAATTTCAAATTGGTAACGTCCTCTGGCGTAAACATTCTATTGCCTTTTGCGTTTTTCTTTGGTTTTAAAATATCAAATTCCTTGTCCCAAAATCGTATTAACGATGCATTTACATCAAAAGCTTTAGCCAATTCGCCAATGCTGTAATACCTTTTTCCTTCTGTTAATTCTATATGCATTAGTCTAAAGATTGATTTTCTTGATTAGCAATTTTTGAAATAGCAACGTATTCTGCTGCCGAAATATTCCCATAATAAAAATTTAATGGGTTTACTACCTCCCCATTTTTATGAACTTCATAATGCAAATGTGGTGCTTCCGAACGCCCTGTACTTCCTACATATCCAATAATATCCCCACGTTTCACGTATTGTCCAACTCTCGATTTATACCTGCTTAAATGAGCGTAAAGTGTCTCATAACCAAAACCGTGCCGAATCACAATGTGATTTCCATATCCCGAAGCGGTATTGTCAGCTCTTTCTACAATTCCATCTCCAGATGCAAATACAGGAGTTCCCAAATTGGCACTAAAATCCATTCCTTCATGAAATTTTCTAGCCTTTGTAAATGGATCGCTTCGATACCCAAAACCTGATGCCATTCGTTTTAAATTTTCATTTCGAACCGGCTGTATCGCGGGAATAGCTGCTAATAATTTTTCTTTACTTTTTGCTAATTTCAAAATTTCATCCAATGATTTTGATTGAATCACCAATTGTTTTGCCAGAATATCAACTCTTTTTGTGGTGTTTATTACTAAATCAGAATTATCGTAACCCTCTAAATCTTTGTACCTATTTTCAATCCCAAAAACTGCCTTTCTGTCTTCTGCGGAAATAGGTGAGGAGTTAAAATAGGACCTGTATAAATTATTATCGCGATCTTCAATAGCATTCAAAACGCCATCAATTTGTTCAATTTTTCTATTTAAAATAGCATATTTAATCCTCAAATTATCAATTTCCCTAGCTTGAAGTTTATCTTTTGGTGTTTCAAAAAAAGGCGTGTTTAATAAAATTACAAATGCCAAAAATCCAAATAACGCCGAAGCCAACAAAAAAAGCATAATATAAGCAAAACTCTTCCTTTTCAAAGGCCGAATAATTTTATAAGCTAAGCTTTCTGTATCGTAATAATATTTTACCTTCGCCATGTTTTAAAAATATGCTATTTTTGTACTTTGTAAAAATAGGTTTTATAAATTTACAAAGTGTTGGAAAAACAAATTTAGTAAATGTTTCAGTAGTCTGATGTTTTTTTTAACACTATTTTATGTGCCTATTCCAGCTTTTCGCTGCAAGTTCTCAGATGGAAAACTTTTTTTATAAAACCCAGCAGTAGCTTCCTTTGGTCGCTCTGCTAGCTTTATAAAAATTACTTTTCAATTCCTCGAAGCTTTCCGCTGCAATCTGGGGCAAAAAAGTTTATTTGTTAATTTAGCAATTCGTTAATTCGTAAGCTAAATAATCAAATAACCAAATAACCGAATAAACAATTAAAATGAAATCTCAAGACGTAAGAAAGCAATTTCTAAACTTTTTCGAAAGCAAAGGACACTTAATAGTTCCATCGGCACCAATCGTTCTAAAAGATGATCCAACCCTGATGTTCAACAACTCAGGAATGGCACAATTCAAAGAATATTTTTTGGGAAATGGAACTCCTAAAAGTAACAGAATTGCCGACACTCAAAAATGTCTTCGCGTTTCTGGAAAACACAACGACCTGGAAGAAGTAGGAATTGATACCTACCACCATACCATGTTTGAAATGCTTGGAAACTGGTCGTTTGGCGATTATTTTAAAAAAGAAGCCATCAATTGGGCTTGGGAATTACTTACTGAAGTTTATAAAATCCCAAAAGATATTCTTTACGTTTCTGTATTTAAAGGAAACCCCGAAGAAAAGGTACCTTTCGATCAAGAAGCGTATGATATTTGGAAAACCTTAATTTCTGAAGACCGAATTATCCTAGGAAATAAAAAAGATAATTTTTGGGAAATGGGAGAACAAGGGCCTTGTGGTCCGTGTTCAGAAATTCATGTTGACATTCGTTCGGCTGAAGAAAAAGCAAAAATTTCAGGAAAAGAATTAGTGAACAATGACCATCCGCATGTGGTGGAAATTTGGAACAACGTATTCATGGAATTCAACCGTAAAGCCGACGGTTCACTTGAAAAATTACCAGCACAACACGTAGATACAGGAATGGGATTCGAGCGTTTGTGTATGGTTTTACAAGGAGTGCAATCCAATTATGATACCGATGTTTTCTCGCCAATTATCCAACACATAGAGAAAATAACTGGGGCAAAATACACCATAAAAGCAAAAGACGACGAAGAAGAAAAAATCAATATTGCGATCCGCGTAATTGCCGATCACGTTCGCGCCGTAGCATTTGCAATTGCAGATGGACAATTGCCTTCAAATACAGGTGCAGGATATGTGATTCGTAGAATTTTGCGTCGTGCAATCCGTTACGGATTTACATTTTTGAACACCAAAGAAGCTTTTATTTATGAATTAGTAGAAACTTTAAGTGCTCAAATGGGAAGTTCATTCCCTGAAATAACAGCCCAAAAAAATCTAGTTATGAATGTGATTAAAGAAGAGGAAAACTCCTTTTTAAGAACATTAGACCAGGGGCTACAATTATTAGAAAATGTTATTTCTAGTACTCAAGGCAAATTGGTTTCTGGACAAAAAGCATTTGAATTGTATGACACTTTTGGTTTTCCAATTGATTTAACTGCCTTAATTTTAAGAGAAAGAGGTTATGAATTAGATGAAGCAGGTTTTGACAAAGCGATGCTAGAGCAAAAAACACGTTCTCGTGCAGCCTCTGAGATTTCAACAGAAGATTGGGTAATTTTAGAAGAAGGAAATAACGAAACTTTTGTAGGTTACGACCAAATTGAAAACGAAGTTAAAATCACTCGTTTTAGAAAAACAGACAGTAAAAAAGACGGCGTTTTATTTCAAATAGTTTTAAACAATACGCCATTTTATCCCGAAGGAGGAGGGCAAGTGGGAGATAAAGGAGTTTTAGTAGCTGCAAATGAGACCATTCAAATTATTGACACCAAAAAAGAAAATAACTTGATTGTACATTTTTCAAAACAATTGCCTGAAAATGTAAATGCCCTATTTGAGGCTAAAGTAGCTTCTAATTTGAGAGATTTAACCTCAAGAAATCACTCTGCTACACACTTAATGCACCACGCTTTGAGAAGTATTCTGGGAACTCACGTGGAGCAAAAAGGATCGTTGGTTAATCCAAATTATTTGCGTTTTGACTTTTCGCATTTTGCTAAATTGACCGAAGCGGAATTACAACAAGTGGAAGATTTTGTAAATGCAAGAATTCAAGAGCAATTACCATTAATTGAACGAAGAAACATTCCATTTGCGCAAGCAGTTTCAGAAGGAGCGATGGCACTTTTTGGGGAAAAATATGGTGATGAAGTTCGTGCGATAAAATTTGGCGAAAGTATGGAATTGTGTGGTGGAATCCACGTTAAAAATACAGCTGAAATCTGGCATTTCAAAATTGTCTCTGAAGGTGCCGTTGCCGCAGGAATCCGACGTATCGAAGCCATTACAAGCGATGCGGTGAAAGCTCACTTTGCTTCTAATGAAAACACGTTGAACGAAGTTAAAGAAGCGCTAAAAAATCCACAAGATATTTTGAAAGCAGTTCATTCTTTACAAGAGGAAAACGGAAAACTTTCAAAGCAAATGGAGGCTTTAATGAAAGATAAAGTTAAAAATATTAAAGTAACATTAGCTTCTGAAATTAAAATAGTAAACGGAATTCAATTCCTTGCAAAACAGGTTGACTTAGATCCAAATGGTGCTAAAGATTTAGCTTACGAATTAGGAACACTAGGAACAAATGTATTTGTAGTTTTGGCAACAACCGATCACGAAGTTTCGGGAGGAAAACCAACAATTAGCTGCTATATTTCTAAAGAATTAGTGGCTGAGAAATCTCTAAACGCTGGAAATGTAGTTAGAGAATTGGGTAAATACATACAAGGAGGAGGAGGAGGACAACCCTTCTTCGCTACTGCGGGAGGTAAAAATACTTCAGGAATTCCTGAAGCCCTTGAAAAAGCAATTGATTTTATAAAATAAACCCAATTACATTTCATAAAAAAACCCTTTCTATTGAAAGGGTTTTTTGTTTGATATAGCGAATTAGTTTCCTTTCGCAGCTTCTTTTTGGGCTTTTTGAACGTCTTTGAAAACTTTGTATTTATCAGCTCCTAATAATTCTTTTAGTTTACCATTGGAAACATTGTAATATTCCTTATTTTTTGCTTTTCTATCTTCATCTGAAAGTGAGGTGTCCGCTTTTAAAGTTTTTCCAAAAGCAGAATTTTCTTCCATTATTGCTCTAACTTTTTGTTGCTCGTCATCAGTCAAACCAGCCGTTTTAAAAGCTTCCATTAAATCAGCTTCTTTTTTAGCTTTTGCTGCCGCTTTTTCTTCTTTAGATTGCATTTTTTCTTGTGGTGCTTTATTAGCTTCCTGAGCTTGAACTCCTGTAAAAGCAAATCCAATTGCCATAATTGTTGTTAATAAATACTTCATTTTAATTTTTTTTAAGTTAATTGTTACACAAATATAGATAAAAATTGATGTGAAAATTTTTATTTTAAAAAATTAAGATTAATTTAATAAATGCTTGATTTATTCAAAAAATTGACAAATTAAAGCAGCAAAATTTGTAATATTGCAATCTATTTTTAGACTATTAATTATGAATTTTACAACAAAAGTTCCAATTCCCAAATCAAAATTTCCAATTGATTATCAAAGTAAGATAGTTTCTTTTGGATCTTGCTTCGCGGAAAATATGGCGAGTAAATTCGAATATTATAAGTTCCAAAATTCATGTAATCCATTTGGAATTTTATTTCATCCAATAGCAATTGAGAATAGTATTTCTAGGGCGATAAACCTCGAATTATTTCAAGAAAAGGAGTTGTTTTTTAATAATGAAAGATGGCATAATTTTGATTTGCATTCCGATTTAAGTAATCCCGATAAAGTGGATTTATTGAATGAAATTAATTATTTATTGGTAACCACAAATAAGAAAATTAAAGAGGCTTCCCATGTAATAATTACCTATGGAACTTCCTGGGTTTATCGAAACAAAGAGACCAATAAGTTTGTTTCCAATTGTCATAAAGTACCACAAACTAACTTTGAAAAGGAATTGCTAACCGTTTCTGATATCGTAATAGCAATCAAAAATACAATCGATTTAATTGAAAAGGTAAATCCAAATTGCAATCTAATTTTCACTATATCGCCAGTTCGCCACCTAAAAGATGGCTTTCAGGAAAATCAACGAAGTAAAGCCAATCTAATTGCTGCTTTACATTCGACTTTAGACATTCGACATTCGACAAAAAGGTATTTTCCCTCCTATGAAATCATGATGGATGAACTTCGTGATTACCGCTTTTATGGGGAAGATTTATTGCACCCAAATCAAGTTGCCATTGATTATATTTGGGAACGTTTTGTGGAAAGTTCAGTTTCTGATGCGGCTATTGATACGATGAATGAAGTAGAAGCAATTCAACGCGATTTATCGCATCGTTCCTTCAATCCTTCTTCGGAAAGTTTTAAAAAATTCCAAATGCAATTGGATACTAAAATCAATAAAATAAAATCGGAATTCCCTTATATGAATTTCTGATTACAATTTACTTTGTAAACTTTGCCATCCACCACCGTTAATAGCGTCAACGCCGTTTTGCTTCAAAATCGAAGTCGCTTGAGAACTTCTCATTCCACTTGCACAACAAGCAATTACAGGTTTATTTAGTTTTTTAATATCGTTAATTTTACTTCCAATTTCGTTCAAGGGGATATTTTTTGCACCTTTTATGTGTCCGCCAGCAAATTCACCTTGGCTTCTAACATCAATAACAATTGCGCCTTTATCTTTAAACTCTTGAATGCTATTTGATTTGTTTCCAAATCCAAAAAAATCTAATAATCCCATATTTTTTTTTATTTTACAAAGATACTTCATCACGTGAATATTTATTTGTTAAAGTTTACTTTACTTTGAAATAAATTCTACATTTGATATCACAATTATTATTGTTTTAAAAACAATCAAAATGGCAACACCTTATATTAAAAATGAAATTGAAAACGGAATTGCTACTCTTTCCTTTTTTCATCCGGAACACAATTCGCTTCCTTCTAATTTATTAAATGAATTGGTTCACACCATTAACATGTTAGGAAATAATGATGCAGTTAAAGTAATAATTCTTAAAAGTGATGGCGGAACTACTTTTTGTGCAGGTGCAAGTTTCAAGGAGCTAATTTCTATTGAAAATGAAGAAACAGGTAAATTGTTTTTTTTAGGTTTTGCCAATGTTATCAATACAATGAGAAAATGTCCAAAAATAATTATTGGATGTATTCATGGTAAAGCTGTGGGTGGCGGAGTAGGTATCGCTGCAGCAACAGATTATTGTTTGGCAACCCAATTTGCCTCCATTAAATTAAGCGAATTAACTATTGGAATTGGGCCTTTTGTGGTAGCTCCTGCCATTGAAAGAAAAATTGGAGTATCCGCATTATCTCAATTAACATTAGATGCAAATAATTTTTACAGCGCCGATTGGGCTTATTCTAAAGGACTTTATAATGGAGTTTACAGCGATAATAATGAACTTGAATCTGCGGTTCAATTAATGGCTCAAAATCTTTCTAACTATAACCCAGACGCATTAAAAGAATTGAAAAAAGTACTTTGGAAAGATACCGAAAACTGGGACGAACTTCTAAAAGAGCGAGCGGAAATTAGTGGAAAACTGGTTTTGTCTGCTTTAACAAAAGTGGCGTTAAAGAAATTTCAAAAATAATTTTAGATAAAAAGTTCTAGTCCGTTAGCAATTAAATGACTCACTTCAGGTCTATTTATTTTTAAATTATTTAGATGACTCAGCACTTCGTTAAAATGTTTTTCTGATTTTTGCAGGTGCAAAATTTCAGCAATTTCAAGGCTAAGTAACCAATCCTTTGGGTATTTATTGGATACAATTTTAAAAATCTCAAATGCTTTGTTAGAATTTATTTTGTTTTCCCGAAGAATTCTAATTTCGCTGTAATACGATTCTAATTCTTCTCTTTCTGCAGTTTTTTCAGCTTTAATGGTTTTACTATTTGGCAAATGTGTAATCATATCAAAACTGTTACAATCTGCTGGGCCAGAAAATGCTGAAACCACTTTTTTGCCTACAGCCATATCGTAAATGCCCCATTCTGGTTCGAATAAAACCGTATTTTGATGCGTAACCGTACAATTTTCAAAACTAATAATAATTATTGCCCCCTGTAAATTTCTTGATCCGGTAATAATATCTCCTGTAACTTTTATATTTCCTTCAAATTCTAAAGTAACCGTTTTGCCTTCATAAATTCCGTAGGCCATTAAATCCTTTGGACTCATGTCTTCTATGGCAAGGTTAATCCCTTTCAGTTTACCAATTGGACTTCCAAAACCTGCATTATGGTAATTTGTTCCATGCCCCACTAATTCTTTTTCTCTATTGGCCAAAGCTGTTTTTCCTGTTGTTTGAATATAAACTGGTTTGCCATCAAATTCAACAACATTGGTAAAGACTCCAGATATTTGTAATCCAGTGCTTAGTTCAATAGTTCCTAAAGCCTTTGAATTAATCAATTTATTTATTCCAGATAATCCTCCAGTTCTCAAAGCCATTTTGTTTGCAAATTCTTCTAATACAAAGCTAAGATGAGCAAAATCGGGAGTTACATAAAGTTGTGGTTGCGGTTTTGTAATGTCAAAACTCTGGTTTGCAGCTGAAATATCATAGGTGATTTTCTTCACTTTATCGGTCATACACCAAGCGCTTTCACCAATTGACGACAATAAACCAGCACCATAAATCTTAGGATTTTCAACGGTTCCAATCAAACCATATTCAACGGTCCACCAATGTAAATTTCTAATTTGCGCCATTTCAGACATTTCTACCGCTTGATTTTGTAAATCATTTACCCCTTTTTCAGCTGCTTCAATTACTAATTGAGGCGTATTTTCGGCTTCTTTAACAATTGAAAGTAGTCGAATGGCTTCATACATTTCATAGTCATAGGAAGAAGAAATGGCTTTACAACCTATTTCACCAAAACGTCTTAAATATTCAGCATATTCGGGATTTGCAATAATCGGAGCGTGACCTGCACCTTCGTGAATAATATCTGGAGCAGGAGTATATTCTATGTGTTCTAATTGTCGGATATCGGAAGCAATAACCAAAACATTATAAGCTTGAAATTCCATAAAAGCATTAGGAGGAATAAATCCATCTACGGCAACCGCTGCCCAGCCAATTTCTTTTAAGATCCGATTCATCCCATACATATTTGGGATATTTTCAATTTCAAGACCTGTTTTTTGCAATCCATTTAAATAAGATTCGTGAGCTACTTTTGATAAATAGCTTACGTTTTTACGCATTACATACCTCCAAACTGCTTGATTTATGGGAGTATAATCCGCATAATCTTGAGGTTTGATAAATTGTTTTAAATGCGCTGGAAGTCGCTCTATTAATGGATTAGTTTCAAAAGGTGCTTTCATAATTAAACCAAATAGGTTAGTGTAAAAGTACTAATTTCTCAGGTTAATTTCCAATAAATAGTTTTGAATTCTTAAAATTAATACTGTTATTTTAATCATTTGATTAAATTTCAAAAAAAAACCTGCCGATAAGGATAGGTTTTTTTAGTAGTAGAATAATTTTATTATTTTTTTTCAGGTGGATATAGCGCTAAAATTTTGGTTACAAATTCATTAATTCTGGCATCTTTTTCCTCCATTTTTTTGGTCAAGTAGCCATCTCCTTCTCCTTGCCAAATCAATTCTTTTTTAGCTGCATCGATAATATCAATAAAGAGTGTTCCTTCTGTAGTTTTTGTTACCGTTGTTTGTCCACCCCACATAAAAGGATCCCAGCCCCATCTCCAACCGAAGCCCCAGTTTGAGTTGTATTGGTTAATGTCTACTTGTTCTCTTTCTTTTGTAAAGATGTTAATTAATAAATCGGGTGTTTCACTTTTTGTAAAGCCCTTTTTTGTCATTTCACTATCAATAGCTCTAAGGATTCTCTTTTTGTCTAAATCTGAAATTTCTACTTTGTCAATTCCGCTTTTTTGAAATCCAAAAGTTTTATATTTAGTAAAGTCTGCGTTTATATCGTAATCTGAATTCACCATTACCGAGCTGCAAGAGCACAAAAAAAGGAACATAAATACCGGAATAATTTTAATTGCTTTCATGATTATTTGATTTTATTTGTTAATATTAATTGAGTAATGAATCGTTAACACTATTTGGAAGAGTCACTTTTAATAATGGTTCCGCTTCCATGGCTCTTTTAATGGCGAAAATTGCCCCTTCATTTCTTGCCCAACTTCTTCTAGAAATGCCGTTATTGACATCCCAAAAAAGCATCGATTGTAACCTTCTTGAAGCTTCTTTACTTCCGTCAATAACCATACCAAATCCACCATTAATTACTTCGCCCCAACCAACGCCACCTCCGTTATGAATGGAAACCCAAGTTGCCCCTCGAAAACTATCGCCAATTACATTTTGTATTGCCATATCGGCCGTAAACCGAGATCCGTCATAAATATTTGAAGTTTCACGATAGGGAGAATCGGTCCCAGATACATCATGGTGGTCACGACCTAAAATCACAGTTCCAATTTCCCCTTTATTGATGGCATTATTAAACGCTTCTGCAATTTTTACACGACCTTCAGCATCGGCATATAAAATTCTAGCTTGCGATCCTACCACTAATTTATTTTCCTGAGCTCCTTTTATCCATTGAATATTATCGGCCATTTGTTGTTGAATTTCAGGGGGTGAATTTTTCATCATTTCTTCTAAAACTTGACAAGCAATAGCATCTGTTTTGGCTAAATCTTCCGGTTTTCCAGAAGCACAAACCCATCTAAAAGGACCAAAACCGTAATCAAAACACATGGGTCCCATAATGTCTTGAACGTAACTTGAATAATTAAAATCAATACCATTTTCAGCCATTACATCAGCACCTGCTCTGGAAGCTTCTAGTAAAAAGGCATTACCATAATCAAAGAAATAAGTTCCTTTAGCATTGTGTTTATTTATTGCAGCCGCATGTCTTCTTAAAGATTCTTGAACTTTTTCTTTAAACAATTCAGGATTGTTAGCCATCATTTCGTTGGCTTTTTCAAATGAAATCCCAGCAGGATAATAACCGCCAGCCCAAGGATTATGCAAAGAAGTTTGGTCAGAACCCAAATCGATAAGTATATTTTCTAAATCAAAACGTTCCCAAATATCTATCACATTCCCTAAATAGGCAATAGAAACCACCTCTTTGTTTTCAAGTGCTTTTTTAACTCTTGGTACTAAATCTTCAATATTTTCAATTACTTCATTTATCCATCCTTGGGAATGTCGAATGTGAGTAATTTTTGGATTTACTTCGGCACAAACCGTTACGCAACCAGAAATATTTCCCGCTTTTGGTTGAGCGCCACTCATTCCTCCCAAACCAGAAGTTACAAATAAGCCTCCTTTAGGGTTTTTCTTTATTTTTCGAAATCCGTTTAAAACCGTAATTGTTGTTCCATGAACAATTCCTTGCGGTCCAATATACATATAACTTCCTGCCGTCATTTGTCCGTATTGCGAGACGCCCAAAGCGTTCATTTTTTCCCAATCGTCTGATTTTGAATAATTTGGTATAACCATTCCATTGGTGATAACCACTCTTGGAGCTTCTTTATGAGATGGAAATAATCCCATCGGATGACCAGAATACATGGTTAATGTTTGTTCATCGGTCATTTCAGAAAGGTATTTCATAGTGAGTCGGTATTGTGCCCAATTTTGAAAAACTGCCCCATTTCCTCCGTAAGTAATAAGTTCATGAGGATGTTGTGCTACTGCAGAATCAAGATTGTTTTGAATCATCAACATGATTGCTTTTGCTTGTTCGCTTTTTCCAGGATATTCAGAAATTGGTCTGGCATACATTTTGTAATCTGGACGCAAACGGTACATATAAATTCGTCCGTATTTTTCTAATTCTTCAGAAAATTCTTTTACTAAAACGGCATGATCTTTTGGATCAAAATATCGTAGAGCATTTCTAAGCGCTAGTTTTTTTTCATCATCAGATAAAATTTCTTTTCGTTTTGGAGCATGATTAATCTCTGTTTCAAACTTTTTAGGTTCGGGTAAAACAGTTGGAATTCCTTCTTTTATTTGATCTTGAAAAGTCATTTTCGAATTTATTTTAACTTATTTCTGATTTCGTTTGTTTTTTTATCAAATCCATAAGGACAATGTTTGCAACCACTTTTGCAGCAATAACCACGATTTAAGTGGAATTTCTCTGTAAAGCACTTATAACCTTCAGGAGTGAGGTAATAATCTTCTCCTTCAATTAATTTTTTCTCATTTTCCCTATCGTTCATATTACAAATTTATAAACTTTATGATGAATGTATTCTTTTGTTAAGATATTATTAGAAATTAATTTTACAATAAGAGTTATCTTTGCTAAATTAAAATTCAAAAAATAGTCTCTTTGGTTGAAAACCAGCAAATAGCGTTACCATTTCCTAATGAAATCACTTTGTATTTAAAGCGGGAAGATTTGATACATCCTTTTATTTCTGGAAATAAATTCAGGAAATTAAAATACAATTTGCTTAAAGCAAAAGAAGAAAAGATAACTAAATTAATCACTTTTGGTGGTGCATTTTCAAATCATATTGCCGCTGTTGCCTATGCTGGAAAAGAAAATAACTTAGAAACCATAGGAATTATTCGGGGCGATGAATTGGAATCTCAAATGTATGAAAATCCCACGTTACTATTTGCCCAAGAATGTGGCATGAAATTTCATTTTGTGACTCGTGAAGAATATAAAGATAAAACTACTGATTTATTTATTGAAAAATTTAAAAATATTTATGGCGATTTTTATTTAATTCCCGAAGGAGGAGCTAATTTATTGGCGGTTAAAGGTTGTGAGGAAATACTTACAGAAGAAGATTCGCAATTTTCTCACGTTTGCTGCTCAATTGGAACTGGCGGAACCATTTCAGGGTTAATAAATTCATCGCATTCCCATCAAAAAATAATTGGATTTCCCTCACTAAAAGGTGATTTTTTGTCAGAGGATATTCGTAAATTTGCTGTCAAGTCCAATTGGGAATTACAATCTGATTATCATTTCGGGGGTTATGGAAAAATAAATGAAGAGTTAATTCGTTTTATTAATGATTTTTTTAAGCAAACTAAAATCCCTTTAGACCCAATATATACGAGTAAAATGATGTTTGGAATACTTGATTTAATCAAAAAAGGGTATTTTCCTGAGGGATCAAAAATATTGGCGATTCACACCGGAGGACTTCAAGGAATTAAGGGAATGAATATCTATTTAAAAATGAAAAATCTACAACAAATTATTACACAATGATTAGAAAAATAGCCTTACTATTAATTGTTTTATTTGCGGCAAGCTGTACTTCAAAAAAAGTTGTAATTCAAACTACAAGACCAAAAAACTACAAACTACCGACAAAAGTGGAAACGACTAAACCAGCTGAAAGCAACAATCCTGTAGTTAATTTAACGGATACTATTAAATCAACCGAACCTAAAACTGAAATATTAGAGGCTACAACTAGAGTTAAAGTAACCACAGAAATGGTATTGGCCTACATAGATTTGTACAAATCAATTGCAAAAAGCAATATGGTTCAACATGGAATTCCAGCAAGTATTTGCCTTGGTCAGGGGATTTTAGAATCGGGTGCTGGGACTGGGCCTTTAAGTGCTATTGCAAATAATCATTTTGGAATTAAATGCCATCAAGATTGGAGTGGTCCTTCAGTAAAACATGACGATGATGCTGCGCAAGAGTGTTTTAGAAAATACAATCAAGCGAGTGAATCGTATAATGATCATGCGCTATTTCTAAAAAACCGAAAATGGTACCA
Source organism: Flavobacterium sp. (assembly GCA_029866065.1). Taxonomy (GTDB): domain Bacteria; phylum Bacteroidota; class Bacteroidia; order Flavobacteriales; family Flavobacteriaceae; genus Flavobacterium. Next base: position 19,904 of record JARXAC010000042.1, read on the forward strand.
ACCTTTATTTAAATTAGAAAAAAACGATTATAAAGGATGGGCAAAAGGTTTAAAAGCAGCAGGTTATGCTACAGACCCAAAATACCCTGAAAAGTTAATTGCCATAATAGAAAGGTACCATTTGGACCAATATGATGCTGAGGTTTTAGGAAAAGAGTATGTAACTCCAGTTGCAACTATTTCTCAACCAGTAATTTCAAAAAAGGAATATGAAGTTATTAAAGGAGATACATTGTATTCAATTTCAAAAAAATTCAATGTTTCTATTGATTATTTAAAGGCAAAAAATAATATTCCCGACAATACTATATCTGTTGGGCAGGTATTAATTATAGAATAAATTTAAAATAAATCATGTTATATAAAAGAAGCAGCGCACTATTTGCGGAAGCAGAAAAAGTAATACCAGGAGGAGTGAATTCCCCCGTTCGTGCGTTTAAAGCCGTTGGAGGAACACCGATTTTCGCTAAAAGTGCAAAAGGAGCATATGTTTTTGATGAAGACGGGAATCGATATATAGATTATATTAATTCATGGGGTCCAATGGTTTTAGGGCATGCCTATCCGCCTGTTGTTGATGCGGTGATTGAGAAAGCAAAATTGGGTACTTCATTTGGTATGCCAACAGAAATGGAAACTCAAATTGCCAATTTAGCAATAAAAATGGTACCTGGTATTGATAAAATTCGGTTTGTGAATTCCGGTACAGAAGCTTGTATGAGCGCTATTCGATTGGCACGTGGATTTACTAAAAAAGATAAAATAATAAAATTTGCTGGTTGCTATCATGGTCATTCCGATTCCTTTTTGATTCAAGCAGGAAGTGGTGCAGTTACTTTTGGTTCGCCAAATAGTCCTGGAGTTACCCAAGGAACTGCAAAAGATACGTTGTTAGCCAATTATAATGATATTGAAAGTGTGAATGCGCTTGTGAATGCTAATTTGGGGGAAATTGCTGCTATTATCATTGAACCTGTTGCAGGAAATATGGGTTGTATTCCACCAAAAGAAGGTTTTTTAGAAGCGTTAAGACAAATTTGCAATGAGTATAATATTGTATTGATTTTTGACGAAGTTATGACTGGTTTCAGAATGGCTAGAGGCGGGGTTCAGGAATTACTAAATGTAAAAGCTGATATTGTTACCTTTGGAAAAGTAATTGGAGGAGGTTTACCTGTTGGTGCATTTGCCGCAAGAGCAGAAATTATGGATCATTTAGCGCCTTTAGGGCCAGTTTATCAAGCGGGAACATTGTCGGGAAATCCTTTAGCAATGGCTGCGGGATTGGCAATGTTAAATGCTTTAGAACAAGATAAATCGGTGTTTCAAAGACTTTCAGAAAAGACTATTTATTTAGAAAATGGAATTCAAAATGTGCTTTCAGAAAATGGGATTTCATTTACCATCAACCGATTGGGCTCTATGATTTCAGTTCACTTTGATGCGAATCCGGTTTTTGATTTTCAAACAGCTTCAAAAGGGGATAATGAAACTTTCAAGAAATTCTTCCACGGTTTATTAGCAGAAGGTGTTTATATAGCGCCTTCAGCCTATGAAACCTGGTTTATTTCGGATGCTTTAACCTATGAAGATTTAGATTATACGATAAGTGCAATTGATAAAGTTGCCAAGACATTATAAAAAAAGGCTTTCAATTGAAAGCCTTTTTTTGAATTAAATAGAAAATTTTATTTTTCAAAAGCGTTAGTGCTTAACAATTGATTGTAAAGAGCGGTATTTGCTTTTAATTTTTCAAGTCTTTCATAGTCCATTGAAGCTTCAATTTTTAAACCTACAATTCTAGACATTTCTTTTTTACTTTCATTCGTTTCAGTAGCGCTTTGCATAACTTGGTGTTTCATTTCAAATAAACCACAGAATGCAACTTTCATATTTTCGTCAAGGCCTAAAAACTGAGCAATGGCAACTCCATCTTTCTCACCAGCTTGAGCAGGAGTAAGTTTTACATCTTCTTTAGTTTCAGCGGAAGTAGTTTTTTTCATGTTTTGAGCATTTGCAGTTATGCTAAAAGCCAACATTAAAAAACAGGCAATTATTACTTTTTTCATGAGAATTGATTTAAATTTACATCAAATCTAAATTATTTTTCTTGAACAACAAAATAAATAATTATTTATCTTCAGTTTTTTCGGCTTTTTCCTTTTTTTCCTTGATTTTATCTTTCATTTTTTCTTTTTTCTCTTCTTGAATTTTATCCCAAGTAGTGTTTTGTTCAGGTGTAAGAATTTTACTGATTTTTTCTTTCATCGCCAAACGATCTTCTTTGCTCGGTTTAAAATTTGCATCAGCTCTTTTAGCCTCTTGTTCTGCCATTAGAATTTTCATTTCTTTTTGTTGAGCTTCAGTTAGATCAAGTTGTTTTGTCATTCTTTTTAAACCTTTTTCAACTCTTTCCGCAGAAGACATTTTTTCCATAGGTTCTTTACCTTCTTTTTTCTTATTTTCTACTTGGGAAAAAGTTGACATCCCTACTACTAATAAAGTAGCTAAAATTAATTTTTTCATTCTATTTATCTTTTAGAGTTATAGTCTTGTGACGCAAGTAAATTAAAAAGGTTTAACCTTTAACAAAAATTTATATTTCAATAAATAAAAAAGGGAACCCATTTGAGTTCCCTTTTTTTATTATTTCCCGGCAAATCTCGTTTTTAATTCTGCCGCCAATTTTTCATGAGTATCAGCAAATTGCTTATCGTCGTAGCTTAATCGTAACGATTTAAAATCGGTTAAATATTTATTTGCCTTTTCAAATTCATTAATAATAATACTAGCAAAAATAATGTTTTTCAACATTGCTGTCCCAACTTTATCATCAATTCTAGCCTTGCTGTCATCATAATTAACTTCGGTAATTATTTTTTCCCAAATTGCAATTGCATTGGCAAGATCTTTCACTGCATCTTCTTGATGATCAGTATAATTCTTATATCCCGAAATGGCAAAATCTCTTGCTTTCTCTATGTCATCATATTCCCCTTTTCTATTTTTTACACTATAAACAGTTGCATATCTTGAAACCGTTACATAACCATATTGATCATTCAAATATTGGTTAATTCTTGACATTATCGATTCAATTTCTTGTCTTTCTATATACAATCGTGTTGGTTTTGAACTCGTCGCTTTTGATTGATAGTCGCTAGTTCCTTGAAAAATCCCCGACGATAAATTGTTGCCGTCAATACTCACTTGAAGCAGTGTAGGATGTCTGTATTTTGTTACAAATTGAGTTTGTTTCGTGTAAAATTTTTCCTTAGTTTGTGGATTGTAATTTTCAACATTTACTAAAGAAGCAACAGGTTCTACATATTCAAAACCTTTAAAATCAATTTTAATTTGAATTCCGTCCGTTCCATCACCAAAACCATTTAATTTTATATAAGATTTTGCCAAAGTTTCAGGATTGTATATAATAATATCTCCAACATTTATTGATTCTAATCTTGGTTGTGGTGGATCGTAATAAACGGGTTTCTGAGGATATTGTAATACTGGTTTTTTGTCTATCAATGCCAATCTTTCCAAAGTGGTCATTTTATTGAACTGATCTGACTCTAATTTATAACGTTCTTTAGCTTCTTCAAGTTTAACATTGTAGTTTACCATTTCAACTTCATCAAACTTTTTCTTAGCATCGGCAATTACGTTTGGATAATTTTTAAGATCTGCTTGGTATTTGTCTTCCGCTATTTTTCTAAAAGTACTATCGTCTTTTAAATAAGGAGTTGTAACTGTAACAGCATAATTCTTGATGTTTGCTGGCAACGTTTTTTTAGGAAATAATGTTTGGGTGAATGACACACCATTTGTTTGAATATTCTGAGCATTTATTGTGCTTAAAGCAAATGATAATGCAATCAATAGGATGTTCTTTTTCATAAAATTAAAAAGTTAAATAACCAAATTTCTCATTGCTTCCCGATTTCGCTCTTACGATGTATTTTCCGTCTTTAATTTTTACTAAAAAAGTAGTGTCTAAATCGAAATTTTCTTCAAAACCGTAGTTGTATCTGTATTTTAATTCCAAACCAGTTTCAGGAATTAACGTATTTGAAATTAAATTCCCACTAGCATCATAAGTATCAAAAGCTGTAAATCTATCGTCCATTACGTAACGGTCAATTTTCGTTTTTTGAGTATCGTTATAAAGAAGAATAAGTTGGTTATTATTCAATATTGGCAAATAAGAAAGATACGTTCCATTATCATTTGTAGTATTAGGTTCATCATATTTTACTTCTTTTTTCCATTCTAATTTTCCAGTTTCGTTGTCTAATTTTCCGAAAACAAAAGCGGTATTGGAATAAAAATTGTCTTTTTCAAAATTGTAGGAACCTGCTCCAGGAATTGGTGGTTTGTTTTTTTGCAATAAAAACATTTTATCAGCAAAAAGCCAAGTTTTGATTCCGTCGAAAGTAAAGTTTTTCAAATTCAAACCTGGAATTTCTCCGGTTTCATTTGCCTCAATATATTTTTTTTCTCCTTTTCCGTTAAATCGTGCTGCATAAATTCCCGCTGCTGGAAGTCCGCCACCATACATTTGAACTCCTTTAGATCCAATTCTGGTATACAAACCGTGGATAAAAAAATCATCACCATCAAAATGACCTTGGAACTGATAAATTTGAAAATCGTTATCAAACTTCAAACTTGTTTCTTGCATTGTAGTTCCATTACCATCCCAATAAAAAACAGTTTTAAAAGGTTTCATTTTTTGCAATTCAATTTCTTTTACCACAAAAACAGTTCCTTGATTAGAAACAAATATTTTTGGCTCAGCTTGTGTTCTATTTAAATATTGAGATTCAAATGAAATTTCTCTAATTACCTTAAAGTCTTTATCAATAAGAGTTACATTAACTTTCTCATTTATTTTTTTGTCAAAATTATATTGTTTAAAAACAGCATAAAACAATTTATTTGGCGATTGACAAATAAAATAATTTGAGTTTCTCGTTGGCATTGAAGTAATCAAAGCTGGATTTGACTTTTCATTGGTTTCTAAATTCACTCTTTGCCAGAACAATTCACGTTCTTTAGTTTTAGAATTGTATTCATCTAAAAAAATGATGTTATTTGTTCCTTTTTCGGTAAACATTTCCAAATGGGTTTGCATGGCCAATCCCATAACTGGTTGTCCTACACTAAAATCACTTGTTTTTTCTTTGTTTAAATTGATTAAAGAATATGAATTTGACACTACTGTTCTATTAAATAGTTTATCGTTATAAATAGAATTTGTCTGATAAAATTTAGCATCAACGGTGTTATTAATTCTTGCATCTGTTTCTTTTAATGATGGCGATGCCGCTCCCCAAGTGAATGTTTGAGCGCTTGTTTTTGAAATTGTCAGGCATATGAATGCCGTAAAGATAATTTTTGTTGCTAGTTTCATGGTTTTATTTTAGTTAGATAATTCTACAATTTTACTATCTCCAACTAAGGAAACTTTAATTAATCCATGTTTTGAGAGACCTTTCATGGCAGAGTCCCATTTTTTCCCGCTTAAATCTGATTTTACTTTCAAAATCCCTAATTCCATTTTATTACTATTGGATTTCAAAAAGTCAATAATTAATTTTTCTTCTTCTAAAAGTTCAATTTGAACTTGTTTTTTCTCAGGACGCATTTGAGGGAAAAATAGTACTTCTTGAATAGAGGAATTATTCGTTAAAAACATCATCAAACGGTCCATTCCAATTCCTAAACCGGACGTTGGAGGCATTCCGTATTCAAGTGCACGAAGGAAATCTTCATCAATAAATTCGGTTGCTTCATCGTCACCTTTTTCGGCTAATTTTAGTTGGTGTTCAAAACGTTCTCTTTGGTCAATTGGGTCGTTCAATTCAGAATAAGCGTTGGCAACTTCCTTCCCACAAACCATTAATTCAAACCGTTCCGTTAATTCAGGATTGTCACGGTGTGCTTTACAAAGCGGCGACATTTCTTTTGGATAATCAGTAATGAAAGTGGGTTGGATGTAATTTCCTTCGCATTTAGCACCAAAAATCTCATCAATTAATTTTCCTTTACCCATGGTGGAATTCACATCAATCCCCATTCCTCTTGCCGCTTCAAATAATGCTGCTTCTGATTTCCCAGAAATATCAAAACCTGTAAAATGTTTGATAGAATCGGTCATGGTTACCCTTGCGTAGGGCGCTTTGAAGTTCACGATATGTTCTCCAAAAGTAGCTTCCGAAGTTCCATTTACAGCAACAGCGCAGTGTTCCAATAAATTTTCGGTGAATTTCATCATCCAATTGTAGTCTTTGTAGGCCACATATATTTCCATTGCGGTAAATTCAGGATTGTGCGTTCTGTCCATACCTTCATTTCTAAAGTTTTTCGAAAACTCATAAACCCCTTGAAAACCACCCACAATCAATCTTTTTAAATACAACTCATTTGCAATTCTCATGTACAATGGAATGTCCAACGAATTGTGGTGCGTCATAAACGGACGAGCAGCAGCACCACCTGGAATAGGTTGTAAAACAGGAGTTTCTACTTCCAAATACCCTTGCTCATTAAAAAATGAACGCATCGCATTGAACAATTTTGTTCTTTTTACAAATGTTTCTTTCACGTGGTCGTTCACCGTTAAATCTACATAACGACGTCGGTATCTTTGTTCAGGATCTGCAAAAGCATCGTGCGTTTTTCCGTCAGCATCTGTTTTTACAACGGGAAGTGGTTTTAACGCTTTTGATAAAACAGTTAATCCATAAACATGAATAGAAATTTCACCCACTTGAGTCTTAAAAACAGTTCCTTTTATACCAATAAAGTCACCAATATCCAATAGTTTTTTGAAAACCACATTGTACATTGTTTTTTCATCATCGATAGAAATATCGTCTCTAGAAATGTAAATTTGAATTCGGCCTTCAGAATCCTTAAGTTCAGCAAATGAAGCCTTTCCCATGATTCTCTTCCCCATTAATCGACCAGCTAAAACCACTTCTTTACCTTCAAATTTTTCGAAATTCGCTAAAATTTCATTTGAAAAAGCGGTCGTAACAAATTCGTCAGCAGGATAGGGGTTTATTCCCAAATTGCGTAATTCTTGAAGTGCTTCTCTACGAAGTATTTCTTGCTCGGATAATGCCATTGTGATCTGATTTTAAGAATGCAAAGATAGTTAAATTTGAAAATGTAGCAATTTGAATATTTGAAAATTAATTTGACTTTCCATTTAAAGTAATTTCGTATTTAACTTTGTAACTTTGCGCCACAAATAATTGCAATGAACAAAAACATCCAATTTCAAGATCTCGGTTTAAAAGATTACAAAGCTACTTGGGAATACCAGGAGGAATTGTTCAAGGGAATCGTGGATTTAAAAATCAAAAATAGGAGAGAGGAAACCAATTTGCAAACGCCAAATTATTTTTTATTTGTAGAACATCCTCATGTTTATACTTTAGGAAAAAGTGGTTCGATTGATAATTTACTTTTATCGGAAAAACAATTGGAAATAAAAGGAGCAACTTTTTACAAAATTAATCGTGGTGGCGATATTACCTATCACGGACCTGGGCAAATTGTTGGTTATCCTATATTAGATTTAGATAATTTTTTTACCGATATTCACAAGTATTTGCGCTTTTTGGAAGAAGTTATTATTCTCACTTTAGCTGATTATACTATAATTGGTTCAAGAAGCGATGGCGAAACAGGAGTTTGGTTGGATGTCGGAACTCCATTTGCAAGGAAAATTTGTGCGTTAGGCGTTCGCGCTTCACGTTGGGTGACGATGCATGGATTTGCATTAAATGTAAATTCCGATTTGGGCTATTTTGATAATATTATTCCGTGTGGAATTAAAGGAAAAGCGGTAACGTCTTTAAATGTAGAATTGGGTGTTGAAAAAGTAAACGAACAAGAAGTTAAAGATAGAATTTTGAAACACTTTTCGGAGGTGTTTGAAAGTAGGTTTATTTAAACACAAAAGGCACAAAGTTTTTAGCCACGAATTTCACTAATTAGCACAAATTTTTAAAGTCTATTATCTCTTCGTCTATTTTTTAACCACAAAAGGCACAAAGGTTTTCGCAAAGTTCGCAAGGAAAGCAAAGAAAAGAATCGTTAATTCAGTTATTTTAAAATCCGTTTAGTCTGTGCTAATCTGTGGCGAAAAATCTTTCTCTTGAGACTTTTGACAGTTTTCCCCTTAGGGGCTAGAGGGCTTGTTAGGGGGCCAGCCGAAACGTCATTCTATGGTATTTCGTAACTCCATATTTCAATATCGCCGTTCGGTGTTCTTTGGTTGGGTAGCCTTTATTTTGTTTCCAATTGTACATAGGAAATTCTTCGTGAATTAAATCCATGTAATCATCGCGGTAGGTTTTTGCTACTACTGATGCAGCCGCAATACTCATGTATTTTGAATCTCCTTTTATAATGGAGGTGCTAGGAATTGATTTTATTAATTCAAGTTCTTCGGTGGTGAATATTTTACCTATTGTATTAGTATGACTTCCTTTTGAAATTAATGGTCGGTTTCCGTCAACTATAATATGTTGGGGAATTTTATTTAATTTTAATATAGTTTCTTGCATTGCTTTTAAAGAAGCATTCAAAATATTTATTTCATCAATTATTAATGGTTCAATGTGGGTTACTGAATACGACACAGCTTCACTTATAATTAAAGGGCGCAAAGCAAATCTATTTTTTTCTGAAAGTAATTTTGAATCAGTAAGTAAATCATTTGAAAAATTTTCAGGAAGTATAACAGCGGCAGCAGTAACAGGTCCTGCAATACATCCTCTACCGGCCTCATCGGTTCCGGCTTCAATACAGTTCTCTAAAAAACAACTTCTTAACATTAAATTAATTTTGAATAATTCACTGTAAAACTAGGAAATTTCTTGGTTAATTGTTAAGTTTTAATTCAAGTAATCATTAATAATTCATCCTATTGGAGAAAACTTTAACATCTTAAAGTTTATTTTTTTTTAATAAAGTTTGGTTAATTAAGAAATTATTAAGAAGTTTGCGCAATAACTAACTCAAATAAAAATAATATGAGATCAAAGTTCAAATGGATTTTTACGCTACTAATAGCGTTAACGATGCAGTTTTCTTTTGCACAAGAGAAAACTGTTACAGGTACGGTTTCTGATAATTCAGGTCCGTTACCAGGTGCAAATGTTGTGGTTCAAGGTTCTAAAACCGGAACACAAACCGATGTTGATGGAAAATTTTCTATCAAAGCAAAAGCAGGGGATGTTTTAGTTTTCTCTTTCGTGGGAATGACTGAAACTACTGCAAAAGTGGGAGCTTCTAATACTGTAAATGTAAAAATGCAGGAAGGAGTTAAATTAGATGACGTTATCGTTGGTGCTATGGGGATTAAAAGAACCAAAGACGCAACAGTTTCTGCTCAAAAGCAAATTGGTGCTGCTGAGTTAACTCAAGCTAATAACCCTAATGCTGTTGCTGCCTTAACAGGTAAAGTTTCTGGTTTAACTATTTCTAGTTTAGCTAATGGAGTTTCTCCTACTCTTAAAATTGTATTAAGAGGGTCTAGATCTATTACAGGTAACAACGAAGCTTTAGTAGTTATTGACAACGTAATTTCAACTGCTTCTATTTTACAATTGCTTCCACCGGATGTAATTGAAAACGTGAACGTAATTAAAGGGGCTCAAGGAGCGGCTTTGTACGGTGCGCAAGGAGTAAATGGGGTAATTATTGTTACAACTAAAAAAGGTTCTAAAGCTGAAAAATTCACTGTAGGTTTAAATTCTTCAGTTGATTATGAATCTGTTAACTTTGTTGCTCAAAGACAAGAAGAGTACGGACAAGGATGGACAAATGATCCAGGATGGAACTTCCCTAACTTGGCAAATGGTAACCCTGACCCAAGAAATGGTTCTGGTTTCGTAGCAATTGAAAATGGTTCTTGGGGACCTGCTTTTACAGATCCAAGATTCGTTGGACAACAAGTTCCTGTTGGTTTACCTCAAGCTGATGGTCAATTTTTCATGACCGATTGGAAAACAATTAAAGACAATATCAAAGATTTCTACCAAACTGGAGTAACTACTCAAAATGGTTTTGATGTAAATGTAGGTGGTCTTAATTCTTACGTAACTTTAGGAGTAAACAAAAGAAGCTCTGGTTATGTTGTTGATGGAGATCAATTAGCTAGAACCTCTTTCAACTTAAGAGCTGGAAAAACTTTAGGTAAATTCAAAATTGATGGTACTGTAAATTATGCTACTCAAACTACTTCTCAAACAGATAGTGATTTATTAGACGATTTATTACAAGTAGCAACTAATATTCCGGTATCTAGATTTGCCAATTCTGGTAACGAAGGGCACTGGACGGTTTATGCTAAAAACCCTTACTGGTTGTCTAAAACGAACAGAAATGATAACAGAACGGACTTCTTTAACGGTAGCGTTGCTTTAGCATATGACATCAATAGCCATATTAGTGCCAACTATACTGCTAACGTACAGTTATCTGCAACTAATGCTCAATCTCACGTTGACGGTTGGTTTAACGAAAGCTACGTTTCTAACTTTGCTCCTTATGATTATTATGGAGCTATTCATCCATTATCTGATTTAGGACAATTAAATTCTCCTTCTAGCTTCTCAGCTAATCAATCGTATTCTTCAAATATCTATTCTGATTTAATCTTTAATTTCGATTATGATTTATCAAAAGATTTGAATTTGAAATTAAATGTGGGTAACAACATCCAAGACCGTACTTTTAGAGTAACTACTCAAGGGGGTGATAACTTAGACGTTCCTGGTTTCTACCACATTACTAACGTACTGAACCCTTACAACCCATCTTCTTTAGATAACAGATTGGTTCAAACAAGAAGAGTAGCAGGATTTGTGAATGCTGATTTTAATTACAAAAACTATTTATTTGTAAATGCTACTTCACGTTTGGAGCAATTTTCTGCAGTACAAAGTTCTTACTTCTATCCTTCTGTAGGAGCTTCATTTATTCCAACAAAAGCATTTGATGGTCTTAAAAATGATGTTCTTAACTATTTGAAAGTAAATGCTTCTTGGACTAAAGTAGGTAATACCACTGCGGTTGGTGCTTACCAAACGAATGACTTAGTAGTTCTTGCATCAGGTTTCCCATTCGGAAGCTTAGGTTCATTAGCTTACAACGCAGCTCCGACAGATCCAAACATCCGTCCTGAGTTCGTAACCACTACTGAATTTGGTGTTCAATTAGGTTTGTTCAATGATAAAATTACTCTTGAAGGGTCTTACTATGTAGCAAAAACTTCTGACTTAATCACAAGAGCTACTGCTTCTAGTGCTTCAGGAAATTCAAGTTTATTAACTAACATTGGAGATTTAGAAAACAAAGGATTTGAAATTGATTTGGGTTTCTCTCCTGTTAAAACTAAAGATTTCAAATGGGATGTTAAAACCAACTATTCTACAGCAAAAACTAAAATTATTGCTTTAGCTGAAGGTGCAACTAGCGTTAACTTACTTTCTAATTCAGAAGTAGGTGTATTTGCTGAAGTAGGGGAAGAATTTCCATTAATTAAAGGTACTGCTTTCGTAAGATCTCCTGATGGAAGTATTGTGGTGAATGCTGATGGTACTCCACAGAAAACCTCTACATTCCAAAAATTAGGAAAAGGAACTCCAGATTATATCTTAGGTTTCACTAACTCTTTCGATTACAAAGGTTTAAAATTAACCGTAGTAGGTGATTATAGAACGGGAGCTTCTGCTTATTCTGAAGCTAAAAGATTGTTATTGTTTACTGGAGGTGATTTAGAAACTGCAGGTTTTGATAGAACTCAAGGTTTTGTAGTTCCAAACTCGGTACAATACAATGCTACTACAAATACGTATACTGCAAACACAACTCCTGGTTTAGGAGCTAACTATGCAAGTACTTTGAACTTCTTTACCACAACTTGGAGAACTACTGGAGAAGCGAACATGGTTGATGCTGCTGCTTTAAAAATTAGAGAGATCGCTTTAAGCTATGCATTACCTAAAGAAATCACTTCTAAATTAGGATTAAGTACTTTTAAAGTAGGTATCAATGCTCGTAATCCATTCGTTTTCTTAGCTGACGGTTCATTCCTAAGCCCTAAAAATGGTGGTGCGAACAATGGTTATTTTGATCCAGAGGCTTCTTTTTCTGGAGGAAATGCTCAAGGATATTCTAACATTGGTCAATATCCAACAACTAGAACATTCGGTGCTAGTATTAATTTAACTTTTTAATTTTAATTTTTTATGAAAAATATAAAATTTATATTGCCTTTATTGGCATTAGCGTTATTCTCTTGTAGCGATTATTTGGATGTAAATACAAGTCCAAACAACCTTACATTTGATCAAGCATCTCCAGCAAAATTATTGCCAGGTGCACAGGTTTCTACTTACAGAGTTCAGGCTACCACCATGAACACTTTAGGTAACGTATTCATGAACTCATGGACACGTAACGTTCAATCTTATGGAAACGGATACGATAACGAATTACAATTGGTTATCAGTAACTCTTTCTACAGTGGAATTTGGGATGGTACTTACCGTGCTCTTAAAAACTTTGACGCGATCATTAAATATCCAAATCCTGATGGGAAATACGATAATTATGTAGCTGCTGCAAAAATCTGTAAAGCTTTTTACATGCAAAGAATCGTAGATTTGTACGGAAAATGTCCTTATTCTAAAGCATGGGAAGGAAGTGATAATACAACTCCATCTTATGATGACGATTTCGCTATCTACAAAGATTTAGTTAAGAATTTAGAGGATGCAAGAGCGTTAATCGCTGCTGCTGATCCAGATGCTGAAGATATTTCTGGTGTTGACGTAATGTTAGCGGGAGATATGGCAATGTGGAATGAGTTTGCAAACTCTACGGAGCTACGTCTTTTATTAAGAATGTCGGAAGCAACAGATGCAACTGTAGTTGCCTACAGAAATACAAAGATGCAATCAATTGCTGCAGGTCCATTCTTGTCTGATAACGTAGCTATTAACCCTGGTTACAACGGTTCTACTGATGCTCAAGCTACTCCTGGTTTCTTCGCTTACGCTTATGTAACTGCTGGAACTACTCAAGGAAACAGAGTGTTTATTACGATGTCAGGTCACGCCTACAAAGCGTTACAATCTACTGCAACAACAAACTGGCCAGTAGGTGCAACTCGTGAAATCGTTCCTGGATCAGGTGTTTCTTACCCAGATGTAACAGATCCTCGTTCTGCGAGATTGTTTACTGCAGGTTCAGGACAAACTTTTAGACGTGCGGTTACTCAAGGGTCTACTTTAGTTGATGTTACAACACCAACTGGTACTTTACCAGGTTTACCATGTCGTTTAGGATTAATAGGTCACTTTAATCCATACGCTCAAGCGCCAAACCAAACTTTAGAAGAGTACTTCTCTTGTGATGGTTCTGTAATGTCTTGGTCTGAGTCTAGATTCTTAGAAGCTGAAGCAGCTGTAAGATATCCATCTATTTTCACAGGTAGTGCTCAAACTGCATTTAACGATGGGGTAACTGATGATTTCGCTAGAAAAGTAGCTACTATGGGTACTTATTTAACTACAATCAACACGAAGCCAAACTTTGGTTATTCTGCTGCATTCACAACTGCACAAAAATTACATGCAATTATGTTCCAAAAATGGATTGCTTTAATGGGTGTTAACGCGATTGAGTCTTACATTGACTATACTCGTACTGGTTATCCATTAACGCCACTTTCAACTGTTACTACTAAAACTCGTAAGCCATATAGATTAATCTATCCAACTTCTGAGTATGTAGCTAACTCTGGAAATGT